>NZ_SVET01000010.1 GCF_015057245.1 Pseudobutyrivibrio ruminis
ATACTAATAGATCGAAGGTTTATTCTAAAAAGAAGATATGTAGTATCGGAATACTGTGTGAAGTTTTGAGGTTGCTAGTCAACCAAATTAATATTCCTCAATAGCTCAGTTGGTAGAGCACTCGGCTGTTAACCGAGTTGTCGTAGGTTCGAGTCCTACTTGGGGAGCTGATGGCTCCGTGGTCAAGCGGTTAAGACATCGCCCTTTCACGGCGGTAACACGGGTTCAATTCCCGTCGGAGTCACTTGCCTTTGGCAAACAATAAGCCGATGTGGCTCAATTGGCAGAGCAGCTGATTTGTAATCAGCAGGTTATCGGTTCGAGTCCGATCATCGGCTTTTTTCTATTGAGTAGAAAGAGGCCAATTTTTTTTATAAGGGTCTTGCTTGTATACACAATATGGACCTTTAGCTCAGTTGGTTAGAGCAACCGGCTCATAACCGGTCGGTCCAGGGTTCGAGTCCCTGAGGGTCCACTTTCTATAAAATATAATATGGCCTCATGGCTCAGTTGGTTAGAGCGCCGCCCTGTCACGGCGGAGGTCGAGGGTTCAAGTCCCTCTGGGGTCGTTTCCAGTTCTATATTATTTGTGGGATCTTAGCTCAGCTGGGAGAGCATCTGCCTTACAAGCAGGGGGTCACAGGTTCGAGCCCTGTAGGTCCCATTCACAATCATTAATTTGATTGTAGATGCCGTAGTGGCGGAACTGGCAGACGCGCGGGACTTAAAATCCCGTGGTGGCGACATCGTACCGGTTCGATTCCGGTCTACGGCATTCACTCTTTTGAGTGAAACTGAATATTGTGTGTGTGTAGCTCAGCTGGATAGAGCACTTGGCTACGGACCAAGGTGTCGGGGGTTCGAATCCTCTCACGCACGCTAAATTAAAAGAAAAAGAGATAGGTTTTACCTATCTCTTTTTTCTTTTAACTCACCGGCAGGTCGAATTCGAACAGGTTCGAACTCTCGCCTGCCGGCTCGGTCGGCGCTAAACGACGTCCACTGGACGTCAGCGCCCTCTCACGCATGGTATTTTTGGCGAAATCCTTATTATAATCATATACAGCTAACATTGACAGTGTTTATATGATGTGATAAAACTGTACTATAAGCTGTAGTACAGTCTAGAACATATGGGGAATTGAAGTATGAGAATAATTGGCTTTTTCTTGTGGTTAATACAGGGGATATTGTTATTGGCTTTGACCATGTTATGCCTTATGGCGATTGACTATTATGTTAGTCCAGATTGGTTATACAATGACAATATTGTCTTTTTTATTTTAGGTCTAGTTTTTTTTATTCATTTTATATTTGGAATTAAAAGAAGTAACAAGAGACATATAAAGAAGCAAACATATGAAGATATATTTTATGATGAGTATCAGCCAGTAAAAACTCATCACCTACATACTAAGAAGCCTAATTATATTCGTCAATCCTTCTTGGCCTGTTCTTTAGTAGCTTTACTGCTAATTGGATTCTGCGTTCATAACATTTCAAAACAGGATGATTTAGACGGGGTGCCAGATAATGTTATCGAGTTTGGTGAGAAGTATCCTGAAGCAGAGGAATACGTTAAGAATTTCAATAAATATGCATATGCTGATCTTGACATGGATGTGTCAGATGAAATGTCAAAGAAAGACATTCCTCTTTTTATCCAGTGGGATAAAAGATGGGGATATAAAAACTATGGCGCTAATTACGTAGGTGTAGCAGGTTGTGGGCCTACATGTCTTGCAATGGTTGTTTGTGGATTAGAGCAAGATGCAGATATAAATCCATATGTTGTTGCAGAATATGCATCAGACAAGGGATACTATACATATGGTCAGGGAACATCTTGGGATATTATGACAGAAGGTGCGCGGCATTACGGACTGAGCGTTTCTAGTGGAAATGTTTCTTCGGAATATATTACAGACAATTTGTCCAGCGAAACGCCTATGATTTGCTCAATGTCACCAGGAGATTTTACAAAAACAGGGCATTTTATTGTATTAACTGGAATAGATTCAAACGGAAAAATCATTGTAAATGATCCAAACAGTCCTAAGAATAGTAACAAACACTGGGATGTAAATACATTAGTATCCCAAATGAAGAGTGTTTGGAAATATAATATATAGTTCAATTGGAGGGGAAGAGATGAAAAAATTACTCGTATGCTTTCTGTGTGGTTTATTATTGGTCGGCTGTGGACAGTCCAACACAGATAACACATCAGAATTAGAAAACTCAGAGGAGACTAATCAGGTACAAGAATCAGTTGAAAGTGAACCAGAAGAGTCAGAAGAAACAACTGAAGTAGAGTCTGAAATAGCTGAATATCCATTAAACTTAGATATATCAGGATGTGATACATTTACTCAGATTGTAGACACAGTTCTTGAGCCAGGAATGGGCTATACAAACGAAACAATCGGTGATACAGACGCTTTGTTAGTATGCACATTTGCTTACGATAATATGGATGGCAATATGGCTGCTATAGATTCAGCAATATATGTGTACAATGATGGCGTGCCAGAGTGTATTGGAAATGTATCCTCTATAGGCACAGCTTATCCACTTGCAGTTAAAGATGGTTATTTATATGTTGGAATCTATCATGGAACTGCAAAATATACTATTGAAGATAATGAGTTAATTGAGGTTGAGTCTTCATGGATAGAATATGATGATGAGGGTAACGAAGAATTCTATTACCATGAGGTGGCAGGGGAAGAAACAAAATCAGAAAGCTCTGACATAGTAGACAGCATTCAGAATGAATATGATGAAGCTACAATACTTAATTTTGACGTAATTCAATAATGGGATAAAGAGAAGCGCTGGCAATGCCAGCGCTTTTTATATTGTAAAAGAAAAATGAAGTTATTATCTAGTAGTTATTATTTGCTCTGTTCCGCAAGCCATGACCACATATTTATGCCATCTTCTTCACATTCATTGTTGAAGAAGTACAACCATGACCAGTGACCCATGTATTGGTATGCTTCACCGTCTTCGCCAGTAAAGCGGCCAGTTGTATCATGTACATCGTCAAATACTGAAGAATGAACATTAGCACCTATTGCTTCGAGTCGTTCGATTGTTGGAATTTCAAAGTCTTCTGGAACAACAGTTGTATCGTTTTTAGCATATATGAACCAGATTGGTAAATCTTTTAGTGATGAAATCTGTGCATCTGTAATACCGCTATCGGCATAAGCTTCACAGATTGGGAAAGCAGCTGCAAAATAATCAGGATAATTCATAATCATATCCATTGTCATATAGCCACCATTTGAGCATCCTCCAATATAAATACGATTTGTATCGATATTAGGATTAGATGCAACGTATTCATCTATAAGGCCTTTTAATGTTTCAAGGTAAACAGAGTCTGTACCAGGATTATCGGCCCAATCTCCATTTTCATTATAAGTAAGCCAGAAGGTATCTGTTTGAGGTGTAAGTACATAAGCTCCACCCATTACTTCTTGAAATTCATCGGAATATAAAGCTGTTACTTCGTTGCCTAATACAGCGATTTCGTTTTGTGTACCACCTTCTCCTGCACCATGAATCCAAATAACAAGTGGGTGTTTATTTCCGTCATCTTCTGGAGCATAAGAACCATATGTCAGTGTATACTTGTCATCTGAATATGTTCCTGTTAAATCAACGTTTTCAAGTTGAGGATAAATCGAACCATCTAAAGATAAATCAATAGCCGAGTCAATTGTGACATCAGAAATATCAGCTCCATCTGCACTCTTTAAAGTTTGACCATCATTTAATGTAACATCCAATTCATAAGGTGAGCACACAGTGTTTTGCCAAGTGAAAACATCGTAGCAGAATGGGTTACCCTCATCTGGACTATAAGATAGTTCAAGGGCAACATATTCAGATGAATCAGTTTTGTTTCCATTCTCATCACAGGTGTAGGCATCTAATACGGTCCTATCTGCAGTTGCTGTAATGTGTTCTGAAGGATCACCTTCAAAGTTTTCATCCATAAGTGCGGCATAGTTGAATGATTCTTTGGTTTCAGATACAGAAAATGTATCAGCCGATACTGATGAAGAATCAATTGAATCATTAAAGTGAATTATTGTAGTAGTTACCGCTGGGCCCCAATCATCACCAACTACTACAGCTTTTTGTGTTCCAGTTAATGAAACTGGAGTGTTTGCATCGACTGTGGCATCACTGTTTGAAGATTCAGTTGTACCACAACCCACAAGACCGAAGACACACAATGATGCCATCAGTAGAGAAATAGTTTTTTTCCTCATTGTAAAAATCCTCCCATATATTGATTGATAACAGAGTGAATAATAGCACAAATAAACACTGCAGATTTAGTTGACTGATAACTGGTTAAAATATAAGGATGATTGGTAAAACAAAAAACTGATGCAATTCAATGGTATGTGATATAATTTCTACAGACTAGTTTTGGAGGTACAATCATGAAAGCATATTTTGCAGGTGGATGTTTTTGGTGTGTGACACCAATTTATAAAATATATGGAGTGGACCAGGTTACATGTGGTTACTCAGGTGGTGATGAAGTAAATCCTACATATGAGGATGTTAAGGCACAAAAGACAGGACATAGGGAAACTATTGAATTGACATATGATCCAGCAAATGTGACCTATGATAAATTGCTTGATATTTATCTTGCAAACGTTGATCCATTTGACGGAGAGGGACAGTTCATTGATAAAGGTTTTTCTTATACATTAGCTATCTATTACAATTCTGATGAAGAAAAAGTTATTGCTGAAAAAAAGATAAAGGAGCTGGAGCAGGAGACAGGTAAGAAGGTTCAAATCTCCGTAGAAAAGTTTAAAAGCTTTTATGAGGCAGAGGAAGAACATCAGGATTATTATTTAAAAAATCCGGAAGCCTTTGAAAAGGAGCTAATAGAAAGCGGTCGAAAGGAGTCATAATTATGCAGGAGAAGCTAAAAAAGATAAAGGTGTTGTTTGGTGATGTAGATAACACACTTCTTTGCCTAAAAATGTACAACGAAGCTGGTAAAAGAATAGTTGGTTTTGAAGATGCTAACGACTGGCTTAAATATAATATAAACAATAATGCTTACATCAAATGCCAGGCTCCTAGAGGAGTAAAGAATCTTATCGATGATTTACATTTTAATCATGGCGTTAAGATTTATGGCCTTACAGAATGTAGCAACTCTTTTGAATACAACTCAAAATATAACCGTCTGAGAGAGTGTTACCCAGGTGTTTTCGAGCATCATGGAGATTTGATTTCAACAGAAACACGTCATAAAAAAGTTCTCATAATGAAGATGATTGCAGAACGGGACGGCTACAATATGGACGAGATTATGTTTATAGATGATAGCTATACAGAAATTATGGAAGCTTTTGGAGCAGGAATCTTGGCCATGCATACCACAGAAGTTATGGAGCGATTCATGTAATAAAGGTATTCCAAAACGGAATATAAGCTATACATAAATGAATAACTAATACCCCTTAAATCTATTGAGATATATAAAGTATGACTATAAAATTTACTTTGTATGTTTTAAAGAATAAGGGGTATTTTTTTGGTATATATAATTAAAAGGGTATTACAGTTAATACCGATTCTGTTTGCAATTACATTTCTATCATTTGCAATGATGAGACTTGCAGGAAGCGATGTTGTTGAGCAGAAAATGTTGAACACAGGACAAGTCATTTCAGAGACGCAGTTAGATATGGCAAGGGAACAATTAGGACTTAATTCTCCCTTTTTAGTTCAATATTTTAGATGGCTTGGCAATTTACTTCACGGTGACATGGGCGTTAGTTATGTCTCGGGCAAAGATGTATTTGAGACATTTGTTTCAAAGCTTCCAGCCACAATACTGCTTACAGTCACATCAATTGCACTTACAGTCATTATCTCCATTCCTCTTGGAGTTATATCAGCTGTATATCAAAACAAATTCATAGACTACGTTATTAGATTTTTTAGCTTTATTGGAAATAGTCTGCCTAACTTTTTCGTATCACTTGTGTTGATGTATTTCCTAGGAATCAAGTTAGGCTGGCTACCTATCATATCTAAAGATATAAATAGCACAAGCATAATTATGCCAACTTTGACTTTGGCTATAGCTATGTCTTCAAAATACTTACGTCAGGTTCGTACAATTGTGTTGGACGAGCTAAGCAAGGATTATATTGTTGGAGCCAAGGCAAGAGGTGTAAAGTTTTCAATTACACTCATGGGAAGCGTGCTTCGTGCCACACTTGTAACAATAATTACATTGTTGGCCTTATCCATTGGAAGTCTTTTGGGTGGAACAGCTATTGTGGAATCCATTTTCATGTGGGACGGAGTGGGAAAAATGGCAGTAGATGCAATAAATATGCGAGACTATCCTATCATTCAGGCGTATGTAATGTGGATGGCCATTATCTATGTGCTCGTTAATCTTATTACAGATTTATCATACAGATTCTTGGACCCAAGAATTAGATTGGGGGATAGAGAATCATGAAAAAGAAAATCAAATTAATCATAATGAGTTGCTTAGTTTTTCTCGTTATTTGTATGGCAATTTTTGCAACATATATATGCCCCTATGACCCATATGAACAGGATTTGAGTGTTGCATATCAAGCTCCTGGTTTAGAGCACTTTATGGGAACAGATGCCTACGGAAGAGATATGTTTTCAAGGGTAATAATAGGAGGACAGGTAAGCATATTATCGACACTGGCTCTGGTAGCAATTATTGCAGTATTTGGCACAACCATAGGAATTATATGCGGATACTTTGGTAATAAAGTTGATTTTGTTGTTATGAGAATATCAGATTTATGTCTTGCTTTCCCAGGATTAGTATTTGCTCTGGCAGTAGCAGCAATACTAGGTGGAGGTATCGTAAATGCGGTAATCGCACTTGCGGTTATAAGCTGGCCAAAGTATTCCAGGGTTGCCAGAGGACTTACATTATCCATAAAAGATAGCACATATATTGAGGCTGCAAAACTGGCAGGAGATAATTCATTACAAATAATTAGCCGTCATGTGATTCCAAATATCATAGGTCCAATTATAGTGACAGCTACATTGGATATTGGAACTATGATGATGGAGATTGCAGGTTTATCCTTCTTGGGACTTGGGGCACAGCCACCTGTAGCAGAGTGGGGAAGTATGATGTCCAATGGACGAAGCATGCTACAGACCTATCCATGGGTTGTATTGTCACCAGGAATTGCAATTTTTATTTCAGTTGTTATTTTCAATCTTTTTGGAGATACACTTCGTGATGCTATAGACCCTAAAAATATATCAGGATCGTTAAAGAAATAAAGAATTAGAAATTTCTTTAGTAAAGAAATTTTTAATATATAAAAAGGAGTATTTATAATGAAAAAGTTAGTAGCAATAATGCTTGCTTTGACTCTCACAGCAGCTACATTTGTAGGCTGTGGAACAAAAGCAGAGAATCAGACAGCTGATTCTAATGTAGAATCAGGAAAGAAGACTTTTGTCCTTGGAGACACAACATTTAATGCGGAAAATGAAGAGGCAAATATTGATCCACATGATACATATTGTGGATGGGCAGCAATCCGCTACGGTGTGGGAGAGACACTATTTAAGTTCAATGACAATATGGAACTTGAGCCATGGATTGCTGAAAGTTATGAAAGCATTGATGAATTAACATGGAAAATTACACTTAAGGATGGCGTAACATTCTCTAACGGAAATCCTTGTGATGCAGAGGCAGTAAAGGCTTGCATCGAGGATTTGGTTGCAGTTCATGAACGTGCAGCAGGAGATTTAGCAATTGATTCAATTGAGGCAGATGGGCTTGAGCTTACAATTAAAACTACAACACCAAAGCCAACATTAATCAATTATCTTTGCGACCCTTATGGTTGTATCATAGATGTTACAGCTGGAAATGCAGATGGAATTGTTGTTGGTACAGGTCCATTTGTTGCAACAGAGCTAGTGACAGATGATCATATTAATCTAGTAAAGAACGAGAATTACTGGGGTGGAAATGTAAATATTGATGAAGTAACTGTTCTTACTATCTCTGATGGAGATACACTTGCAATGGCACTTCAGAATGGAGATATTGACGCTGCTTATGGTATGGCATATGCAAGTTATCCATTATTTGAAAATGATGATTATGTATTTACAAGCACAGCAACAAGCCGAGCTTTCTATCTTCAGATGAACTATAATTCAGATATCATAAAGGATGATGCAGTACGAGAGGCAATTGCTCTTGGTATTGATAAAGAAGGATTCGTAAATACGTTATTAAATGGATATGGTTATGTTGGTGCAGGTGCATTCCCTGATTCATTCCCATTTGGCGAGGGTGTAAATGCCAAGGAGTATGACCCTGAAAAGGCTAAAGAAGTTCTTGAAGCGGCAGGTTGGGTTGATACTGATGGTGATGGAATCAGAGAAAAAGATGGAAAGACATTAACAATTAATTGGGTATCATATCCTAGCAGACAGGAGCTTCCTCTTTTAGCTGAGAGCGCCCAGGCTAATCTAAAAGATATCGGAATTGATGTACAGTTAAATGTAACAGCTGACCACGGCACAATCGTTTCAGAGCCTACAGGCTGGGATGTATATGCAGCAGCATTTGTTACAGCTGGTATTGGTGACCCAATGTATTTCTTTAGCACACACTGTTTGTCTGATTCAACAAAGAATCGAGGAGCATATTCTAATGCAAAATTAGAGGAGCTTGCACAGGAGATGAACAACACATTTGATGTTGATGAAAGAAACGATTTAGCTGTTCAGATGCAGCAAATAATTTTGGATGATGATGCATTTGTATTCTGCTCATTCCTTCGTATGAGCATGATTAGCAAGGCAAATGTAACAGGATTGACAGCTCATTCTAGTGATTATTATGAGCTTACAGCAGAATTAGACATTAATTAATTTGAGGAGAGCTTACGCTATGAATGAAACTTTTTTTGATTACAATTCCGTAAGTATAGAATTTGATGGAAAAGTGGCAGTAAATAGCGTAAGCTTTTCTATTAATAAGGGTGAGGTACTTGCTTTAGTAGGTGAATCTGGCAGTGGTAAATCTACAATAATTAAGTCGATAATTGGAATACTAAATTCAGATGGAAAAATAACTGAAGGTGAAGTGGTATTCGAAGATGAAAATCTCTTTTCTAAAAAGGAAAAAGAGTATCGAAATATACGCGGTAAAAAAATAGGAATGATTTTCCAGGACTCATTAGGTTCCTTTTGCCCAATAAGGACAATCGGAGACCAGATAACAGAAGCGGTGAGAGCTCATGAAAAAATAAGTAAAAAAGAAGTGAAAGAAAAAGCATTGGAGCTATTCCATAAACTAAACTTTAGCGAACCGGAAAAGCTATGGAAAAGCTATCCATTTGAGCTGTCAGGTGGAATGAATCAACGTGTTGGAATTGCTATTGCGATGCTTCTAAATCCACCATTACTTTTGGCGGATGAGCCAACAAGTGCACTGGACCCTAAAGCTACAGATATGGTTTTAGAGGAACTTAATAACATGCGTAAAAATCTTGGAACATCAATTATTATTGTGACTCATGACATGTCGATTGTGCCAAGAATAGCAGACAAAATATTAGTTTTAAAAGATGGAACAGTAATGGAATATGGCAAGGCAACAGAGGTCTTAAATAATCCTAAAAGCGATTATACAAAGCTTTTATGTGACGCAGTGCCAGTTTCAGGGAGAAAAGGATGGAACCTTTCATTAAAGTAGAAAATATATGTAAGACATTTTCTAGGAATGATAAACAGAATACAGAAGTCCTAAAGGGCATTTCTTTTCAGGTGAATAAAGGTGAATGTCTCGGAATAGTTGGAGAGTCCGGAAGTGGAAAAAGCACCTTGGCAAGAATAATGCTTGGGCTGATTCCTGCTACAAATGGAAAGATAATCATCAATGGAAAAGAGCAAAAGGGCATTAGACTTGGAAGTCAAATGGTATTTCAAAACCCAAATGAATCCTTTAATCCCCGTAAAACTATTGGTTATGGTGTAGGTGAAGGCTTAAAAAATAAGGGGGTACCCCAGGCCGAAATTGACGAAAAGATAGATTATCTTTTTGATATGTGTGGTCTACAAAGTGAACTGAAAAATAAATACCCACACCAACTCAGCGGAGGTCAGTGTCAGCGAGCTGCCATAGCAAGAGCATTAGCTATGAACCCGGATATACTTATCTGCGACGAGGCCACTAGCGCCTTGGACGCTACTGTACAAAAACAGGTAATTGAATTGTTACAGGAGCTTAGACGAAAACAGAATCTGACTATTATATTTATCAGTCATAACATGGCACTTGTAGAAATGTTTTGTGATCGAGCTATTCTGATTGAAAATGGCACAACAAAAAGAACTTTTGGTCCAACATAGCCCAAAACTATGGCTATTAACAGTAAAATAAAGTAAAATAAAAACTGTTCGGAGACAATCCAGTTTCTGAATAGTTTTTTGTTTTTAAGATTATGGAAAAGTTAGCTAATGATAATAAAGCCTATTGGATTAACAGAGCCAAAGGCTATTCAGAAGTAAATAAAGAAGAATTATCTGGGATTCAGCACGATACATGGAAAGAGTTTTTGGTGTCAGAGATATCTAAATGCTACCCTGACAGGATGCCTGGCTCAATAAGAATTTTGGATGTTGGCGCAGGCCCTGGTTTTATATCTATCATTTTATCAGAAGCAGGCTACCAGGTTACTGCCTGCGATTTTGCAGATACCATGCTTGCAGAAGCTAAGGCTAATGCAGGTGAATTATCAAAACAAATCAGTTTTGTTCAGGGAGACGCATTAAACCTTCCATTTGAAAAAGATTCTTTTGATGTGGTTTTTTCAAGAAATCTTACATGGAATCTTCCAGACCCTGCGAGCGCTTATTCGCAGTGGCTTTCTGTTTTGAAGCCAGGCGGACTGATGCTAGTGTTTGACGCAAATTGGTATTCATATTTAGTAGATGAAGATAAGCTTCAGCAGTATAAAATAGATCGAGACAATGTCAAAAACAGTTGTCTCGAAGACTACAACATTGGCGATAATTTTGAGCAGATGGAGCACATTGCTCGTTCATTGCCACTTACAGATAAAATTCGTCCTAAGTGGGATTTGGATTTTTTAAATAGCATTGATGCAGGACAGGTGTCTGTTATCGAGGACATAGGAAGCAGACTTTATTCCGAAAAAGAAAGGATAAATTATAATTCTACCCCACTATTTATGGTTAGAACGGTAAAAGGGTTATTTTAATGGGTGAGTTACACTATATTGCCTTTGATGAAGAGGCAGATGATATAAAAGAAAAAGTAGAAAGCTACTGGACTAAAAGAGCAGATGGCTTTTTCGATTTAAGACATGATGAAATAGAAAGCAATAAAGCTGATAGATGGCTTAAGGAAATAGAAAAGTATTTACCAACTGGAAGAAGTCTTAAAATTCTTGATGTTGGGTGTGGAGCTGGATTTTTTGAAATTATTTTAGGAAAGCTTGGGCACAGTGTTACTGGTATCGATTTAACTGAAGAGATGGTTGCTAAAGCCAATGAAATGATTCGTATATACGATATGGATTCTTCTAGGGTAAAAGCAATAGTTGGAGATGCAGAGAATCTTGATTTTGGTGATGAAGAATTTGATGTGGTAATCAGCAGAAATCTTACATGGACACTTCCACATCCTATTGATGCATACGTTCAGTGGCACAGGGTTCTTAAAAAGGGTGGAGTACTGCTTAATTTTGATGCAGAATATGCTAAGGGAGCTCATAACCTTAAAAGCCCAGAGAACCTTGCTCACAAGGATATAGCTGATAGTCTGAAGGAGGAATGTCACGATATTTATCACATGCTCACAATTAGTATGTTAGATAGACCTCATTGGGATGAACACGTTTTGGAAGATGTAGGTTTTTCTTTGGTAGAGGTTGATAAAGATTTTGGTAGCAGAATCTTTTTGGAGCATGACGAGTTTTATATACCAGACAAAATGTTTAGCATCAAAGCTATTAAAGCATAATGATGGGGGATTATTATGGAAATAAAGCAATTAAAATACTTTGTTGTAGCTGCAGATGTGGGGTCTTTTAGTGAAGCGGCAAAGGTTTTATATACAACTCAATCCAGTGTTAGCAAGGTAATATCCGCTCTCGAAAAGGAATTAGGCTATAACCTTTTTCAAAGAGAGAGCAAGGGTATTGCGCTAACCTATGAGGGATTAAAGTTTCATAGTAAGGCAAGTGTTCTTGTTTCTGATTTCGAAGCATTAGAAACATCCAGTGTGGAAAATCATAATATAGTCAAAATCAGCATCAACCATAGTTCCTGGTTAGCAAATTGTTTCTCTGATTTTTATGAATTAAATAAAGATGATGATGTTTGCTATAACATTCATACAGACACAACCCATAATATCATTAATCGTATGAGAATAATGGAGGATGAGGTTGGATTTGTATACGTATTTCCTGATACAAGATTACAGTTTGAATATGAAATAAAAAAATATCAGTTGAAATTTGAAAGACTAAAGTCTGTGGATGGAATGATTTATTTCCAGCCAGATGATGTTCAGCAGAATAGAGATTATTCGAGCAAGATCATACATGATTTAAAGTATATTCAGTCTGAGCAGGATGATTATATCAGACAGGAATCATTCCAAACGGAGGATGGTGAGCCTGTAAATATTAAAAACGATATTGCTGTAATTACAAATAGTGATTATGTTATGCATGCATTATTGAAAAATAATTCATTAGCAAATCTTAGTGCGGATAGCTTTAATAGTTATGATTTAGGAATTAGACCAGGAATTCGACTTAAAAATACAAGAGGCAGTATTGACTTCGGAATCATTACAAATGAGAAGGGAAGACAAAGCAGTCAATCAAGGGCATTTGTGGATTATATTAAGAAACAACTACTTTAATTTTTAGAAACTCTTCTTTTGAGTAAAGTGATAAAGCGTGAATATTCAAGGGTTTGAGGGATAATTTGACAAAAAATAAATTCTGAAAAATTGTGAAGAAATTATGAAAAAAGACTTGCACAAATGTGTATTAAGTGTTATATTCTATATCGTACTAGCGAAAAGCTAATACCAAATTTTTCATAACTCAGCGACCAAGGGCAACTTTGGTCGCACTCCCCGAACTTCCAGTCGGCGCGTTGGCGCCGGCTTTTTTTTATTCACAACGAAATTATAAAAATTCACACGAAAACAAAAGGAGTGACTTACTACTTTAAGCTAGGGCTTCCTTTTTAAATAGATATGGTTTTTTATACGCCGTATAGGTATAATAAATCATACGAGTAATTCGTATGTTTTTTAGTTAGGAGTATTAATAATGGGTGAAGTTAAAGTAATTGAAATCGGTGAAAGTGTATTTGCGGAAAACGAAGCAGCAGCTGATGCAATTAGAAATCAAATGAAAGAGCAGGGAACATTCTTTTTGAATGTAATGTCTGGTCCTGGATCAGGAAAGACAACTACACTTTCTGCTCTTATTAATAGAATGAAAGATAAATACAAAATCGGAGAGATGGATGTTGATATTGAAACAAGTATCGATGCTCAGCGTGTAGCTGATGCTACAGGAGTACAGTCTATCCAGATTCACAATATGGGACTTTGTCACATAGATGCTGATATGACAAGTCGTGCATTGATGGAATACGACACAACTGATTTTGATTTATTAATTTTGGAAAACATTGGTAATCTTGTTTGTCCAGCAGAGTTTGATGTTGGAGCTAATAAAAACCTTATGTTGCTTTCAGTTCCAGAGGGAGACGATAAACCACTTAAGTACCCTCTTATGTTCGAGATTAGTGACGTAGTATTAATTAATAAGATAGATACTCTTGAGTATTTTGATTTTAGCAAAGAAAAAGTTACAGAAAGAATCTTAAAGCTCAATCCAAATGCAAAGATTTTCTTCGTAAGTGGAAAGACTGGCGAGGGACTTGATGAAGTTGTTGCATGGTTAGAGGATGAAATTGCTGCAGTAAAATAGTTTTAAATGTTCGGCTTTATATAAGGAGAATAATTTGAATTATCAGCAGAAAAATATGACACGAAGTGAGTACGAAGAATTTTTGAAAGTTTCAGCTGGCGAAATGCCAGCTGATTTAGTACTGTGCAATGGAACATATCTTGACGTATTCACAAATCAGTTCAAAAAAGGCGATATCGCTATTAGCAAAGGCAGCTTTGCGGGAATAGGTAAATACGAAGGTAAAGTGACCATCGATATGACAGGCAAGACAATTGTGCCTGGATTTATCGATGGTCATATTCATATAGAAAGTACTACGGTAGTTCCGGAGATTTTTGCAAAAGAGGCAATCCTGCATGGAACCACAGCCATATTGACAGATCCTCATGAGATAGCAAACGTAATGGGGACAGACGGAATAAAATACATGTTGGAAGCTACAGAGAACCTTCCTATGGACATATTCTTTATGATTCCATCCTGCGTTCCATCCTGCGAGTTCGACGAAAGTGGTGCTCAGATATTCGCCCAGGATATGAAGCCATTTTTATCTAACAAAAGAGTATATGGTATTGCAGAACTGATGGATGTAAATGGCGTCGTTAAACGCAGATTCGATGTGATTGATAAGACATATCTGGCAATCATGGAGGATAAGCTGATAGACGGACATGCGCCTTTAGTAACGGGACAGCAATTGATGGCATATGTTGCAGCAGGAGTACTTTCAGATCATGAATGCTCAAATATTGATGAAGCGATGGAAAAGCTTGGCACCGGTCTTTGGATAATGATTAGAGAAGGTACAGCAGCCCAAAATCTGGAGGCACTTATTGATTTGTGTAAAGAACCATACGCATCCAGATGTATGTTTTGCACTGATGACAGACACATCAATGACATAATGGATTATGGTCATATTGATAATATAATAAGAAAAGCAATCAATTTAGGAGTGGATCCTGTAATTGCATATAAAATGGCTTCATGCACTGCGGGAGTGTATTTTGGACTTCGCGACAGGGGCGCTATTTCACCTGGATTTCTTGCAGATTTTGTGGTGTTAAATGATGTAAATACCGTGGATATCGATAGAGTATACAAAGCAGGTGTGGAAATGACTCCTGACTACTTAAAAACACATTGTAAAAGCAATGTATCTTCTGAACTTATAGACAAGTCTCATAATACATTTAACCTGCCACAGATAACAAAGGAACTGTTGTTAAACAATAAAGCTTTGCCGGTTCTTGGTTTGGTAGAGGGACAGCTCATAACAACAGACGAGGGTAAATCCGAGGCGATAGATGTATCAAAGGATATTCTAAAGGCAGTTGTTGTTGAACGCCACTGTGGAACGGGCCATATAGGAATGGGATTTATAAAAGGCTATGGCTTGAAAAGAGGAGCAATTGCAACTTCTGTTGCCCATGATGCTCACAACATTATTGCTATCGGAGCATCAGAGGAAAACATATCAGCGGCTATCAATGAGCTAAAGGAAATTGGTGGTGGAATTGTGGTGTACGATGGAGAAAAGGTGCTTAAGACTTATCCACTTCCTGTTGCAGGCTTAATGAGTGAAGTAAGCGCTGATGATGCAAAGACAAAGCTAGATGAGATACATGAGGCAGCTTATCAGCTGGGAGTTAATAAAAATATTGATCCATTTATGACATTGAGTTTTACAGCTTTACCGGTAATACCGGAATTGCGAATTACAACTCATGGTGTGTTAAATGTTAATGATTGGAAATTAGTTTAAATAACAAATCTATTTTAGGGGAATATATGCTACAATAGCACTTATGGATAAGAAAAGAATATTTATAACAGTAGTAATTGCTCTCTGGATTATGCTGATATGGGGACACAGCATGCAGCCAGCCACAATATCGGAGCATGAAAGTGGACGTGTATTATATTATCTTGGCAAAATATTCCCTGCTTTGCTTGCAAGCGAAGACGGAATGGTTATTGTTAGAAAAGCTGCACATATTACAGAGTTTCTTATATTAGGAATATTACTTACAGTAGCTTTTGCAAACAAAATATATGGAAGGTTTAACAGATTCACAACTCCAGTCCTTACAGGTCTTTTTGTTGCATTCATTGATGAAACAATACAGCTTTTTGTTGTAGGTCGTTCAGGGGAAGTAAGAGACCTTTGGTTTGATTTTGGAGGAGTCGTACTAGGCACACTTATTGCACTTGCATTTTCAAGCGGTAAGCGAACCCGTAGAAAATACTAAGGTGCAAGATTAAAAATAAATTCTAAAAGTGGAGGCAGCATATGGGAAAAAAGAAGATAGTTATCGCACTGGGACATGACGCATTAGGCACAACTGTACTTGAGCAGTGGAATGCTACAAAGCGTACAGCAGTTGCAGTAGCAGAGTTTATTAAGCAGGATTATCAGGTTGTCGTTACTCACAGTAACGGACCACAGGTTAGCATGATTCACACAGCAATGTCTGAGTTCTACCAGAATCATCCTGATTACACATCTACACCAATGTCAGTTTGTTCAGCAATGAGCCAGGGATATATCGGTTACGATTTGCAGCAGGCTATCCGTTCTGAGCTTGTTAGCTGCGGAATTTACAAGCCAGTTTCAACTATCCTTACACAGGTTACTGTTGATCCATATGATGAAGCTTTCTACAAGCCAACAAAGATTATTGGCAGAGTTATGACAGAGGAGCAGGCAGAAGCCGAGGAAGCAAAAGGAAATCATACAGTTAAGGTTGAGGGTGGTTACAGAAGAATTGTTGCAGCTCCAAAGCCAATGGAGATTGTTGAAATTGATGCTATCAAAGCTTTGTGCGAAGCAGACCAGGTTGTTATTGCAGCAGGAGGCGGCGGTATTCCTGTTCTCACTCAGGACAACAGCCTAAAGGGTGCATCAGCAGTAGTTGAAAAGGACACAGCTGCAGGTCTTCTTGCTTCAGAGCTTGAGGCAGATATGCTGGTTATTCTTACTAGTGTTACAAAGGTATGCAAAAACTTTGGCAAGCCAAACGAGGAGCCTCTCGACTATATCTCAATTGCAGAAGCAAAAAAGATGCTTGAGGATGGAGAGTTTGGTGAGACAGATATGGCACCAAAGATTCAGGCAGCTATTGATTATATTGGTGATTCAGCAATTAGAAAGGTATTGATCACAAAACTATCAGATGCTGGCAATGCTGTAGGCGGCCAGACTGGTACAATGATTGGAAAATAATAAATGACCATTAGAGATTTAGAGATTGGACAAACAGCGAGAATTGATGAAGTAGGAGGAGAAGGGGCACTTAGACAACATTTCTTGGATATGGGAGTTATACCAGGTGTAGAGGTTACTCTTGTGAGACTTGCACCTATGGGTGATCCTATGGAGCTTCGCGTACACGGCTATGAGCTCACCCTCAGATTGGCTGATGCTGCTCAGATAAAAGCCACTCTTGTGGAAAAGAAAGCTCAGGAGGAAAGCATTCCTGCCAAGAAAGATAAGCATGATATAAACCATCCTGGCTTAGGTGAGGAAGGAAAGTATCATCTCAAGGGTGACGGCACCCCACTTCCAAAGGGCGAGATGCTTACATTTGCCCTTGTTGGTAACCAGAATTGTGGTAAGACTACACTCTTTAATCAACTCACTGGAGCCAATCAACATGTTGGTAATTTCCCTGGTGTTACAGTAGATAGAAAAGATGGTGCAATCAGGGGTAAAGAATATACATGCATTACAGATCTTCCTGGAATATATTCAATGTCACCATATTCTAGTGAAGAGCTTGTCAGCAGAGACTTTGTTTTAAAAGAAAAGCCAAAGGCTATAATCAATATCGTTGATGCTACAAACATCGAGCGTAACCTTTACCTTACAATGCAGCTTTTGGAACTTAATATTCCTATGGTTGTTGCTCTTAATATGATGGATGAATTAAGAGGCAACGGTGGTTCGGTAGATATTAACCGAATGGAAAAAATGTTGGGGGTTCCAGTGGTTCCTATTTCTGCAGCTAAAAACGAGGGTATTGATGAGTTAGTTGCTCATGCACTTCATATAGCTCAGTATCAGGAAAAGCCAGAGATAGACGATTTCTGTGATGAAAACGATAACGGCGGTGCAGTGCATAGATGTATCCACGGTGTTATTCATCTTATGGAGGATCATGCTAAAAGAGCAGATATCCCTGTTCGCTTTGCAGCCAGCAAAGCCATCGAAAACGATGCGCAGATAATAAAGCGTCTTGATTTAGATGAAAATGAAATAGAGACATTAGAGCACATCACAAAGCAGATGGAAAAGGAAAGAGGTCTCGATAGAAGTGCTGCCATGGCAGACATGAGATTTGCTTTCATTGAAAAAGTTTGCAATGAATGTGTAATCAAACCTAGAGAAAGTAAAGAGCACATTCGCAGTCAGAAAATTGACAAATGGCTTATAGGTAAATACACTGCAATCCCAATTTTTATTTGCGTAATGGCACTTGTATTTTTCCTTACTTTCAATGTTATAGGAGCATGGCTTCAGGGCTTGTTAGAAACAGGAATCGAAGCGTTAACAGATATTACAGATGCTGCACTGACAGCTGCTAATGTTAATGTAACTGTTCACGAGCTGGTTATTGGCGGCATTTTTGAAGGTGTAGGAGGTGTGCTTAGCTTCCTGCCTATCATCATAACAATGTTTTTCTTCCTATCCATATTGGAGGATAGTGGTTACATTGCCAGAGTAGCTTTCTTCATGGATAAGCTACTTCGTAAAATCGGATTATCTGGAAGAAGTATCGTTCCACTTTTGATTGGATTTGGATGTACTGTTCCAGCAGTTATGTCTACTAGAACATTGCCTAGTGATAGAGATAGAAAGATGACAATTTTGCTTACGCCATTTATGAGTTGTACAGCTAAGCTTCCAATTTACACATTCTTTGTTGCTGCATTTTTCCCTAATAATGGATGGCTTGTAATTACAGTTTTGTATTTCCTTGGCATATTCTTGGGAGTGCTTGCTGCATTGTTCTTTAAAAAAATCAGATTCAAAGGTGAAGCAGTTCCATTTGTTATGGAGCTGCCAAACTATAGATTACCTAGTGCTAGAAATGTAATTCAGCTACTTTGGGAAAAGGCAAAGGATTTCCTGCAGAGAGCATTTACTGTAATTTTCCTTGCGACTGTAATTGTCTGGGTTCTTCAAAGCTTTGATACACATCTCAATTTAGTATCAGATCAAAAGGATAGTATTCTTGCACTAATAGCTGGAGGATTAGCTCCTCTCTTTTCACCTATCGGATTGGGAGATTGGAGAATTTGTACATCCCTTATTTCAGGATTTATGGCAAAGGAAAGTGTTGTATCTGTATTGGAAGTACTATTTGGAAGTACTGGTGTTGCAGCTTCGATGTCCACTCTGACAGCATTTTGTTTGTTGGTATTTTCACTTCTTTACACACCATGCGTTGCAGCTATTGCATCTATAAAAAGAGAGATGGGAAGCAAGTGGGCAGTATGTGTTGTTATTTGGCAGTGTGCAATCGCCTGGGTTTGCACATTTATAGTACATACAATAGGACTTCTCATGGGTCTAGTTTAATACTGAATATCTTTAGCAGAGTTTCACATACGTGGAGCTCTGTTTTTTGTTTACACTAATTCGAGTAAGAGATAACTTTCTAAAATTAAATATAAAAAACTTAAGTTAGAGGCTTGAAACCATACAGAAATTGTGCTATGTTATACATGCGTTAGAGAAGACTAACGCTAATTTATGTTAGCTAACATCGGTTGGGTACAATTAATTATAGGCCGGAATAGCTAATTGAGGGATAAATAAAAGTAAGGAAGTAATATATGATGCCATTAGTAGTAGCGCCAACTGGCGAAGAACAGATGATTAAACGAATTGGCGGTTCAGAGGAAGTGAAACGTCACTTGCAAGAGCTTGGTTTTGTACCAGGGGGATTTGTAACAGTAGTAAACGAGATAGGTGGAAACCTAATCGTTAATGTTAAGGAGTCAAGAGTAGCTGTTGATAAACAACTGGCTCAAAAGATATTTATATAGTAAAAAGGAGAGAAAAATGAAGACATTAAGAGATGTAAGTGTCGGTGAAACAGTTACAGTCGCAAAGCTTACTGGCGAAGGCGCTGTAAAAAGAAGAATCATGGACATGGGTATTACAAAAGGTGTTGAGATTTACGTTCGTAAGATTGCACCATTGGGAGATCCAGTTGAAATTACAGTTAGAGGATATGAGCTTTCTGTACGTAAGGCTGATGCAGAAATGATTCTTTTAAAGGAGGACTAAAAAAGTGGGAATTCGTATTGCGCTTGCAGGTAATCCAAACTGCGGTAAAACAACATTGTTCAATGCACTTACAGGTTCTAACCAGTTCGTTGGTAACTGGCCAGGTGTTACTGTAGAGTACAAAGAGGGTAAATTCAAAGGTGATAAGGAAGTTACAATTGTCGACCTTCCTGGTATCTATTCACTCTCTCCATATACATTAGAGGAGGTTGTATCTCGTAACTATCTTATTGATGAAAAGCCAGATGCTATTATCAATGTTATTGATGGTACAAACCTTGAAAGAAACCTTTATCTTACAACTCAGATTGTTGAGCTTGGTATCCCAGTAGTTATCGGTATCAACATGATGGATGTTGTAGAAAAGAATGGTGACAAAATCAACGCTGCAAAGCTTTCAGAGGAAATCGGTGTTCCAGTTTATGAGCTTTCTGCTTTAAAGAACAGAGGTCTTAAGGAAATCGTTGATGCAGCAGTTAAGGCTGGAAAGGAAGCTAAGCCTCAGTCACCAAAGCACAGATTTGACGGTTCAGTAGAGCATGCACTTGCTCATATCGAGGAGCTTTGCTTACATTATATTTCTGATGAAAATGTTCAGAGATGGTATTCAATCAAGTTATTTGAGCGTGATGAAAAGATTCAGGAAAAGCTCGGTCTTTCATCTGACGTTATTGCTCACATCGAAAACGACATTGCTTCATGTGAAAAGGAAATGGATGATGATTCAGAGTCAATCATCACTGGAGAAAGATATAACTACATCGGTACAATCATCAATGGCTGTGTAAAGAAGGCTTCAAAGGGAATGACAACATCTGATAAGATTGATCAGATTGTTACAAACAGATTCTTTGCACTTCCAATCTTTGCAGTAGTTATGTTCCTTGTATATTTTGTATCAGTTACAACAGTTGGTACATGGGCTACTGATTGGGCAAATGATGGTGTATTCGGTGATGGATGGCATTTATTTGCTATTGGTTCTGCTGATTACGCAGATGCAGCTGATGAGTTCACAGCAAATCAGCTTATCGTTGATGGCTATGATTTATATGTAGAAGAAAATGGCACAGAGCCAACAGGTGATTTCGAATATCCTGTAGAGGATGAAGAAACAGCTGCTGTTGAATACGAGACAGCAACACTTGCTGATTATGAAGCAGCTGCAGCTTATGTAGATGCTAATGAGGAGCCAGACCCAGCAAACTATGGCGTATGGATTCCTGGTATTCCTGTTTATATTGAGGCAGCTCTTGATGCAATTAACTGCAACGATGTTGTAAAGGGGCTTATCCTTGATGGTATCGTAGCAGGTGTTGGTGCAGTTCTTGGTTTCGTTCCACAGATGCTTGTACTTTTCATCTTCCTTGCATTCCTTGAGTCTTGCGGATACATGGCTCGTGTTGCTTTCATCATGGACCGTATCTTCAGAAAGTTTGGTCTTTCAGGTAAGTCATTTATTCCAATGCTTATCGGTACAGGTTGTGGTGTTCCTGGTATCATGGCATCACGTACTATCGAAAATGATAGAGACCGCAAGATGACAATCATGACAACAACATTCATTCCATGTGGAGCTAAGCTTCCATTCATCGCAATGGTTGCAGGCGCTATCTTTGGTGGAGCAGCTTGGGTTGCACCAGCAGCATACTTCCTTGGAATTTTTGCAATCATCGTATCTGGTATCATGCTTAAGAAGACAAAGCTCTTCGCTGGAGATCCAGCACCATTCGTAATGGAGCTTCCAGCATACCACTGGCCAACAGTTTCAAACGTGCTTCGTAGCATGTGGGAGCGTGGATGGTCATTTATCAAGAAAGCTGGTACAATTATCTTACTTTCAACAATCGTAGTTTGGTTCTGCACATTCTTCGGTGTTGTTGATGGTGCATTTACAATGCTTGAAGAGGATCAGATTGATCATTCAATCCTTGCTACACTTGGTAGATGTCTTGCATGGATCTTCATTCCACTTGGATTTGGGGATTGGGAAGCTACAGTTGCTTCAATCACTGGTCTTGTTGCAAAGGAAAACATCGTTGGTACACTTGCTATTATCTACGGTGCTTCTGGTGATGTTTACGAGACAATGCGTGCTGCATTTACAGATGCATCAGGTTTCGCATTCCTTGCATTTAACCTTCTTTGCGCTCCTTGCTTCGCAGCTATGGGTGCAATCAAGCGTGAGATGAACAACACAAAGTGGTTTTGGACAGCAATCGGATATCAGTGTGGTTTCGCATGGGTAATCGGACTTATCGTATATCAGGTAGGTAAGGTATTCACAGGCGAAGGCTTTACATTCGGTACAATCTTTGGTATCGCAGCTATTTGCTGCCTTGTATACGGATTATTCCGCAAGGATAAATACAATAAATAAGAGGTAATAATTATGGGTACATTCATAGTAGTAGTTATATTAATTGCAATTGTTGTAGCGATAGTTCGTTCATTAGTCAAAGCCCGCAAGCGTGGCGAGCATCCAGCATGTGGTGGAGACTGTGGTAGCTGCGGCGGAAGCTGTGGATGTCATTAACGTATATACGAATCCCTCAGTCAGAAATGACTGGGGGATTTTTTAATTGATTAAAAAAATTAAGACATGTTGCGCGCAATGGGGCTTTTTGGTATTATTTGAAGTATGAGCGAGGAAATCAAATTTTCCGTAATAATGCCTACATACGGAGTGGGCGATTATATTGGTGATGCACTTGGCTGTCTTCAAATGCAGACCTATGACAACTTCGAAGTTATCATAGTGGATGATTGTTCTCCTGATTCTTCAGGGGACATTGCAAGGGGATATATGGAGCGCGACGACCGCTTCTATTATGTTAAGCATGAAACAAATCAAGGAGTATCTGCTGCTAGAAATACAGGCATAGAGCATGCCACTGGGGACTATATTTTATTCCTGGACCCAGACGATTTATATGAAAGAAATCTTCTTAGAGTATGTGCAGCAGCGTTGGAAAGAAACCCTGTGGATTTGCTTGTGTTCAGTTTCACTGAGGACTATAGAAATGCATCTGGCAAAATCGAATTCATGAAGGGGATTACCCTGGATATGATGGATTATGATGATGATATGGTTACCACAAGTGATGCTGCAACAATTCATAAAATGGCAATGCAGATGGAAGCCATAACAATGCTTGGTTATCCTTGGAATAAATGCTACAAGACAAGCATCATTAAGGAGAATAATCTTCAATATCAAAAGATTAAGCATGTAGAGGACATTCTTTTTAACTGTGACTTTTTAGATTACACAACATCGCTTACTGTGTTAAACGATGTTTTATATCACTATAGAAATCAGGGGCAGGTTCGTCTTACAGGTGGAGAAATCGAGGACTACTTTAAGCTCCAAAAGATTCGTATCGAGAGAATTTACGACCAGCAACAGAAATGGAAGACCTGCGATTTCGAAGCGCTGGGTACTCTTTCAAAGGAATACTTCAGAAGCTTCCAATCAGCAATGGTTCGTCAGTTGGAATCAGGCGTAAAAACAGACGATATTTTAAAATGGTGTAATGCAGAAGCAGAGACAGAACTGTATCAGAATCTTCGCAGATATATGCCGGAGGATTCAAAGACATTGAAGCTTTTGTATAAACCTCTTACAGAGGGAATGTTTGGAACCGCTCTTAGAAGAGCCAGACTTATGAAATACACAAAGAGTCATTTCCCTGGAGTGTTTAATAGGGCTAAGCAGCTTAGATAGGCTGATTTGCTTTTAACAATTGGCTAAGGTATAATATAGCTAAGTTTCGAAGAGGAGGTTAAGGATGACAGATCAAGGGTTTTTAATTTTCTTTTTTGTATTAATACTATTAGTAGTTATAGTGGCAGTTATAGCAGTAGTTTCTGCAGTGTCAGGAGCCGCAGCTGCAATCGTCGATGAAGAGGACGAAGAAGAAGCTTAAGCCACGTTTAATCAGGTTATGCTAGGGCACCTTTATGGTGCCCTATACTTTTAATTAGGAGATAGATTTGGATATAAAAATTATTATTGCAATGCACAAACCTTTTCAGATTCCGGCAGGTGAGGACTATGTTCCACTACAGGTTGGTGCGGCAGGCAAAGATAGTATAGGTGATATTTTAAGGGACGATGAGGGAGATAATATCTCTGCTAAGAATCCCTATTATTGTGAATTGACTGGGCTTTATTATGCATGGAAGAATTTGGATGCAGAGGCCATAGGCTTGGTTCATTACAGAAGATACTTTTCACTGAAGTCCAAGAAATATAGAAAGCATCATGGATGTTTTGATTCGGTGTTATCCCATGATGAGGCAAAAGCTCTTCTTACAAGAGCAGATGTGATAGTACCTAAGAAGCGTCGTTACTATATTGAAAGCTTATATAGTCATTATGCCCACACTTTAGATGGTGCTCATTTGGATATAGCAAAGGAAATTGTAGGTCAGTGCTATCCAGAATACATGAACTCATTGGTGAAGGTTTATGCAAGGTCATGGGGCTATATGTTCAATATGGCCATCATGCCAAAGAATGAATTGGATGAGTATTGTACTTGGTTATTTGATATACTGGGCCGCATGGAAGAAAAGATAGATACTACATCTTTGGATGCTTTTTCAGCACGACTTTATGGAAGAGTTAGTGAAATTCTTTTTAATGTTTGGATTGATAAAAAGCAGGAGGAAGGTTTATCCATTGTGGAATGCCCTGTAATTGATATGGAACCAATCAATTGGCCAAAGAAGATTATGGGATTTTTGCAGGCTAAATTTTTCGGCAAGAAATATAAAGCAAGCATGTAAAATAGAGGCGAGAATAATGAAAATATCAGTGATTACCCCTTTCTATGAAGGGGAAAAATATATGGAAAAATATGTGGCTTGCATGGAAGCAAATCGTAAGTCATTGGAGGCGGCAGGTCACAGTCTAGAGGTTGTACTTGTAAATGACAGCCCATGGAAAAAGCTAGAGGCAGTGTCAATAAACAACCAATATTTTTCCGTTATAACTAATCCGGACAATAAGGGAATACACTATAGTAGGGTATCAGGCTTAAAGTCATCGACTGGGGATTATATTATGTTCCTTGATCAAGATGATTTGCTCGAGGCAGATGCTCTTGTGAAAATGGCAGACGCATTGTCTTCAAAATCTTGCGATATGATTATCGCAAATGCGAAGCTGGAACAGGCAGATGGTTCATATTTATCATGGTATAGAACTGATGCCCATTGGAATAGAGTTTGGGATTTGCAAACATATCTCAAAGTAGGAATTCAAATCATCTCACCGGGACAGTGTTTGATAAAGAAAAGTGCTATTCCAGAGTTTTGGAATGAGCATTTAGTCAGAGTAAATGGAGCAGATGATTATTATTTATGGCTTCTTATGCTTGCAGCAGGAAAGCGAGCAGCTTATTTAAAAGAAGCTTTATACATTCATAAATACACTGGAGCAAACATTTCAGCTGATACGTCAGCTACTGATGCTTCGGTATACGATTTTATAGAATTACTTTACGATTGTGATTATTTTAAAGAGGAAGACATAATCACTCTTCACGAAATGATTACATATAAGGCTCAATTTAGAAAGAGTAGCCTGGTTGGCAAAATTGGATGCTCTTTAGCAAATCTTGGTATATTTATTTTTAATCTTAAGTTTAAGCGAGAGACTAAAACCAAGTATGGTTTTAACAGATAATCTAGGAGATATGGAATGAAGGATGTAGCAATTCTGCTTGCCACATATAATGGGGCAAAGTATTTGCGAGCTCAGCTGGACAGTCTTTTCGGACAGACAAATCAGGACTTTCGAATAGTTGCACATGACGATGGCTCTTCAGACGAGACTATCAATATTTTAAATGAATACATGGATAAGTATCCAGATAGACTGGAAATAATTTACGGTCATCCGACAGGAAGTCCTAAAGCAAATTTCATGTATTTATTGTCTGAAGTAGAAGCGGACTACTATTTCTTTTGCGATCAGGATGATGTTTGGTATCCCGATAAGGTTGAGAAGAGCATAGAGAAGCTACTTGAAACAGAGATAGACGCTGGTGGAACGGATAGGAAACCAGCTATCGTATTTACGGATATGACAGTTGTGGATGAGAATCTTAATGTAATAGATAATTCGTTTATACGATACTTAGGCAGAAGCCCAAGGAACATAGCGTACACTCAGATTATTATAGATAATCCGGCTGCAGGGACAACTATGTGTTTTAATAGAGCTTTGAGGGACATAGCTGTGTCCTGTGATAGCGTTCAGTGGGAAAATGTGCCAATGCATGATGCGTGGCTTCTTGAAATAGCATCCATATTTGGAACAGTTTATGCAATTGATGAGCCTTTGGTTTATTATCGACAGACTGGTCACAACAATATGGGCGCAGTTACAGAATCAACTTCTGAAAAGGTAGCTCGTAACGCAGGGGACATAGCAAATGGATTCCTTTGCAAGAAAAAGGCTTTCATAAATGAAGCCCGAGTTTTTGCCAGAGAGATTCTTAGGTTAAAGGATATACCTGAGGACAAGCTGAAAGTGCTAAACGGTTTTGTGCACATAGGCTCAAAGCCAAAGCTTTATAGAATCAGTTATTATCGCAGACATAATTTTACCCGAGCTAAGCATAATCTTTGGATGAGATTTTGGGTATAGAATAGAGGAAATGTAATGGCAGAGAAATCAGCAGTATTTTTTGATATAGATGGTACACTTTGGAACTACGATAAATTCATTCCAGATAGCTGTAGAGAAGGAATAAAGCAGCTCAGGGAAAACGGGCATTTGGCTTTTATCTGTAGTGGGCGAGCAAGATCTTTTATTCAGGATCCAGATTTGCTTAGTCTGGGATTTGATGGAATTGTTTGTTCATGTGGATGTCATATTGAAATAGGTGGAAAAACAGTTTACGAAAAACTAATTGATGTGGATAAAGCCATAGAAACAGTTGAACTGATTCGTGGATACGGATTTAGACCTATTCTAGAAGGTCCAAGTCAGTTGTATATGGAAGACCGTGAGTTTGGCTTGGATGATGGATTTGGCAATATTTTGCGCAGGGACATGGGAAGTAATTTGCTTGGAATCGACAGCAATTATGGAAAGTGGACAATCAACAAAATGTCATGTGCAACAGATGTTGATGAGGAAATGAGAATAGAGTGCTATGATAGACTTCGTAAGTACTATCAGATTATCGAGCATAGTGACACTGTTTGTGAGTTGGTGCCAATAGGTCATACCAAAGCGACAGGCATGATGAAAGCATGTGAGCTTGCAGGCATCAATCCAAAGAATACATATGCATTCGGTGATAGCGAGAACGATTTAGATATGCTTGCAGCTGCTGCTGTAGGTATTGCAATGGGAAACGGCACTGAACGTGCAAAAGCAACAGCAGATTATGTGACAACTGCCTTTGACGATGATGGTATATACAATGGATTAAAGCACTTTGGGTTAATCTAAAGTTGAAAGTAATAAAAGGTCCTATCGCATATACGGTAGGACCTTTCATTATTATTCTTCGGAGAGGGGTTCATTTTCAACGGTAGTTGTGAGTTCCACTTCTACCTCAGTTACAACCTCTTCTTTTTCAGTTTTTTTGAAGGATTTAATGGTTACCTGGTTATCTACATCGATGGATGCGATAACATCGTAGCCATTTGTAAAATCATCGTCAAAGGATACCTTTGATAGAATCAGTTTAATGTCTTCGTTTTCAATGTTTTGTATAAACTCGTCGGAAGATTGATTTTCCACAAGCTCGTAGGTGGATTCCAGGGATAATTCAGTCGTATCAAGTCTAGCAAAAGGATCATCATATACTTCCTTTGTGTAGGAAATATTTATGGTACAGTGGTTTTCGGAATGTGTTTCCACTATTGTTTCTGTTTCAATAGTTTCGTCCTCGGCTTTGTCAGCAACCTCTTCAGCCTCGTCCTCAGTTTCTTCAGCTTCTTCCTCAACTTCTTCGTCGGCGTTTTCTGTGACTTCTTCAGCGGATTCGTCCTTGGCTTCAGACTTAGTCTTAGATTCATCTTCAGATTCCACAGAGGATTCGGTTTCATTATTTACAGGATCCTCTACAGATTCATCACGATCTTCTGCATCTGTAATTTCAGTAATTTCTGCAGATGCAGTGTTTTCTTCTGCAGCTAAACTTTCTGTGGGAAAACTAAACCATAGAATAGCAATAGACGCTAGGGCTGCTATTATTTTTCTTTTCATATATTTACTCCTAATATTAATAGTGAATCTTTATGTAGTTTACGCGGTAGTCTCCAGGGGCTTGGTCAACGTAAACGTCCTTGTTATTGTAGGTAGGTTTTTCTGCCTCCATATTTATAATGACGTATAAGCCGTCCAACTGATTATCATCGTAATATGATAAATCAATGAATTTGGTCTGGGTATCAATAGCATTTGAGCTAAAGAGACCAGTGTCTATAATTGCTCCATATTTATTCAAGATGGTATAACCAGTTTTTGTGGCGTTGGCACTGATTGTGATACCTTTTGGTCCCTTTGTAATTTTGTCTGCAGGAAGAGAGCAGGAGCCTTTACCAATGCCAGAGGCTGAGCCGCTTAAATCAGCAGCAGTAAAGGTAAGCTCTCCAGAGCCTTTTAATACAGTCTCAGTTTTTTGTGCATCGGTAGTGTGGGCAAAGTCTGCTGTGTATTCAATTCTATCTGCATAGGATGCGCTAGTAATAGAATCATCAACAATATTATGAGCGCTGCCGCAGTTTACACATCGCATAACACATGTACATTTAGTATGGTTAGCGTCCCAAAGGTATTCAGATGCAGCAAATGAATGGCCGTATCTAATACATCTTTTTACATCAGCGTAGGTTCCGTTTACGTCAAAAGAATTGTGTCTACCATTATTGCTTGTTCCATAGCACTCGCCACTACCTACATGTTCTGAATAACTAGTACGCTGGTTTCCGTGACCGTGATAGATTTTTACACCACAATCGACAACTATGGTAGATGACCAGGTGTCCCTGCTTGAAAGGACGATAGAACTATTTTCAGTCCACCCTGATTCGGAGATGACGCGGCCTGTTTTGGAATCATAAATTTTCCAGCGGTATGTGGAACCCTGTCCACCGCCGGCACCACCAGGATAACCGCTTGAAAGATTAATCCTACCTACACCCACTGGTTTGTTAAATACGGTGCTTGCTTCATCACAGTGACCGCTACACCAAAATGATGCATCTACATAACCACCGGGACGAACTCCGGCTTTGCTGTTACAAGCGGAAACGTTGATATTACCATCGTGATAAATATTGTGAGTCTGACCGGCTCTTGCTACTGCATTATTGATGCTCCATCCGCCGGAAGCATTAGGATGTTTTAGATAGTAACGCATAAGCCAATCTTGCATCTGCTCGTAGGTGGTCCCGTTTCCGGAAACTAAAGTGCGTAGTCTGGCCCAATATCCACCTCCGAAGCAAATGTTGTAGGCCAGCCAATCATAGTCGTTATCACCTAAATCGGTGGAGGATTTGTAATCGCAGTCAGCATCGGAAACCATAAAAATCAGATACATGTCATTGTTGTTTTGAGCTACATCTTCAGCACCTGTCCATAGTTGATTTGATACATTGTAACCTTCAGCTCCATTTACGATAATGTCACCGACATGCACGTCACTATTGCTGATAGCATAGTTAAAGAATTCCTGGCCTCTTGCTGAAACAAAGCCTTCATAGGATGTTGCAATAAGGTTGTACAATTCTACAGAATTATTTCTTGCTGCAACAGCGGCTGCTCCATGGTCTACATAGTCATTTACCATCCACTGCATATATGTGCGTACCCACCTCTTTTGAGGAGTATTTAGCTTTGAATATTGATTACCGTATATACGAAGTACATCTATGTCATGAGTAGATGCAGTGGTACTTGTGGCTGACCATTTAGCATTAAGTTTATCTTCGGAAGTGGAATTGGCTCCCATTAAAAATACATTAGTAGGAGAGTTAAAACCTCCTCCAAGATATTTTCCTTCGGTTGTTAGGTCTACAATAGATTTTGCAAAAATAGGATGGTCCTTGATGGTCTTTGTATATTGGGTAAAAACTGTTGGATTTTCGTTTATCCAATTAATAACAAATTCTGGGTTATTAATAACAGTTTGATATAGGAAAGTATCAAATTCAGGATTGTAAGTGACCTGTTTATTCTGAGATGATTCTGTTGTGCCAATTGAGCTTACATAGCTGCTGTAGTATCTATTAGACCAGCTGGTAAACTGTGGGTGATACCAAGGCATACCAGGGGCCCAGTTAAGTTCCTCTTTAAAAAGCTTTAACCAGACGTATTGTGTTACATCACTTTTATTGTAGGAATATTTTGATAAGTAGTTTACATAATCGGATCTAAAAGGAATAAATTGTTTTGTTTCTTCTGCATGAGCAGTCATAGAAGTGCCAAAAAGCGCACTAAATACAATCACCAACGATAGCAGTGTGTTGATGATATTTCTTACCATCTTTTTCATTAACTCCTCCTGATATTAAAAAGGCTTAAACTCATCACCGACGTAGTAACCATGGGAGTTAGTCACTGGATCGTAACCAAATTCAAAGTAGGTTTCATTATCGGAAATGCGGTCGTTTATTCTGTCTATTTGTTCCTGTAAATCATTATCTTTGGTATCCATGTTTTCTTGAAGCATGGCATCCCCTTCTTCCTGAGAAAGCTTTAATTCATCATGCATAGATTCCATCTCTTCATGAATTGATTTTTCCAAATTGTTTATGATTTTTTCTAAATCGGTAAGTTCCCATGCGCTACTGTCTTCTGGGGAAGCAGTGTTGTTGTCTTTCAAAGAAACATATAAATGCTCATTATAAATGACATAGGCACCTTTGCTGTAGGTAGTACCGGCTGTATAATCCGGTGCGCCAAGTGAATTTTGATATGTTCTGCGAAGGCCATCAATCATTGATGTGAGATTTTCAGATTGCTCATTTAATTGACCATCAGTGTATGCTTTAAGTTTTTCAATCTCACTGATTAATTCCTTGCGGTTTTTCTCATCAGTTGTAGTGTTTTCATCTAGCTCTGCCTGGAGCAACTGAATCAGCTGATCTACATAAGTCTTATTCTCTGCATATTTGTTCTCAATGATATTTGTCAAATCTTCAATGGCATCCTTGTTGCTTTGGATATCAGAATAAATATCATTTTCAGTAAGATACTGATTGATGATTTCTTCCAGCGCCTGATTTTGCTCTGTTGTAAAACCGTTTGAAGACTCGATATATTCTGCAAGGAATTTTAAAATCTTTCTTTTGGCTGCTTCCTGATTTAAGTCACCATCTGTATAATCATCAATTGCATCAAGATAAGAATTGGTAATGTATTCCTGAATTTCATCCACAGTTAGTTCTGAGGCTGAAACAGTCTTCATTGAGCGTAGGTTTTTTATACCTAATACCATGAAGTGACCTAGTGTAATCAAAAGCACAAGTGCCAGTGTTGAAATGAAGATAGCAATCTTGTTTAAAGTGCCATCTGGATATCTATAAGTGTCAATAATGTCCTGTAAAAGGGTATAGTTGTCCCTTGTATCGTTTAATTTCTTTTTCATATAACTCGTATCTCCTTATTTAAGAAATTGGTTGATTTTGTTGTTAATAGTTGGATAGTCTAGGGGACAATCTGAAGCTTCATATGTTGCAATTAGATTTTCTCCTAGATAGATTTGATTTTTTGCATAACACATAATCTTATGGCTGAAGTCATTCAAATACTTCTCGTCGTCCATAAGACCAAAATGTTCCCAGTACATAATCTGCCCAGTACGAGGGTGCAGAATTGTAAAATCGGGCGCAAAAGTAGTGTCATCAATTGTAATTAAGTTTTCATATCTGAATGGAATTTCATGCTCGGATAGAGCAATCGCAATCATAGACTCTGATTTAGATCTGACCATTAGCCCGCCAACTGTAGGATGAACCAAGCTTTCTGGATGATTGGTATTCTTAGGGTAATCTGCATTAGCCCAAACAGTTGCCTCTGAATCTAGTTTCCCAAAATAGTCAGAGAGTAGTTCTATGTAGGCATTATCATTTAGAAGATTATTGAGAGCTGCTTGAGCTGTAGTTGTTTTAGCTTTATGTAGCTTTATTTCAGCAAGAGAGGCTTCTAATGCTTTTATCTTAAGCTTTACATATTTCTTTAAAGCAAGCTTCTTTGCTAAATTAATTTCACTCTTCTTTAGATAGTGTTGTTCATGATTATATGTAACAAACCATTTGTTTGAGTTAGAACAGTGCCCTATAGACAAATCTCCTTCTGGCAGAGTCTTTAATAACTTATTCAATTGATTAAGCTTTGTCCTTATTTTGTTTTCTTCTTCTTGGATTCAATCAACTCCTTTCATTTGAGATTTTTGCACTATTTAAAAATGATTGAGAAAAATTTGGCGAAACGCCAAGATGTATCAAAAGATACTTGGAGACTATATCACGGAGAATAAAAAATTACAAGAAGAAATTTATTTATTTTCGTTTTGGGATTTATAACGAAGTGCCGTGAGGCGTTATTTTTACAGGGATTGTGGGTGAAAAAATTTTTAAAAATTTTCAGAGTGGTATGTGGGTAATGTATGCTAATAATAATAATACTCATCTTTATGTTTATCTGGGGGCTGATAGCGTATCGAGCTATGAGGTGTAAGTACATCGTAATGATATAACTATGAATAAATGTATCTGTGATGCCTTATTTGAAATATATGAATAGATAAGTATGAATGGAAATAAACAAATGTGATGCATATTCTCTTGGTGAGATAGAAATAATCTCAAGAGATTTGGCATAGAATTGCAGTTAAATGCTTTTTGAGAAAGATTAAAAATGTTTAACTAAAAATGGCTATAAAAACATAGAAAATGAGGTGATTGCAATTTGAAAAGTATTGAAAAGGTGAATATTGTAAGTTTAATACTTGGAAAACAAGAAGACATGGCAAGATAAATAGATAAAAGTATTAAAATAGTTAAAAATAGAAATATAATACTTTGAGACATATAGGAATTACAACATAATAATTATTATGTGGACAAAGGGGAGCGGCTGAAGTATTAAAAATAAAATATAAGTCAATTTAATACTTTTTGACTACAACCTCATATAATAATTAATAGATATAAGTATTAAATTGAAAAAAATGGTGAATATAATACTTTTGAACTATAGCATACTAACTGAAAAGCTAGCATGAGGTATTAAATTAGAAAATAAAAACTATTCAATACTTTGGAACTACAGTAATCCAATGAAAGAGTCAGTTTGAAGTATTACATTAGAAAAGTAGAGACTGCAAATTCAATACTTCCCTAGAATAAATTCATAAGATAAATCCATTCAGATTAACCTCCCTCATCTTGACAGATACAGGAAATTTTTCTATTATTAGATAAGTTTAAATGCGTTGATGGAGAGGAGTACACAGACCTCGTCCTGTAGAGAGGGCCGCTCACCGGCTGAAAGGTGGCCTAGGATAGAATTGTGGAAGGTAGCTTCGGAGCAGGTGGTGAACAAAGCGCGGCCAGTTTGATGCAGTCGTGTACAAGCCAACCCGAGTCGTTCCCGTAAGGAATAAGATGAGTTATAAATGCAGGTGGTAACGCGACCGTATCGAATATGGCGCCCTGTGTACAGCAATTTGCCGTACACAGGGCTTTTTTATTGGCGACAATGCAATACTTCATGCTCCCGCAGGGCACCCTCCGTACTTTCGCGAGGGGCCTCCCGCCGGCGTAGGTCCTCCCTCGCTCGGCACGGTGCCTCCCTGCTCGCGCTGGCCTAGTTTATGAGTCGCCACTAAAAAGCACTAGTAGCTATCAAGCTCTGAGTGTTACTCAAGCGAAGCTTTCTTCAGCTGAGCGGAGTAATATCTCAGGCTTGAGAGCGTAACTAGTGACACAGCCTTGGACGTAGATTACTTTACGAGAGAAAGGAATTAGGGATGAAAGAATTAGCAAAAACTTATGATCCTAAGGGTCTGGAAGACAGACTCTACAAGAAGTGGGAGGAGAATGGTTATTTTCATGCTGAGGTAGATCGTAGCAAGAAGCCATTCACTATTGTGATGCCACCACCAAATATTACAGGACAGCTTCACATGGGACATGCATTGGATAACACAATGCAGGATATTCTTATCAGATATAAGAGAATGCAGGGATACTCAGCTCTTTGGCAGCCAGGTACAGACCATGCAGCAATTGCTACAGAGGTAAAGGTTATCGAGCATCTTAAGAAGCAGGGAATCGAAAAGGATGATCTTGGTCGTGAGGGATTCCTTGAGAAGTGCTGGGAGTGGAAAGATGAGTATGGAACACGTATCATCAACCAGCTTAAGAAGATGGGCTCATCTGCTGATTGGGAGCGCGAAAGATTCACAATGGATGAAGGCTGCTCAAAGGCTGTAGAAGAAGTTTTTGTTAAGCTTTACAACGAAGGATATATCTACAAGGGCAACCGTATCATCAACTGGTGTCCAGTTTGCCAGACTTCTATTTCAGATGCTGAGGTAGAGCATGAGGAGCAGGCAGGACATTTCTGGCACATGAAGTACGAAATCGTTGGCGAGCCAGGTCGTTTCGTTACATTTGCTACCACACGTCCAGAGACAATGCTTGGCGATACAGCTGTTGCTGTAAACCCTAAGGATGAAAGATATCAGGATATCATCGGCAAGACAGTAATGCTTCCATTTGTAAATCGTGAGATTCCAGTTGTTGCTGATGAATATGTAGATATGGAATTTGGTACTGGTGTAGTTAAGATTACTCCAGCACATGACCCTAACGATTTCGAGGTAGGAAAGAGACACAACCTTCCTGTTATCAACATTCTCAATGATGATGCTACTATCAATTCAAACGGTGGCGAGTTTGAGGGAATGGATAGATATGAAGCTCGTGAAATCATCGTAAAGAAGATGGATGAGATGGGGCTCCTTGTAAAGATTGAAGACCATACACACAATGTTGGTACTCATGATAGATGTAACACAACAGTAGAGCCAATGGTTAAGCCACAGTGGTTCGTTGCAATGGAAGAGCTTGCAAAGCCAGCTATCGAGGCTATCAAGACAGGTGAGCTTCAGTTCGTTCCAAAGAACTATGACAAGACATATTTACACTGGCTTGAGAACATTCGTGATTGGTGCATTTCACGTCAGTTATGGTGGGGCCACAGAATCCCTGCATACTACTGCGAGAAGTGCGGAGAGACAGTTGTAGCAAAAGCTTCAGAGGCTCCAACAGTTTGCCCTAAGTGCGGACACACTCATATGAAGCAGGATGAGGATACACTTGATACATGGTTCTCATCAGCTCTTTGGCCATTCTCAACACTTGGTTGGCCAAACAACACAGAAGAGCTTGATTACTTCTATCCAACAGATGTGCTTGTTACTGGATACGATATCATCTTCTTCTGGGTAATCAGAATGGTATTCTCAGGATACGCTCACACAGGTAAGAGCCCATTCCACACAGTACTTATCCACGGCCTTGTTAGAGATTCACAGGGACGCAAGATGTCTAAGTCACTTGGAAATGGTATCGATCCACTTGAAATTATTGATAAGTATGGCGCTGATGCACTTCGTCTTACTCTTATCACAGGTAATGCACCTGGAAACGATATGAGATTCTACAACGAGCGTGTTGAAAACAGCCGTAACTTTGCAAACAAGGTATGGAATGCTTCAAGATTTATCATGATGAATCTTGCTGACAACCAGGTTACTGAGCCAGCCACAGCAGACCTTGCAACAGAAGATAAGTGGATTATCTCTGCAGTTAACACTCTTGCAAAGGATGTTACAGAAAACATGGATAAGTATGAACTTGGTATTGCAGTTCAGAAAGTTTATGACTTTATTTGGGATGAGTTTTGCGATTGGTATATCGAAATCGTAAAGCCTCGTATGTACTCAGAGGAATATACAGCAAGCAAGAATGCTGCACTTTGGACAGCTAAGTATGCACTTACAAATGCACTTAAGCTTCTTCACCCATTCATGCCATTCATCACAGAAGAAATCTTCTGCACACTTCAGAGTGAGGAAGAGACAATCATGCTTTCAGCTTGGCCTGAGTATGATGAGTCAAAGAACTTCCCAGTTGATGAGGCAAAGGTTGAGCGTGCGAAGGACGTTGTTCGTGGCATGAGACAGCTTCGTACAGATATGGATGTTCCACCTTCAAAGAAGGCAGCTATCCACATCGTTTCAGATAATGCTGATGTACGTGCTACATTTGATGAGATTACACCAATCTTCAAGACACTTGCAGGTGCAACAGAAGTATATGTTCAGGCAGATAAGCTTGGTATAGGTGATGATGCTGTTTCAGCAGTTATCCCTGATGCAACACTCTTTGTTCCACTTGAAGATCTTGTAGATTTTGAAAAGGAAAAAGAGCGTCTTACAAAAGAAAAAGAGAAGCTTGAAAAAGAGCTTGCTCGTTCACGTGGAATGCTCTCAAATGAAAAATTTATGAGCAAGGCTCCAGAGGCAAAGGTTGCTGAAGAGCGTGAAAAGCTTGCAAAATACGAAGCAATGATGGCACAGGTTGAGGCTCGCCTAGCATCAATGCGCTAGTGGCTAGCCTACGCCAGTTACGGCTACAAGCATTATATTACTTCGCTCAACAACACGTTTCGCTTAAGTATTATAATAGCTTGATGCCTACTGGCTTATGTTGAGAGGGAGCCTCTCATTCTAAAAAACGGAGGATACGAATATGGATATTAAGAATATTTTAAGCAAATGCGACCACACACTTCTTGGGGTGGATGCAACATGGAATGACATTAAGGGAATCGTTGATGATGGAATGAAGTATGAGACTGCTTCAGTTTGCATCCCAGCTAGCTTTGTAAAGCAGGCTGCTGATTATGTAAAGGAGCAGGGAGGACATCTTCCAATCTGTACAGTAATTGGCTTCCCTAATGGTTATGCAACAACAGCTTCTAAGTGCTTCATGGCTACAGATGCTGTAAACAATGGTGCAGACGAAGTAGATATGGTTATCAACGTTGGTTGGGTTAAGGAAGGTAGATATGATGATGTTCTTGCTGAGATTAACGCAATCAAGGCTGCTTGCAATGGTAAGCTTTTAAAGGTTATTATCGAGTGCTGTCTTCTTACAGATGAAGAGAAGATTAAGATGTGCGAAGTTGTTTCTAAATCAGATGCAGATTACATCAAGACTTCAACAGGCTTCTCTACAGGCGGAGCTACATTTGATGATATCAAGCTTATGGCAGATCACATGACAAACGGCAAGCTTATCAAGGCTGCAGGCGGAATTGCTTCGCTTGAGGATGCTCAGAAGTTTATCGACCTTGGAGCATCAAGACTTGGTACAAGTAGAGTTGTAAAAGCTGTTAAAGGCCTTCCAAACGACGGTAAATACTAATCAGCTGTGAAAATTTCATGAAAATTCTTGTAAAATTAGAATATTTCATGACAAAATTAGAAATAATAACTATAATTATCTTAATATATAGTACTATACATATACTATGGTTATTATGTACTTAAAATACTACTAGCATAATGTTTTGGGGGACTTATGGCTCAGCCGGTTAGCGCGTTTGCACCAAAAGTACAAGTGTCATCAGATGGCTTGGAAGCTACTATGACTTTCAAGATTCCTGATGGAAAAAATGAAGTACCTAAGTTTACTGCAGCACAGTTACTTGGGTTCTTGAATAATGCCAATGTTTCCTTTGGTATCGATCAGGAGATGTTGGCAAGGCTTGCCGATAGTCCTATTTACGGAAGGCCTATCAAGGTCGCATCGGGCACACCACAGCAGCAAGGTACCCCGGGATATTATGAGTATCTTTTTGATACAAACTTCAATAGAAAACCAACAATTCGTCCAGATGGCACTGCCGACTATATGAGTATTAAGACTATAGAGACAGTGCAGGAGGGCGATGTTATTGCTACATATCACCCAGCGGTTCAAGGCAGTAGAGGTATGTCTGTTCGTGGACAGATTCTCGAGCCTAAGCCTGTGAGAGATTTACCACCATTGATTGGTCGAGGTTTCGATAGATCAAGTGACAATCTTACATACACAGCAAAGATTGATGGGAAAATAGAGGTAAACCAGGGAAAGATTCTGGTTTCTCCTGTTCATGAAGTGCAGGGAGATGTTGGCATTGAAACAGGTAACATCAAGTTTAATGGTGATGTTATTGTGCATGGCGGCGTACATGATGGTGCCGTTATTGATGCAGCAGGAAATGTCATAATACATGGGCTTATAGAGGATTGTGACATTCACGCAGGCAAGGATTTATTCCTGCTTTCAGGCATAAAGGGAAATGAAAAAACAGTTATTGATTGTAAGGGTTCTATAACAGCTCAGTTCGTAGAGTATGCAATCATCACATGTTCAGGCAATATCACAGCGGACTATTTCTTTAAGAGTAAAATCTCCTGTGATGGCCACATAGAATTAAATGGAAACAATGCTTCTATTATAGGAGGCTATGTTTCTGCAGTTCAGGGTGTAGAAGTCAATGATATTGGCAACTCATTTGGAACTATTACAAATGTATCAGTGGGCGTTGATGTCGAGCGCGCTGCTGAATACGAAATGTTAGCGAAGAAAATAATGGCACTTACTGCCAATGTTCAGAAGATAAAAAAGGGTATCGAGGATTTCGACAAGTTAGGCGAAGAACGCGGTATCAATGTAAAAGAAGATCCAAGACGTATGCAACTTCTCCGAGTACGTATTCGAGATGAGGCTATCGTTTTGGAGGAAACAAAAAAGCTTAATTACATGAAAGAAGTTATTATGTCTGGCAAGGGCGCTACTATCAAGGTGTATAGACGTCTATATGCAGGAAGCAATCTTTCGGTAGATGATCATCATGCAAGCATCAATGAGACGCATGAAGCAATCGAGATAGAAAAAAGCGAAGAAGGCATAAGACTGGTTAAAATAAGAGGCTAGACAGAGGTAAATCATGATAGATTTCGAAGAAGAATTAAAAAAATATGAACCTGCCATAGAAGTAGAACAGGCCGAGGCAGATATTAAGGCCAGAGATTTAACAGACTTAACTGATTTGTTAATGAACTTATCTACTCAGCAGAATAACGGGAAATAATTGAAGCTTATATTTTACGGAGAATAATAAATGCAATGTTTTATGTGTGGTGCCGAAGTTGGTAACGACAAAGTTTGTTACAACTGCGGTGCCGATATTTTGTTATACAAACAAATCATATACACGTCTTATGTGTTCTATAATCAGGGCTTGGAAAAGGCCAAGGTCAGAGATTTATCTGGTGCAATTGATTCGCTGAAATCATCACTTCAATACTACAAGTATAATACTAGAGCACGTAACCTTCTTGGACTCTGCTATTATCAGACAGGGGAGATGGTTAGAGCTTTAAATGAGTGGGTTCTCTCAAAAAATCTGCAGGAGGAGGATAATCCAGATGCAGATAGATATCTTGCAGAAATTGAAAGTGATCCAGGTCTTTTAACAAAGACTAATTCCACAATCAAAAAATATAATCAGGCTATTGAGTACTGCAAAGCGGGCAGTAGAGATTTGGCGATGATTCAACTAAAAAAGGTTGTAAGCCAGAACCCCAATTTCGTAAAGGCCTTGCAGTTACTTTCCCTTCTTTATATCCAGGAAAAGAAGTATGCTGATGCAAGAAAATTCCTTAGTCAGGCAGCTAAAATCGATAGCAATAACACTACGACTATACGATATATCCACGAGGTTAAGGAACGCCTTAAGGAACAGAATACAGGCAGAAGAAGAAAGAAAAATGATGTAGTTACATTCGCAGACGGTAACGATACAGTTATCATGTCTGAGAATTCATTCAGAAGCATGTTGGATAACTCAAGGGCAAGCTTCATGAATATTTTGCTTGGATTAGTTATCGGTCTGTTGATTTGCTTCTTCCTTGTTGTACCTACAGTAAGAGATAATATGACAGATGATAATACTGACACTGTTCTTGCATTGAATGAAGAATTGTCAGATGCAAAAACAGAAAATGAATCTCTTCAAACAGAAATTGAGAATTTACAGTCAAGCTTAAGTGCTTATGATGATAAGCAGGATGTTGCTACATCTTACGATAATCTTTTTGCTGCTCAGAATTATTACAATGAGGGCGATAGCGTAACTGCAGCTGATTACATTCAGCTTGTCACCAGAGATGTTCTTGGGGAACAGGGGCAGACAGCATACGATAATTTATATGCTAGCTTGTCACCTACAATTATCCAGGGATATTACGATGATGGCAACAACTTCTATACAGAAGAAAACTATGAAAGTGCAATCACAAATTTCAAGACAGTTGTTGAAATAGACGAGACATACAATAGCGGAGCAGCTCTGTTCTTACTTGGAGACTGCTACAGACTTACAGGAGAGACTGAGTTAGCACTTGAATGCTTTAATCGTGTTGTTGAGCTTTACCCAAGTAATAAATGGGGCAAGCAGGCAAAGGTTTACCTTGCAGCTGATGATACCGAATTAAGTGCTACAGAAGTAGGTGAATAATATGACAGATTTTGAATTAATAAAGTTAGCTCTAGAAGCTAGAGAAATGGCGTACACACCATATTCACATCATAAGGTTGGCGCAGCTCTTTTATGCAAAGATGGTACAGTTTTCAAGGGATGTAACGTGGAAAATGCAGGGTACACTCCTACAAATTGTGCTGAGCGAACTGCAGTATTCAAAGCGGTAAGTGAAGGCTACAAAGAATACGAAGCCATTGCAGTAGTTGGTGGAATGGATAATCTAAAGGATCTTCCTCTTTGTGCACCATGCGGTGTATGCCGACAGGTTCTTAATGAATTTGGTGATCCTGATACATTTAGAATTATTCTTGCAGAAGTTAAAAATGTAGACAATTTGTCTAATATTACTCCGAATGATGTCAAGATGACGAACAAAACACTTAAAGAGATACTTCCTTTTGGGTTTGGGCCTAAAAACTTGTACATAGAATAGTCACAAAAAGTCCTATATTTGTTGCAAAAATAGCAAAATAAATTATAATTTAACTATGTGTTTCTTTATCAGAAGAAACAAAGCAAATAGGAGGAATAGAAGAATGAAAAAGAAGTTATTAAGTGTACTTCTCGTAGCTGCAATGGCTGTATCAACATTTGTTGCATGTGGATCATCTGCATCATCTGACAGCACATCAGCTACAACAACTGAGGGGGCTGCAGAATCTGAGGCAGCAAGCGATTTCAGAATCGCAATGATTACTGACTCTGGTGATATCACAGATCAGTCATTCAACCAGACAACATATGAGGCTATTCAGGCATTTTCTGCTGAGACAGGTGCTGATTTCCAGTACTATAAGCCAGCAGACAACACAGACGATGACCGTGTTGCTGCATTTGAGAACGCAGTAGCTGATGGTTACAACGTAGTAGTTTGTCCAGGTTATCTTTTCGCTGCTATGATCGCAGAAGTTGCTGACACTTATCCAGATGTTACAATCATCGCACTTGACTGTGGTGAGAGCGACTTCGCTGATGCAGGCATGACAGAAATCCCTTCAAACGTATGTGCATTCACATACCAGGAAGAGCTTGCTGGTTACATGGCAGGTTATGCAGTAGTTAAAGAAGGCTATACAAAGCTTGGTTTCCTTGGTGGTATCGCTGTTCCAGCTGTTATCCGTTATGGATACGGTTTCGTAGCAGGTGCTGATAAGGCTGCTGAGGAGCTTGGAAATTCTTCTGAGGTTGAAGTTAATTATGTATATGGTGGTCAGTTCCAGGGTGATGAGGCTATCACAGCTACTATGGATTCTTGGTACTCAAACGGTACTGAAATCGTATTCGCTTGTGGTGGTGGTATCTACACATCAGCTTGCGAAGCTGCTGTAAAGGCTGACGGACACGTTGTAGGTGTTGACGTTGACCAGTCAGGCGTAATTCACGATCAGTATGATGTTGAGGGTCTTTGCGTAACATCTGCTATGAAGGGTCTTGCTGCAACAGTAGAGGCTACACTTACAGATGTTGTCAATGGAAATTGGGATGCTCATGCAGGAAAGATCGAGAACCTTGGTCTTGTATCAGGTACAGATCCTTCTTTAAACTATGTTCAGCTTCCAACAGACACATGGACAATGGAAAACTTCACAGTTGATGATTACAACACACTTGTTTCTCAGATGTATGATGGAACAATCACAGTTGACGTAAGCATCGATGCTATGCCAACAACAACAATCAAGGTTACAGAGTTTGATAATATTCACTAAGGCGTAACTGGATTACAAAGGGAAGGCTTAGTCCTTCCCTTTTTTTGAAATTATAGCAAGGCTCTAAAAATCATTATATGAGGTGTAATGATTTTTATGGTTTTGCTAGCTGAGTCAGGCTGGGCGTAAATCAAAATTTTTATTGTAGAAAGGTATTGCGATGGAAGATTATGTAATTGAGATGCTGCATATTACAAAAGAATTTCCAGGCATAATTGCAAATGACGACATCACTTTGCAACTTAAGCGCGGAGAAATTCATGCACTTCTCGGTGAAAATGGAGCTGGAAAGTCCACGCTTATGAGCGTTCTTTTTGGACTGTACACTCCAGAAAAGGGAGTAATTAAAAAAGACGGTAAAGAGGTTAAAATTAGCAATCCGAATGATGCTACTGACCTTGGTATCGGAATGGTTCATCAGCACTTTATGTTGGTAGATATTTTCTCGGTACTTGATAACATCATTCTTGGATCAGAGCCAAGCAAGTTTGGTTTCCTCACAAAGGAAGAAGCTAGAGCAAAGGTTATTAGATTGTCTGAAAAGTACAATCTTAAGGTTGATCCTGATGCTATGGTAGAGGATATCACTGTTGGTATGCAGCAGCGTGTAGAAATACTTAAGATGCTTTACAGAGATAACGAAGTTCTTATCTTTGATGAGCCTACAGCTGTTCTTACACCTCAGGAAATAGATGAGCTTATGAAAATCATGAAGGAGCTTGCTGCAGAAGGTAAGTCAATCCTCTTCATCACTCACAAGCTCAACGAAATCATGGAAGTTGCTGACAGATGTTCAATCCTTAGAAAGGGTAAATACATCGGTACAGTTGATGTTGCAAACACTACCAAGGAAGAGCTTTCTTCTATGATGGTTGGACGTAATGTAAAGTTTGCAGTAGACAAAGCGCCAGCAAATCCTGGCAAAGAAGTATTGAAGGTAGAGAATGTTTGTGTAAAGAGTAAGATTCATTCAAATGATTCTGTACACAACGTTTCATTCAATGTTCGCGCTGGTGAAATCGTATGTATCGCTGGTATCGACGGAAATGGTCAGACAGAGTTCGTTGGAGCTCTTACAGGTCTCGATGATATTTCAAGTGGTAAAATCACTCTTTGTGGTGAGGATATCACAAAGAAATCTATTAGATATAAGAACACACATGGTATGAGTCATGTCCCAGAAGACAGACATAAGCATGGTCTTGTTCTTGACTATACTCTCGAGGAAAACATGATTCTTCAGAGATATTTCGAGCCAGCTTTCCAAAAGGGTGGACTTATCAAAAAGAAAGAGATGAGACAGTACTCTGACAGACTTGCAAGTGCATTTGATGTTCGTTCTGGTCAGGGCGCTCGCACAATTGTCCGTTCTATGTCTGGTGGTAACCAGCAGAAGGCTATCGTTGCTCGTGAGATGGATAGAGACCATGAGCTTCTTGTTGCAGTTCAGCCTACAAGAGGTCTTGATGTTGGTGCTATCGAATATATCCACGAGGAAATCGTTAAAGAAAGAGACAACGGTAAGGCAATCTTACTTGTTTCTTTAGAGTTGGATGAGGTTATGAACCTATCTGATAGAATTCTTGTTATGTATGAAGGTGAAATCGTTGGAGAGTTAGATCCAAAGCAGACTACACTTCAGGAACTCGGCCTTTATATGTCAGGCGCAAAGCGAGACAACGGAAAGGAGGCTAACTAATGGGAGAGAAGATTAGCTTTTTTAGACGCCCTGCCGTTCAGACGATTATTGCGTCAATTCTATGTGCAGTTTTAGGTATATTCATCGGATATATCATTCTACTTACAATGAATGCTGAGCATGCGACTGAAGGTATGCAGGCAATCATTACAAACTTTTTCAAGTTTAGCGGGAACTCAACAGTTCTTATGAAATACATGGGATCATTCCTTGTAAAATCAATGCCACTTATTCTTTGTGCTGAAGCAATTCTTTTTGCTTACAAAGCCGGATTGTTCAATATCGGAGCTGCCGGTCAGTACACAGTAGGTATTATCGCCAGCCTTTATTGCGCATTGGCTCTTGGTTGGAATTGGTTCTTATGTGTTGTTGCAGCAATTGCTGCAGGTGCTCTTTGGGGATTTATGGCAGGACTCCTTAAGGCATACTTCAACGTAAACGAAGTTATCGCAGGTATCATGCTCAACTGGATTGGCTTATATCTTTGCAACATTATCATCGGTGGCGAAAAATGTATGAATCAGACAAAGTCTGAGACATTTGATATTGTAGCAGTTAATCCTTCAGCAATATTACCTGGATTCATACAGGATTTCTTCGGTGGCAATAAATACACAACAATCGCAATACCAGCAACAATTATTATTGCTATCGCAATACTTGTAGTTCTTAATAAGACAACATTTGGTTATGAATTAAAGGCAACAGGTCACAACAAAGAGGCTGCTAAATATGCAGGTATGAATGCAAAGCGCAATATCATCCTTACACTTGTTATTTCAGGTGCTATTTCAGGATTTGCAGCTTCTCAGTTCTATCTTACAGGAATGGAGCACTACACAATTTCTGCTTCAGTTCCAGGCATGGGATTCTCAGGAATCGCCGTTGCGTTCCTTGGTGGTTTACATCCAATCGGAACAATTTTCGCTGGCTTATTTGTAGAGTACATTACTCTTGGTGGTCAGTACCTCAACACAAACTATTACAACCCACAGGTTGCTGATTTAGTTATAGCTATTATCATTTACCTTTGCGGTTTCGTATTGTTCTTTAAGTCAGTAGTTAATAGACCAGCTAAGGTAAAGGTTAATGCCAATGCCGAGCCAGCAACAAAGTCAGCAAAAGCTGAAGAAAAGGAGGTGTAGTATGGCTTTACTTATTCAATACACCCTCATCTCATCAGCAGTACTGATTCTTGTAGCTTTGGGTGGTATGTTCTCAGAGCGAAGCGGTATCATCAATCTTGGTCTTGAAGGAATCATGGTATTTGGAGCTATGGCAGGAGCTATGGTAATGGTTCTTGTTCCTGAAAATTGGCCAAAGGCAGCAATCATCGTTTGCACACTTTGTGCAGCAGCAATCGCAGGTATGCTTTCATCACTGTTAATAGCAGTTGCCTGCATCAACTTCAAGGCAGATCAGACCCTTGTAGGTACAGCTGTAAACATGCTTGCAACAGCAGCAGCTACTGTTATTATCAAGGCTTTCAACACAACACGTTCTCACGGTTCAGATTTCTCTGCAAAGCTTGATTACAACAGAGGTTACAAAGCATTTATTATTCACACTAGCAAAATCGACTTCAACTGGTTCGAGGTTGTTGGTTTAGTTCTTCTTGTAGCAGCAATTGTCGTATTCTACAAGACAAAGTTTGCTCTTAGACTTAGAGCATGTGGTGAGCATCCACAGGCAGCTGATTCAGTAGGTATCAATGTTTACGCAATGAGATATGCAGGTGTTCTTATTTCGGGATTCCTTGCAGGTCTCGGTGGAATCATTTATATCGCAGCAGCAAACTCAACATGGCATTTTGATTACGGTGTTGCCGGAGCAGGTTTCCTTGCTCTTGCAGTTATGATTTTTGGTCAGTGGAAGCCAGAGCGTATTGCATGGTCAGCAATCCTCTTCGCTGTATTTAGATCACTTTCAAACGTATATACAGCAATCGGATTCTTACACGCATTACCTATTTCAGGAACTGTTTACAACATGTTCCCTTACATTGTTTCACTTATTGTTCTTGCATTTACATCACAGAATTCACGTGCACCAAAGGCAGAAGGAATTCCATACGATAAAGGTGCTAGATAAATTGTCATATGAAAATAATTAACGTAGACGAAATGAAGCCGGGAATGATTCTGGCGGAAAAGATAATAAGTCCTAAGGGACAGGTTCTTGCCGATGAAGGTACAGCCATAACAGCTCAGCAGCTTTTGCACATAAGCTATTATGGAATCAAAGAACTCAAGATTCAGGACGAGAAAGATGCGATTGAAAAATATCAATTCGATGCACCTGATGAGTTCATCGGCGAGACCCAGTCTTGGCGAATTCTCAACAGCGAGGAATTCAAAGAGTTTAAGAGAGCATATGAAAAATGCTCCGATAGGCTTGAAGGGATTATCAGTGATTTTGTTGAGAAACAGGGGGCATTGGATGATACCGAATTAATCCAGGAGATTCATTCGGTGTTTGAAAAGCACTCTACAGGTCTTGGCATTATGGCAATGATGCTAAACATTCAGGAGATTGACCGTAGCACATTCAGGCATTCTGTTAATGTGGCAATCATTTCCAGAGTGTGTGGAGGATGGCTTGGTATTACAGATGAGAAAGAGCTGGATGTTCTTACTATGTGTGGTCTTTATCACGATATAGGAAAATCTCTTGTGCCTCACAGCATTTTGACAAAGCCAGGTCCACTTAATGCAGAAGAGTTTGGCCGAATGGCTGAACATCCACTTCTTGGATATAATTTGCTTAGTGATTTGCCAATAGACAGACGCATAAAGCTTGCTGCTCTTCAGCACCATGAGCGTAATGATGGCAGCGGTTATCCTTATGGGCTTACAAAGGACTTTATTAATCCTTTTTCAAAGATAGTAGCTATTACAGATGTGTATGACGCGATGACAGCGGATAGAGTTTATCGAGCTGGAATTTGTCCATTCGAAGTAATTGCTCAGTTCCAAAGAGTGGAGCCAAGCAAGTACGATCAAAATGTCTTACATGTCTTTCTACAGAATATTGCCCAGTCCTATATTGGGACAGGTGTGCTTCTTTCGGATAATTCTCGTGGAATTATCACTATGGTTAAAAAGAACGCTTTAGCAAGTCCGCTAATAAAGCTGGATGACGGCTCGTTCGTAGATTTGCAGGAGCGTACAGATTTGTACATTAGAGCTTGTATATAAAGAAAAGCTAGGAGTTATTGCTCCTAGCTTTTTTGTTTATGCACATATTAGTGATTATTTTAATAGATTATCAACAACTCCAAGTCCATCGAATGTAGCAAGATAATCCTTGATTGTTTCTGGACGACGGATAAGCTTGAAGCTTCCATCTTCCTTAAGAAGAACTTCGGCGCTCTTTAGCTTTCCGTTGTAGTTATATCCCATTGAGTAACCGTGAGCACCTGTATCGTGGATAAATAGGATGTCTCCCATGTCGATTTGTGGAAGCTGACGGTCTACAGCAAATTTATCGCAGTTTTCGCAGAGAGAACCGGTGATATCGTATACCTTATCCTCTGGAGCATTTTCCTTTCCAAGAACTGTTACATGATGATATGAACCGTATACAGCTGGACGCATAAGGTCTACAGCGCATGCATCTACTCCGATGTACTCCTTGTAAATGTGCTTTTCATGGATTGCTGTTGTAACAAGTCCACCATAAGGTCCCATCATAAAACGACCCATTTCAGTGAAGATAGCAACATCTCCAAGGCCGGCAGGAACGAGAATTTCATCAAATGCCTTGTGAACGCCTTCACCAATCACTGCAATATCGTTTGGTTTTTGATCTGGACGGTATGCAATACCAACTCCACCAGAAAGGTTAACAAATGAAATGGAAATACCTGTCTTTTCCTTAAGCTCAACAATAAGCTCGAACAAAGTCTTTGCAAGGGCAGGGTAGTAATCATTTGTAACAGTATTTGAAACTAAGAATGCATGGATTCCGAACTCCTCGACACCCTTATCTCTAAGAACCTGATATGCCTCGAAAATCTGCTCTTTAGTCATTCCATACTTGCTATCCCCAGGATTATCCATAATGCCGTTTGAAAGCTCATATACACCGCCTGGATTGTATCTGCAACACATCTTGTTAGGAAAATGGCCTACGGCCTTCTCGTAGAAATCGATGTGTGTAAAGTCGTCTAAGTTTACGATGACTCCTAACTCATCAGCGTACTGAAATTCGCTAGCAGGAGTATCATTAGAAGAAAACATTATATCGTCTTTTTTGAAACCAATCTGGTCTGATAATGCAAGCTCCACATATGATGCACAGTCAACGCCGCAACCTTCTTCCTGAAGAATTTTTAGGATGAATGGGTTTGGATTTGCCTTAACTGCAAAATATTCTTTAAAACCTTTATTCCAGCTAAATGCCTTGTTTACTGCACGGGCATTTTCTCGGATTCCCTTTTCGTCATAAATGTTGAAAGGAGTTGGGATTGTTTGTGTAATTTCTTGAATCTTTTCTTTTGTAACAAATGGGGTTTTCATAGCTATTCATCTCCTTGACAATGATACTCAACTTTGATATGCTTTTTCTTGCTGAATAAGCAAGCTGGTGTGGCTCAGAGGTAGAGCACTTCCTTGGTAAGGAAGGGGTCACGGGTTCAATTCCCGTCACCAGCTCTTTTTTATTATCTTCTTTTCTCTGATTGGGAATACTTTAACATAATAAAGTGTTAATGTAAACTGGTTTTACACAACTGATTATAATTTTAGGAGGTATATAAATGGACACTAGTAAATACGTAGATTACATGGTAAATCAGACTGTTGATATTCTGGGCATAGATAGCCCTACAGGGTTCACAGCCACTGCTGCTAAGCATCTTATGGCAGAATATGAAAAGCTTGGTTATAAGCCTCAGATGACCACTAAGGGCGGTATCCTTGTTGATTTGGGAGGAAAGGCAGAGGATGATGCGCTTCTTATCGAAGCTCACATGGATACACTTGGCGGAATGGTTTGCAAGATTAAGGACAATGGTAATCTTGAGCTTACTCCACTTGGTGGATTCAATCCAAACAATGGTGAGTCTGAGAACTGTCGTATCTACACAAGAGATGGCAAGGTTTACGAGGGAACATTCCAGCTTAATGATGCATCTGTTCACGTTAATGGAGATTACTCTACAAAGACCCGTGAGTTTAAGGGTATGGAAGTGGTTGTTGATGAGGAAGTTTCATCTGCAGATGATACAAAAGCTCTTGGCATCATGATTGGAGATATTGTTGCTTTCGAGCCACGCACAAGAGTTACAGAGTCAGGCTACATCAAAAGCCGTTTCCTTGATGATAAGCTTTCTGTTGGAATTCTTCTTGGCCAGGCAAAGTATTTGGCAGACAACAAAATCACACCAGAGAGAAAGGTATACCATCATATCACTGTTTACGAAGAGGTGGGACATGGCGCATGCGGAACTGTTCCAGATGGCGTTACAGAGATTCTTTCGGTAGATATGGGATGCATTGGTGAGGGCCTTGATTGCAAAGAGACACAGGTAAGTATCTGTGCAAAGGATAGTGGTGGCCCTTACAACTATGATGTGGTTTCTGCTTTGATAAAGGCTGCTAGAGATAACGAAATTGATTTTGCTGTAGATGTTTACCCTCACTATGGTTCAGACGCTGATGCGGCTCTTAACGCGGGCTACGATGTAAAGCATGGACTTATCGGAGCTGGTGTTTATGCAAGCCACGGATACGAACGCTCTCACAAGAAGGGTGTTGAAAACACATTCAAGCTTCTTATCAATTACGTAAAATAAATTTGATTATATTAAGAAAGACAAGGCTTTGGGACCTTGTCTTTTTTTACTTGAGAATTATTAGTTGTAGTGTTTTAGCACATCAAGTCCTAGTAATAAAGCTTTTTCGTGAGAGTCCTTTCCGAAATCTCTGGCATCATAATCATGAACATTTGCCAAAGAATCTCCGGTGAAGAGGAACTGACCGAATTTTGCACCGCGCTTCTTGCTGACAGCAGCAAGAGCAGAGCATTCCATTTCCACAACAGAACATCCCGCATCTAATCTATGTTTAACCATATCTTTTGTCTCTCTGAAAAATGCATCTGTTGTCCAGGTAGTGCAGGTTACAAAAGGGAGATTATGGTCTTTGAAACAGCTTTCAATGGCCTCCACAGGCTCTGTATCAAGCTCGATAAAGCGTGAAGCAGGAAGGTAATGATATGAAGTACCCTCGGCTCTAAGAGCTCTTGTTGGGACGATAAAGGCGTTCTCAGGTAAATCAGCCAGTACACCGCAGGAACCAACAGCAATAATCTTTTCACAACCGCATGCTATCAACGAATCCAAAAGTGAAGCAGCGGCAGGAGCACCGATTATTGGCTGCACCAGGCAAATATCTTCGTCTCCATTTTTCAAAACATAAATATTTACAATGTGAGAGAAGGTTTTGAATTCTTCCACTTTCCTGGCATTGTGCTCCAAGGCGTATTTTTCAACTACATCACCTAGGAATGCAAAAAGACATTTCTTTGGAAGGGTTACATTATTCCATTCATATGCTGGAGCTATTACTTCAGCTGAGTGGTCGTCGTATTCAAGTATTGGTATTTCGTGTTTAATAATCATGATGTTCCTCCCTTATATTTTTAATGGATAGTATAACAATGTTGGGGAGGAAAATACAGAGTTATTTTTAATTTTATAGAAAAAGACCTAGGTATGTACCTAGGTCTTTTTCATTTCCATATGCCGGCTGCGGGACTTGAACCTTAAACAGGGTTCACAAATACTATAAAATCAAGGAGGAAAAGCATGTCGGAAGTCTCGTTGCCCTTTTGGTTGCCCGTTATATCATTTTATCGAAAGTATTCATTGTTATGAGTTTACAAATAGTATGAAGAATAATATTTTAGTATATATCGGTAAAAAGTGGAAAATTACCGAGTTTCACTTTACTGTTGGCGTTTTAGATGATATATTATAGTAAAAGTGGGTGAAAAATAAGAAATTACCGAGGTTTACTGAAATGATAATGAATTATAAAGAGGCAATTGAACAATACGGAAATGATTATCAATTAAATAAGGCAGTTAAATCTAAGGAATTATATAAGATTGAAAATGGCATTTATTCTTCAAAGCAACATGAAAATGAACTAGGAATCATTATGAAGAAGTATCCCAAGACTGTTCTTACTGGAGAATATGCATTTTATATGTATGACCTTACAGATCTTATACCAGAAAAATATGATTTAGCAACAGGCTCTAAAGCTGCCAAATTAAAGGATTGTCGGGTGAATCAAATATATATGAAAGATGAACTGTTAAATCTTGGTGTGGTGGAAAAGGAAGTTGATGGTTACATTATTCGTATATATAACAAGGAACGTATGCTTATAGAATTGCTTCGCCATAAGAATACAATGCCATATGATTTATACAAAGAGGTGTTGTTAAATTATAGAGAGATAATAAATGATCTTGAAATATGGCGCATACAGGAGTATGCCGATATTTTCCCAAAGAGCAAAATGATAAAGAAAGCTATAGATGAGGAGGTTTTATAGATTGAATTTACAGGAAATGGTCGATTTATACATAGAGGAAGGATTGACAAGGGTATTAGCAGAAGCTAGAGTATGCCAAGATATTGTGCTAAAAGCTATTGCTGATGGACCGTTAAATAGAAACGTAACAATAAAAGGTGGTGTGGTTATGAGAAGCATCACCAATAATAATCGAAGAGCTACAAGAGATATAGATTTGGACTTTATACATTATTCGCTAGCAGATGAATCTATAGAGGCATTTATAAGACGCCTTAATTGCATAGAAGAAATAAGCATAGAAATATCAGGAGATATAAAAGAACTCAAGCATCAGGATTATCATGGAAAAAGCATCGAAGTAACAATTAAAGATGAGTTCGATAATCATGTGGAGAGTAAAATTGATATTGGGGTTCACAAAGATTTGTCAATCGAACAAGAAGAATATTGCTTTGATGTATGTCTAGACGAGAATGGTGCAAGTCTATTAAAAAATACAGTGGAACAGGCTTTTACCGAAAAGCTTAGATCACTTTTAATATTTGCAAACAATAGCAGGCGCTATAAAGATATCTTTGATATGTATTACCTTAAAGATGTTGTTAATGTTGAGAAAACGAATAGACTTGTAAAACACTATATTTACGATGATGATGGAATGAAAGAAAATGATATTGATGACATACTCAAGCGAGTTTCATACGCTTTTAAGGATTCTCAATATTTAAGAAGAGTTTCAACCTCAAGGCAGCGTTGGATAGATGATGATATTAAAGTTATTGCTGATGGAATAATTGGATTTCTCGAGCAGCTTAGTTAGAAAAGAAGTCAATGAAAACGTTAGAACATTACCACTTATTTAGGCATGGAAGAAATTCATTTTCCATAAGGGATTGAATGTTTGGGGATAAATGATTGAATTTTGAATATGGATGGAACTACTGTAAAGTTAAACTAGTGGTAAAAAAGGAGGACTGCAAGTTGAAAATGCAGCCCCCTTTTTTAATGGCAAGGTTGCCCCTAAGTTGCCCGTTTATTTTTATGCTGTTAAAATGATAAAAATAAAGCAGAATAATCAACGTAAATAATAAATATTATTTAGAAAAAACTATTGATAATCTTCGCTGATGATGGTATTTTTTTATTAGACTGCAGGAAGGCATGGGTAATGCCCGAATCCAAATATTCCATCGGCGGGATTAAGAATGGTATATCCATTCTTTTTTTATCTTATGGAGGATTTTATGCTTAATACAGAGCTTCCAACAGACCTTACTTGCTGACATTTACTGTATTCTCATTAATCACTTCCTTAGATTCGCTTTCCTTCGCCTTAAAATAATTATCAAAGAGCGAATCCGCAGCATCCATGGTTTGTTGGCAAATAGAAGGTAGTTTTCTTCCCCAAGACTTACCTGCTAAACCAAATCCTTTATGCATTGCCTTTTGCATTTCATGCATTTTTTCTACATCATCACCAGCTAATGCGCTAGCAAAATCAAAAAGTCTCTGAGAAGTTTGTTTTACGCCCCAATAACCATCTTCTCCAATATCAGCCTGAGCTTTGGCCTTTGTGGCAGCATCAACTTTGAAATTGCCGCCAGCTAACATTCGCCAAAAGCTGTCATCATTTGCTTTTCCAAATGTTCCAACTTGTCCTGAAATAGTCTTATTAACTAATTCAAGCATCTGCTGCTTCTGCTTTTCCATATTGTCCTTTAATTGCTGCACCAGGGCAGCGCGGTCCTCTTTGCTCATCTTATTGATTTTGTATGAACCCGTTTCAGTTTTATCACCCTTTTCGTATGTAACCCCTTCATCATTCGATTTTTTATTTATACTGTTTATTCTTACAGGTGTTTCTGTTTTCTCAATATTACTAGGTTCATTTGAATTTAAAACTGTAGGTGTTACATTTGAAATTCCATTTATATCCATACCCATAATAAATACCTCCATACAAAACTATTCTTTGAAGTCATACTTACTTTTTACTAAGTCATTTAGAGAATTAGAATAGCGTCCTTGTTTGTTATAAGAGCTTCCTACACCAGCAGCATTCGCAATGGAATTTCCCTTATTCATTAACTGCGAAGCATATGAATTATGGCCAGTGAATAGCGATTTAAGAGCTCCTATATCAGCCTTTTTTAACTGGTCCACATCTAACGAAAGCTTATTTCCTTTTCCAATATAAATTCCTACTTTGTTAAGAGTTTTCTGGTGTGCAGAAGTTGTTTTTGTCATCCACGCACCATTTCGTAAAACGCTTTTAGTGTTGGAATTACCTGCAGCTTCAACAGTATTGTTATAGTTTTCAATAAATGCATTTAAAGCCTTCTCAATATCCGACCAGTTATAATCTGATTTAGCTTTTTCTTCTCCTGTTAATTCATCTTTTTCTGTAATTGTTTTTTGTTCCCATAAGGATGCACTCATGAGCCTTTCAGAAGATTTAGATAAAGCACTTGCTGCTTCAGCCATTGCTGTTAACTTAGCCGAAGAGTCTTTTCCAGCGTTGGCTTTCTGGGCTTTGTCCTGTGCATAATAAGCCTTCATTAGCTTTCCGTAAGTTCCGCTTTTGATGAGTGAATAGTCGGATAGACTAAATGATCCACTGGAAACTTTAGGCGCCGATGCACTTAACCCCTCTAAGAAATCATTTGAATAGTTTTGATTGTTCACGTTGTAGTTCTCATCGAAATACTTGTGATTTGATACATAGTCGCTAATCCTTGCCATAATAATCGACCTCCTTGTCTATAACCCAATCCTTTTAAATACGATAATCAAATGGTATATAATTCACAGGAATCCTCTTTTCCTGTTCAAGTTTTTCTAACTCTTCTTCAGTCAGCATCATCTGATTCAACTCATCCTCGGATAGTATCTCTTCTGATGATTGCTGTAAGTCTTCAACCATTTCCTCAGTAACTTCTTCAACTGCATCTGTAAGATTATCCATTAATTCGTCAAGCATTCCGTCATTCTCAACGCCAGTTGCTTCTTCAATCATATCTTCACGACGCTCTTCAGGCGTCTTAGGTTCATTCTTTTCAGCAGCTTCAGCAATCTTTTCTGCGAGTTCCTGAGCCTCATCAAATACATGGAACATTTGAGCATTGTTGTATTCCATTTTTGCTGCTTTAGATGATTTTGCTGTTTGTTTGCCTCCAAGCATATCCTCCATAGACGAACCTTTGCTCTGTCTGTTTTCTTTCTTCTGTTCAATTTGATGTTGGCGTAATTGATTTTGCAAATCAGTTATTTGCTTTTGAATTTCTTGACGTTTTTTCATTTTTTCATCTATGGACATTTCTTTATCATCGCCAAGAGATTGAAGCTGTTCATTGGCATTATTTATCTGCTCTTGAAGGCTTTTACTATATGAATCCATCTGTTGATTCTGGTTTATCTGAAATGTTGTTCTGGATTTATGTAATTCACTTATACTATTCATATAAACTGACCCCATACGTTAACCCTCCTTGGTATAAATTCGAAATCCTTTTCTTATAAAAAAGATAGTAGTAGCTTTCTATAATCGCTATCGACTATGAATTTTTCAATCTAAACCCATTTGATGTGGACTGCATCTAATATGATGTGAATAGCACTAAAAAAGCCTGCTACATTTCTGCAGCAGGCGCCATTCTGTATTCTTATCCAACAAACATTATGTTGAGCACAAACCATAACTCATTATTTTCACTGAATTGCTTAATTTCAATATCACCATTGTATTTTCTAGCGATTTCCCTTATGTTACGTACACCAAATCCATGACCATCATCATTCTTTATTGAAATAGGAACACCTTCTTCATCAATCTGAGCCTTTTTATCAGACTTATTCTTAATGCTAATAATGTAAACATTTTCTCGTTCAACTGATGTTATTTCAACATATGGCTCATTAACTCTAAGCGAGGCTTCGTAGGCGTTTTGTATGGCATTTGTAAGAACCACACACATTTCAAATGGATTAACAGCTACATTACTTGGATATTTTAAGGATGTCTTTAGTGTTATGCCATTATCAGCAAACCTATCTACAAACTCTGATATTGCAATATCAGTTACGGCATTTCCGGTTTTAGCTGATGGAACTATATTCTTATATGTCTCTTCCCAATTACCAAGGTAATCCCTTAGTTCCTGATACTTTTCTGTCTCCAAAAGACCTTTCATTACAGCCATATGATTGCCTGTATCATGACGTAAGGCTCTCATCTGTTGATATACAGTCTCAATTTGACCTACATACTTTTTGCTATCTTCGATCTGTTTAGCCAACACACGATTAGCATATTCTATTTCTTTGTTAGCCTTTATGCTCTGATAAAAGTAAAGTGTAACACAAAGCGTTAAATAAGCCATTATGCAAAACAGTATGCGATACATATTGCCTGGAATATTAGCCTTGATGCTTCCGTTTTCAATGCCATCAAACCATAGCATATAGTACGAATAAATAATTCGTGTAGCAAGGAAGATGCTTATACATGGAATTAATAACATAATCAGTTCCTTCCAAGATAGGTCTTCTTGCTTATTTTTATATGTTTTTAGAAGCAGCTTGATAGAGAAGAAGAGTAGCAATAAAGCTAATCCATACTCGACAATCGTTGATACAACATATTCAGCTACAATTGCAGGGATGCTTTCTCTAAATAATTTAAAGTTAGAAACAAAATCCCTTTCATAAAAACCAAGCTCAGTGAATATTTCCAAGCTTAACCATCTAATGATAAAAAAGCTTACACATAGAAATATTTTCTGCATAAGATTTCTTTTTTCATCTAAATAGAAAAGAATCACTCCAACAAAAAACAATGAAAAAATCGAGATTGTCAGTCTTATTCCATTTTGGACATCAACATGCCTTAGTATACAGTCTGTAATCCATTCGAAAACTACTGCATAATAAACTGACTTCATATTTTTTACAAACGGCCTGAGCCAATATATAAATAACACAGAAGTAATTATGCAATATATCTCGATTACAGTATTCATAAAATAATTAAAGAATGCATCAGACACCATCATCACAATCCTCTTGTATTAAATGATAAATAAGCTTTTACCAAATCTTGATACTTGCCTCGGGCAACAGGTATTTCTTCGCCAGCCACTTTTACGATTTTGGAATTATAAGATTGAATTGCTGAAAGATTAATTAGATATGCCCTATGAACCCTAAAAAAATCATTTCCAACAGTATTCTCTAAATCTGTCATTCGTCCATAGTATTCAATCTCATCATTATCCCTCATGTGAAGCACAATTCTACGGTTAAATACCTCAGCAAATGCAATTTCTGAAATAGAAACACTTCGGCTTAATCCATTGGCTTTGATTATAAATGACTTATTATCAGGCACTACTGGAGTTACTCTAGTTTGTCTATGTATTATTTCTTCAACGGCTGCATGTAATACCTCGTTTAGCTTTTCTTTATCTATAGGTTTTACTAGATAATTAAAAGCTCTCACATCGAAGGCATTAAAAACATATTCCTCCAAAGCAGTAACAAAGATAATCACTGCATCACTTCCATTAGCGCGGACTTGCTTAGCGAGCTCCATGCCATCAATTCCAGGCATCTGTATATCTAGAAACAAAATGTCAGGATTATATGCTGCTTCCAATAAGTTCTCAGCAGATTCATAGCATTTAACAATGGCATCTGTAATCTCATCAGAAATGCTTTTAGCTATGAAATCTCTTATATATTTTTCATCATCACATATTGCAATTTTCATTTCCACCCCCACCGTATATACGAATATTATAACTGATTTTACGATATATATACCTTGCCTATTGTGTGAAACGCAGTTTTTTTGTTGTGAACAGTTCAAATTTCCAATAATAGTAATTAACGTAACGATAATCCCAATTATTGGAAAATATTTTTTTCTAAAGCTGCATCGTTTTTTTCCATAATTCCCATTAACGCTCCATTAACTATGATTAATGGAAACTTTCGAAATTGTATTTAAATAAAAACATAAACAAGTAGACCATTTCTCGAATTTTGGTCCCTTTTATAGACGTAGAGGTTGGAAAAAAGGTTCCGTTTGTTTTTTGCAAGCATAGAAAAATGTCCCATTTTTCATGGAAATAAATTTCCATAAGAATATTGGGCATGCCCAAACCCTTGAGATTAAAGAATCTCAAAGGCTGCGCACAAAAAAATAATATATTTAAGAAAGAGGTAAAAAATGAAAAATTACAATTTATGTGTATCACTAAATCCAGAAGAAAAAGCGATAGTTTGTGCTTTAGCGGCTCAACACAATATGAAGCCCACTGCATATGTAAAAAGCTTAATATGCTCCCAAAAGCCTAAACAGAGTAAGCCTGTGATATTTATACCAAGCGCTGAGGTGAATTATGCGATAGGTTCAAAGAGTCAATGCGTTAAAGCTTACTTTACCGATAATGAGATGATGGCACTTAGACACATGGCTATGAATGAGCCTTTATCTAGATTTGTTTCTCGTAGGGCACTTCAAGGAGAAAATGTTCTTTCTATAAAAATCGAAGATGATGATTATGACTTTGTATATTCAGTTGTTGAACCTATTTATACATCAATCTATATGTATTTACACAATCTAAAAAGTATTAACGCATTAGAGAAAGATGTTATTGAGAATTTTATTTCAGAACTAGAAAAATCAAATAGATTTCTTATAAAACTAACAGAGTATTTAAATAATAATAGAAGAAGCATTAGAAAAACAAGGCTTAACGAATTGCGTAAGCTCAGCAACTATCTTCTAAAAGACTATGACCTATTTTCAGTATAAATACTTATTCTTTGCTGCTTGAAATTATATCCTGAGAATCTTCGCCATCAAGGACTTCGCAAGTGACATGTGTCATCCTTGACGGCTCAGCTTCTCTGGATAACCAATAAACAAGCAAAGAAAAGGAAAAATGTATTTAAATAAGATTTAGAGAAAGGAATTATAAGTGAAAACAACTAAGGAAATATTATTATTTGCAAACGAAATAACCAAATTATTAGACATTCAAATTGGCCGCAAAAAGACTTTGGAGGACGAATACAAGTGTGATATTATTAGTCTTGCCGACATGCTAAAAGAATTAGACATGATCAATAAAAAGGAGCTTAAATTAAAGCGTACGCTTGTTTCACAGGTCCATGTGAAGAAAAATGGACTGCCTAAAAGCATTAGATATGACGCAGTCAGAGACTTATGGATAACAAAGATTTCTGGCGACATCAGAATTCATGCTCGAACCGAAGAGGCATTATTAGATAAGATATTAGAATACTATGATTGCCATTTAATGTCATATACTATCGACCATATATTCACTTTGGCTCTTAAGCACAAAGAGGATATCGATATATGCAGTCCACTTACAATTCAACGCTATAAGGATTCGTATAATCGTTTTATCTCTGAAGAATTTAGGGAAAAAGATATCAGAAAGGTTGATAACGATTCATTACAGTCATACAGTAAATTAATGACTGCACGACTTCATCCTAAGAAAAAAGCATTTTTAAGCTATAAAGGGGTGTTGAATCTAATCTTCGACTATGCAGAAGAGAACAATTACATTCAAAACAATCCTGTTAAATCTATCAATAACAAGAAGTTCTTGATGCAGTGTGATAATTCAAAGCCACAGAGCAGTGAGAAAATTCTTTCGCTGCATGATATTGAAGCTATTTATTCTGAAATCAATAGACGAAATAATCTTCCACGCTATCAGGGCTATTTTTATTATGGTTATATGGTTCGTATGGCTATTGCGACAGGTATGCGTGCGGGTGAGCTATGTGCTTTGAAATGGACTGATATTGACGATTATTATATTCATATCCATGCACAGCAGTTAACAGGTCGAGGTAAGGGAAATACAGCAAATTTCTATGTAGATTGGACAAAGGATGAAAAGGGTATTTCACGTGGTGGAAGACAATTTCCAATCACAGATGATATTGCAGCTATTTTAGATGATTTGAAAAAAAATCAGCTTGAGAAAAATATTATTTCTGATTACGTGTTTTGCAAACTCAATGGCGATTGGATAAAAATTGGTTCATATCACGCTTGGCTTCGTGAGTTCATGAAAAGTATAAACTTACCAGTCACGAATAATCACGCATTCAGAATGAGTCTTAATTCTAATGTTTTTATTCCAAACGGCATTCCTGTAACAGATAGAGCAAGATTGCTCGGCCACAGTGTTGAAACCAATATAAAGCATTATTCATACGCAAGAATTGGGGTTGATCAAGAAATAATAGATAGGCTAAATGGTAAGGTTGCCCCTAAGTTGCCCCAAAATATAATTGACTTCGAATCAACCAAAAAGAAAAAAGCTTGAGAAATCAACTTTCTCAAGCTCTAATCATTAAAAATTATTATGCCGGCTGCGGGACTTGAACCCGCACGATGTTGCCATCAACAGATTTTGAGTCTGCCTCGTCTGCCAATTCCGACAAGCCGGCGTCCGCAGACTAGTATACTAAATTAGATTGATAATTGCAATGCGTTTTTTAGTTTTTCTAGCAACTTTCCGTACTGGTCGATGACGTCGCTGTGATGGCTTTTAATATAGTCGATTTTGCTTTCTTTTGCTGCAAATTCCAGGTTCTTTGCTGCGTTAGAAAGTTCCTCGGCGCCGATGGTAAGAGCAGTGCCTTTGAGGGAGTGGGCGATGATTTGATAATTAGGCCAGTCCTCTTTTTGAAGTAGGCTGTTTAACGCTTCTCGCTTGTCCTCGTTAACAAATGTAGTTACAATCTGGCGATAGAAATCTTCGTCGCCTGCAGCAAATGCTAAGCCTGCCTTGGCATCTATAAAGCTAAGAGACTTGAGGAATTCGCTTTCTTCTGGTTCCTGATTAGAATCGGCTTTTGGTTCCTCCACCGCTTGAATCAGTTCCTCTGGTAAATGCTTAAGTACCATTTCATCCAAAGCATCAGGTTTTATAGGTTTTGAAAGATAATCCGTAAATCCGTTTTCCAAGTATTTCTTATCAGCACCCATCATTGCATTAGCAGTAAGCATAACAACAGGCGTTTCAAGGTTTGCACTGGCACCGTTTGCTCGAATGCGTTTAAGCACTTCGATACCGTCCATCTCTGGCATCATGTGATCCAGGAAGATGATATCGTATTTACGTTTATGGGATAACGCAAGAGCGTCAGGCCCGTTTAAAGCGGTATCAATCTGTATCTGTGTTTTCTTTAATAGACCAACAAATACATCCAGATTCATTTGCACATCATCTACTGCAAGTATTCGAGCTTTTGGTGCAATAAAGCTATTTGTATAGGTAAGCTTCTTGCGCATATCCAAATCAGTTAACTCACCGATTGGCTCAGGGTTGCTTATCTGCTGAGGTATTTCAACGGTGAATGTAGAGCCATGCTGGTAAGTACTTTCTACGTTGATAACACCGTGCAGTAATGATACAAGGTTTTGAGTGATGGTTAAGCCCAGGCCAGTACCCTGGATTGTTCTGTTTTTAGAAAGATCAAATCGCTGGAAGTTCTCAAAAATATGAGGTAAGTCTTCCTCTTTTATACCGATACCATTGTCCTTGACCTGGATAACAAGAGCAAGGAAGTTATCGTTTCTCTCTTTGTATGTAGCGCTAAATTGTATGCTTCCACCTTCTGGAGTGTATTTCACAGCGTTAGATAGAAGATTAGATAGAATTTGCTTAATTCTAATGTCATCACCAATCAATCCTGCAGGAAGATTTGGGTCGCAAGTAAATGAAAGCATTTGATTCTTCTGTGAAGAAAGGCCTGCAAACATGTGATAGCACTCTATCAAAAGGTGCTGAATGTTGTATTCCCCGGAAACAACTTCAAGCTTACCTGATTCAATCTTTGAGAAATCGAGCACATCATTTATTAAAGATGTAAGGTTCTTTGAAGCAACGTTGATGTTTTCGGCGTACTTCAAAATAGTTTCATCCTTGCATTCGCGACGAATCAGTTCATCCATACCAGAAATAATATTGATAGGAGTACGGATTTCATGAGAAATATTACTGATGAATTCAGACTTTGCCTTGTTAGCTGCCTGAGCTTCATCTATGAGTCTGTTTTCCTCTGTAAGGTCTGTAGCTACGAGGATGTAGCACATTGGCTGGTTGCTTCGGTCAAATTTGCAAGAGAAATTGACGAGGATGACCTTGTTTGTCAACTTTGACGTCAATCGATAGTCAATTATGTCTCCTTTGGAGGCTTTTTCAAACATCTTCAGCGGTTCGCCTGTTTTTAACTCAAAAATCTCTTTCAAACGAATACGATGTGGTTCATTATCAAGCCCCAAAAGCTTGTCAGCGTATTCATTGGATAAATTGAGGTGATAGTTAGTATCAAATACCAGCAGACCAGTTCCTAATGTAGAAAAGATATCCTTACTGATACTGTTTACGGTGATGTTGAACATCATATAGTTGTTGGATGCAACAAAGAAAACAACAAAGGCGAAGAACATACCAACAGTGTAAAATACGTGAGTGAGATTAAAATCACTATCGTATATACGGAAATCTGGAATGCATGATGCAGCCAGAATCAAGTTAGAAATATATGCGAAAAATACGAGACGTTTTTCTCGTTTGAATCGAACATTTACAGCCCAAACGCAGGCGATTATGAACATAGAAATACCCATTATAGTTAAGAACGTATAATGGAAAAGGTGTCGATATGGATCTAGACGGACATATGCGGTGTAGTTTTCATAGCGCACAAAAGTGTCAGATTCTCTACTACCGAAAATTACAATATCAAATAGGGATGCCAGACCGGACAAACCGATAATCAAGTACTCTGCAAATCGGCTGAAATTCAAACAGCTGGTTACAAGAAGGATTTCAGCCATAAGATAAATATCGATTCCAATTAGCCCCAGCACTCTAAAATAGTATGCAAATCTAAGGTCTGGGCTGAGGGACATGATAGAGTATCCCATACAGCATAGACCATTTCCTAAGGCTAGCATGAACACCGAATATTTGAAAAATCCTTTAGTGTGTTTCTCCCTCTTTAAAAAGCTTGCACCAAGGTGCAGCGAGGTGGCTCCAGCCAGCAAAATTATTATGTTAATGTATGTAATATTGTTAATTAAAAGTTCCATAAAATCATTATATAAAATAATTTTCTGATTTTCATTATCAACTTGAGAAAATTGTGGTATCATTTCTTATACAAAGATATAGGGGGCAAGTATGAGAGTTGCAGTAATAGATGACGAAAGTATATTTAGAATGCAATTGAAAATGATGGTAGAAAAACTTTCTGCGAGCAAGGAGATACCTCTAGAAGTTGAGGAATTCTCAAGCGGACCAGATTTTATCTCTGTTTTATCAGAAAGAAGATTCGACATCGTATTCATGGACATCTTCATGCCGGACATGGATGGCATAGAAGCAGCAAAAAAACTCAGAGAGATGACGGAGAGGACTTTCCTTATATTCATGACAGCGTCAGAAGGTCATTATCCAGATGCATTTTCACTACATGCATTTGACTACGTCACAAAACCATTTACAATAGAAAGAATAGATCAGGTCCTGACAGAGATAATCGAGCATACACCTATGGATGCGGCCTTTATTAAACTATCAGCTGGTCCAATAGATGAAAAGGTATATTTAAAGGATATTATCTCAGTAACAACAGATGGCCATTACCTGGAAATAAACAAGGATGATGGCACAACCAGCAGAGTCAGACTTACATCAGGCGAATTTTTGGATTTGGCTGGTGCAGACAAAAGATTCATCATGGTAAATCGCGGCATAATTATTAATATGGACTTTATTCATCACCTTGAGGGTGGCGATATTTACATGGATGATAAGAGCATATTCCCGATTTCAGCTCGTAAAGTATCGGAAATTTCTCAACAGATAAAGGATTATCAATTTAGTAATAGATAAAATATTTTAAGTTAGCCGTAATACTTTTGCCAGATTTTAATCAATCTTGCCAAGGGCGTTGCGTCTAACTTTTTTTATGTTACGCTATAAGCAGGAAATTTGGACTTTTGTATATGGAAGGGCACAGAAAGTTATGAGGAGTGGTTCAGCAAAGGCTTTGGCAGCTGGATTATCTACAATTACATTAGCGGGTAGTATCGTATTTCCGATACAGGTAGAGGCTTCAGAGAATTCTGAAGGCTCTGTTGTTGTGCCTTCAGATACTAAAGAGCAGCAGGTTGTTTCGCCAGAGGAAGCTGCAGTTGAAAGTAGCGTTAGCGCAACTGAATCGGTCCCAGAGACACTTGCTGATGCAGATGTTTCTACAGAAGTAAGCAATGCAGTAGATGCAGGTGTGGTAGATGAAAGTGCTGCAGCCAATTCACAGGCAATCACACGGGATATTACCGATGCAAACACTCAGGTTGCTGATGCAGCTACAGCAGTTTCAGGTGTGGCAGATGCAAAGGATTCCATGGATTCTAGTGTTGCAGCAGCCGATGAAAGCCTTGCTTCAGCAAATGATACTGCTTCAGGCGTAGCACAGGTCACAGGACAGGCTAGTGAAGTGGCAAATGCAGCAGCGGTTGCAGTGGCAGACACAAACACTGATCAGGAAAGTGCAGAAGCTATTATCGCAGATGCTACCGCCACTGTTGAGGAAGCAGAAAAGCAATTTGCATCAGCAGAGGAAACATACAATAATAAACTTTCAGAATACGAATCAGCTAAAGCTGAATACGAAGCCGCAGCTGAAGAATACAATAATAAAAAATCACAGGCTACATCAGATTTATCAGATGCAGAGGCTACACTTACAGACGCCCAGGAAAAGCTTGCTTCATTAGAAGAGCAGCTGGAGGCAGCAGGCCAGGACCTTGCAGCAGCTGGTGCAGATGCACTTATTGCAGCAGACGCAGACAAATCAGATGTCACATCATACATCGCTACAGTGGTAGAACACTACTACGCACCAAACACAGAGCTTGCCGATGGGCAGTCTGTTTCAAATTTTGCAGTTACACCTTACAAAGGAAATGTTATCGGAATTTCATATGATATTGTGGATGCCGATGGTAATTATGTACGTACTGTTAGTGCTAATTACGGATATACGGTAGATTACAAATCTGGTGAGGTTCGTATTTACGATAGGGACATGGTATACGAATACCAGGACATCAATGGCAACATAGTCTCTCTTACAAAGGAAGAGGCTGAGCAGCTGAAGGATGGCGTGGTTGAGTATTCTTATTGGACTGCCACAGGATTTTATATTCCTAGTTATTATGGTTGGGTGATTGAATCAACTTATATTAAGCGTCCAGAAAACAGATGGACGTATAGTGATTTCAATGATTTGATTAAGTTCGAAGAAACAAAGGGAAGAGTAGTTACAAGTACAGCAGCAGAATATCCATATGGCTACTTCAGGTACTACCAAGGCACCAGTGTTTCATCCACTGTTAAGAACTCAAAATACACATCAGAGGATGATCTTAAAAATGCAATAGTTGATGATGCAAAGAAGCAAAACAAAGCTACAGGCGTTGCTTTCGATAAAAGCAGGCTATTAAACATAACAGAGCATAAAACGACTGCTGAGGTTTATAGTTACGAAGTAAATAATAATCAGGTATTTACAAGCGCATCCAAGGATTACGCTTCCTATATATCAGAGATTACTGAAAAATATAATGCTTACAAAGCTCTTTCAGAGGCTGTCAGATCAGCAAAGGCGGATTTTGAATCAGCCAAGCAGACAGTATCTAGCTTGAAGCAGCAGATTGCAGATTTAGATGCAGCTAGCGATATTAATACAGGAATGGAGCTTGCAAGGCTTCAGGGTGAGCTTGAAAAAGCTCAGACCGATTACGACATAGCAAAATCAAATCTGGCAGATGCAAAGGAAGCTTTAGCAAATGCACAGTCAACATACGACGCCAGATTCAATACAGTTTCTTCTATAGAAATAGCGCAAGTAGATTCCGAAGAGGTTATCCAGTACGCAGAGGAAATCGAAGAGGAAGAGCTAGAGGAAGAAGAGATTGAAGAAGAGGAAGAGGAATCAGAAGAAGAGATTCATATCATCACTTCCCCAAGCAGCAACGCCGGTGGATATGGCGGTGAGGCAGAGATTCCACAGGATCAGCCTGAAGAACCTGCACCGGAAGAAACAGTCACAATCGAAGAGGAACAGTCACCTACAGGAATCACCCTGGCAGGCCTTATGGAAAGAGGTAAATGGTTCGTCGGACTTGCAGGTGTTTCAACTGCAGGAGTTGGCGTTGGAGTCCTAGAAGCAAAGCGCCGAGCAGCTATAAAGCTCATCGATAAATTGAATCAGTAATAGTTATTAACTAGTCAGCGAATGCTGGCTAGTTTTTTTATGGGTAAATATCTTGCCAAAAAACGTCACATTTTGCCAATGTTATTGTACGTAACGATTTTCGGTGTTATATTCTATAACAGATGTTCACGTAACGTTCACATAACAATCATGGAATGTTAACAAAGTGTAATGTACGGTTTAGGGAAAGGAATTTATACGTATGAAGAAGAATGTAGTAAAAGCAATGTCAGTTGGCTTATCAGCAATCACAATTGCAAGCTCACTGAGCGTACCTGTATTTGCAGAGGAGTCAACAGAAGGGGGACAGCCAGCGGAACCAAGTACAGCTTCTCAAGAGGTAGAGACTAATGTAGCAGAGCAGACTGTTGTAAATGATACAGCAGAGCTGAATGAAAGCTACAATGGTAATCAGTCAGAAACACCAGCAGAAGGTGAACCTAGTACAGAAGGTGAAACACAGACAACAAACGAAGAAAAGTCTACACTCGATAAAGTTCAGGATGCTGTTAATACTACAAATGCTACATTTAAAGATGACGACACATATTCATTCAAGGTAGATATCGAAGTTAGAGATGAATTTGGTAATGTTGTTGCTGACGAAAACGGTGAAATAAAGACAGAAGAAAAGACTGTAGAAGGAAATTATAAAGAAACTGCAGCTGATGCGCAGGAAGCTGCAAAGGCAGCGGGAGAAGCGATTGCAGCAGCAGATGCTGATACAAAAGAAATTTTGCAGGCAGCAGAAGATATGGATGATGCAGCAGCAGATGCAAATACAGCAGTAGGTAATGCTGAATCAGCAGCTTCTGATGTTACTTCAGCAGTTAATAAGGCACAGCAGGATGCAAATGCAGCAGTAGTTGCAGTTGCAACTGATTCACAGGAAAATGCTGCTACACTTATTGCTACAGCACAGCAGTCAGTAGCAGATGCACAGCAGACATACGATGAAAAGGCACAGGACCTTGCAGATGCAAAGAGTGCATATGAGGATGCAATAGAGGATCTTAATGATGCGGCTGATAGATATCAGGCTGCTAAGGACGATGCGACTGGTGACTTGGCAGACGCAGAAAAAGACTTAGCAACATTGCAGGCAAAGGTTGATGAGCTCGAGAAGGCTGTAGAGAATGCAAAAAATGCACTTGCTGAGTCAGCTGCAGGTGTTCTTGCGGCAGCAGATAAGGAATATGCAGATAGCGATAAGACTGCAGCAGATACAAACAAGTATATTGCAGCAGTAGTTGAGAATTATTACTTAGTAAACAACGTAGAGCTTGCAGAAGGACAGAAATTAGAGGTAACTGTTTCAGATGCAGTGGAAAATCAGGATGCAGGTCTTAACCTTGTAAGTGTTACATATAATGTTCTTGATGAGTCTGGCGCAGTTGTAGCTACAAATTCATTCAATCTTGGCTACGCTATTAATAATGGTGTTGTAGAGCTCTTCGAAAAGGAAGTTCGTTACGAGTACACAACTACTGATGGAAAGCTCATTTCTTTATCTGGTACTGATATCGAAACAGAAGTTACAAATGGAACAGCTGTAAGAAGATATGAGTATACTGATGAAGAAGGTAAAACAACTTATTTATCACAGGATCAGTATGATGACCTCAAAACAGATGAAGAGAAAGCTAAGTATACATTAGGCTATGTTCTTCTTGGTAATTGGGGAGATGCTGATACAAAGGGGTTGGATTCAGATGAAACAACTTACACAATTGGAAACACAACCAAAAAAGTAGTTGCTGTAGAGGAAATTGCAACAGGTGAGGATGCTACTACCGTATGCTATTTCGATAAGAATGGTAATTATATAAAAGTTGTAACAAATTATACTACAAAGTATGTTTATACATATGCTAATGGCACACAAATATCAGCAGATAGCTTTAAAAGCGAAGCTGAAGCTCAGTCTAAGGCAAATGAAGCTGCTGCAAGCATTCAAGATGTAATCGATACACTTGTCAATGTGGATGATTATTATAGAATTGGTGGTATGTATGTTCCAAAGTATTCATATAATGGGAAATATAAAGATACACATACAAAAATAACACATTGGTCTGAAAATAGTGCAATATCTGCAGGAAAAGAGGCTGTAAAGTCACACTATAAGTCAAATACGTACTATGGAAGTGATGTTTCATATGGAGATAATTGGTCAGCATATTTCGATGGCGCTTTGGATCCATGGCATGTTAGTGGTTCATACACTGCAACATACGATAAGCAGTACAATAGTAGGGATAACAACTATACTACATGGGAAGCATTTTTAGATAAATTTAGAAGCGGAAAGAAAAAAGAGGAGGTAATTGCTCAGTTCGAAAGTGAGTACAATGTAGTTGTTACAAACGCTAAAAGCTTTAATTGGGATATTTATAATGCAACACTTTATTATTTACAGTTATATAGCGTAAATGGTACTGTTGCTGGCACAAAATATCAATCTGAGCAAGATGCAATTAACGCTGCAATTAATGCTGCAATCGCAGATAATTATGGTGCAAATGGTGGAGAAAAAGTAATTGGTATTGATGAAAACAATAGCAAATTAACTACTGCTAAGTATTATCAGTACTTCTTAGATTATGTTACAAAGACAACTGCAGTTGATGAAGCAGGTGCAAACTACACAGATACATACACTGCAAGTGTTGCAAATGAATACGGCAAGGTTTACAGAAACGTACAAAACGCTACTGACCTTGTAAGTGGTTACACAAACCAGATCAACGGCACAAACCAAACATTATCTAACTACGCTACACTACTTCAGCAGCTTGCAGACGCAAAGGCAGCTGTAGAGGCAGCTCAGGATAAGGTAACAGATATCCAGGGCAAGATTGATGATCTTGGCAAGGATGGCGCAATCTTATCACTTCAGGTTCTTGAGTGGGAGCTTAGACTTGCAGATGCTCAGAAGGCATACGATGATGCAAAGGCTACACTTGATGATGCTAAGGCTGCTCTTAACACAGCAACCCAGGCATACAGTGATAAGTATCCAACAATCGTTCCTACAACAGGTGGCGGCGCTACAACTACAACAGGCGGAGCAGCTCCAGTAGTTTACGCTACAGCTACTACAGCAGCAGTTGCAGCAGACGAAGAGCTTGAGATTCCTGATGATGCAGTACCTGCAGCAGGCCAGGCAAGAAGAGCTCGTAGAGCTAGAACAGTTGCAGCAAACGATAACACAACTACAATCGACGAGGCTGAGACACCACTTGCAGGTGGCGATGCAGATGATGCAGTAGTTGAGGATACACAGGATGAAACAACAACTGTAGAAGAAGATTTAGTACCACTTGCAGGAGAAACTCAGAAGGGATTCTTCGCAAGAACATGGTGGGGATGGTTACTCCTTATCATTGCAGTTCTTACAGGAACTACAGCATATGCTAAGAAGAAGGCTGATGCTAAGAAGATTAAGTAATTAGGTTTTAACTGCGATAATTACTTAAATAAAATTCGAAGGGTGAGGTTAAGAGGTTATGAAGGTTCTAATTCTGAAAGTGAGGATGATAAAAACGATGTTGGAGAATCATAAAACCAGAAAGCAGTTAAAGAAGCTCCAATTGAGTAAACAACAATAATTATCCTACGAAAAAAGAGAGAGTTGGCAGCGGTTGCCAGCTCTCTTTTTTCTAGTAAATTTTTGTATACAAAAAAGAACAGCAAAATGAAAGAATAAACAAAAAAGCTACGTAGTTTTATGGTATAGTATTGATTGTGAAAAAATAAACGATAATTTTTATCAATTAATTTATGGATACAAAAGCAAGACAGTTATTAGATAAATTAAATACAGAACATTCACTTCAGACCGAAGAGTACCAGTATTTACTTGATCATCGCAATCAGGAGCTGATAGACCTTGCAGCAGAGTATGCACGTCACTTCCAGAAGCAGCACTATGGCAACAAAGTATTCATCAGAGGTCTGGTGGAGTTCACAAATTTCTGCAGAAACAACTGTTTATACTGCGGAATCAGAAGAGACAATCACAACTGTGAGAGATACCGTCTTTCGGCTGATACTATTGTAGAGTGCGCCGATGAAGGCTACACACTTGGTTTCAGAACTATCGTCCTACAGGGCGGTGAGGATTTCTCATATAGCGATGAGGATATATGCGATATCATTCGCAGAATAAAGGCATCCCATGAGGATATGGTTGTTACCCTTTCCATCGGGGAACGCTCAAAGGAAAGCTATCAAAAGTACTACGAGGCAGGTGCTAGACGCTACTTGCTCAGGCATGAAACTGCCAACCCAGAGCTTTATGCAAAGCTTCATCCAGCAGAGCTTTCATGGGACAATCGCATGGAATGTTTGAAGAATCTTAAAGAGATTGGTTATCAGATTGGTGCAGGCTTCATGGTGGAATCACCTAGCCAGACCACTTATGACTTAGCTATGGATTTGAAATTCGTTGAAGAATTCAAGCCAGATATGTGTGGCATAGGTCCATTCATTAGCCATAAGGAAACACCATTTGCAAATAGCCCTAGTGGCACATTGGAGACAACACTGTTTTGTCTTTCATTACTAAGGATGATTTATCCACAGGTACTACTTCCAGCCACCACAGCCCTTGGCACAATTCATCCAAAGGGCAGGGAAATGGGAATAAAGGCTGGTGCTAATGTAGTCATGCCAAATCTTTCACCTACCGGTGTTAGAAAAAAATACGCTTTATACGATAATAAGATTTGCACAGGAGAGGAAGCTGCCGAGTGCTTAGGCTGCTTAGGCCAGCGCATGGAGAGTATTGGGTATAAAATTGTTACTGACCCTGGAAACAGAGCTGGTTTTATAATTTAGTTAATTTAGCTAGTAAGTAACTAGCAGGATGTTGAATAGAGGTATTAAAAATGTACAATGTAAAATCTTTAAAAGCAGAAGAGTTTATCGACAATCAGGAAATCTTAGATACTATCGAGTATGCAGAGGCAAATAAGAACAACTTCGAATTAATCGAAGAATTACTAGAAAAGGCTCGTCCAGTAAAGACAGCAGAAGGATGTGTATGCAAAGGTCTTACTCACCGTGAGGCATCAGTTTTGCTTGCTTGTGAGGAGCCTAAATACATCGAAAAGATGTATCAGGTAGCACAGGAGATTAAGGATGCTTTCTATGGCAACCGTATCGTTCTCTTTGCACCACTTTATCTTTCAAACTACTGTGTAAATGGCTGTGTTTATTGCCCATATCACGCAAAGAACAAGCACATCGGCCGTAAGAAGCTTACACAGGAAGAGGTTAAGGCTGAGGTTATCGCACTTCAGGATATGGGTCACAAGAGACTTGCCATCGAAGCTGGTGAGGATCCTGTAAACAACCCAATCGAGTACATCCTTGAGTGCATCAACACAATCTACAGCATTCATCACAAAAATGGCGATATCCGTCGTGTAAATGTAAATATCGCAGCTACAACAGTTGAAAACTATCGCAAGCTCAAGGAAGCAGGAATCGGTACATACATCCTCTTCCAGGAGACATACAACAAAAAAAGCTATGAGGAGCTTCATCCAACAGGACCAAAGCACGATTATGCATATCATACAGAGGCTATGGACCGTGCTATGGAAGGTGGAATCGACGATGTAGGACTTGGAGTTCTCTTCGGACTTGAAAGCTACAAGTATGAGTTTGCGGGACTCCTTATGCACGCTGAGCACCTTGAGGCTGTTCACGGCGTAGGACCTCACACAATCTCAGTTCCACGTGTAAAGCACGCTGACGACATCGATCCAGAGGCATTCGACAACTCAATCCCAGATGAGATGTTCACAAAGATTGCAGCTTGTATCAGAATCGCAGTTCCTTACACAGGTATGATTATTTCTACTCGTGAATCAGAGGAAGTTCGTCGCAAGATGCTTCAGGTTGGTATTTCACAGGTTTCAGGTGGAAGCCGTACATCAGTAGGTGGCTACACAGAAGAGGAGAGACCACACGATACAGAGCAGTTCGATGTTTCAGATCAGCGTACACTTGATGAGGTTGTTCGTTGGCTTATGGAGACTGGTCACATCCCTTCATTCTGTACAGCTTGCTACCGTGCAGGACGTACTGGTGACAGATTCATGTCACTTTGCAAGAGCGGCCAGATTATCAACTGCTGCCATCCAAACGCTCTTATGACTCTTACAGAGTACCTTGTTGACTATGCTTCAGAGGAGACAAGAGAAATCGGCTACAAGATGATTGAAGACGAGCTCAAGAAGATTCCTAAGGAAAATGTTAGAAAGACAGCTCTTGAAAATATCGAAGCTATTAAGAACTCAGATAGACGTGATTTCCGCTTCTAAGTTCTCAGATTTTTAATAAAATAGACAAAGTTATTTTGTATAATTATGATGTCTAAGTCTTGGTAAAGGAAGAAAAAATGTCCTTGAATAATACACCTAGTGGCCAGCGTATTCACATTGGCTTCTTTGGAATTAGAAATGCAGGAAAATCAAGCATTGTAAATAAGCTTACAAATCAGGCAGTATCACTTGTGTCTGCACACAAGGGTACCACTACTGATCCAGTTAGAAAGACTATGGAGCTTCTTCCATTGGGACCAGTTGTCATTATTGATACAGCTGGTTTCGATGATGAGGGAGAGCTAGGTGAGCTTAGAAAAGAAAGAACATACCGCATCCTTGATGAGATGGATATCGTTGTTTTGGTACTTGATGCCAGAGCAGACCATCTCACAGAAGAAGAGGTTGCTTTTCTAAAGATGGTTAAGGAACGCAAGGTGCCATACATCATCATTGAAAATCACGTGGATGAGGTGGCAGGTCATCCTTTTGAGGAACTGTCATCAGACGAAAAGCTTCTTTATGTGGATGCCACAACAGACGATATGGCAACTGTAAAGCAGGCACTTCTTCAGCTTGCACCAAAGATTACAGAGCCACCATTTGTTGCTGATTTAGTACCAGAAAAAAGCACAGTTGTGCTTGTTATTCCAATTGATGAATCGGCGCCAAAGGGCCGTATCATATTGCCTCAGCAAATGGTTCTCAGAGATTTACTGGACCACAGATGCAAAGCCATTTGCTGTCAGCCAGAAGAGCTCACAGAGGTACTTAATGAAGATAAGTCGGTATCACTTGTTATTACTGATTCACAAGCATTTGAAACAGTATCGAAGATGGTGCCTGAAAATATACTTTTGACATCTTTTAGCATATTGATGGCAAGATACAGAGGAAGCCTTAACACCCAGCTAAAGGGCGTCGCTGCACTTAAAAATCTGCAGGACCATGATAAGGTTTTGATTGCCGAAGCTTGCACACATCACAGACAGTGCAATGACATCGGCACAGTAAAATTACCTGGATGGATTAGAAAGCATACAGGTAAGGATGTTGATTTTGAATTTTCTTCGGGAAATGAATTTCCAGAAGATTTATCAAAATATAAATTAGTAGTTCATTGCGGGGGCTGCATGATTAATGCTAGCGAGATGCAAAGTCGAACTAAGCATTGCGTGGAGCAGAGGGTTCCAATAGTAAACTATGGAATGGCCATTGCCCATTTCAATGGAATATTAGACAGAAGTCTAGAGGTTTTAAATTAAACTGGCAAACAATGTAAAAGGAGAAAAATATGGTAACTTCAGATCAAAGTATTGTGCGTTTAAAGCACAACATCATGGAAGAAGTGTGTAAGCTTGCTTGGAAGGGTGAGCTCGATGCTTCTCACAAGGAACAGGTTTGTTATGAAATCATCCCTGGCCCAAGACCAACATATCGTTGTTGCGTTTACAAGGAGCGCGAAATCGTAAGACAGCGTGTTATCCTTTCTTGCGCAGAGAATCTTCCTACTAACCCTGATTCAAAGAACGTTGTACAGGTAATCCAGCCTGCATGTGATGACTGCTCTATCGCATCTTACTCAGTTACAGACAACTGCCGTTTCTGTCTTGGAAAGGCATGTCTCAACTCTTGTAAGTTTGGTGCTATTGCTCCAGGTGATAACAGAATGCATATCGATCCTTCAAAATGTAAGGAGTGCGGTATGTGTGCTAAGGAATGTCCTTATGGTGCAATCGTTCACCTTGAGAGACCATGTAAGAAGGCTTGTCCAGTTGGTGCTATTTCTTACGATGAGTACGGTCACTGCGTAATCGATGATGAGAAGTGTATCTCATGCGGTCACTGTATCCACAGCTGCCCATTCGGTGCTATCGGTTCTAAGACATATCTTGTACATATCATCAAGGCTATCCTTGAAGGCAAGAAGGTTTACGCTATGTGCGCACCTGCTACAGAAGGACAGTTCGGTGAGGATATCTCTATGGCTGCAGTTAAGGAAGCTTGCAAGAAGATTGGATTCACAGACATGGTAGAAGTAGGTCTTGGTGGAGATATGACAGCAGCTTACGAGTCTGCTGAGTGGTTTGAGGCAAAGGAAGAAGGACGTAAGATGACAACATCTTGCTGCCCAGCTTTCATCAACATGCTTAGAAAGCACTTCCCAGAGCAGTTCGAAAACAACATGTCTTCAACAATTTCACCTATGTGTGCTATCTCACGTCTTCTTAAGGCTACACAGGGTGAGGATGTAGTTACAGTATTCGTTGGACCATGTATTGCAAAGAAATCTGAAGCTGCTGATGAGTCAGTTCCAGGAAATGCAGATTACGTTATCACATTTGGTGAGCTTCGTGCACTTATGCGTTCAAAGGGCGTAGAGTTTGAGCCAGTAGAGGAGAACTACCAGGAGTCATCAACATTTGGTAAGAATTTTGCTTCTTCAGGCGGTGTTGCAAAGGCTGTTATCGAGTGTATGCAGGAGCGTGGACAGAACACAGACGATATCAAGCTTATGCAGTGCGCAGGTGGTGCTGAATGTAAAAAGGCGCTTATGCTTCTTAAGAGTGGTAAGCTTGATGTAGACTTCATCGAAGGAATGATTTGTGATGGAGGTTGCGTTGGCGGACCTTCTAAGCACAAGGCTGAGAGAGAAATCATTAAGGCTAGAACAGGTCTTATTGGCAAGGCTGATGGACGTAAGATTCTTGAAAACCTTAAGAATTACCCAATGGATAAGTTCTCAATGTACAGAGACGGACATATGGAATAAGTTATAATTTTTACACCCTGTCGGAGAGTTTTCTGACAGGGTGTATTTTTGTGGAAAAATAACCATAAAAAGACAAAAAAATCAACGCTATGTTAGTAAATTTGTGATATAGTATATCTAGTGCGTTAAAAATATATCAAAAGATATAATGTAATAATATGGAGGTTAATAACATATGGAAATGCTAGTAACAGCGTTAATCTGTCTGCCATTTCTGTGGGCGATTTTTCCTGCATTGATTCATCATTCAAAATGCAGGGCTTTTTTCGTCTATCTAGGATGCGCAATTGTAATGATTCTATCCATCATTACAGCGGTTCAGTGGTTTAGGGCTGGTGGCCAAACACTGAATTTTTCTTTGCCATATCAGGAAACATTCAGTCATGTTTTTGTTGTGGGCGATATTCTTTTAATGTTTTTCATTATTCATCTTTGTGCAAAGTATAAGAAATTAATTATATCTTTGCTAACCATTGTATCCACAGTGATACCAACCGTTTTGGAGTTGGCAGGGCCAAAAATTCCAAGCAGTTACACAATGCGATTTGATTATCTCACATTGATTATGATTTTGATTATTGGAATTGTTGGTACACTGATTGGAGTGTACGCAGTGGGATATATGCATGGCTATCACATTCATCATCACAAAGAGCTAAAGGATAGAAGAAGCTTTTTCTTGGCCATGATATTTGTATTTTTTGGTGCTATGTTTGGTTTGGTATTTTCAGCAAATCTATGTAGTCTGTATTTCTTCTGGGAAATCACATCTGTAACATCATTCCTGTTGATTGGATATACAAGAACTGATGAGGCTATAAACAATTCATTTAAGGCTTTATGGATGAACTTGCTTGGTGGATGTGGATTGGCAGCAGCAATCTCAGTTGGATATTTATGGTATGGAACTGTAAATCTGTTTGACTATATTGATTTAGTTCAGGCAGATCCTACCAACATCAGAAACATGCTTCCAATAGCATGCCTGGCTTTTGCGGCACTTACAAAATCGGCACAGTTCCCATTCTCAGGATGGCTGCTTGGTGCCATGGTTGCGCCTACACCATCATCAGCACTTCTTCATAGTGCAACAATGGTAAAAGCTGGTGTTTATTTGTTAATCAGAATATCTGTTGCAATGGCAGATAACTATGTAGGAAACATGGTAGCCCTTATTGGTGGCTTCACATTCCTTGCTGCATCTTGCCTTGCTATATCCGTTTCTGATGGCAAGAAGGTGCTGGCTTATTCTACAATTTCAAACCTGGGCCTTATAGTTGCATGTACTGGCTGTGGCTATGAGGAGACAATTTGGGCAGCGGTATTCCTTGTAATTTTCCATGCTGTTTCAAAGTCTATGCTTTTCCAGTGCGTTGGTGCTATTGAAAACACAACAGGTAGCCGCGACGTTGAGGATATGCAGGGATTGATTTCAATCTTCCCTAAGCTAGCCGTAATCCTTATGATTGGTATCGCAGGCATGTTCCTTGCACCATTTGGAATGCTTATTTCTAAGTGGGCAGCACTTAAGGCATTTATTGATACTACATCGGTTTATGTATCAACACTTATGGTACTTTTCATTTGCTTTGGTTCAGCAACTACAATGTTTTATTGGACAAAGTGGATGTCAAAGATTCTTGGAGCTTCACCACGTGAAAAGTCACGAGATCTTACAAAGAAGAACGAGTATATCTCAATGTTCTTCCATGCATTTATGATGCTCGCACTTATCCTGGGGTTCCCATGGCTGTCAAAGCATGTGCTAAAGCCACTTTCAAATGATATGTTTGGCACAGCAACACAGGTTATTTCATACCAGAATATGGTCATCATGATTGTACTTTTGGTAGGCATCTTTGTGGTCCCATTTGTAAACTATGTTCTGACAAAGGGACAAAAAGCAAAGCAGGTTATCACATACATGGGTGGTGCCAATGCTGGTGACAACTTCAACTTCGTATCAGCAACAGGTGATCCAAAGGAGATGCACATTGCAAACTTCTACATGGAAGAAATCATGGGAGAAAAGAAGCTATTCACTCCTGCAATAATGATTTCTACATTTATCATAATTGTTTATATGATTATCGTGATAGGAGGTGCGTTCTAATGGCTACAACTCGAATTATAATTGCAGTACTTTATGTACTTTTAGCACCTTTTGTTATCGGACTTTTAGATGGCTTCGATAGAAAGATTTCTGCACGTATGCAGGGAAGACGTGGACCTTCGGTACTCCAGCCTTTCTTCGATATCAAAAAGCTTTTCGAAAAAGAATTTTTAACAGCAAACAAGCAGCAGCTATTTATGATTTACTCATACGTATTTTTTATCGTACTATCAGGAGTAATCTTTTTCGCTGGCTTTGATTTATTACTTGTTGTATTTTCACTTTCAACAGCAGCAATGTTTTTGATTTTGGCAGCTACATCAACTCACTCACCATTCTCTTCTCAGGGAACGCACAGAGAACTAGTGCAGATTATGTCATGCGAGCCAATGGAATTGTTGGTGGCAGTTGGATTTTATCTGGCTACAAAAACATTCAATGTAAATGAGATAGTGATGAATTCAACATATTCCAACATCATTTACTTGCCAGGATTTTTTGTAGGCTTTGTATTTATTCTTACAATCAAATTTAGAAAGTCGCCATTCGATATTTCTACATCTCATCATGCTCATCAGGAGGTCATCAAGGGCGTGACTTCTGAGATGGTAGGTAAGGAGTACGGAATGGTTACACTTGCTGAGTGGTACGAAAATGCAATCCTTCTTGGTATAGTTGGATTATTCTTCCTTAACAGCAACCCACTTTCAGTGATTGGTGCTATCGTTGCAATTCTTGTTGTGTGGTTCCTTGAGATTCTCATCGACAACACTTCAGCAAGAGTAAAATGGCAGCTTATGCTCAAGCTTGCTTGGGGCGTAACAATCGTTGCAGCTGGTATGAATCTCTTCTTGTTAGAGATTATCATGGGTTAATGTTTGGAGTTAGGAGGATAAGAAATGAGTACAATACATAAATCACCATGGCTCCTTCACTATGATGGAAGTAGCTGTAATGGATGTGATATAGAGGTTTTAGCTTGTACTACACCTGTTTACGATGTAGAAAGATTTGGCGTTATCAACACAGGTAACCCAATGCATGCTGATATTTTCCTTATTACTGGTGGTATCAATTCTCAGAATGAAGCCGTTGTAAAGCAGATATACGAACAGATGCCACAGCCAAAGGTTGTAATCGCTGTTGGTACATGTGCCTGCACAGGCGGAATTTTTAAAGAGTGCTACAACATCAAAGGTGGCGCCGACACAGTTATTCCTGTAGACATCTATGTCCCAGGATGTGCTGCTCGTCCAGAGTCAATCATCGACGGTGTTGTAAAGGGCATCGGCCTGTTCAAGGAAAAGGCAGAGGCTCTTAAGGCAGAGCAGAAGGATAATTAGTAGGAGGAAATCATGCAAGAATTAAAAAAGGATTTATATTTAATTGACAAGGCTGAGCTCCTCCAGGTAATCATGGAAAAGAAGAATGCTCTTTGGAGACTTTGCCAGATTTGCTGCTCATTCCCAAAAGCAGAAAATCATTATGAGGTAACATATTCCTTTGCAAATGGATATGATTTTGCAAATTACAGACTCATTGCTGAGCGTGATGAGGAGGTCCCATCAATCTCTCGTGTATACAAATCTGCAATATATTATGAAAATGAGATGCACGAGCTTTGGGGACTCAACGTAGAAAATATCAAGGTGGATTTACACGATAAGCTTTATCGCATCGATGTAGAGACGCCATTTATTGAAAAGGAGGATAAGTAGTATGGGAAACAGAAGTATAGTACCTTACGGCCCACAGCATCCTGTCCTTCCTGAACCAATCCATCTTGATTTAGTTTTGGAAGACGAAAAGGTTTTGGCAGCAATTCCTTCTATCGGATTCATCCACAGAGGACTTGAAAGCCTTACAAGCAAGAAGGATTTCAATGAGATGGTATATGTGGCAGAGCGAATCTGCGGAATCTGTTCATTCATGCACGGCATGGCCTACTGCATGGCACTTGAGGATATTATGAACGTAGAGGTTCCTCGTCGTGCAGATTACTTACGTACAATCTGGGCAGAGATGAGCCGCCTTCACAGCCACTTGCTTTGGCTTGGACTACTTGCTGATGGCTTTGGATTTGAATCATTGTTCATGCACTCATGGAGACTTCGCGAGAAGATTCTTGATATGTTTGAAGCATCAACAGGCGGACGTGTTATTTTCTCAGTTAACACAATCGGCGGTGTGCTGAAGGATATGCCAAATGATATGCTTAAGGATTTCGTTCGTCAGCTGGATGAAATGGAAAAAGAAATCCGTGAGACAACAAGCATCTTCCTTGACGACTACACAGTAAAGAGCCGTCTTGTAGATGTTGGTATTATCACTGGCGAGGACGCTATTCGTCGTGGCGCCGTTGGCCCTATGATGAGAGCTTCAGGCATCAATGTTGATATGAGAAAGAACGGCTATGCAGCTTACAATGATATTGATTTCGAGGTAATCACATCTAACAAGTGTGATTCATATGCTCGCTGTGAAGTGCGTATTGGAGAGCTTTTCCAATCAATCGATATCATCAGACAGTGCGTTGCAAAGATTCCAGATACAGAAATCAATACAAAGGTTACAGGCATGCCAAACGGCGAATCATTCATCCGCGTTGAGCAGCCACGTGGAGAGGCGTTCTACCATGTTCGTGCCAATGGAACAAAGTTCCTTGATCGCTTCAGAGTCCGCACCCCTACCTTCGCCAACATCCCAGCTCTTACTCAAACACTTCAGGGATGTCAGTATGGCGATGTACCATTGCTGGTGCTTACGATAGACCCTTGTATAAGTTGTACTGAGAGATAATTAGATGAGTCGGTAGACAACAAGCTCTTATATTTCTCAAGCGAAACATGTAGTTGAGCTGAGAAATCATAAGGCTTGTAGGCGTAACCGACGGATTGGAGGATTATGGGACAAATATTACCTTTTACAAAACAGGTTTTAAAGAACCTCTTTTCTGAGCCTGCTACTACTCAGTATCCTTTTGTACAAAGAGAGTATCCAGAGCGCACGAGAGGTCATGTAGACATTAATAAAGATCAGTGCATTCTTTGCGGTATGTGCATGCGTAGCTGCCCACCAGGGGCAATCAAAGTTGATAGAGCAGCGAAGACCTGGACTATCAATCGCTTTGATTGTATCCAGTGTGGCTACTGCACAGAGAAGTGCCCAAAGAAATGTTTATCTATTACACCAGGCTACCAGGAACCAGGCCCTGAGAAGTTCAACTACTCAGTAGAAGTGCCTTATGAGCCACCAAAGCCTGCTGCTAAGCCAGCCGCTGCAGCAGCTCCTGCTGGCGGGACAAAGCCAGAAGCTTAGTGCTTTGTTTTGTTATCAAACAAGATTATTTAAACGCTCCTGGCTGTGGCTGGGAGCGTTTGTTGGTTAAGAATAATAACGATTGAAATAACGTAGGATATTTATATGATTATAAAATTCATAGTCAAAGGCTTAGTTCAGGGGATAGGGTACCGTCCTTTTGTGGCTAAGCTGGCAGATGAATTGAATATAGATGGATGGGTGCGAAATACCGGAGGAATTGTGACGGTGTGCGCATCAGGAGACGAGGAGAAACTGGGAGAATTGCAAAGTCGATTGGCAGTGGAAGTGCCGACGGGGGGCTTTGTAACATCTGTTGAGGTAGAGGAGCTTGATACTGCCGAAACCATAGAGCTACCAGGCAAAGGCTTCACTATAGTTGAATCCGATCAGGACATGCAGGCAAACCTTCCTCTCATCCCAGCGGACATTGCAACCTGTGAGAACTGCAAGAAAGAGCTGCTGGACTCTACCAACAGAAGATACTTGCATCCTTTTATTAGCTGCACCGTTTGCGGGCCAAGATACTCTATACTGGAGCAGTTACCCTATGATAGAGATACAATCACTATGGGGGATTTTGAAATGTGCCCAGAGTGCCAAAAAGAGTACACAGGCAAGCTGGATATTAGACGCCATGCTCAGACTATTGCTTGCAATAAATGTGGGCCAAAACTTTCATTTATAGCTATTTCGGGCCAAAATAATGTGGATAACTCACAAAATGCAGGATATCCTGCAAAAAATATAGTTCACAGAAAGTTCACAAGTGAATTTTTAGACAATTCCAATAAGGACTTTACACCTCTAAAAGATGCAATTGTCCATATACTTAATGGCGGAATTCTAGCTGTAAAGGATATAGGTGGATATCATTTGGTGTGCGACCCATTTAACGAGAGAGCAGTGGCAAATCTAAGGCTACTAAAACATCGCGAAGCCAAGGCTTTTGCGGTGATGTTTTATGATTTGGAGCAGGCAAAAGAATATTGTCACATCAATGAAAACGAGGCCAAGCTACTGGCAGGCCCTGCAAGGCCAATTGTCCTTGTAAAACGTAAATACGAATTAGAACAAAAGCTTGCAGACAACGTATGTCTCACAAGCCCAGATATAGGAGCTATGCTTCCGTGCAACCCAGTGCAGATACTCCTGACAAAAGCTCTGGGGCCACTTATCATGACAAGCGGAAATGCCAGTGGAGATGTGCTAGAAACTGACGATGATAAAATGGAAGAATGGTTGCGACAGCGGGCCGAAACAGATGAGATGCGAGACGTACCGCTAGCAATCTTATCCCACAACAGACGAATCCTGCGTCCAATGGATGATTCTGTAATGAAGGTAGTGGCGGGCAAGCAACAATTCATCAGGCGAGGCCGAGGCCATGTGCCTGCGCCAATTCATGTGGATATCCCAGGGGAGATTTTTGCAGCCGGTGGAGATCTAAAGTCCAGCTTTTGTTATGTGAAAAATGGACTGGCATATGTAAGTCAATATCTGGGTGATATGGAATCAGTCAGCTGCCAGGAGTTCTATAAAAAGGAAAAGAAGGCCATGGAAACAATCTTTGGCTTTACTCCAAAGAATAATGTTGTGGATAAGCATCCTGGATATTTTAGTAGAAACAATTCCACTTTTGATATAGAAATCCAGCATCACAAAGCCCATGTGGCTTCGGTAATTGCAGAGCATGCTCTAAATGGAACAGTCCTAGGCTTTGCTTTTGATGGTACAGGCTATGGAGATGACAAAACCATATGGGGTGGCGAGACATTCTTATGGAAAGATAAACAGATGGACCGTGTGGCTCATTTGAAGCCAGTAAAACTCATAGGCGGAGATGAAGGCGCAAAGAACTGCGATACAATCCTCACAGCAATGCTTCATGGAAACGGTCTTCAGCCAACAGAAATAAACATGAACACCCAGTTGATTTTGGCCGCATTAAACAAAAATATAAACACAGTAACATCTTCATCAATGGGGCGATTATTTGATGCTGTATCGGCACTTCTTGATATATGTCATTACAATTCATACGAAGGGCAGGCGCCAATTGAACTGGAAAACATTGCGGCCACAACAAATAAGGCATACAAACTTCATTTGAATTCGGATGGTTGTACAAAGGATCTATTTCGTGATATCGTATATGCGATATCAAATGGGGTAGATAAAGCTGAAATCGCCAGAGGCTTTATTGAGGCAGTTTCAGATTATATAGTTGAAATTTCAAAGGAATACGAGAATAATCTAGATAAGAATAAACAGGTAGTATTATCTGGAGGAACATTTTTAAATCGAATTTTGATGGAAAGTACTGTCAGTAAGCTAGAGGACTTGGGCTTCAAAGTGTACACGGCTAATCAGTTGCCACCTGGAGATGGGGGAATCTGTTTGGGGCAGGCTTTTTTATCACAATTTGAAAAGGCATACAAAGAGGTAGAACAATGTGTGTAGCAATACCAGGTTTAGTAAAAAGATTAAAGGACGGCAAGGTCACAGTAGACTTTAATGGAAACGAAGTTGAAGCATATGCAGGCCTTGTAAATGTTAAAGAGGGAGATTACGCCCTAGTTCATGCAGGCTGCGTTATCCAGACTTTGAAAAAGGACGAAGCAGAGGAAATCATTGAGCTGATGGGAGGCCTAGAGGGTTAATGGAGTTCTCTGAGATTGTAGATTTTTTAAGAAACTATGATGGCAAGCCAATCAGGCTGATGGAGGTGTGCGGAAGCCACACTCATGCCATAGCGACTCATGGAATCAGGGATATTCTCTCTGATAAGATTCAGCTTTTGTCAGGGCCAGGATGCCCAGTGTGCGTCACACCCACAGCCTATATCGACAAGCTAATAGATATTTGTCTTGAGCCAAACACTACAGTCACCACATTTGGCGATTTGCTTCGTGTGCCAGGCTCCAAAGAAAGCTTGAACGAAGCAAAGGGACGTGGTGGTTCGGTGGAGATGGTTTATTCACCAATGGATGTTCTTGCACTGGCAAAGAATCATCCAGATAGGCAATATGTTTTTGCAGCAGTAGGTTTTGAAACAACTGCCCCTGTCTACACATTGCTTTTAGACAATGCAATTGCCCAGGGACTTTCTAATATAAAGATTCTTACAGCTTTAAAGACAATGCCGGGAGCTATTTCATATCTTTGCGACAATGGTGCGCAGATAGACGGTTTCATTGCTCCAGGCCATGTTAGCGCAGTTACAGGAGCTGATTATTTCAATGAGTTGGCAGCCAAGTACGGCATACCCTTTGCAGTATCAGGGTTCGGCGCCAAGGAGCTAGTCATAGGCATATATGGCCTGGTTCAAATGGTTATAAACAATCAACCACAAGTCAAAAACTATTACACATCAGTGGTTGAACAGGGCCAGAATGACATCATCGTTTCCCAGCTAAACAAGTATTTTAAGCCTGCCGATGTGGTATGGCGAGGAATGGGAATCATCCCAGGCTCGGGGCTATTGCTTAAAGAGGAATATGCGCGCTTTGATGCAGGAAGCGATGGGCTTGATGAAGATAACAAGCGAAACAAGGCATGCCGATGCGGTGATATCCTGATGGGTAAGGCCACACCAAAGGATTGTCCATTATTTGGAAAGGTGTGTACACCTATGTCTCCGGAGGGGGCCTGTATGGTGTCTGAGGAAGGCGCTTGCTTTAATAACTATTTAGTAAACAATTAAATGACTTAATGAACAAACAATAATTAACAAGCTATTATAACTTTGAACGAGACATTCTAGTCGAGTAAAAAGTTCATAATGCTTGTTAATGTAATTGTTTGTGGACTAGAGGTTAGGGGTAAATAGGTATGGATAAAATTATTATGGAGCATGGCTCAGGTGGTCGTGCAACTGGAGAATTAATAAAAGAGATATTTGAAGCTCAGTTTGATAGTGACGTTCTTTCTGAGATGGAGGATGCTGCTGTTGTTCCTGGTGATGCCACTATCGCCATGACAACAGACAGTTTTGTGGTTACGCCGCTAGAGTTTCCTGGTGGAGATATAGGTCGACTTTGCATTTGCGGCACGGTTAATGACCTTTGCATGCGCGGGGCCGTGCCTAAATACATCACATGCGGTTTCATTCTGGAAGAGGGCTGTGATATAGAGCAGCTTAGACGCCTTGTAAAATCTATGGCAGCTACAGCAAAGGAAGCTGGAGTGAAAATTGTTGCCGGAGATACAAAGGTTATCGAAGGCAATGGAGGAATTTATATCAACACTGCTGGTGTTGGATTTGTTCCAAAGGGTGTGGACATCAAGGCAAAAAACGCCCAGGACGATGATGTAATTATTGTCTCAGGAAATGTAGGAGACCATCATGCTACGGTTCTCAGCCAAAGAATGGGCATCAAAAACACAATCGAAAGTGATAATGCCCCACTTCAGGAGATGGTAGGAAAGCTTATAGAAAATAAGATTCCAGTTCATGTATTAAGAGATGTTACAAGAGGTGGTCTTGCTACAGTATTGAAGGAGCTTGCAATGGCAAGTGGCCTTAGATTTGAGATTCACCAGGAAAAGCTTCCTGTATCGGCACAGGTAAAGTCTTTCTGTGGATTGCTTGGGCTTGACCCACTATACATGGGAAACGAAGGTAAGTTGGTTGCCATAGTTCCAAAGGAGTATGCTGCGCAAGCAGTGGAAATCATCCGTGGATGTAAATATGGCGAAAATGCATGTATGATTGGAGCGGTTAATACACCTGAAAACGACAGTGAGGTAGGTGCGCTTATAATGAAAACAGAAATAGGTGGCCGACGTTTTCTTGATATTTTACAAGGTGAGGGTCTACCTAGAATATGTTAAATCCTACAAACTCCAGTAGGACGATAATATTTAACATTTATTTCATAATTAGACAGGGGCATCTTGTGCTATAATATACCTACACATCCAAATACGTTTGTTGAATGAATGAGGAGGATGCCATTTGGGAAAAACTGTACTGGTTGTTGATGACTCGAAGTTTATGAGAGCAGTTGTCAAAGGCGAAGTTGAAAGAAATGGCTGTACTGTTGTAGCTGAGGCCGATTGCAGTGATGCAGCGGTTGAAAAATACAAGGAGTTAAAGCCTGATATAGTGACGATGGATATCACAATGACTGTTGATGGACATACCATTGGTCGAAGTTCAAATGGCATAGATGCTATTAAGCAGATTATGGAATTTGATCCAGAAGCCAAGATTCTGGTGGTAAGTGCCATGGGTCAGAAGTGCTACGTTATAGAAGCTATTGAGGCAGGAGCCAAGGACTTTGTTATTAAACCTTTTGATGAAGTTCGATTTGCAGAGGCATTAGCACATTTCAAGTAGAACTGAATATGGTTTAAAAGGACTGCAAGGCGGTCCTTTTCTTTTGCAAAAATAGAAAACTTTGGTTGTGCACAACGGAAACTAATTGCATACAATAAATTACTTGATTTTGTTATATAAAATAATGGATAAGTAAAAAGACCGAGAACTCGGTCTTTTTGAGGGGAGTATAAATAATTAATAAGGGTGCAACTAGGAAACTCCTAGTCACGTTTCAAATTATAATATAACAGGTGTACCAATGCAATAGAATAATTAAAAAATTTTTATTGCATTGACTTGTAATGGGCTGTAGCTTAAGATATTTTTATCTAGGTTTTCCTTGAAAAATCAATTAAGAAAGAGTGTTATAAATTATTTGAAAACGAAGATTTTTACTATTAGTTGCCCATGTCATTTTGGACTTGAGGCACCACTAAAAAGAGAAATATATGATTTGGGATACGACATCACAGAAGTTACCGACGGAAGAGTGACATTCACAGGCGATGCGGAGGCTATATGTCGTGCAAATATTCATTTGCGCTGTGCTGAGCGCGTGCTTGTAGAGGTTGGCCGTTTCCACGCCACCACATTTGAGGAGCTTTTTCAGGGAATTAAATCTCTTCCATGGGAAGAATATATTCCAAAGGACGGCAAATTCTGGGTTACAAAAGCTACTTCAGTTAAAAGTAAGCTTTTCTCTTTGACAGACATTCAGTCCATTGCAAAAAAAGCCATGGTTGAGCGTATGAAATCATATTACGATATCAACTGGTTTGACGAGGATGGCGCTGAATATCCAGTAAGAATCTTCTTATTAAAGGACGATGTTGTAGTTACTTTGGATTCTACTGGTGTTCCTCTTCACAAGAGAGGCTACAGAACATACACTAGCAAGGCTCCACTTTCTGAGACTATGGCAGCAGCTTTAATTGAGCTTACACCATGGCGTGCAGACCGAATACTTGTGGACCCATTCTGTGGCTCAGGTACATTTTTAATAGAAGCGGCTATGATGGCTGCAAATATTGCACCAGGTATTAACAGAGACTTCACTTCTATGGATTGGACAAATCTAATCGATTCACAGATTTGGAAGGATTGCTTTGATGAAGCCAGAGCAGAGGTAAATACAGATATTGAATGTGACCTACAGGGTTTTGATATAGATCCTGAAATGGTAAAGATAGCCCGCTTGAATGCAAAGCAAGCAGGGGTTGATCATCTGATTCATTTCCAGGCCAGAGATGTTGCAAATCTTCGCCATCCTAAAAAGTATGGCTTTATTCTTACAAACCCACCATACGGTGAGCGTTTGGAGGACAAAAAGGATTTGCCAGAAATCTATGGCAAGCTTGGAGATGCATTTAAAGCCTTGGATAGCTGGTCTATGTATGTAATCACCAGCTACGAGGATGCACCAAAGTCCATTGGCAAGAAGGCAGATAAGAACCGTAAAATCTACAACGGAATGATCAAGACATACTTCTACCAGTTTTTAGGACCTAAGCCAAAGAAGAAGGACTAAATAAATGAAACTTTCCAAGAGATTTTTAGCGTTTGCCTTAATATTGGCAATCACTTTATTTTGGAAATTAAATAATTGGAATGACAGATACGCAGCAGTAGAAACTTTCCGTGGAGCAGCACTGAATGAGGACGTGCTGTATCCTCTTATGTCCAAAAATCTTAACGATTCTAACAAGCTCAAGATTTTTATCAACGGACAGGAGTATTCTAATACACAGAGCTATGCCATTTTGGATGACTCTTTGAATCCAGTTGGATCCTTAGAGTTTATTCGTTCTGTGCTGAAAGGCTCAGCCTTCATGGAGGATGAGTCTGCTGCTTTAGTTCAGATAACAGATAATGTATACGAATACATTTTAGACAATACAACCGCCACAGAAAATGGCGATGAAATCGACCTTTCTATTGCTCCTTCTATGCACTTAGGGGAGCTCTATATTGGCATTGAGGATTTGTGTAAGGCATTTGGCTACGCTTATGAATACGACCAGTCTACATACACTGTAAACATTCAGTACAACAAAGTTCCTTCATTGCCAAGAGATTATGATCTTAGAGATGTTAATCGCGTCAGCACAATCAGAAATCAGGGTTCAACTTCTACATGTTGGGCATGTGCTTCGTTGGAGGCCTTGGAGTCTTCATTGCTTCCAGTTCATCAGCATCTTTTCTCAGTAGATTCAATGATAAATGAAAATAGCTTCGACCTTGATCAGTCGGCAGGCGGCAAATACACTATGGCCCTTGCATACTTGCTTTCATGGCAGGGACCAGTGGAGGAGCAGACAGAGGAGAGTGATACTACACCTGCAATTATTTCCAGCTTGACTGGTGAGACTCAGGAGAACCAGGTTCACCTTCAGGAGGCTCATTTTTATGATGCAGAAAATCTGGACGAGATAAAGTGGGCAGTATATCAGTACGGTGGCGTTTCTACATCCATTTATGCCAGTGTATCTACATCAAATCTGACAGGTTCTAGCAGCTACAATCGCAGAACCAATTCATACTGCTATACAGGCAATGCCAAGCCAAATCACGATGTGGTTATAATTGGATGGGACGACGATTATCCAGCATCAAACTTCAGCGAGGATGTTCCTGCTAATGGCGCTTTCATCTGCCAAAACAGTTGGGGCACAGGCTTCGGTGATGATGGTGTTTTCTATATTTCTTATTACGATTCAAATATTGGTAACCAGGCGGTATCTTATGTCAAAATAGATACCAACAATACATACAATTATATTTACCAAAGTGATTTGTGTGGTTGGATTGGACAGATTGGCTATAGCAAGCAGTGGGCATATGGAGCCAACACATTCGTGGCTGATGCAGATCAGCAGATTGAGGCGGCAGGTTTTTACGCACTGGGCACTGACACTAGCTATCAGGTGTATTTTGTTTCCAACTACGAAAACACAAGCTCGCTTTCGGAGAAGGAGCTGGTTGCATCAGGTACAGTTTCACAGAAGGGCTATTACACTATTAAGTTTAATTCCCCAAAGACTGTAGCAGCGGGAGAAAGCTTTGCAGTAGTTTTATATGTGAATACACCTGACACTGTGCGTCCTTTGGCAGTTGAGTATGTAACTGATTCAATGACTCAGGCAGTAGACATCACTGACGGCAAGGGATTTATCAGTAATAATGGTTTAGATTGGGAGAACGTGGAGGACGTGGTGCAAGCAAATCTTTGCATCAAGGCCTACGCAAATAATGTTGTGGAAGTGTTCGAATAATATGGAACAAAAAGTGATGGGAGCCTTTACGGCTGTTATTTTGGCAATCACCATTTTGATGAGTTGCCTGCTGATTTATGTGCCGAACATGCACATAATCGCTTTAAAAGTGGAGGATGAAAAGCTTTCAGGGGGAAGAATATCTGTTATGGATATGCTGCGCTCCAGCGAGGAAGCTTTGCAGGAAGAAAGTGAGGCTACAAGGGAGTCTGTTTTGAAGGGGCACCAAATCAGATTAACTTTGCCACAAAATGTTACCAGTGCCAGTGTGAGCATTGATAACATCCACGTAGATAAAACTATCGCAATTACGATAAATGGTATCGGAAAAGATTATTTCAGCAATTATCCTATGCGAGGTGCGTCAAATAACATCGTTGATGTAACCTACGACAGTGAAAATCTGGTAGGTGTAATTGAAATCACTATGGATGATGTTTTGGAAGTTCAGATGACTTCTGAAGACGAATACATCTACTTTGACTTTGTAGATCCACATGAGATTTACGATTATGTAGTGGTGGTGGATGCCGGTCATGGTGGAAATGTTCCAGGTGCCACAAAGCAGGGCGTATATGAAAAGGATTTAAATCTGGACATAGTGCTAGAGCTGAAAAAACTATTTGACAGAACTGATAAAAACATTGGCGTTTACTATACACGAACTGACGACACCAATCCGTCCTTTGAAAACAGAGTTGGCCTGGCCAATGATTCAGAGGCAGATTTATTCCTGTCTGTACATAACAATTCAACTGCATCAGGTAGAATGTCTTCTATCAACGGTACAGAAGTTATGTACGAGGGTGGAGATACCACAGGGGAATCAAAGTCATTTTCAACACTTTGCCTTGTGCATCTTTTAAATGAGCTGGGCTCAAAGTCGAAGGGCACGGTAGTAGGCGACGAGGTCTATATTATTAGAATGTCAGAGCCACCAGTTGCACTTGTAGAGGTAGGCTTTATGACAAATCAAAAGGAGTTGGATTTGCTGCAGGATTCTGAATATCAGGCAAAGGCTGCAAAGGCTTTGTACGATGCAGTAATTGAATATTTATATTAATTTGTAGAAGGGAATAATTGTAGTGAAAAGAAAAGTGATTTTTGCAACTGGCAATGCCAACAAAATGCGAGAGATTCGCGAGATTCTTGGAGAGGAGGATTTTGAGATTCTTTCAATGAAGGAAGCTGGCATTGATATTGATATCGTGGAGGATGGTGCCACATTTGAGGAGAATTCCTTAATAAAATCAAGAGCCATTGCAGCAGTAGCAAAGGATGCAATTGTGCTTGCTGATGATAGCGGGCTGGAAATTGATGCGCTTAACAAGGAGCCAGGTATTTATTCTGCCAGATATATGGGCGAGGATACATCTTACGATATTAAGAATGCAAATCTTATAGAGCGCCTGGACGGAGTTGAAAAACAGGATAGAAGCGCTAGATTCGTATGCGCAGTTTCGGCAGTTTTCCCTGACGGTGAGGATGCAGTTGTACGTGGCACAATTGAGGGCTATATCGGCTGGGAGCCAATGGGTACAAATGGATTTGGATACGACCCTATTTTTTATCTTTGGGACAAGGATGTTAGTACAGCAAGTCTTTCTCCAGAGGATAAAAATGCAATAAGCCACAGAGGACAGGCTCTTAGAATGATAAAGGAAGTTATTTATAAGCATGAAAATATTAGTTGTTAGTGATACACATGGCAGATCGGAAAATCTTCGTGACGCCATTCACATAGAAAATCCAGACAGAATCTATCACCTGGGGGATGGACAGGGGGTAGAGGATAATCTTTGGATGATGTCGGAAGCTCCTGCAGAATGTGTCTGTGGAAATTGTGATTGGGGAGTAAATCTCCCAAATGAAGTTGTACTTGAGGTAGGAAAGCATGTGATTATGCTTACTCATGGCCACTATTACGGAGTAAATTATGGCTACGAGAAAATCGCTGAAGCCGCAAGAAATAAAGGCTGTGACATTGTACTTTATGGCCATACTCACGTGCCTACAATCGATCATTACGAGGATTTGATTATAGCAAACCCTGGTAGTATTGCATTCCCACGACAAAATAGTCGTGAACACACTTATATGACAATTATGGTGGATAATGATGGTGAGTTTACTATGAACTTACATTCATTAGAGGAATACGATAGAACACATGGAAATTAAAATTATCATCGATGGAGAAACTCCACAAAAAGAGCATATCTTGATGTCAGACGAACCAATCAAGTTCGTAGACGCAATGGAGCAGCTTGGACTAAGCTTTTATCGCCCATGCGGTGGAATAGGCAAATGTCTGAGTTGCAACATTCAATTTCTTTATGGTGCACCACAGATGACCTCTGCAGATGAAAAGGCTCTGGATTTTTCAGATATGAGAGCCGGCTGGAGAGTAGGCTGTAAGTGCGTTATCACAAAGGATTGCAAAATTCAGGTCCCAGCATCATTGGCAGGTGAAATTACATCAGTTCTTGCAGACGAAGTTGCAGAGGATGAAGCTATTGATAAGAACAATATTGGTATTGCAGTGGATGTAGGCACAACCACTCTTGCCACTGCAATCATCGATTTATCCACAGGAAAGATTCTTCGTCAGCGCAACTGCACCAATTCCCAGGCTAAATTTGGTGCCGATGTTATGAGCAGAGTGAAGGCTGCCATGGATGGCCATGGAGAGGAATTAAAGAATTGTATCCGTCAGGATTTAACTGAGCTTGGAAAAAAAATCCTTGGGGAAGATTTCCTCATGCACAAGATTGTTTTCTGTGGAAATACTGTTATGACACATTTACTGCTGGGGTACACTGTCGATGGTTTGGCTCAGTACCCATTTATTCCATACACACTCGATAGTGTTAGTTTTGTGGAAAAAGGGCGCAATATTTTCTTCATGCCGTCGATAAGTGCCTTTGTTGGAGGAGATATTGTTTCAGGATTGTTCTATTTGGCAATGCAGGCAAAGAAAAATAATAAAGCACAGGATAAATTCCTGCTTGTAGATTTGGGAACAAATGCTGAGCTTGTCTTGTTTGATGGAGATAAATATTGGTGCTCATCTGCGTCTGCAGGCCCTGCTTTAGAAGGTGCTTCTCTTAGTTGTGGCGTAGCTTCTGTGCGCGGTGCAATCAATCATTTGAGCATCAACAAAGGAAAATGCACATATACAACCATCGCCGGAGAGCAGCCTATAGGAATTTGCGGAAGCGGTATTATCGACCTTGTTCATGAGCTTCATCGAAACAAGATAATAGATGATGGTGGATTACTTTTGGATGACTACTGCGAAAGTGGATATCCAGTAGCTCCAGGAGTGGCAATCACTGGAGAGGATATTCAACAGGTACTGCTTGCTAAGTCTGCGGTTCACTCAGCTATTCAGCTTTTAGTGCAGGAGGCTGGATTGACAATGAAGGATATCGACCATCTATATGTGGCAGGAGGCCTAGGCGCATCTGCGAGTGTATGGTCAGCTGCTGATATTGGATTGATTCCAAAGGAACTGGCAGCCAAATATGAATCCGTGGGAAATACTGCATTGCTTGGAGGGATAGAATATATCCTTCATGGTGATGAAGAAATTCTTAATGAGATAAAAGAAAAATCCAAGGTAGTCATTTTAAATGACAACCCTGGATTCGAAAAACTTTTTTTAGAGAATCTAATGCTTAATTAAAGCTGTTCACCATTGAGCATTAAGAGGTCTTCAGGATCAATAGGTACGCAAAGACATTTTTTGCCATCTACATAGGCTGTTGTAACATCAGCAGCCTTTGCTTCTGAGACCTTAACAACGATATCAGCTTCTTTGCCATCTGCTGTTACGCCGCTAACTTCTTTAAGCTGCTTTGTAAGATCTACGACTCTTTCCTTAAGAACATTTTTTTCTACACGAAGCTCGTTATTCTTAAGAGCTTTTTCATCAAGGATTTCTTCTGCAAGTGGAAGAGCCTCCTCAAAATAGTTCTCAAAATTAGCCTGAACCTTTTCAACCTTCATATCTGAAAGACCAGAATCTGTAAGGATATTTGCAACATCCTGTGCCTCAAGAATGATTGGCTCTTCAGGACCGAGACGCTCTGTTTCAACAGTGATGAAATCAGAAAGATTCTGCTGAATATCAAGCTTTGTCTCGATTGTATCTTCTGTTTCTTCTCCAAGAACCTGATTAAGCATATTGTCGAATGCGTTCTTCTTCTGAGTAGAAGTTTTTTTGGTGCCGCAACCGATGCAGTTTTCCCAGAATTCTACGTGAGGCTCCTTTGTATTCTTTGTGTATGCTAAGCAAGCGTGTAAGTCAGTAGTACGCTCTGTAAAGCAAGGGAATGTAAATGCTGTGTCAACAGGACCAACAACCCAATCACGGTCTCTAGCACCGATGCGGTTTTCCTGCTCGCGATATCCAAGGCCTGGCTTAGAAAGCTGTACAGGACAGATAGCGCAGATGATATAGTCGTATACTTCCTCTGACTCATCAAGCTTTAAATCGTCCGATGTCTTAACTGGAATATCGTATGTATCGTGATATAAAAGAATCAAGAAATTTCCAACATAATCATATGATTCAATAATACGATTGTAGTATTCGATAAGGAGCTTCTCGTCCTGAAGACGTGACTCACGAAGTCGCATAAGTAAATCGTGACCGCTTCCTTCAATTTCTGATTCTGGATCAAAAGGAAGCTCTAAAAGATTGTTTCCGATAGTACCGGACATAGCTTTGTTGGCAATTTCAAGGTATTTATGAAATTCCTCATCTTCAAGATTAAGAAAGGTTTCCTTGAAAGTAAGAACCATTTCTTTGTTTGCATCTACATAGCAACCGACCATTTTATCGAAGTTACATGCGTCCTTCTTAAAACGGCGCTTTATTTCATTTACTTCTTTTTTATTCATTTAACTCTAACTCCTGTCTTTAATGTAACGACTCTATTATATGTTTCAAAAAATTAGATAGCAAGACTTGACGTTTTTGATTTGAAGTACCTTTTGCCATATAGGGGTTGACATTGAATTGTCAAATAACTATACTTTACTCAAATAAAGAAGGAGAACAATCATGGCATTTACATCTATGCTTAATAATCTCAATAATAACAATAACAATTCCGTGAATAATAATCAGGGGATTTAATTTTATTGTGTTGATGAGATTTGAAGATTGTTCAAATATGTAAGAATTAGAAGGCCTCATCAAGCACAGCTTGATGGGGCTTAATTTATGCTAAGTCGTAATAAGGAGAAAGAATATGAGCGTTAAAACAACAGACGTAAGAACACTTTCAAGAAATTTCAAAGACTATGATGGCAAGGAAGTTACAGTAGCTGGATGGGTACGTAACATGCGTGATTCAAAGACATTCGGTTTCTTAGTACTTGCAGATGGTACATTTTTCAATCCAGTACAGGTTGTGTTCAATCAGGACAAAATCGACAACTTCGATGAGGTTTGTCATTTAAATGTTGGTGCAGCAGTATACGTAACAGGTACTGTAGTTGTTACACCAGAGGCAAAGCAGCCATTTGAGATTCAGGCAACAAAGGTTGATATCGAAGGAAAGTCTACACCAGATTATCCAATTCAGCCAAAGAGACATACAATGGAATACCTTCGTACACAGACACATCTTCGTCCACGTACAAACACATTCCAGGCAGTATTCAGAGTTCGTTCTCTTTGCGCATACGCTATTCACAAGTTCTTCCAGGAGCGTGATTTCGTATATGTACACACACCACTTATCACAGGCTCTGACTGTGAGGGTGCTGGTGAGATGTTCCAGGTTACAACAATGGACCTTAACAACATTCCTAAGACAGAGGATGGTAAGGTAGATTTCTCACAGGATTTCTTTGGTCATGCTACAAACCTTACAGTTTCAGGCCAGTTAAATGGTGAGACATATGCTCAGGCATTCAAGAACATCTACACATTTGGACCTACATTCCGTGCAGAGAACTCAAACACAACTCGTCACGCAGCAGAGTTCTGGATGATTGAGCCAGAGATTTCATTTGCAGATCTTGAGGATGACATGATTCTTGCAGAGGATATGTTAAAGTACGTTATCAACTACGTTCTTGAGCATGCTCCAGAGGAGATGGAGTTCTTCAACAACTTCATCGACAAGGGACTTCTTGATAGACTTCATCATGTTGCTAATTCTGACTTCGGCCGTATCACATACACAGATGCAGTTGCAGAGCTTGAAAAGCACAACGATGAATTTGATTACAAAGTATCTTGGGGCTGTGATCTTCAGACAGAGCACGAGAGATACCTTACAGAAAAGATTTTTGGCAAGCCAGTATTTGTTACAGATTATCCAAAGGAAATCAAGGCTTTCTATATGAAACTTAACGAAGATGGCAAGACAGTTGCAGCTATGGACTGCCTCGTTCCAGGTATCGGAGAAATCATCGGTGGTTCTCAGCGTGAGGACGACTATGATGTACTTCTTAAGAGAATGCAGGAATGTGGCCTTAAGGAAGAGGACTACCAGTTCTACCTTGACCTTCGTAAATACGGTAGCTCTCGCCATGCCGGCTTCGGACTCGGCTTCGAGCGCTGCGTAATGTACCTCACAGGCATGGGCAACATCCGCGACGTTATCCCATTCCCACGTACCGTAGGTAACTGCGACCTTTAAAAACGTAATGTGACGACCTCGTATTTTTTCATGCTCCCGCAGGGCACCCTCCGCATTACGTCAGTTACGCATACAAGCCTTAGTATTGCTCCGTCGCGAGATTGGCTCCTTGAGCAACACTAAGAGCTAGTCTGCTACTGACTTGCGAATTGTCCCCTGCTCGCGCTTGCCAAGGTTATGTGGTCGTCATGGTATTTAGATGAGTAATCGGCAAAGAAGAATTACATGTCTTTTAAGAGACCTTAAAGTGCCGTCCCTACTTAGATGGTGCTTTAGCAGCATCTTATGTAGGGCAACGAGCACGACAAGAGCGAAAGCGTGTCTCGAAAAGATATGTAAAGCTTCTGAAGCTGATTACGGATTATATGACTAGGAGGAGAATATGAGCAAGATTTACATCCCAGATGGGTATGCTTCGGCACTTGATTTGAAAGAGACACAGATAGCTATTAAGAAGGTGAAGGATTTTTTCCAGGCACAGCTTACTGCAGAGCTTAATTTACATCGTGTAACAGCTCCACTTTTTGTTGAGCCAGAGTCAGGTCTTAACGATAATCTTAATGGCGTTGAGCGTCCAGTTTCGTTCGGTGTAAAAGAGCAGGGCGATAAGGCAGTTGAAGTTGTTCACTCTCTTGCAAAGTGGAAGAGAATGGCCCTTGGTAGATATGGCTTTAATGTAGGCGAAGGCCTCTACACAGATATGAATGCTATCCGTAGGGATGAAGATACTGATAATATTCACTCTATTTACGTAGATCAATGGGATTGGGAGTGCATCATAGAAAAATCAGCTCGTACTGAAGAGACTCTTAAGAAATATGTTAAGAGCGTTTATGCAGCTCTTCGTGTGACTGAGAAATATATTGCCAATGCTTACGATTATGTTCAGTGCATTTTGCCTGAGGAGATTCATTTTATCACTACTCAGGAGCTCGAGGATAGATGGCCAAATCTTACTCCTAGTCAGCGTGAGTATGAAGCAGCTAAGGAATATGGCGCAATCTTCCTTATGAAGATTGGCGATTTACTTAAGTCAGGAGAGAAGCACGATGGTCGTGCACCTGATTACGATGATTGGCAGCTTAACGGAGATATTATTGTTTACTATCCAGTTGATGATATTTCACTTGAGCTTTCATCAATGGGTATTAGAGTAGATGAAGACAGCCTTAAGAGCCAGCTTGAAAAGTCTGGCTGCACAGACAGAGCAGAGCTTCCTTTCCAGAAGGCAATCCTTGATAAAAAGCTTCCATATACAATCGGCGGTGGAATCGGCCAGAGCCGTATCTGTATGTTCTTCTTACGCAAGTGTCACATCGGTGAGGTTCAGTGTTCATTCTGGCCAGAAGAGGACGTAAAATACGCTAGCGAAAAGGGCGTTGTTATCCTGTAGACGGAAATTTTCTCAAGAGTGTCTTTCTATGGCAAACAAAATCCTTTACAATTACAAAAATATATCGTACAATAATCTTCGGCTCTCAGGTAATGGGGGCCGATTTTTGCGAAAACAATATTTTTTATGTAATCCTTTACTTTAAGACTTTAGTGTGCTACAGTAATAGTGTAGTAAGTATAGTCTTATAGGCGGGGATTTTACAGGAGTAGTTATAAAAATGAATAAAAAATTAGAAACAGCAGAAATGGATGAGCTTCTTAGAGCTATACTCAGTCTTGAGACAGTTGAAGAAGCGTATGAATTTTTTGAGGATTTATGTACTGTAAATGAGATGGTAGCTATGAAGCAGCGTTTCGAAGTTGCTAAGATGCTCAGAGAGGAAAGAACATATCAGGATATCGCAGATGAAACGGGTGCTAGTTCCGCAACTATCAGTCGTGTTAATCGTGCACTTAATTATGGAAATGATGGATATGATTTGGTCCTCAAAAGAATTGGCCAGTAAATTTAGTAATACTAGGGAGTCAGGATATTGTCCTGACTCCTTTTTTTGATTATTATAAACATATAACAGGAGGAGACAAAAATGGGGAATAATGTAAAGATTACGTCGGAGTTTTGGGGAAGGTACAGAAATCTGGTTCGTACCGAAATGATTCCATTTCAATGGAATGTTCTCAATGATGTGGCAGGAATTAAAATTGAAAAAGAGCGTTTGAACGACGACGGAATACCTAGCGAAAAGAGTCATGCAATGGAGAATTTCAGAATCGCTGCAGGTAGAGCAAAAGGCACTCACTATGGTTGGACGTTCCAGGATAGTGATGTTTATAAATGGCTTGAGGCGGTAGCATATTCTCTTAGGGAAAAGATGGACCCTGAGCTAGAAAAGAAGGCGCTTGAGGTAATAGATTTAATTGCTGATGCCCAGGAAGAGGATGGTTATTTGGATACATTTTATTCAATCCTTGGTATCCAATATCGCTATCAGAGTTTGGCTGGGAGCCATGAGCTGTATTGCATGGGACATTTTATTGAGGCTGCAGTAGCGTATTATGTTGCTACAGGAAATGAGAAGGTGTTGTCTGTGGCAAAGAAGGCAGCGGACAATATTGATGACAATTTCGGACCAGAGGATGGAAAAATCCATGGGTATGATGGACATGAGGAAATTGAAATTGGTCTTTTAAGATTGTTTCATGTTACAGGAGAAAATAGATATTTAAATCTTGCAAAATACTTTTTAATGGAAAGAGGAAAGCATCCTGATTTCTTTAGAGAACAAGCTGCAAAATACGAAGGACCTAATGCCTTAAACGGAATTGAAAAATCACCAGATACATATTTTCAGAACCATAAGCCTATATTGCAGCAGGATACAGCAGAAGGTCATGCAGTGCGCGTAGTATACATGTGTACTGCATTGGCAGATTTGGCAGCTACTACTGGCGATGCAGAGATTTATGAGGCATGTAAAAAGCTTTGGAACAATATTACTTCAAGAAGAATGTTTATTACCGGCGGTATTGGCTCAACTTTCCACGGCGAATCATTTACTCTTGATTATGATTTGCCAAATGACACTATGTACTGTGAAACTTGTGCTGCAATAGGTTTAATATTCTTTGCAAGACAGATGCTTAGAATAGAACCTAAGGCAGAATATGCAGAGGTAATGGAACGAGCTCTTTATAACTGCGCTCTGGCTGGAATGGCTTTGGATGGCAAGCATTTCTTCTACGTAAATCCGTTGGAGGTAAATCCTGCTAAATCTTTAAAAGACCCAGGAAAGAGCCACGTAAAGCCGGTACGCCCATCATGGCTAGGCTGTGCATGCTGCCCACCAAACTTGGCCCGTATGATAACATCTCTGGACGACTATGTATACACGATATCAGACGATACTATTTTGATTAACCATTACATCGATTCAGATTCAACATTAGATTTGAAAGACGGCATTGTAACAATAAAACAGAACACAGAGTATCCTTGGGATGAAAAGGATATTATTGCTATCAAAAATGAAACAGAATCTGTAGTACGAATTGGAATTAGAATCCCTGCATGGTCCTCTGAAGCATCATTAAAGATTAATGGAAAAGTTTCAGAGATTTCAAAGGAAGATGGCTACCATTATGTGGAATTGTCAGCTGGTGATTCAATGGATGTAGAGTTGATATTCCCTATGGAGGTAAAGAGAAACTATTGTAACCCGCTAGTTTCAGAGGACATTGGAAAAGTTGCTATCTCCAGAGGACCTTTCGTTTACTGCTTGGAAGGTGTTGATAATGGAACATCACTAAATTGTCTGCGTTTGCCAGAGGATGCTTCCTTTGAATACCAGTACAATGGCGATTTATTAAATGGCGTAGGAGTTATTAAGACCGTTGGGAAGCGTGTGGAGCTTTCAAAATCCAGTGATCTTTACACAAATATCAGACCAGAAGAGCAGGATGCTTCACTTACATTCATTCCATATTATGCTTGGGCGAATCGTGGAGAAAACGAAATGGAAGTGTGGATAAGAGAGTAAGTCGGAAAGACAAAGATAGTTTTTTATGATAAGATATAAGATGTAGTTTTTGAGACTACATCTTATTTTTTTATTGAAACATGTTGTAGCGTCAAGGAGGAAATATGGACACCAAAAAGAGACTTAATGAAATATTACATCAACTTGCTGAGATAGATTATGTTCATCCAGAAGATATTCCAAATATTGATTTATATATGGATCAGGTGCTCACTTTCTTGGATCAGGAGCTTGGAACTGTCCGTGAAGCCACAGAAGACAAGGCTATGACAAAGACCATGATTAACAACTACACCAAGAATCAGATTTTACCATCTCCAGAAAAAAAGAAATATTCTAGGGATCATATGCTAAATCTGATATTCATATATTATCTGAAAAACTTCCTTTCTATGAAGGATATCAAAAGCATTCTTGACCCAATCAATGAGCGCTATTTCGGTGCAAAGGAGGGACTGGGCTTCTTTGATATTTATTCAGCTATGGTAGGGTATGAGAGTAAAGTTGCCAGGGATGTTACGAAGGATATTATCCGCAAATACAATCTCAGTAAGGAAGCCTTTGCTGATCAGGATGATGATTCACGTCAGGATTTGCAGGAATTCACATTCATCTGCGAGCTTGCTTTCGATGTCTTTGTAAAGAAGATGATGATTGAGCAATACCTTGCTGAAAGAGACAGCAAGACACAAACAAAAGAGGAAAGTTCTCAAGAAAATCCAATGTAATCTTTTGGATTATATAGATAGAATAGTTCTGATGTGATAGAATAAATCAGAACAAATTTTCGAAAATATATCATGCAATAAAGGATATTTTATGTTATGGATTTAAGTATGTTAAACGACAAGCAGCGTGAGGGCGTTGAGACTATCAATGGCCCTGTTCTTATTTTGGCTGGCGCTGGCTCAGGCAAAACAAGAGTACTTACACACCGCGTTGCTTATTTAATAGAGCAGGGGGTTATGCCATACAATATCATGGCTATCACCTTTACTAACAAAGCTGCAAGGGAAATGAGGGAGCGTATTGATAATATCGTCGGCTTTGGCTCAGACGGTGTTTGGGTGGCCACTTTCCATGCCAGCTGTGTTCGTATTCTTCGCAGGTTCTGTGAGAATCTCGGCCAGGGATACACTAGCAATTTCACAATTTACGATACAGACGATTGCAAGACTTTGATGAAGGAAGTATGCAAGTATCTCCAGATTGATACAAAGCAGTTTAAGGAACGCACTTTTTTAAATGTCATTTCCGATGCTAAAAACAAGCTCATCAGTCCAGAGGAATTCACAAACCGTGCCATGGGAGATTTCAATATGTCACGTCAGGCCACAGTTTATCGTGAGTATCAGGCTCGTCTTCGTCAGAACAATGCTTTCGATTTCGATGATCTTATCATGAAGACTGTAGAGCTTCTTCGTTTGGATGGGGATGTTCGTGCATATTATAATGACAAATTCAAATACATCATGGTTGACGAGTATCAGGATACCAATGCAGCTCAGTTCGAGTTGGTTCGCCTTCTTATCGGTGGTCAGCAGAATCTTTGCGTAGTTGGTGATGACGACCAGTCTATCTACAAGTTCCGTGGTGCAGATATTTACAATATTTTGAATTTTGAGCAGCACTTCCCAAGTGCTCATGTCATAAAGCTTGAACAAAACTATCGAAGCACTGGAAATATTTTGAATGCTGCTAATGCGGTCATTGCTAATAATGAAGGCCGTAAGGAAAAGGCTCTCTGGACAGAGGCAGAGGACGGAGACAAAATCCAGTTCCAGCAGTTTGATAGTGCATATGAGGAAGCCAGCTACATCGCTAGTAACATTGGCTCAGTTGTTCGCAGAGGAGAGGCAGATTATCGTGATTGTGCCGTACTTTATCGTACAAATGCTCAGTCACGTCTTATAGAAGAAAAAATGATTTACGAGGGCATCCCATACAAAATCGTTGGTGGTGTAAACTTCTACAGCCGTAAGGAAATCAAGGATGTTCTCGCTTACTTAAAGACAGTTGATAATGGTAATGATGATATTGCAGTTCAGCGTATTATCAATATTCCAAAACGAGGAATTGGAGCTACCACTATCACAAAGGTTTCAGACTATGCTAGGGAGCATGGCTTGAATTTCTACGAAGCATTATTACATGCAAACGATATTCCATCTATTGGAAAGGCTGCTAGCAAGATAAAGGGCTTCACAGACCTTATTGAAAAGCTTAAGAAAATCGCCGTTGAGGAGTCAGTATCTGCATTGGTAGAGGAAATCCTTGATCAGACAGATTATGTTGCAGAGCTAAAGGCAGAGGGAACAGACGAGGCAAAGGCTCGTATCGAAAATATCGACGAGTTACTTACAAAGGCAGTTGCTTATGAAAAGGATGCTAGGGATGATGGTGAGGAGCCTTCACTTTCGGGATTCTTAGAGGATGTTGCCCTTGTCGCAGATATAGATAGCTACGAGGAGAGCGACAACTACGTTGTACTTATGACTCTTCATGGAGCAAAGGGATTGGAGTTCCCATATGTATACATGGCCGGCATGGAGGATGGATTATTCCCAGGGCAGGCAGCTATTTTTGACGGTGGCGGAGCTGATTCTGAACTTGAGGAAGAGCGCCGTTTGGCATACGTAGGTATCACACGTGCCAAGGAACACCTTACAATGACAAGCGCTCGCATGCGTATGATTCGTGGTGAGACTCAGTTTCATAAGATTTCCAGATTCGTTAAGGAAATCCCTAATGAACTTGTTAAGGGCAACCTTTGGGAGCCAAAGCCAATGGATGACTACTCTAGCACTCCAATCGGAGAGTATTCAGTATATCAGCGTCCTACAGGCAAGGGACCTACTATAGCTACAAGCTACGGTTCTAGAAACGAATCAGTTAGAAATACATACAGTTCTAACGTATATACGGTAGGAAGCTCTACCACAGCTGTTGCCAATAAAAATGGCACTAAAATCGAAAAGACAACATTGGATTATGGCATAGGCGATAGAGTAAGCCATATCAAATTTAAGGAAGGTACAGTAAAGGATATCATCGATGAAGGCCGTGACTACGAGGTTACAGTCGACTTCGATGGCGTAGGCATCAAGAAAATGTTTGCATCCTTTGCAAAATTAAAGAAAGTATGAAACGTGGAGAAATAGTACAGGGAAAGGTTGTAAAAGTATCTTTTCCAAACAAAGGAATAATGGAGACTGCAGAAGGTGACAAGCTCAGAGTTAAGGGCGTGTTGCCTGGTCAGACTGTGTCAGTTCGTGTAAAGAAATCATCAAAGGAAAAGGCACAGGGAAATCTTCTTTCAGTGGATGTGCCATCACCACTTGAAATGGACACACCAGCATGCGTTCACTTTGGCAAATGTGGTGGTTGTACTTATCAGTCGCTTTCATATGAAAATCAGCTTTCCATCAAAGAAGGCATGATTCATGATTTGATGGCACCAGTTATTGGCGAGGATGTTTGGACAGCCACTTACGAAGGTATCAAATCCAGCCCAAAGCAGTTTGAATACCGCAATAAAATGGAGTTCTCATTTGGTGATGAGGTAAAGGACGGTCCCCTTACTCTTGGTATGCACAAAAAGGGTAGCTTTTACGATGTTGTCACAGTAGACGGATGTCAGATTATCGATGCAGATATGCGCCGAGTTCTTACCATGACTTTGGATTATTTTACAAAGGCAGGACAGCCATATTATCGCAAGAACACTCATGAAGGATATCTTCGTCATTTGCTTGTCCGTAAGGCAGCCAAAACAGGGGAAATCCTAATAGACTTAGTTACAAGCACACAGATATCATCTCTCTACGAGATTGCTCTTTTAGCAGGCTGGAAGGACGCTCTTGTAAGTTGCACTGATTGGGACGGCAAAATCGCTGGAATCCTTCACACAAAGAATGATAGAGAAGCAGATGTAGTTGCAGATGAAGGTACTGAAATCCTTTACGGCCAGAGCTGGTTCAAGGAGGAGTTACTTGGTCTTTCATTTACCATCACACCATTCTCATTCTTCCAAACAAATTCACTGGGAGCAGAGGTGCTTTACAGCACAGCTCGTGATTTCATATCTACAGGCGTTGATGGAGCAGAGGTTTACGATCTGTATTCAGGCACAGGCACAATCGCTCAGGTTATCGCACCTGCAGCAAAGCATGTAACTGGTGTGGAAATCATCGCAGAGGCAGTTGAGGCTGCCAAAGAAAACGCAAAGCTCAATGGCCTTGAAAACTGCGATTTCATCGCAGGCGATGTACTGAAGGTTCTTGATGACATCACAGAAAAGCCAGACTACATTATCCTGGATCCACCTCGTGATGGTATCCATCCAAAGGCTCTCGATAAAATCATCGACTACGGTGTAGATAGCCTTGTTTACATCTCATGCAAGCCTACAAGCCTTGCCCGTGACCTTGAGGTATTCTTGGCCCGTGGCTACAAAGTAACACGCCTTGCATGTGTAGATATGTTCCCTGGAACTTATCATGTAGAGACGGTGGCAAAAATTGATAGGATATAGGAACTAAATACAGTATAAAATCAGCTTCCGAACTTGAAAAAGTTTGGGAGCTTTTTTTGAATGCTTCCAAGGTGTGGGAGTAGATTTTATGTATTCAATGATTTTAAAGTATAGCGATAAGGTTGATTTTGATAGCTTACCTAATCCAGAGGTTCATTTTCTTATGTGGGATATAAGAACGTTTATTAAGCTTTCGGCAGAGAAACGTAAGGAAAAAGATTTGTTTGATATTGAATACGTTTTGTTTACATGATAACATATTCGTGTAAACGAAATTGATAGAATTCGGAAAGGCGGACAGCTGTTATGACAATAACTGAAAGAATATTTTTTCTTATAAAAGAGCGTGGATTAAGTCAGAATGCATTTGGCAAAGCTGCGGGGATAGCACCTAGCACAATCAGTGATTGGAAGAGAAAAGGGCATAATCCTTCCGCTGATAAGATAGTGGATATCTGTAAAGCGCTTGATGTAACACCAGAACAGCTTCTTACTGGAAAGGATATAGATGAAAACTATATAGATGAAAACTATATAGAGCCTACTGCTGATTATGTGGCTAGAAAACAGGATGAGGAGCTTTTAATTGAAATTAATAGCCTTAAGAAGGATCAAAAGAAAAGATTGAAGGCTTATGTAAAAGCACTGAAGCAACTTGAGGAGTTGGAAGATATATAGAAATAAAGAAAGGAACTTGAGGTCGAAAATTTCGACCTCAAGATTTTAAAAAGAATATGGCTGGAAAAAAGAAGGAAGATTTGCTCCCAGATTTATCGAATAATATTTTTATAATTTCAGAAGAAACAATTCGTGAACGCACATATATTGTCAGAAATCAAAAGGTTATGCTTGATTTTGATTTGGCTGAAATATATGGCTATGAAACAAAAAACCTCAATAGACAAGTGAAGAACAATATTAAAAAATTTTTGGGCGAAGACTTTATGTTTGAACTGACTGACGAGGAAGTGGAAGAACTTTCAAGGTGCAAAAATTTCACCTTGAAAGATGAAGAAAATGGAAGAGGTAAAAATATTAAATATAATCCACATGCATTTACTGAACAAGGCATATATATGCTTATGACGGTATTAAGAGGTGAACTCGCGATTAAGCAAAGTAGAGCATTGGTAAGAACGTTTAAAAAGATGAAAGATTACATTGTTTCTAATGAAATGCTTCCATCTAACAGACAGATGCTACAGTTATCTATGCAAGTGACAAATACGACTCAAAGTATAGCAGAAATAAAGAAAAGCCTAAATCAAGTTGAAGATGATATTGCTATTGCTATGGGAGAATTATCAGATGTCGTCCGTAAATCTGAGCTAGCAGAAATCTTTGAGAATTTTAGTGAAGCTAATGCGTGTCGTGGATACTTATTTTTTAATGGTCAAATTTTTGATTCGGATGTAGCATACGCAGAAATATATTTACAGGCGAGTAGTTCTATTTATGTTGTTGATAATTATATTAGTACAAAAACGCTACAACTGCTAACACACGCAAGAGATGGAGTAGAAATTAAAATATATAGTGATAATTTAATGAAGGGCCTATCAGCTACTGAATACACAGATTTTAGAAAGCAGTATTCGGAACTAAAAATTGAATTGTATGAATCTGGAGGAGTATTTCATGACAGATACATTATTCTTGATTATGGAACGGATAATATGAAGATTTATCTTTGTGGATCATCATCTAAAGATTCAGGAGCAAGAATAACGACTATTCTTGAAGATCAAGATATAGAAAAGTATAAAAATCTTTTAGAGATATTAAAAGGCAATGGGAAATTGAAATTGTAGTGATACGGGGGTAATTATGAAAGAGGAGAAAAAGTGTTAAAATATTTGGCAAAGGTGGTGGAAATATGAGGAAGGTGTACTTGGATAATATTCGCTGGATAACAGTAGTGTTGGTAGTTATCTATCATGTAATCTACATATTTAACGGTGTAACCGGGCATGGCATCATCGGACCTTTCAGTAAACATCAGCCCCAGGATACATATCAGTACATTGTATATCCTTAGTTCATGTTACTTCTGTTTGTGGTATCCGGCATGTCAGCCCGCTATGAACTAACTAAACGAACAGAAAAGGAATTCATCAGAGTAAGGACGAGAAAATATCTTGTGCCATCAACAATCGGTCTTCTGGTTTTCGGCTGGGTTCTTGGTTACTACAATATGCTGATTTCCGGTGCATTTGATTCTATGGGCAATGTACCGGGGCCAATCCTTTTCCTCATAATGGCAGTCAGCGGCACAGGCCCTCTGTGGTACATACAGATGCTATGGCTCTTTAGCCTGATGCTGGTACTGATCAGAAGGATTGAAAAAGACAGATTCTATAATGTCTGCGGCAAAGCCAATCTTTTGATACTTATACTTCTTGTCATACCCGTATTCGGAGCGGCGCAGATACTTAACACACCGATAATAGTGGTATACAGATTCGGTATCTATGGACTGGGTTTTTTGATCGGCTACTTTGTACTGTCCCATGAGGTCGTGGTGAATCGACTTGGCAAAAGTTGGCTGTTATTGAGCGTCCTTGCTCTCGCATCCTGCATAGCTTTCGTGATTTTATATATAGGTCAGTCTTATCCGGATCATGTGGTTCTGGATACAATCATGTGCAATGTATATGCATGGTTTGGAACTCTCGGTATACTTGCCTTCATGAAAAAATGGGGGAATTTCACGAATGCTTTCTCAAAGTGGATGTGCCGAAAATCATGGGGCCTCTACGTATTCCATTATCTGATGATAGCGGTCAGCGGATGGTATCTGCATACATTATGTCCGTTCTTTGCCCCTGTTATCGTATACCTGTTGGTTGCAATAGCAGCATTCGCAGGCTCCTACTTTCTGTATGAAATCATGAGCCGCATACCTTTCATAAGGTGGTGTGTTCTGGGAATAAAAAAGGAGAAGAAAGAATAATGTACGTTTAAGCTTCGGTGAAAGTGCCGGAGCTTTTTTGATTCAAACATTAAATTAATCCAGCAAATACAGTGGCAAACACAACTGTAAGGATGCCGGCAACGGCGATTGAAAGAGAACTCATAGCTCCTTCGATTTCACCGATTTCCATGGCCTTTGCAGTACCGATTGCGTGGGCTGCAGTGCCGAGGGCTAACCCCTTAGAGATTGGCTCATGGATTCTAAACAGCTTGCAAATGAATTCACCAAGAATATTTCCGATTACTCCGGTGATAACAATTACTGCAACGGTGATTGTTACATATCCACCAAGCTCTTCTGAAACACCCATGCCGATAGCAGTGGTGATTGATTTTGGAAGAAGTGTAACGTAGTTCTCATGGGAAAGTCCCATAAGCTTTGCTAATACAAATACTGTGACAAGGCTAGTAAGAACACCGGCTGTTATACCAAGCATTACGGCCTTGGCATTCTTCTTGAGAAGCTCAAATTCTTCATATAGTGGAATAGCAAGGCATACTGTTGAAGGTGTTAAAAGCCAGCTTAAATACTTGGCTCCTTCATTGTATGTTTCGTAGCTGATGCCACATGTACATAAGAAAATGATTGTAAATATGATAGATATCAGAAGAGGATTAAAGAATCCAAATCCAAATTTCTTTTTTAACCATGCACCTAAGCCATAGGAAACGAGGCTGATTGTTACTCCAGCGTATGCGCTGGTCGCCATAAACTCTGTCATTATGCTTCCTCCTTCTTTCCCATGCGAATAATTCCCTGTGATACTAATCCTGTAGCAGCCATTACTGTAAAGATTGTGATAACAGTAATTACTGAAACTGGTACGAGAACAGGCTCAAGTACGTTCCAAGATGACATAAGACCAACTCCTGCTGGGATAAACATAACAGGCATAATTTCAATCAGGAATTTTCCTGATTCTTTAACCTGGTCAAGCTTGAGAATTCCTGTGAGAAGAAAAATAAACATAAAGACCATGCCATAAATGCTTGCAGGTATAGGAAGTGGGAGAACTGCTTTGCAAATCTCTCCAAGAAGTGAAACTGCAAGAATGATTAAGAATTGTTTCAAATATTTCATTGGTATACCTCAATATAACTTAAAAGTTCTTACACATTATACTCTATGTTTTGAAAGAAACAAGACTAACTATTAAAGAAAGTCAATAAAAATGTTTTAAAACAGAAATGTTTTGAATATAGCGGCGGTGACTATATC
>NZ_SVET01000029.1 GCF_015057245.1 Pseudobutyrivibrio ruminis
AGTCTTTAGACTCCAGTGCCGGTAACAAGCCCTTATAGGGCTAGAACAAACCACCGGCTAAGCCGGTGGTTTTGATTTTAATCCTATTTCTTAAACAAATCTTAATAATTTACCCCATTGGAACTTAAGATAATATACAATATTATATATTTGTGATTAATCATAGGAGGCCGAAAGGTCCAAACAATATGGGAGATAAAATGAACAAAATTCTAATATGTGATGATGAACCAGATATCATTTCAGCGTTAAAAATCTATCTTGTAAGTGAAGGTTTTGAAGTAATTAGTGCTTCAAATGGAAAGGAAGCAGTAGATGCCATCAAAGCTCAGACTGATATTAAGTTGATTCTAATGGATGTGATGATGCCGGTGATGGATGGCATAGCAGCTATGGCAGAAATAAGAACATTTTCCAATGTGCCAATCATCATGCTTACAGCAAAAAGCGAAGATGCAGATAAGGTTATGGGACTTACAATAGGCGCTGACGATTATGTGACGAAGCCATTTAATCCAGTGGAGCTGATGGCTAGAGTGAAATCTCAGATTAGAAGATACACGCTACTTGGTGCATCAACAGAGGAAGCTTCTGACAATGACAGTATCCTTCAAATCGGAGGTATCGAGTTAAACGATAAATCTAAAGAGGTTACACTTGATGGCAATTTGGTAAATCTCACTCCACTAGAATTCGATATTTTAAAACTTCTTATGACACATAAGGGGGAAGTTCTCTCACCACGCGACATTTATGAGAAGGTTTGGAATGATACAGTGCTTGGCGCAGAAAGCACTGTGGCTGTTCATATCCGCCATCTCAGGGAAAAATTAGAATATGACAGTGCCAATCCAAGATACCTAAAGGCTGTCTGGGGGCACGGATATAAGATTGATGACTAGCTCATCAGGAGGATGATTATGAAACGACTATACAGTAATGCAAGTAAGATACTTCTTGCAGTGGGATGCACTATTTTTGCATTTATTTGCGTTTTATCACTGGTGATATGCGCATTCTTCCAAAGCTGGAAGTTATATTCGAATGATAAAGATGCATTTTCCGATTTTGTTTATCGATATGCAGGCACAAGTTATGTCACTTTAGCTCTTTCTGATAATCAGGACGATTTTAATGAAGATAAGCTAGATAAAATGAACTGCTATTATGGCATTATCAAGGGGACAAATGCTGAAAACATTGATCTTGATGATGAATCTTTGTATTTATGTAAAAATTTCACCACAACTGTTCCAGATAATGCTTATGTAGGAGATTACAGTATTAATCCAGATACAGAATTTGTGCTTAGTGATAATTTCCTGGACATATGGGGTGGCAATCAGATTATTGATGTAAATACCACTGAATGGAAAACTTATGATATCAATGGTATTGGTTATGATCCTATAAGTCAGAATATGTACGTATATAGTAACGGTGAGTTTTACAAGCTTAGTGAGTCATGCTATGACATCGGTACAGTTGATTATGCCGATGAAGAATCGAAATCAGAGTATTTGAATTCATCTGTGAATATTATTTACAGAAAAATTTGGGAAGCCAATAAACCGGATGTGGTAGATTATTATACTCCTTTAGAAGAGGGAGATAGTGACGAGACTACATATACAATAGAAGATGAGGATTCAGAAGGAACAGAAGAAGAAACAGAAGAAGAAACAACAGAAGAATATGAAGTTGATTATTTGCCTGCAGAACGTGCTCTGCCTAATGCTCCTGTAGAAAATACAGATGGTTTGTATATTGAAGATACTCAGTTTGCCCCTATTACAGATAGTATAGAAGATTTTGCTATTAATATTTATGTGGACGGGTACGGAGAAGAAGCACCAATGGGTGAATACATTGCTGACTTTTCTACTATACATAACACACTTTCAGAAATAAATTATGAAGCATATTTAGAAACTGCTTCTACAGTTGAGGTTGCAACTTTAAATCCTGAAACAGAAAATTATGTTTTTGTATGCTTCCCTAAAGATACATTTAATGGAGTAAATGATTTTTATGCACAGGCTAAATGGTTCATCGGATTTGCCGAGGATACAAAATACGTATTTCCGATAGCAGCGGTACTTTCATTTATACTTTCAATCCTATGTTATGTTCTGTTTATGTGCGCAATTGGCCATAAAAAGAATTCCGATGAAATTAGCGTTAATTGGATTGGTAAGGTTTGGACTGATGTATTTTTCTGGTGCGCTATTATTACGGAATATATTATTTTTGCAATATCCTATTGGCTTGTAGAAGCTATGAGAGATAGCAATTTATCTCTTGGGATGTCTATATTTATATTTGGAATAGTTACAGCAGCTATGATGGCAGTAGGTCTTATGTGGTCAGCGAACCTTTCGGTTAATGTAAAACTACATCGCTTCTTCAAGCATACATTTGCCTACAAAATTATCGTCTGGGGGAAGGGGCGGCTTACTATCCTTCATCAGCAGTCAATAAAGATTCGTAAAAATATTAAATGGACTAGAAGAATTTGGTTTATCTTTATCGTAATTACGATAATTGAATATTTTGTAATTATGATGTCATATGATACTAGAGGAATTGCGCCTTTCTGGGTACTTGAAAAAATAGCTTTTGTCATTGTGCTTCGCAAATTATTATATAGCTATGCCAGAATAAAGGAGACAGCCACAGCCCTTGCGGCAGGAGATTTATCAGCCAAGGTTGATTTAAAGGGGATGCCACTGTTTTTAGAGGAGCATGCCGTTGCTATGAATCAAATTGGTGATGGTATCAATGTAGCTCTTGATGAGCGAACCAAAAGCGAGAGAATGAAGACTGAACTTATAACTAATGTCTCTCACGACATTAAGACTCCGCTTACATCCATCATAAACTACGTGGACTTGCTTAACAAAGAAAAAATTGATAATGAAAAGGCAAAGGAATATTTGGGAGTCCTTAGTCGCCAGTCAGCTCGTTTGAAAAAGCTAATAGAAGATTTAATAGAAGCATCAAAAGCATCTACGGGAAATATTAAATTTACCATGGAAAAAATGAATGCTGTTGTTCTTCTAAATCAATCAATAGGTGAATTTAGCGAAAGACTGGAAGCTGGCAAGATTACAGTGGTAACAGATTTTCCAGCAGATGACATCTTCCTTATGGCGGACAATCGATATCTTTGGAGAGTTTTTGATAACCTTATGTCCAACATCGTGAAATATGCCCAACCGGATACAAGAGCGTATATTGATTTGAAGAGAGTAGACGGCAAAGTCAGATTTACCTTTAGAAATACATCAAAAAATGAGTTAAACATTTCAGCAGATGAGCTTATGGAACGCTTTGTCAGAGGAGACAAGTCTCGTTTCACAGACGGAAATGGCTTAGGTCTTTCCATAGCAAAGAGCTTAACAGAATCTATGGGAGGCTCATTATCCCTTGAAATTGATGGAGATTTGTTTAAAGCAATAGTTGAATTTGACGAGCTCAAAACAGAAGAATAAAAATAATAAACTTAATCTATAAACTTGTGGCAAAATCTATCCGATATAAGATGTGGAGAATGAAAAAGGAGGGTTTTGATGAGTACGATTAATAATTCTTATGAGTATTATCAGAGTAGTCAAGGTCTGCTTTCACTGTTAAATAGCAAAAAAAGTGGAAATGCGCTTATCGACCAAATCATCTCAAACAATGATTTGAAATATCAGCAGAAGATGGAATCCATGGGACTATCATCTAGTAGCTCCAACAGCAAATACAAAAATGTTGATAAGGCTGCTACAAATCTTTTGGATGCTCTTTCAAACCTTGCTGATAAATCTTTATATGAGGCAGAGTCAGGAAAAGAATATGATAATGCTGACTTGTTAAAGGGAGTTACTAATTTTGTAACAGCTTACAACAGCACTATTACAAATCTGACTTCATGTGGCGGTACATTATACAATACATTCCAATCAGAGTTTTTAGAGGCTTATAAAGCAAAGGCTGAGGATTTTGCAAATATCGGAATTACAATGAGCAGCGATAACAAGCTTGTAATCGACCAGGAAAAACTCGTAGCAGCAAATCCAGAGGATATCAAAGCTCTACTCGGTAGTACCTCTTCATACTACAAAAATATTGCCAGCACAGTTGATTCTATTGATACAATAGTTAACAAGGCTATGGCACTAAGCTCAGGAACTTATAGTTCGAGTGGCTTGATGCTTTAAACGATATTAAGGATATCAAAAGGTTCATGGATGAAATAACAATCATTCATGAACCTTTTTTTATTTGCAAGGTATAGGAGAAGACTATGCAGATATCATTTGATTTAGGAAACATGAGTTTTCAAAATAATAGTATAGATGGCCAAACGGTATCAGCTCATTTGACGAATGTGGTTAGAAAATTATAGGAGGAAGCCTCTGATTCAAATAGCAAGGAAGATCCTAAGCTGATGGAAAAAATACAGGCAAAAATAAAAAGCGGGAAAAGGCTAACTAAAAAGGAAGAGTCATATTTAAAAGAGCACAATCTAGAACTCTATCTACAATATCTCAGAATAAGAAGAATGGCTGAAAATCTGGAGCATCAGCTGAAGACTGCTCAGTCTAAAGAAGAGGTTAACGACATAATTTTCTTTGCTTACAACAGTATTTCAGATAAAGATGAATATAAAACAGCTATAATTGCAGCCTTGGATGAAGTAGTAAGGGAATTCAAAAAGACAGATGCATATGCTAGTTTGCCTAGCAATAATGATGAGATAGAAGAGGCAAGAAAAACTAATAGAAACAAAGGCGAGGGCTTGGAGGACGAGGATGAAAATGCTAGTATAGGAGAAGATGATTTTGATGTTATGGCATGGTCTCCTTTACAAGAAGTAATAGATTCTATGCCGAATCTGGATTTACAGTCTTAGTGGAGGATAATAATGACTAAAATACTTTTTGTTTGCCATGGTTCAATTTGTCGCTCGCCTATGGCCAAATATGTAATGCAGGATATGGTAGACAAACGCGGAATTGCAGAGGATTTCTATATCGACTGTGCAGCTATGACATACGAGGAAATAGGCAATCCAGTATATCCACCAGTTAGACAACTGCTTAATGAAAAAGGCATAGACTGCAGCGGCTATGGAGCTCGTCACATTAGAAAGGACGAGTATAGAGATTTTGATTATATAATTGGAATGGATGCAGAAAATATGCGTGACCTACGCTATGAATTTGGTGAAGACAGGGACAACAAAATATACAGGCTTCTTGATTTTACCGATAGACCACGTGATATTGATGATCCTTGGTACACTCGAAAGTTTGACGTTTGTTATAGGGATGTATTGGCTGGTTGCGAAGGCCTTTTAATGCATCTAAATGATTAATATTGATAACAAGAAAAGCTCTTAGTCTTGCTGGCTAAGAGCTTTTAGTATATTTCTTTATAAATTCATCCATTGGAATCGGAGGCGAATAGTACATTCCTTGCAGATAATCGATTCCAATAGATTTCATGGTATCTTCTATTTCTTTTGTTTCTATTCCTTCGGCAGTAAGGCTATAGCCAGTTTCTTTGAATGCTTTTATCAGCATAGGTAAAAGTAAATTTGGATTATCACAGTAGTCCCATACAATACTCATATCGATTTTGACGTTGGAAAATGGTGAATGCTTAAGCCTACTAATGTTTGAATAGCCTGTGCCATAATCATCAAGAGAAAACAGGAATCCTTTATGACGGAGGCTTTGAATTTGATTGTTCATAATATCATCATCGACAATTACTGCTTCTGTTATTTCAAGATGAATGTTTGAAGGTTGAAGATTATATTTTTCTATTAGCTTACTGAAATCTGATGCTAAGTCTTTTTTCATAAACTGTGCAGGAGACAGATTCACATTAATCCATTCTAAGCCCAGATCACTCATGTTATTTTCACTGATAAATTTACATGTCTTTTCAAAAACCTGTTCACCTAGTTGATTTATTCGACCATTGCTTTCAGCAATTGGAATAAATTTATTAGGAGATATTATGTTGCCCTTATCATCCCTGATTCTACATAGGCTTTCAGCGCCCACTAGAGTATTTGTTTTTGCATCCATAATAGGTTGCAGAAATACCTCAACAGTATTATTTTCGATGGCCTTTTCGAGGGATCTTTTAATTGTCGTATTGTCCTGTGTGGCATTGAACATTTCTCGATCTACAAGTACGTGAGATTTGTCGGTGGTATTATTGGCCTTGTTCAAGGCGTTTACTAAAGTATTGATGACAACGTCTGAATCATATAATTCATATTCCGGGCTCACTTCAACAAATCTTGCCTCCAAGTATAGCTCAACATTGTCGGATAACCATGGAGACTTGAAACGTTCTTCGATTTGTTTGATTACAGCCGGAACATCTACGTTGGATTTTGCCATAATGATAAATCTACCAGAGCGATAATAGAAAAGCTTCTCCCTTGGAAGAATTCGTCTAAGGTATGAACCGATGAGGCGAATACCAACATCCATCTGCTTTGTACCATAGATTTCTACGGCCTCTTGATAATGTCTAATCACAAAAGCAAATATAGTGTCATATTTTTGCCTGGTTGTATCTTGAAGAATGATTCGTAGTCCTTCACTATTGAATAAACGTGTCCTTCTTTCTATGAAATACTCTGGATTCATAAAAAGAAGATTAATAGAGATTATGGTCATAACGCAGAAAGTATCCATCAGTAGATACTTAGGAAATAGAATTCGCATGATCAGACCAGATGTAAGTAACAGTAAGTAGAATAAAGTGCCGTAAAAATCTCTTTTGGCCTTAAGTTTGCCTCTAAAAATTATTACAGCATAGGCACTCATAAATAGATAAATGGCGAAATTCAATACTATAATATTGTAAAAATAGCCACGTTGATAGCCGGTAATTTCTATAGAAAAGACAGCTTTAGTCCAAGGTGATGTCAAAGTAACTGTTTCTGTAATAAACAATGGTAGTCTACATAAAAATGTTCTAAATTTGTTTTCTACTGGATCGAGTTCGAGAATACTGCATGTGAACACAAAGAAAGCATATGCTCTTAGATTGAAAAATACAAAGAAGAGCATATTACTAAAAATAACAATAAATTTAGGCAACTCTAAATAGTTCTCACAGGCCCAACTGGAGAATATATCAGAAGAGATTACTATTGTCTCAATTAATAAAAGACTGACAAAGTTCTTATTTACTCTAACAGGCAGTCTTTGTAGCATAAAGTAATTGAGCAATAATATAGCCAATATTAAGATGCTAGGTATAGCGAAACTATAATCCCACATAAGCCCCCTCGACCAAATAAATATCATAACTCTCTCATAAATAATTGTATGCCATTATATCGTCTGATTCCAATGAACAATCTGTGACGGAATTAAGAATATGTTGCAATTAAGTAAATAGCTTTTTATCATTTAAGGTAGACATGTTATCTATTGTAAGATGATTATTGTTATGTATACAAAACATAGGAGGAAATAAATATGAAGATTGCAATGGCAAATGATCATGCAGGAACTCAAATGAAGGAGGAAATTAAAGCATATTTATTAAGTGAAGGATATGAAGTAGAAGACTTTGGGGCATATGACGATAACAGCTGCGACTTATCTGACTTTGTTTATCCAGCAGCTTTGGCAGTAGCTAAGGGCGAATGTGATAGAGGAATCTTTTGCGATGGAGTAGGCTACGGTAGCGCTCTTATTGCAAACAAGATTAATGGATGTTATGCAGCAGTATGCCAGGATCCATTATGTGCAACACTTGCTCGTCAGCACACAGATTCAAACATTCTTTGCCTTGGTGCTAAAATCATTGGCGGTTTGATGGCAATGGAAGTAGTAAAGACTTGGTTAAACACAGACCCACTTATGGAAGAGAAGTACAGAAGAAGAGTTCAGAAGGTGTGCGATATTAACGATAAGCATTGCGTTCCTGTAAAGTAATGGTAGAGCGTTAGATAAAGGATTAGATTAGGTATTGTGGGGTATTTACAAATATTGTACAAACAATTAGTGCAATTCAAACAAAAGGGCGATTTTTGCCGAATAGATTTACTTTTAAAAAATCCTCAAAAAAGGCTTTACAAGTGAAGATACAGGTGATATTATAATCGAGCACTGAGGGACAGCAAGTCACACAGAGCAAAACAAATAAACGAAGATTGATAACTGAACAGTGAAACAAACCTTGAATTAATACAGTTTTGTATAAAACATGTATCCTTGAAATTCATTTAGTTTCTAAGACGAAACAAAAACCTTTATAGTAAACAAGTCAGTTTTATG
>NZ_SVET01000030.1 GCF_015057245.1 Pseudobutyrivibrio ruminis
CTTTATGAGTTTCATCATTTGCAAATGCTTCAAATGATTTGATTAAATCATCTGACATTTCAAGAAACTCGTTATAAGCCTTTTGACATTCATCAAAATAACTTCTTAGTGCTGCTACATCCCACTCTATATCAACTTCGCCTACTTCTATGTTCCCCTTCTCGTCTGCGTATGGCATAATAAATCTCCCTTTACTGTGCAAAAATTGTAGTACCTGTTCTAATTCCAAGCTCAGAAATTGTCATATCCCCTTTGATTAAGGCTATTGGATTTTCTGAGCGCATATAAAAACCTTTCGCATTTACTTCATCTACACCTAAATCAAAAGCAACATTTAGTCCATGAAGCAATTCATCCGCTGTTATACTGGTTGGAATCTCTACGTCTATTGTTTTTCCTGCATTATTAAACATTATGATAATTGTATCTCGCATTTTTTCACCCAATTATTCCATAGTTTTTAATCTTATAATCTTGCCCTCTTTAGTGTAATATGCATCGCCCTTTGCATTTTCTTTTTTAATCTGCCTAATAGCTTGTGCTGGAATATTTACAAGCTTGATATTTTTCAAATCCTCGAAGAATAGCATGTTTCCTCTGTTTCTTACATCTAATAGGATTTGATTAGATCCTGCAGCCAATGCAATATTTGGCAAATTTGTAAAGATAAAACTTATTTTGCAGTTTGCATATGCACTTATTATCTGCAAATATTCTTGCTTTAGTTCAGCATGGCTATTAATTACATCTGCAGCCTTTGAATCATTGAATACCACTACTATCAATGGTTCATTCTCAAGACTTTCATTTCTTTCAAGTATCTCTTTACGATTAATAGCTGTTTGACGCAATGATTCCATGATATCAACTAATTCCATAGAATTATCTGTGTAGTCTTGGATGGCTAATGCATCACACACAGCCTTCAATGATCCCTTTACATCATCTATAACAGTCAGCTTTATTGCATTGCTTCCTGCTTCTGTTGCCATCTTTTTAAGTATGTATCTAACATACGAATCACGTCCAAGCTCATCTCTACCATAGATTCCAGTTACAACATTTTCCAAAATATTGTTATATACTGGCTCTACATTTGAGTAGGCCAAACCTACAACCAAATTGTAATCCTTGATTTTTGTTGAACCGAATCTGCTGCTCCAATACTCATCATTAAGTGTTGGAGGGATAAACTTAACAGCTTCAGCTGTACTTTCACCATACTTATCATTACAAGCCTGAATAAACTCATTAATCTTTGATAAACGTTCGACCTCTTTACCCATTGAAAATGCCAAGTATGTTTGGAATTCCATAACTTCATTATCAATTTTGATAAGACCTCTACCTGGATTTTCATCAGGCTGCATTTTGCATCTATCAAGTAATTCAGAATACTGGCCTCGCTCGTTGCAGTTCATTGCTATCTTTGTCGAAAAGTTGGTTAGAAGTTTGTATCCTATTCCTGACATCTGCTGATTTGTTACAACTATAGAAATGCCCAGCGCAACTCCATCTCGACATATTTTTATGAACTGAGCTTCTATTTCAGGGTAAGTCTCTCTAAAAGCGGTGTAATTTTCAAGGAATACTACGATTTGTGGTAAATCTTTATTTCCAGCTTCTTTATAAGCTCCAAAAGAACTTAATCCTATTGTGGAAAGAATTTCACGTCGTTCATCTATCTTCTTTTGCAACATTTCGATAAAGTTCTTTAGCTTTTCATCTTCCGCTAAAGTTACTACCGCACCAACATGATTTAGCTTTGAAAAAGCTTTTAGTGCCATCGATGCAAAATCTAATATATAAATATTTACCTCTGATGGAGAATACTGACTAGCCAATCCATAAATGAGGTTTTGAACCAAATATGTTTTACCTGCCAATGAGGCACCAAGTATAAACACATGGCTTTGTGTTAAATTCAAAATTAGCTCATTCTGTGACTGCCTTGCTGGGTCATCGTATATACCAACTGGTAAAGCAACATCACTTCCTTCAACTTTTATCTTAGAAGGATATTCAATGATTTCTGAAAGAGGTGGTAAACAGATTTCCTGTAGTTTCTTAATCTTTTCTTCCTTGCAATAATCATCAATATATTTAACAATTGCATCTAATTCAGTAACAGTATTATCATTTTGCTCAGGTTTCTGTGAATAAACTACTGTTTTACGTCCTGCTAAATCAACCTTTGAAATTTCAAACTTCTTGATGGCTTTCACCTTGCCATCTGAAATATATGCGCCACTGTATGCAGACTGAAACAGCTCAAAGATTTCATTATTACCTACTTGGAGATATGCTCTACCTGGCTCTCTGATTTCTGCAGCAAGTGGTGACTTCAATACTTCATTACTATCTGATTTATCTTGAACTTTCAGACATAGCTTAAACTTGGAATTACTCCAAATCTGGTCATTTACAACACCTGCTGGCTTCTGGGTTGCCAGTATCAGATGCACACCCAAGCTTCGTCCTATACGTGCAGCACTTATAAGTTCCTTCATAAATTCCGGCTGTTCGCTCTTAAGCTCTGCAAACTCATCCACTATCAATATCAAATGTGGTAATGGCGTTGGTGTAACTCCTTCTTTGAATAGTTTTATATAATCATCAATCCTATTCACATCATATTTTGCAAAAAGTTCCTGTCTTTTTATTAACTCAGCCTTAATAGACATCAATGATCTATTAATTTGCTTACCATCAATATTGGTGATTGCTCCATTTAAGTGTGGCAAGCTTCTGAACTGATTTGCCATACCACCACCTTTAAAATCGATGATAATAAAACTAACTTCGTATGGATGAAACAATGTGGCCATTGAAAGAATATATGTCTGCAAAATTTCAGATTTACCTGAACCTGTTGTACCTGCAACAAGTCCATGTGGACCATGATACTTTTCATGTATATCAAGATATACCACTTCACCACCTGACTTTACACCTAATGGTGCTGCCATGCTGCTATAGACTTTTGATTCATTCCATCTATCTTTAAGGGATATATCCTCAACCTTCTTTACATCAAGCAACTCGTACAGTGAGATATTCTTTCTTAAATCACTTTCCAAAGTTGGTTCTTTGATATATATAGGTGCAAGTTTATTAGAGCATTGCTCTGCAATTTCTTTACTAATATGGGTATATGTAAAGTCTTGTAATTCTGTGCCATCTGATAAATCTTGTATGAAACCTTGGAAATTGTCATCATCCAAAAATACCCCCAGCTCACAAGCTTTATTCAAAAATTCCTCTTTCTCCTCAAAGAAAAGAAATGTAAATCCAAGACTTCTAGCGACCTCAAAATATTTGCTAACTGGATGATCTGATAAACGTTCTGAACGAAACGCAAATACGATATAGTCCGGCAGTTCTTCTATCTGCTCTTTTTTTAATCCCTCTCGTTTAGATATTTCCGAATACAAATTACCTAATACACTTTTAGCACTTTCGTCATCATACATTACATTGCGCATACCTGTATTTTCATCAAATGTATTAGGTAACCATCTAACCCATTCTAAGTATGGTGCATAGACTTCATCTAACAAAAAAATCATTTTTACATCTGTAAATGATTCTTGACCAGCTATAGTCAAAATCACATTTTTCATCATGTGATACAGTTTTGTCCTATTTCCAATGAAACCTATTGCATTGACCTTTCCAATAGGTAATGTTACTGGCATATCTGCAATATACTCATACTTATCATGAAGATATTCCGGATAGTCTATCAAATCATCATATACATGCAGATACTCCTGTTTTTTATACTCTACTTGAAGCTGGGATTTTACATTTCCTGTACCAATTCGAACATCCAAGTAGTCCTCATGAGATTTTTGTTTTTCAAAAAGATTAGGTGAAAAAGACTGAATCCTATCAATTGTTTCTTCTATTGATGGGTTTCTCTTAGTCATTATAAGCTTTTCTTCTGCTCTGGCTTTCTGTATATCTGCTTCCTTCTTTTCTATATAAGCAGCATATTTTTTTACTCTTTCTTTTGTCTTCTTCTTATAATCTTTGCCGTTATCGAAGTATGTCCATACAGACATGGCTGCTCCTACAAGCATAGTTGCAGCAAAATAAATGATGTACATAATACCGCCGCGCATCATTCTACTTCTTATAAATATCATCAATAAAAATGACACTACAACCGGTGTTAATGTCATCAATAAATTTCTTTTTGGCTCTTGTGGTGGTGTTTCCGGATTTAACACTTCCAGTTTTTCATCAGGGAGTTCATAAAGATATCTAGCATTTCTGTAGAATTCAGGATACACCATCGCTTTTCCTGACTCGGACAGATCTTTATTAGGAAACTGTGTTTTGATTCTATAAGCCATTGATGTTTTAATGGTGTATTCTTCAAAAAAAAAAGATACGTTTCCTACAGTCAAAAAACTATTTATTTTAAGCGCATTTACACCTGATTCTGCTTCTACACCATTGATATAGTATTTAAAGCTATCGCTCTCGCAGTTAGCTTCAAAACCATCTTTTGTTCTTTGAATTCTTATCTCTACACATGATTCTTCATCACATAAAAAAGAAATATCACTTCTAGAGGTATTACCTATGACAAAATCATTTCTACCCACTGTACTGATTTCCATGTCATAGGTTACCTTTGCATTTCTTATTCTTCTGCCTTCTGTATTATTTGTTATTCCCGCTTCCAATCTTTATTCTCCGTTTTAATTTATTTATGTCTAATTGCAAAGCTCAGCCAAAAGCTCTACGTTTTAGCTGATATTATCCCTATTCATACTCTAAGACAAAGTAATACACTCCATAGCATGTAGTATGCAAAAACTATTAAGATTCTCTCTACTTGTACACAGTCTCTTTTGTTATTCTCATAACACAAATCATTATCACAAGATATGTATCTTGCATATCGCGTATTAAATCCCTTGTTTTTTATAAATTCGATACAACTTTTTACTTCTTCCGGATACTTGTTCTGTTTTGAAAAGATTTGCATTAAATAAAATTGTCTTGGAATCTCATACAAATTGTTTGCACTGGTCAAATCATCAAGCTTTGCAACAGCACTATCATATTCTTCTTTATATATGTCTAATAATATAGGGCTGTAATTAGAAATAAAAAAATTATTCGAACCATTCAATTCCACAAGCATTCTTTCTATGTCATTTACTGATTCTTCACTCGTGCCGAAAACATATTGCTCTACGTTTATAAACAAAATTTGTTCATTATTTCTTAGCATTTCTCTTGGTGATAAAAAACTTAGAGTTCCTATTAATGAGGCATATTTTTTACTGTTCTTTGCCAACAGTAAACTCAAATACTCATCAAGATTACCATTGTTATAAACATAATCTAGAATTATCCAATTCCATCCATATCTTCTATATAGCAAGCTACAAACACCAAAAAAAGCCACATGTAAAACAATTATAATAATACTTCCAACTTTTATTGCTTCTATTATCCCAATCAATAACAAGATTATAGATACTGCAAATACAATCTTGTATTGTAAATATGCTTTATTCATTGTCATTTTCTATCATTCTCCCTCTACTCAACTGTAACCAAATAATATAATTCATTGTTTACAGTTTTACTTTCTATTGATTCTACCTGTATATTCCTAATTACATTTTGGTCCAGCGAATCACCTTTTGTAATTATTATTTCAGGCTTATAATTTGTTCCTTTGTAAAAACTTCCGTTAATCAGTACAATTGTTGATGAATTAAAAAAACTATCATTCCGATCTTCCTTTATATTTTTATCAACATGCCTTTTTTTAATAGTGTAACCATGGTCATTCTTACAATAATTACAATATAAAATACTATCATTGTATGAATAGATGCTAACTCCTTGGCCATCATAATAACTTTCAGTTATCAAATAAAGATTGCTCTCATTATCCCCATACTCCCACTTAAGCGCTTCTTGTACAGAAGAATACTGATGGTTACACATTACCAGTACTACAACCAAATACAGAACTGTGGCAACCATAAGCGACCACATCGCAATACTACTTTGTCCTTTTGTATCTGACTCTATTCCCAGCCATTTTTGAAATCTAGTGTGTCCACCGCATGTCTTAAAATGTACAAAGCACGAATCAGCTTTATCTATATCGCCTATCTGCTTATACACAATTCCTTTGTGATAAATTCTCCACGTCTCATTGAGCTTTCCTTTGGAAACATTCTCATCTATAGCTGCTAAAGCTGAATCATATTGCTTGTTATAGTAACTCTGGTAAAAATCAAAATAGGCATGAAATTTCTTTACGACATCATTATCTTTTTTCTTACAGTTCTTATATGCCTCTAATAATCCTTGAATACGTAGAAATGCCTCTGGGTACATATCATTTTCTATATCGTTTTCTTTAATCAGCTTTTTATCCAACTTATAAAACTCATATGACAGTTTTTGTTCCAAAGGCAGGGCGTTATTTTTGATGTAATCTGCTATTCTTTCATCCTCTTCGCACCATAATAAAGCATTGAATAGATCTGCCTTTTCTTGTAAATATAGCCTTTTTTTCTTACTATAAAAATCAATTATATTTTCCAGATTCATTTTTTCAGTAAACTGCTTTTGCATGTATACATGCATTGCCTTATATGAACCTATAAATAATATTAATGCAGAGAGTATTGTTACTCCTACTAATAAAACATTATTGTAAAAACGTAAAATGCTTATTATTGCTATGAGCAATGAACCGCTCATAATTATGTCTCTAATATATAGTGTCTGTTGAATTTTATTCTTCATAATATCTATATTCCCTTCTATTCTTATTCTGTACAAGTTCCATCTTCACTACTCTCATTTGCTTCTACAACCGTTTTTAACCCTAGGAATGCAAAAAAGAATGCTGCTACTTTTGTTCCGGCTGATGCTACTGCTGGGAATGATATGATTTCCGCACCCGCAGCTCCATCTGCACCTATCGCTCCTACGACAGTAGGACCCGCGAAATAAACTATCGCTGCAATTGCAGCAATTGCTACATCTCCAATTCCAGAATTTATAGAATATCCCATCTCAGTTTTGTTGGATATATTTTTATTAATTTTAACTGAATCATACGTATAAATATCATCACTATCAAATGGGTTTAAACTAAATCTAAATCCACACCCAGTAGTATTTTTGCCAACTGTATTTGATATATCTGCCTTTACTGACAACTTATTTAAATCTACTTTCATTGTTGAACTATTACCATCTTTATCCGTATGAACCGATTTAACAGATAAATTTAATCCATTTTTGTCTACTTTTACGCCTATAGACCCTTGATAACTACCAATTTTTACAGATGGTACAATATTTATTTGAGTTGATTCATATTTTCCATTTTTATATGTTACATTAAATAGTTTATTATCACCTGTTTTAACAGTGTTTGTATTTGTTACGTATGGACCAGCTAACCCTTTTGTACTTTGTTCATCTACATATGTAAAATCTGTATTGCTCTTAAACCATTCATTAATTGGAGCAAATAGATCGTTTTCAATACTTGTTACCAATGAAGGCAACAATCCATCAGTATCTTTTAAATCTAATGGCCTGTTCCAACAATACAAATAATGATTTATAGATTCTGGATAATCTATAAATCCCCTTACTTTATCCTCACTTACAAATCTACCTACCCCAGCATCATAGTATCTAGCCTGTGCAAAGTAGCTTCCTGTCATTTCATCATGCTGGTAGCC
>NZ_SVET01000031.1 GCF_015057245.1 Pseudobutyrivibrio ruminis
TTTGGAGCAGGCAATTCATCAACCATAGAATTCAAAAGCTTATTCAAGAAATCTTTGTTATCTATGTCATCAACCAAAAGCATTTCCTTGGCTCCCTCATAGGGGGGTTCATATTGAGCGTTAGGCATCATTTGTTTTGCGGATTTAGTTGGTTTAACAAGAAATCTATCATCATAGATTCCGCCAATAATCTTACCCTGATAATAAATGATATATTCCCCCATCATTGCCTTATATGAAATCTCATCAAGTGATGATAGCTGGTCTAAAATGAATTCCAAATAATCTTTAGTTGAAGACATTTAAAACCTCCTTTTCAACAAACTGCGATTTATGCGACTGTCATCTCTCCTCTATCTTTCAAACAAACAGCCCATGTTGCATGCGGTTCATGGGTATTACACCAGGGCGTACATCGATCAATGAATGCCTTGAACTGTCCCGGTACATCCGCCCAATAAGACGGTGACACAGAGACAATCACATCCGCATCATCATACTCATGTATGATTTCTTCGACGACTGCCGCATCATTCATGACACACTTTGCCGTGTCGTGACACGAACGACAGCCTATACAAAAAGCAAACGCATAGTCATCGATACAAATACTTTTTACACTGTACTTTACTGATAACTGGTCCGATACCAGCTTAACTATTTCCGCAGTTGCGCCTGTCCGAACAGGGCTACAATTGATAACAAGTGCGTTCATCCTTCCCCCTAATAAACCAAATCTATAATTTCTTTGCTTCTGCGTAACGTTCCTTGCCCCACCAGTTCGGCATCAATTCCATCAAGGTGATGGTCTCTCTTATTTCATAATCAACCATGATTTCATACAATACCACCATCACTGATAACAAAATGCTCTCCCATTAATTCTTCCTTACCATCTTCAGAATATAGATAGCTTCCGTCAGGGATTGCAATAAAAGTATGCCCCATGCTATCCGGATACGTAATATCTTCAAAAAGTCTTTTACCATCTAAGCAACTGTCTTTTGTATCTTGATAATGAGGAAGCAGCTTGGTTTTTGTAAGCCCCAATCCAGGAATGAAACGCACATAATTAGGATCTAATGATTCGCCATCTAGTTCCGGCTGTGCATAAACTTCTTCCGCGCTATTCATACTTCCGGCGCTGATTCCGAAAATCACACCATCAAAATCCTCCAAGAGTTCCTTTAACCTTATCTCACCAAAGAATCGATTTTGTGTTGGAACGTGGCCTCCTCCCAAGATAATAAAATTGCTACTCTTTACCAACTTCGCAGCATCGTTTTGATTTCGTCTATCTAAAACTGTATAAGACTCAAACTCCATTCCTGAAAGCTCTGCCGTGTATTTTATTCCAAATGAAAAAGCATCTGTTTCATCATAATCATCCGGTGAAGCAGTTATAAAAAGCCCCTTATTATACTTATGCATGGCCTTCTGCATTCGGCTGACAAATTCGTTTTCAGTATTAAAAGGAAGTCCCCGTCCTGTGAAAGGGCTGCTTGTTAAAAATAGAATTTTGCTCATAAATACATCTCCATAAATCCGAATTTATTTTTCATCAAAAAAATCTATTTCTCCAATATTGCATTTCATCGATATGTGATGTATACCTTTTACCATTTTTGTCCTCTCCTTGGTTGATGTTTTCGACAAATACCGATTTACAACTCAATCACTTCTAAATCATTTGGCACAAAAAGATTTCCGTTATAATACAAAGAACCTTCTTCTATATACCGTTGTTTTCTATTTGCTATATTTTTATCTTCCGTATGATATAGCAGCATATTCTTTATATTCAACTTCTCAGCCAGCTCACAGGCATCCTTTACCGTAGAGTGATGCTTCTCATATGGATCAAAAATATCTCGCTCAGAATACAAACAAAAAGCCTCATGTAGAAGCCACTCACTATCCCTGGCATATTTCTCTTCACAGTCTGTATATGGTTCGTCTCCACAACAAGTAAGCTTCTTACCATCTCCCATATCCATGCAAAAACAAACTGATTAGCCTTTGTTGATTGAATATCAAAAAATGTTGTAGCATGACCTATGATATCTATTGTTTCACCATCATGTACTTCTACTAAATGAAGTCTATCACCGATAAATCTGGTCTCTTTCTTAAGTAAAAGCTTGTCTGCCATTTCCTTAATAATCTCTAGAACTTCCTTATGTGAATAAATATAAGCTTCACCCTTATAGTCATCATGATTCATAAACTGGCAAATCATTCGGACCATCCAAATGATTCCTATAAGATGATCAACATGCTTATGTGTCACAAAAATATGACGCATATCCATCCAGTTAAATCCCGCATGCTTTAATTGACGGAGAACAGCGCTGCCACCTCCACCATCTACCATAAAGTATTTTCCCTCGTCTTCAATAACAAAACAGGTATTATAGCACTCTGTAACAAGCGCATTACCTGTACCTAACATTGTTAATCTCAATTATATTCACCTCGTAAAACTACGATTTATCAATGCCTTTATTTTAGTTGATTTACCAGCCTAAAGAAAGCTTTAATTACCATATTTCCAAAATTTGTTTAATAGAATTAGATATTATTTTTCCGTTCCTGTCAACAAAAAAAGGCTACCACATTTTTAGCAGTAACCTTTATAAAATCAGGGTATTTAGGATTTTTTGCATTTACCTCTGGAAGTGACGATAATTTGAATTTATCAATTCATAAATCCAATCATTAATACTTGAAAAAGAAAATCCTGTATCTCTCGCGTTGGTAGTATCATAGGATGTATTCGCTAAGGCACCGTTATATGGAGCTACGTCCCCAAAATCATCTAATATCGCTTTTCTATTTGTTTGCTTTTCTATGAATTCTACAATGTTTTTCGTAGAAATCATTCCCTTTGAGCTCCCATTTATGGCTCCAGTCACAGTTGTGTTTACCAAATGAGCTATGAAATATCCAGCTTCTTTTTCATGAATGAATTCCATGCCAAAGTCTAAATCATCAATAAACATTGCTTCAGAATTCAAAATGTGTTTTATGTAGAATTTCAAACGCCCAGTATAATCATTTTCTCCCATTACAATAGGATATCTTACAAATACACACTGCGAAGGATTTAAAAACTCTAGTGTTGCCCTTTCAGCTTGACGTTTACCTTCTGCATAGTCATCGTTTCTGTTCATCCAGATTAGGTTATGATGACCTGGATCAAACTCTGATTCTTTAATATTTTCCTTATCTTTTGAATAAACTGAACAGGAAGACATCTGAATATATTTCTTACAAGATACGTTGCTCAAAAGATTCCTTACGTCATTGGAACAATAGGCAATCTTGTCAATTATGACATCAAATTCTTTATCTGCTAATGCATCTCTCACACTGTTGTAATCTGAGCGATTCATAATAATTTGTTTCGTTGATTCTTTAAACGGATTATCCGATAGACCACGAGTTGCAATTGTCACATTATGTCCATCTGCAATTAATTTTTCTACCATTGGAATACCAAAAAATCTAGTTCCACCTACTACTAATACATTCATAATTTTGCCCCTATAAATGTCTTTTCATACTCTTTTAGTGCTGTATATTCACGTTTGTATAATCCATAAACAGCAATGTCCTTATCATGATAATCTTCATATTTACTGAATATTTCTATGGCTTGCTGCTGTGGTATCCACACCCTTGTATAACCTGCAAGTTTTTCTGCTTCTGTAAGATATTGACAACCGGTATCTTCAATCAGTTCACAGATGAAATAGTGGTTAATGTGCCTCCACACATCGAATAACTCTTCTATATCAAGATATTCGCTCACTGCTTTTGTACTGTATCCGGTCTCCTCCAGCATTTCACGCTCGCAGCATTCTGCATAGGTTTCAGTTCCCTCTACGCCGCCACCCGGAATAATATATAGCCCGCTTTCATGCTCATGACACAAAAGGATTTCCCCTTCTCTGATAAGTATCCCTCTACATGCGTGGCGAAGCATTTCTATATGTCCAAGGTAGTCATCGTTTATCAACAGCACTTTATTTGGAGTTTCCATGGTTACCTCCTATTTTTCGAATTTTGTACCATTTATAATGGATATTAGTTTAACAGTTTCATGGAGAATACTTCTAGTTTCAGACATAATAAAAAGCTGCCCCATCGGCAGCCTTTTGGGGAGAATGATATATGAAAAAGTTTTATTATCGCTCTTGCGATGGTTATATATTAGTCTCCCTATGCGTCTTTATGATGGAAGTTATGTGAAATGTAAATGAAATCTAATCAGTTGGCCAAGCATCACCTATGTATTTCAATTTATAATATGCCATTCTTATAGTCCAAGCTTCTTCTCTATATCATCAGCTGAGATTGTACCTTCATCTTTGATTGATATTTTAGCTTCATTTAATTTAGTCAGAAGTTGAAGTGTTCCGTTTAGTGATCCCCATAACTGTTGAATTTTATCAACGTAATTTTCTAAATCATGATAGATACCTAATATATATACTGTTTCATCATCATACTTATAAATTATCTTGTAATTCATGCCGTGTAAAACCGCCTCATGATAGGTTAAGGCTGCTAAAAATGGGTCATCACTAACTGGATATATACCAGGATTATCTTCTATTTCATCATAAATCTTTTCAACCTCATCTAATAGATGGGAAGATGCTTGCTCATTTTTTAATTTTCGCAATATATAATTGACGCAGTTTTCAAGAAGCTTATCCATCTCATCGGTAACAATCAAATTATAAGCCATATTTGCTCCTTAGCTTACCTAGAGATTCTCTTGCGTCATGTGTTTTTCCCTCGGCTATTTGTTTTTCAGAAGAAAGTAAACTTTGATACATTTTTAAAGCATCTGAAACACCTTGAAATGTTTCCATGCTCATTAAAACCATGTCACCGTATCCATTTTTTGTAACATAAATTGGCTCATCTACACTATGAGCTAGTTCTGATACTTCTGATGTATTTTTTAAATCTTTAATTGGTATTATCTGCGGCATAGTTACACCTCCACTATATTATGGGATAATTATACCATAATAAGTATATTTTGAATATAGTCACAATCTTGTCATATAAATTTTATTTAAAAAGGCCTCCTGCAATATCCTTGATTTCTTTCATATCAATCTTACCGTCAGCTAGGGCTTCTTTAACCTTTTTAACATCAGCCTCATCGACCTTTACACCAGCTTTGTCTAATAGTTCTTTTGCCTGTTTAACATCTGCAGACTTAAGCTTGTCTAAAAGATCCTTGTTACCTGCTACCTTAGTAATAATATCCTTAACATCCATTTCAAAACCCCCTTTTGTAAATGATTTTATAGTTCATATTCTACATGAGTTTTTGTATACACGAAAGGTACAATATGTGCAAACTACTATACTCTCAAGTCCTGGAATATTACCATTCAGTTCTTCAAGCTTTGTCTTAATGTTTGTCTTAATAGCCCCTAAGTTTGGTCCCAAGCACTCTACTCTTTAGATAATTCTTTTAGATAGAATCTATTCATTGAGCTATGAACGACTTCTTTAGGCCGTTCAATTAGCTTATATCCACATTTTTCATATACATGAATCGCTGTCTTCAAATTTGTATGAGTCTCAAGATACATCCGCTTATAGCCTTTATTTATAGCAGTTTCTTCTACTAATTCTATAAGTTTATAAGATAATCCGTAGCCTTTAGCAGCATCGGTTAGATAAAGCTTTTGTAGCTCGGCCGTATCATCCATAAAATCAAGTTCTGCCAATCCTATTCCACCAATAATGTTGTTATCATCATCAAGCACAATAAAGTATGCTCTTTGGGGAGATGCCAGATAAAAATCACTGAGATGATTTAGGTTATCGTCAAAGTATACTGTTCCAGGAATATCCAGGTTATGACTTTTAAGATTATCTCTGATTATTTCAGCTAGTATCGAGTTATCATTTGGTTCGAGTAATCTGTAATGCATTTTAAAACCTCATTCCACACTTAGGGCAAAAATCAAAGTCTTTGCGACCATCAGTAATTCCCATAATAAAAAACATATCTATTCTTCCTTTAGTAAATCTTTTCTATTTCTTCTTTAATATCATACATTGCCTTAAATGCAGCCAAATCATCTTGGCTTTTTATAAGCATTATTTCCTCAAAAGAACCTGTGGCTATATCCTTAAAGCCAGCCATCTGCTCACCTGTGCATATGCTAGCTTTAATAATAGGCTTCTTTGTGGTTTTATCATATCTAACGAAATCTTTATATCTAAAATATTTTATTAGCAACGAAATATCTATTGTCCATAGAGATAAAATAAAAATAATAATATCCAAAATGAGAAATAATATGCCTTTGCTATCATTCAAGTATTTATAATACCCAAGAGTTAGAAAAACCATAATTGGTATAAAAGGAATCAAAAATAAAAGATTTAAAGGGTTCCAGAATATTTCAGCTGGATTGTAATCACTATATACTACTATTGTTTTTCCAAATTTATTACATATATATTTTTCAGATCCTTTGTATTTTTTCTTTCTAGGACCTTTTTTTGGAGGCATTTTTTTCCAGTTAGCCCCTTCTTTAGCCATTGAGATTATTTTGTCTGCTTGATTTAATCCTTGAATTGACACTTTATTCTCCTTGTTGAACGATAGTCACATTGAATATCAATCAGATGTAAGATTGATCGGTACTTTATTCCGCCTTAGCAATTAATTTTTGTGAATATGAGTGGTGTAAAAAATATAACACCAAAATACATAATAACGTTTTGCATAAAAGCCGCCATCCATGCAATTGGTATGATTGAAGAAACTCCCGCAGCTATTATCGCCATTAGAAAATATAGAAGAATTGCTGTCACAACTCTGATAATCCTACGTCCGAATGTCAAATTCTCCGTGCTAAATGCAATATATTTTTCTTCCAGTATCCAGGCCGCAAAAAAACCTATAGCCAAACCAGCCTTACTGGCAAATGATGATATTGAGCGCAAAGGATCATACAAAGCATTTCCGGAAGCATC
>NZ_SVET01000032.1 GCF_015057245.1 Pseudobutyrivibrio ruminis
CCTCCTTCTGCAAAAGTCATTGCAACAGATTTTCTCAAATCACAATGATTTCATTGCGTTAAATTTTTCAATTAAGGGTTTAAAATAGCAATTAAAGGAATTATTTGAAAATTAGAAGTCCATAAATATGTACATACCTTCTGATATTATCTTATACATAAGATGATTCAGGAGGTATTTTTTATGAAAAATAAACTTGATAAAGAATTAATTGTATCATTGGCAGCTATCTCATTTATTGTGGCAGTCGGTATTATATTCTTCCTATTATTTATATTTGATATCCATATTTCTAGCAGTAACGCAGGAGGTGTAATAGGCTCATTCTCAGGGCTTTCTAGCACGATTTGGCTCTATTTACTTTGTAGAAATTGTTGACTATGTATTGGGGGTTACCTATAATTAAAGTATCTATATATAGTGTATTTATATTAGCGAAAAAGGCTTTTTCACCGATATAATGTACACTGGGTTTTTAAGGAAGGTAATTGATTATGAATAAATTGTTTAAAAGAGCAGTTAGCTTTGCAGCTATAGCTGTAATGGTTTTTGCGTTTAATATTGTTGCTATGGCACAGGGAACTACAACGATTAATGTTTCTAAAAGTTCTGCGGCAGTCGGCGATTCCATTACAGTTTCGATAACCGCTACAGAAAGTGGCACAATTACTGTTAAATACACAGCTAGCATGCTTTCTCTTTCTAGCTGTAGTGTTTCAGGCTACACATCTGAGGGAAATGCAGTTTCATTCTCTGGTAAATCCGGAGATATCGTATTTTCAGCTGCTGCCGAAGGAACAGCTTCTATCATAGTTTCTTCATCTGCAAATTCAGGTAGCAGTACAACACTTACTATCGGAGGCTCATCAAGCTCTTCATCTACAAGCACAGAGAGTGAAGCTTCTACAGAAGAAACAGCTGAAGCAGAAGTTACAACAGAAGAATCTACTGAAACAACAGAAGAGACTACAGAAGAAACAACCACAGCAACTACAGCTACAACTGGTGTTGGCACATTAAATTCAGATGGTGGTTTTGATATTGATGGTGTATCTTATGTAGTTTCAGAGCGTTTTTCTGATTCTGATATGCCAACAGGCTTTTCAAAAACAACTGTTACAATCGGTTCAAGCACATATAGCGAGCCTACAAATGGTAGCCTTACATTGCTTTATTTAAAGCCAGCTGACAATACTTCAGGCTCAGGCGTTTTCTATTTATATAATGCAGAAGCAGGTACTGTTTCTCCTTTCTTAATGCTTGGAACAGCAGATAGTTACGTTATTGTTAGTGATAATGGCTCAGCTCCTACATCAGCTTTTACAGCTACAACACTTGATGTAAACGGTGGCACAGCTACTGCATACACAATTGATGGAGCAGAGTTTTTCTATGTTTATGGTTCAAACCAGGATGGCGCAACTGGTTGGTTCGTATACGACAGCACTTATAAGACTGTATCACGAGTTGATGAATCAGCACTTTCTGCTTCAACAACTACTGATACTACAGAAGAGGTAGATGAAACAGAAACAACTACCGACAATAATTTATATGTAGAAAAGCTTAACTTATATCGCAAAATCATCATGGGACTTATAGTTCTTTGCGTGGTACTTTTATTTATCATCATCAACAAAGCTATTAGAGGTCATGGTGATGACGATGATTTCAACGGCGATGTATTTGCTAAAGCACCTACAAAATCTTCACATAGATTGCCTCGTTCTATAGTTTTCGGTGGAAAAGATCGAGACAATGATGTTTTTGACGAAGATGATGAGTACGATGAAGACGAAGAGTACTATGACGAAGATGAAGAAGAGTATGATGATTTTGATGAAGACGAAGATGATGACGATAGGGATTTCTCTAAATCTAGATTCGAATCAGAATCATATGAGGCTCGTAGAGCATCTAGTCTTAATATGATGGATTTAAACGACCTATAAAAGGAGCAAAAATATGGAATATTCAAGACAAGCAAAACGTGCAATTACAGGGGCATCGAAGCTTTCAAAGTCATTGCAGCATAGCTATGTTGGTACTGAGCATCTCCTTATTTCTATTATTGAGCAGGAGAACTCACTTGCTGCCAAGGTTTTGAATTCTAATGGTGTAGATAAAGCAGCGTTACTCAAGCTTGTGGAGGAGCTTATTTCTCCAGGTGGTGAGATTGCCATTCAAGAAAGAGATGGCTACACACCTAAAATGGAACAATTATTGGAACACGCTAGTGAAGAAGCAGCTAAATGCAATTCTAAAACTATAGGAACAGAGCATCTTTTATTAGCTATGATTCGTATGCAGGATTGTTCTGGTGCACGTCTGCTCAATTCGCTAGATATCAACCCACACAAACTATTCTCTGAATTAGTTGCAGGTATGGGAGCAGAAGGAGTTGTATACAAGGAAGAGATGCAGGCTATTAACAGTGGCCGTTCACGGAAAAACGAAGCATCTTACCTAGATCAATTCTCTAGAGATTTAACGGAACTTGCTGAAGAAGGAGAATTGGATCCTGTTGTTGGAAGAGATTCAGAGATTCAGCGTGTAATTCAAATATTATCTAGACGAGGAAAGAACAATCCTTGTCTTATTGGAGAGCCTGGTGTTGGCAAAACTGCCATCGTTGAAGGCTTAGCAGAAAGAATTGTTGATGGAAATGTTCCTGATTCTGTAAAGGACCTTAGAGTTCTTTCACTTGATTTATCAGGAATGGTTGCCGGATCAAAATACCGTGGTGAATTCGAAGAGAGAATTAAAAAGGTTATTGCTGAAGTTATTGAAGAGGGCAATATTCTTCTATTTATAGACGAGATTCACACATTAATTGGAGCTGGTGGAGCTGAAGGTGCTATTGATGCGTCTAACATTTTGAAGCCAGCTATGGCTCGTGGAGAAATCCAGATTCTCGGTGCCACAACTATCAATGAGTATCGTAAATACGTAGAAAAGGATGCTGCATTAGAAAGACGTTTCCAGCCTGTTATGGTTGAGGAACCTTCTACAGAAGAAACAATTGATATCCTCAAAGGTGTCAGACACCTATATGAGGAACATCATGGAATCACTATTCCAGATGAAGCAGTTGAGGCATGCGTGCATCTTTCAGAACGCTATATAGCAGATAGATTCTTGCCAGATAAAGCCATCGATTTGATGGATGAGGCAGCTGCTGCTATCAAGCTTAATGACGTAAAGAAAATAACAAAAGATGACAGCTTAGATAAACAAATTGATCAGCTTTCAGAGGATATGGAAAATGCCATTATCGCTGGAGATATTGCACTCGCTAGTTCAATCAAAAAAGAAAAGGATGAGCTTATCCTCAAGAAAGAAGCAGAGCAAAAGAAGCTTAACAGACGTTCAAAGTCAAAACCTGTTGTTCTCACGGAAAATGATGTCGCAAAGGTTGTGGCATTATGGACAAAGATTCCTGTATCTAAATTAACAGAACAGGAGTCAGTACGACTTCGTAAAATTGAAAGCATTTTACACAAGCGTGTTGTTGGCCAAGAAGAGGCAGTTTCTGCAGTTGCTAGGGCAGTTCGTAGAGGGCGAGTTGGTCTTAAAGAAAAAGGTAGACCAATTGGTTCGTTCTTATTCCTTGGTCCAACAGGCGTTGGTAAAACAGAAATTTCTAAAGCATTGGCAGAGGCAGTCTTTGGTAATGAATCATCAATGATTAGAGTTGATATGAGTGAATATATGGAGAAGCATTCAGTTTCTAAAATGATTGGATCACCTCCAGGATATGTTGGTTATGAAGAAGGCGGTCAGCTTTCAGAAAAGGTTCGTCGTAATCCATATTCGGTAATTCTTTTTGATGAGATTGAAAAGGCACATCCAGATGTATTCAATGTTCTATTACAGATTTTGGATGATGGTCACGTTACAGATTCACAGGGACGAAAAGTTGACTTTAAGAATACTATTATTATCATGACAAGTAATGCAGGTGCTCAAGCAATTATAGAGCCTAAAAAGCTTGGCTTTGCATCGAAAGAGGATGCCAGCAAAGATTACGAGTTTATGAAGAATGGCGTAATGGAAGAGGTTAAGAGAATCTTTAAGCCTGAATTCCTAAACCGTATTGATGAAACAATAGTATTTAGAGCTCTTACAAAGGATGATATGAAAGAGATTGCTGGCTTGCAGGTTAAGCAGTTTATTGCTAGATGCAAAGAACAGATGGATATTACAGTTACAATTCCAGCATCGGTTAAGACGTGGATAGTTGATAAGGCGTTTGATCCTAAATACGGAGCTCGTCCAATTCGTAGAAAGATACAGACAGCTCTTGAAGACGTAATGGCAGAGGATATTTTAGCAGGCAAAATAAAGCCATCTGATTCAGTAAAAGCAAAGGTTAAAAAAGACGTAGTGGTTTTTGAAAAATGCTAATAATAATTTAGGGGTCTTGTTGTTAAAATGATATTCCTTTGTTATAATCAGAATAAGACAATCTGCAGGTAAGCAGTGGCTACAGGAGGAATAAAAATGGCTGTGATTAGTGAGTTGATTCGCAGTGAAGCAGACGGAACTATCAGCTTTGGAGATTATACATTAGCTGATAAGAAGAAGCTTGAAGACTACAAACACGACGGAGACTTGTACAAGGTAAAGACATTTTCAGATATCACTAAGTTAGAGCGTAATGGGATGTTTGTTTATGAATCTGTTCCTGGTACAGCAGTAGAAAAGTTTAATTGTACTTCTGATTCTGTTTCGTTTACAGTTGAGGGCAAAGAAGATGCAATGATTACTTTAGAGCTTGAACCAGAGACAAGCTATGACATTACTGTAAATGGCGCAAGTGCAGGTCAGATGAAGACTAATCTTGGGGGCAAGCTTAATCTTTCAGTGGAGCTTGATCCAGGGGTTGCAGTAGCGGTTCAGGTTAGTAGAGTTTAATACTGTAATTTAAACTATTATCTTCCCACAAATAAAGGTGGGAAGATTTTTTTATTTAGAAGGAGATATATTATGGCAAATAAAAAGGTTTCGGTGTTTTTCTGTCAGGAATGTGGAAACGAAACATCTAAGTGGGCCGGCAAATGTCCATCATGTGGCGCGTGGAACTCTTTAGTTGAAGAAGTTATAGATAAGACATCTGTTAAAAGTCGAGCGAAAGTATCAGATGTTAAGCCAACAAAGATTATCGACGTAACTGCGTCCAACGAACAGAGAATATCTACTAATATCGAAGAGTTTAATCGAGTATTAGGCGGTGGAATCGTTCCTGGCTCTATGGTATTAGTTGGTGGTGATCCTGGTATTGGCAAATCAACGCTCTTGCTTCAGACTTGTCAAAAGTTGTGCTTGTCAGGGGTAAGCGTCATGTATGTTTCTGGTGAAGAGTCATTACAGCAAATAAAAATAAGAGCAGATAGAATAGGTGAGTTTAATGACAAACTGGATTTATTATGCGAAACAAATCTAGATACAATAAAAGCAGTGGTAGAAAGGGAGATGCCAACTGTTCTTATCATTGATTCTATTCAAACAATGTTTAATGAAGCAGTGGGTTCTGCTCCAGGCTCAGTTTCTCAGGTTAGAGAATCTACTAGTGTCTTAATGGAGATAGCCAAAGGCAAAGGTATAGCTGTTTTTATTGTTGGCCATGTTACAAAAGAGGGCACGGTTGCAGGACCAAGAGTATTGGAACATATGGTAGATACGGTGTTGTATTTTGAAGGAGATAGGCATGCTTCTTATAGAATACTTCGCGGAGTAAAGAATAGATTTGGGTCAACCAATGAAATCGGCGTTTTTGAAATGAGAGATACCGGTTTAGAGCAGGTGAAAAATCCTTCTGCAGTTATGCTAGATGGCAGACCTGAAAATGCTACTGGTTCTATCGTAACATGTTCTATGGAGGGAACCAGACCTATTCTTGTTGAGATTCAGTCGTTAGTCAGTAAAACGGCTTTTGAAATCCCTAGAAGAATGGCTACAGGGTGCGATTATAATAGAGTTAATCTGTTGGTTGCAGTGCTTGAGAGAATGAGGGATGCTAAGGCTAACAGATCATGTGGCATATTTTTGGGAAGATCAGATGTTTATGTAAACATAGCGGGTGGAATTAGAATTAATGAGCCTGCAATCGATTTGGCAATAGCACTTGCTATATACTCAAGTGAAAAGGACATACCTGTTGACGAAGGAACGATAGTATTTGGTGAGATAGGTTTGTCAGGCGAAGTTAGATCTGTGTCAATGGCGGAGCAGCGAGTTAACGAAGCTAAGAAGCTTGGATTTAAGAGGGTAATAATGCCTATGTCAAATATACCTTCTGTGAAAAATATTGATGGGATTATAGTCGTTGGCGTATCAAATATAAAAGAAGCAGTTGATGCTATATCTCGATAAGGCGGAGATATATATAGTCAATATATGGGCATTGAAATGGAATTGATAAAATAATTGGTACAATTCACGCAATTGCAATGCGATTAGTTAAATAGATTTACTTTAACAAAACACAGAAATTCTGTTGACATGCCCTATTTTAGGTGATATTATAATCGAGCACTGAGGGAAACGAAGTGCTGAACGAAATAAGGAATTGAAAGAATTGTATAAACAATTTTAAATTCCTAAAAAGTTCACGAAATAAATAAAAAAGTTGTTGACAAAAACACAGCATCGTGATAATATAAACGAGTTGCTGCTGAGGGCAACAACAAAGCGAAGATTGATAACTGAACAGTGAAACAAACCTTGAATTAATACAAGTTTTTAAAACATGTATCCTTGAAATTCATTTAGTTTCTAAGACGAAACAAAAACCTTTATAGTAAACAAGTCAGTTTTATGCTGACCTGGAATTGAACTCAAGTAACTTAGGTTACTTACATATTAAACATGAGAGTTTGATCCTGGCTCAGGATGAACGCTGGCGGCGTGCTTAACACATGCAAGTCGAACGAAGCAACTTA
>NZ_SVET01000011.1 GCF_015057245.1 Pseudobutyrivibrio ruminis
TTTCTTTCTTCTATGCATTGGTCTTCTTCTCTGCTGACCATCGCCTGTCTTATTAAAAGCCATGATTTAACCTCCTATAGATGTTAGTCAAAGCTTTCGTTGCCTTGACTTAGTTGAACGGTAATTCCTCGTCAATTCCATCAGGGATATTCATGAAGCCGTCGCCTGCATCTGAGCTTGGTGCGAAACCTGCGCCACCGTCGAAGCTGCTGTTTCCGCCGCCCTGAGAATTCTTGCTCTCTGCGAACTCAACATTCTCACATACAACATCGGTAGTGTAAACCTTCTGGCCGTCCTTGTTTGTGTAGCTGCCTGTCTGAATACGACCTTCAACTACGAACTTTGTGCCCTTGCGAGCATACTTCTCAAGGAACTCACCTGTCTTGCCAAATGCAACACAGTTAATGAAATCAGCTGTCTGCTCATCTCCATCGCGCTTAAATCTACGATCAACTGCTAATGAAAATCTTGCAACAGCGCTGTTGTTTGCTCCACCGTAACGAACTTCTGGGTCTCTTGTGAGACGTCCCATAAGAATAACTTTATTCATAATTAATCTCCTTATCTTATACTATTAAGCCTCGTCAGCTTTAACGCATAAGAATCGAAGTACGTTGTCCATGATGCGAACATTCTCCTCGATCTGAGCAGGTACGCCTGGCTCAGCATCGAAGTGGATGAAGTAATAGTATCCTTCATTCATCTTCTGAATGTCATAAGCAAGTCTCTTCTTGCCCCAATCATCGACGTCTGAGATCTGTCCACCAAAGCGAGTGATATACTCCTTTGCCTTTTCAACTGTGGCAGTTCTTGCATCGTCTTCGATCTTCGCATTAACAACGAGTGCTAATTCATACTTGTTCATGCTTTCTACCTCCTTTTGGTCTATTGGCCAAACTAGCAATGCTAGCCTAGCAAGGATATAAATGTTTTATACCACGAATTAAGATAATAGCATGAAGCTGTGCGTTTTTCAAGGCTTAACTGAATTTTTATTGTATTTTTTGTATTATTTCAGGGATTTATAATTCTATTCCCTGAAGCTTAGCCAATTCTGTAAACACCTGTCCGATTCTGTCGGTAATCACCAGTGTGTTCTCTGCTCTGCGAACTGACAAATCTGTCTGATTAATTATTACCAGGTACTTACCTCTGAAGTAATTAACAAATGATGCTGCCGGATACACCGTAAGTGATGTACCGCCAATAATCATCATATCTGCTTCTGAAATGGCTTTGATTGCGCCTTCTACTGCGTCCTCAGGCAATCCCTCTTCGTAGAGAGTGATATCAGCCCTGACTGTTCCGCCGCAATAATCGCACTTTGGAATCTCATCCTCTGAATCGAAAATGAAATCTACCGGATAGCTGGTTCCACAGTTCATGCAATAGTTTCGAAGTGCACTGCCGTGGATTTCATAGACTTTCTTACTGCCAGCCTTCTGGTGTAGGCCGTCGATATTTTGAGTAACCACGCCTGTGAGCTTACCCATTTCTTCCAGCTTTGCCAGATATTTATGAGCATTGTTTGGCTCGATATTTCGCGTATCCATCTTTTGACGATGAAATTCGAAATAAACCTTTGGCTCCCTCATCAGGCAGCTGTGGCTAAGTAAATATTCTGGCTGGTACATGTCGAATCTGACATCATGCTGATTGTACAAGCCGTCTTTGCTTCTGAAATCTGGAATTCCACTTTCTGTGGATACTCCCGCGCCTCCGAAAAATACGATTTTCGATGATTCTTCTATCATATTTTTCAGCTCTTCAATTTTATCCAAAACGCTTCCCCCCTTCTTTAAATCTATATGTTAAGGTGTAAAACAACTACAGCACATATGATTCCAATGAGCATACCAACAGCGATTTCTGGAACGGTATGGCCCATCTTTTCTTTGAATCTATTAATATCAAGTGGCTGCTTGCCTTCTTCCTTACGCTCTTCATTAAGATTGTTTAATGCCTTACCTTGGCGCTGTGTTTCAAATCGGACTCCTCTTGCATCATAAATAACAACGATTCCAAAGAATAATGCCATTACAAATTCAAATGAGGAAGCCCCGTAGATTGCTCCAGTAACAATCATAAGCGCTGTAACTGTAGCTGAATGAGAGCTTGGCATTCCCCCTCCGCCGTATAATCTCTCCTTGCAAAAACCTGATTTTACAGTATCGATAATGATTTTAATAATCTGAGCAACAAACCATCCTGCTGCAGGTGCTAAAAAAATCTTATTTGTAAACAAATCCACGATGAAATGCATTATATTCTCCTATCTCCTATAGCAAAGCGTTGTAAATATCTCGCTTGCTGACTCCTCTATCTTTTGCCACTGCCTTCATGGCTTCCTTTTTATCCATGCCCTGGCTTAAGTACATATCCATGTGCTCTTCAATGGTCATGTCTTCAAATGCCGCTCTTGCCTCTTCTAAAACCTCTGCTTTAGATTTGCCAGCTATAACAAGAACGTACTCTCCTCTAGGCTCTTTCGTCTCGTAAGATTTTAAAGCGCCACCGATTGTGGTCTTTTCTTTTTCTTCGTGTTTCTTTGTAAGCTCTCTACAAAGTGTGATTCCTCTGTCCTCACCAAGCACCTCTGCAAGCTCTTTTAATGTGCTTATCAAATGATGTGGTGCTTCGTAAATAATGACAGTTCTTGTCTCATTTTTGGTCTCTTCTAAAACTCTACGACGTTCTTTTTTGTCTTTTGGAAGAAATGCCTCAAAAGCGAATCGTCTACAGGCCTGGCCAGACATGGTAACAGCTGTAATACATGCAGCAGGACCTGGGACCGATGTGACCTCGATTCCCTCGTCATAACACATCCTAACAAGCTCTTCTCCTGGGTCTGATATGCCAGGTGTACCTGCGTCTGTGATTACCGCAATATTCTGACCTTCTTTTAATTTTTCTATTAAAGTGATGGCCTTCTCCACTTTATTGAACTCGTGGTAGCTGGTCATAGGTGTGTCTATTTCAAAATGATTTAATAGCTTTATTGAATTTCTTGTATCTTCTGCTGCAATCAAATCCACCTCTTTAAGAATCCTGACTGCTCGAAAAGTCATATCCTCAAGGTTTCCTATTGGAGTTGCAACTAAATATACTGTTCCTGTCTGTGACATTTATAATCTCCTATTGGAAGATAATTATTTATCTAATCCGTATATTTCATAGATTTCATCTGTGTACTGGCCTGGCTCCTTGTATACAATCAGTGGTGATTCCACTGTAAGCTGGGCTCCGCCACCTCGCACGCCTTCTATCAGAACCATATTTGGTTCCTTGTCCACGTATGGGTAAACCAAGCGCATCCTCTTTGGCTCAAGCTTGTACTTTCGCATGGCTTCAAAGATTTCAACAATGCGTGATGGTCTATGTACAAAGTAACATCTGCCTCGCTGCCTTAAAACAGCTGCAGTCTCTCTCACCACATCATCCAATGTGCAAAGCAGCTCGTGGCGAGCTATGGCCTTGGCGTCATTTGGATTCTTCAATCCATGATGATTTGTCATGTATGGTGGATTGCTAGTGACCACATCCATGGATGCTTTTCCGAAGATTTCACTAGCACTTTTGATGTCACCTTCTATTATATCAATTTTCTCTTCCAGATGATTAAACATTACTGATCGGCGTGCCATATCTGCACTCTCAGGCTGAATTTCTAATCCAGTAAAATGCTTTCCCTCTGTCTTTGCTTCAAGAAGAATAGGCAGAATTCCTGTGCCCGTTCCCAAATCAAGAACCTTCTCTCCTTCTTTTACGCTAGCAAAGCCCGATAGCAAGACAGCATCCATGCCAAAACAGAATTTGTCAGGATGCTGAATTATTTGATATCCATTTATTTGTAAATCATCTAGTCGCTCGTCTTCCTGCAACAGATTATTCATTAATTATCCTCCAGGTCGGCAAGTTCCTTTGCCTCTTCCTTAGAAACCTGTACCTTTTTCTTACGAGGCTTGAACTTAAGTACTGATGTAGGATAATCCTTTACCTCTTTTAAATCGCCATCTTCAAAAAGAACGCGAACAGTCTGGCGAAGAACGTTTACTGACTGAACTGTACCTTTGATTCCTTCAGGAGTTGTAACTGAATCATTGATTCCTGGAAGGCGGCTGTTAAGGTATTCGTATGTCTCCTGCTCGTTCTTTAGGCAGCACATAAGTCTGCCGCAAAGTCCGGAGATCTTTGTAGGGTTAAGTGAAAGGTTTTGCTCCTTTGCCATCTTGATTGATACTGGAACAAAATCTCCCAGCCAGCTTTTACAGCAAAGCTCTCTACCGCAGATTCCGATACCGCCCATAAGCTTTGTCTCGTCACGAACACCAATCTGACGGAGCTCGATACGTGTATGGAACACTGCTGCAAGATCCTTTACAAGCTCTCTGAAATCGATACGTCCATCTGCTGTGAAATAGAAAATAAGCTTGTTGTTGTCGAATGTGTACTCGGCACCAACTAACTTCATTTCAAGCTCACGCTTTGCGATTTTCTCCTCGCAAATTCGCATGGCCTCTTTTTCTTTTTCTATGTTCTTGATAGCCTTTTTAGCATCTTCTTCTGTAGCCTTGCGGATGATTTTCTTGATAGGTCCTGGAACCTCATCGTCCGAAATCTCCTTGTCTACAAGTAAAACTGTTCCGATTTCAACACCGCGAACTGTTTCAACAATAACCTGATCCTCACGCTTAAGCTCTATGCCGTTTGGATCAAAATAATATACTTTTCCGCCTCCTCTGAAGCGTACTCCAATAACCTTTATCATCTAGTGTCTCCTTTAGTTTTCAGGATTTCTCATCCTCTGTATAAGAAGCATAATGGTCAATTCAAAATTGACATTTGCATTTAGTCTGGCTCTAGTTTCTGAGATTGCATCGAAAATCTCGTTTAGGCCATGGTATGACAGGCTCTGTGCCTGGTCGTGAATATCGAAGGCATCCTCTGAAAATAGCAGTAAATCATCCCTCGATGTCGATTTATATAATAGCACATCTCGATACCAAAGAGTTATTAAATCTAGCAATTGCTCGATAAATGGCTGAAATTTCTCATTATCGGAATCTTCCTTTTTATCTCTATCGTTGTCCTCTTTGATGGATTTCACTTCGTCAGCTATCTGCTGCTCATCCATTTTGCTTGCTTTTTTGCATAGGGCGACAACACGATTTTTAACATCATTGAAAGTTACATCTGTAGCAAGTGCAATGGCTTTTCCCACATTTCCCTGGGCAAAGCTTGCCACCATCTGAGACTGATAATCAACAGTCTCGTACTGAGTCTGCAATATCCGCTTTATGCTTTCTGTATCAACGGATTTCATTTGGATAAGAACGCATCTAGACAAGATTGTCTGAAGAAATGCATTATGATTTGCTGTAAGCAGAATGATAATCGCGTATTCTGGTGGTTCCTCAATGGTCTTAAGAATGGCATTCTGTGCCTGAGGATTCATTCTCTCTGCTTCATCTACGATATAGATTTTATATTTGCTGCTGTATGGCTTGATATCAACATCATTTACAATCTGCTCACGTACTACATCTACGCTGATGTTATTCTTGCCATCTTCTCTTCTAACGTAAATAATATCAGGATTGTTTCTTGATAATGCCTGTTTGCAGGAATGACATTCCATACAAGCATCATCTTCAGATGGATTTTCACACTGAAGCATTGCCGCAAATGCCTCTGCAAGCATCATCTTTCCTGAGCCTTTTTCACCGCTGAAAATATAGGCATGGCTATGATTTCCTGTTTTAACTGCATTTCTTAATAGGCTCTTTGCCTCTTCCTGCCCTACTATCTGCGCAAAGCTCATCTAACAAAATTCTCCTAATCTAGGTGATTATATCAAGGAGCAATCCCCTGATTTCATCTACTCTATTTAATATATCAATGTGGTCTTTTTCATCCTGAACGAGGGCTGTTGCCAACTCATCCATATGCTCATCTACAAGCTTTATCATACCATAAACTCTATGGCGACCACGTCTGTCTAAAAAGTTTTCTCGCGAAAACTTGTGGCTTCGATTTACAACCTCGTTAAGGAAATCCTTGACCAATCCGCGATATCGCTTCATGTCACGGATATCCATATGCTCAGACAAAAGCTTTCCCTGAGTGGTTATGTCGTTTAAAAGATTTGTGAGCTTTTCCTGAAGCTCAGCATCATCTACGGCTGCTGCAAGTGTAAATTTGAATGTGTCATCTACAGGTGCTGTGGATTTTGCCTGGTCTGTAGGTTGAACTTGGCTCACATCATTTACTCTAATATCCATGCTAACCCCTTCTATCTTTTATAAAGGCGGCGATTCTATCGCAAGTGATTCTGCTGTCATCATCGTTTTTGAAGACATTAGAAACCTGCGCTGCATCCAGATTCTCTTGGGAGAAATCCTGCTGGTCAGCCAAGAATCGTCTGCACATTTCCTCGTACTTTGGGTGTTCCTGACTTCGTTCTCTCTCAAGTGCTCTCGAAAGACGAACTCCATCATCTACCTCTATATATATCGGCAAAACAGCGTCTTTTCCGTAATAATCACGAATCTTTACAAAGCTTTCAACTGTACCAATGATAAGATAATCATTTTTCGATAAATCAATCTGGCCATCATCTACGGTGAAATAAAACCATGGGCCGTGAACAGTATCGTATTTACGAATTTCGATTACCTTTCCCGCCTCAACTAATTTGTCCTTTTCTTCGATGGAAACGAAATTGTATTCATCACCCGGCTTCTCATTACTTCTGATTGGTCTGGTTGTATATGAAACAATTCGCTTTAAATCTAAATCCCCTTTGTCTAGCAAAAGCTTAAATATTGTATCTTTTCCCGATGAGCTTTTGCCCATTATGCAATAAATACTTCCCATTTTGTCCTCTTTTTTCTTTTGTATCTAAAGTATAATTCAGCCAAGGCTAATTGACAACGTAGATACAGTCATTATTTATTCCTGTTACGTGTATTCCACTTTCTTTCGCCTGGCAGATAAGTTTGATTGCTTTCTCTGAAATGACCTCCCCCGGTACCACAATAGGTGCCCCCGGTGGATACAAGCAAATCTCATCCTGACATACAAGTCCTGTAGCCTGCGCCAGGTTGACCTGTCGACCTTCGCCTTTCTTGGCTTCCCAAGGCTCCATTATTTTTTTGCTATCAATCCAGACCATTGGCACATCTACGTTGCCATTCTCTAGTCCTTCGTCAATTTCAAGCAATGCCTTTTTTAATCTTTCAAAACCTTCCCTTGAATCCATAATGCTTGTCATGGCAAGCAGGTATGAAAAGCTTGAAAGCTCTGTTTCTATTTCGTATTTTTCCCTAAGGATTCTTGCGAGCTCCACCCCGGAGATATTTGTGTGCTTTGTGATTATCACTAGCTTTCCCGGGTCTTTTGTTTCTTCGTCTTCTACGACTAATTTAAGGTGTTTTAATTGTCCACTAATCTTGTAGAAATCCTGTAGGTTATCCACATAATCCCGGAACATATTCTCAGATTGTTCAATAATGGCCATACAGTGACTAATGGAATTCATCAGCACATAGCTTGGTGAACTAGTCTCGAAAATATCAAGAGCTGCAGCTATCTTTCGGCTATCTACTCTATTTCCACTCACATGCATTACCGCTGTCTGTGTAAGAGCCGGTAAAGTTTTATGGAGACTTTGGATAGTGATATCTGCTTTTCCTACTGCAGATTCTTTGAATTCATCATTGAATCCTAGATGTGCTCCGTGAGCCTGATCAACTATCAGTATTATGCCTTTGGCGTGACAATATTTTGAAATATCTTCCAGCTTGCAATGATATCCCTCATATGTAGGGCTTGTCAGTAAAATTGCTTTAGGCTGACCGTACTTTTCTACTGCAGATTTAATCTCTTCTAAAGTTGCTGCCCTATATATTCCATTTTCATCTGCCTTGGAATTAATGTATCCAACCTTCAAGTGTCTTAGGATTGCTCCATTGTAAACACTTTTATGAGAATTTCTCTGGATAAGAATTAAATCATTTTCACAACAACAGCTATATATCGCAGCAAGGTTTCCTACCGTGGAGCCGCCTACTAAAATAAAGCTTTTATCAGCTCCATAAATTCTGGCTAACCTTCCTTGCTCCTCAGCTATAACCCCCTCTGGGTCATGTAAATCGTCCACTCCATCAACTTCAGTCATATCAATTTTGTATGGTCCATCAAGCATTCTCTTATGGCCTGGCATGTGGAATGGATACATATTCGATTTTGAATAATCTTCTAATATTTTTTCTAAACTCATTTTCTAGCTTTTATTTTCTACAAAGAATCAATATAATGGATTTTATCAAAGCAAGGAGGATGTTATGAATAGGACTTTAGTTATCCTTTGCGGTGGCGATAGTTCCCGCATGGGTACAAAGAAAGCACTTTTACCTTTTGAAGATAAAACTATGGTTGAATATATCTACGATAAATTCAGTCCATTTTTTGATAAGATTTACCTTTCAGTAAATGAACGTGGTGACCTTACTCATTTGGGCCTTGATGCTCAGGAAATTCCTGACATCTATCGAAACGCCGGCCCTGTAGGCGCCATTCTTTCCTGCCTTACAATGATTTCAGGAGATAGAGCATTTTTCATGTCAGTGGACACTCCATTTATGGATCCACGCATTGCAGCTTATCTCTATGACCATTCATATAATTACGACATCACATCTTTTAAGTTTGATGGTGAATTTTTAGATACCATCTGTGGTGTTTATCACAAGCGTTGCATCGGCCCTCTTTTCAAAAGTATCTTTTTCAAAAAAACTACCAAGAGTTACATTCAGGCTAGATGCTATACCAATCTTGTGGATACGGAAACTATTAAGAGCATTTCCTCTATTTCCATGGAGCAGCAGTTTTACAAAGTAAACGACAGAAAGTCTTATTACTATGCTGTTTTCTCCATTTTAAAACACAACTTTGTTTGCTAATCCTTAATCAAGGAATCGCTTAAGCTGTGGCATCCAATCTCCAAGGAAGACCATGTTCTTTTCCATGGCGTCCCAGATTGGGCTTAAGAAATTAATTAGGCAATTATTAACGTCCGACCACTGTGGCTCGGACTTCTTTTTTTGCCTCAGCTCAACCTTCCATTTTCTTTTCATGTAGGTGTAATCACCGTAGCTTTTCAGCATATTAAGTCTTGTGTCATCGACGACTATTCCTTTTTCTTTTACAAGCTCAGTTAATCTGTCCTTCACCTTTCGTCCATTAACAGGATTGGATGTAAGGATTTCATATGCATCATAATAATGATCCATGTTATTTATAAGCTCTAGTTTATCTATTATCTCAAGCAGATGCTTTGACAATTCTTCCTCTTTTGGATTGATAAGCACATCTACTTTTCTATTTCCGTATGCAATCAGTTCCAAAGTGATTTTTTCTGGTTCATGGCTTGCCCCGTGCTTTTTGAAATATAGATTTATCGGAATGTACATATCATCAATGGTTATTTTTAAACTGATTCCGGTTTCACCTACAGAACCGTTTACCACCATACCCTCTAAAGCACCCTTAGCCATTATTTCTTTTAGTATATCTCGCATGTAAAGGATTGCCATTTTGTCATCAAGGTCTCTTACATACTCGTAGTAGATATTGCTAATGCAAAGATCTCTATAGACATCTGACTTGAATTCCGCCGAATTACATAGATATAGCTCATTGCAGTATTTTCCATTGGCAAGTAGCTCAATTACAATTTCACATACCGCTGCTGAAAGCAGATTTTTAAAAGGAATATTCAGTTGTTCCGACTTTTCCTTTATATTGCCCTTGTTAATCATTACAACCACACACCTATCATATTCTGAACTTTTTTAAGGACCTTTCGTTCCTTAGCGTATTCCATCAGCTTAGCCACATCTTTTTTCTCATCCATGATGTAGGCTAATACTCCTGTTTTGAATATTTCCCTATCTATCTTTTCTTGATATTTCAGTACATCGCAGATTAATCTTTCTTTGGTGTAGATTTTCATACGACCACCTGCAAAATCAGTCTCTGTCACACCAAGCTCCAAAACTTCTGGCTCTGTATAGTATGGCTCCACTATTGGATAATCAATATGGAATCTAGATTTACTTGTGTTTTTATTAATCGCAATACTCCACTTGTATGGCCTATCCTTAAGATAACCATACACCCAAAGCGCTGATTCAATTGTAAGGATTCCGTCTTCTCCAAACAGCTTATAAATCCACTGCTCTTCACTGCATTCAAAATACTTTGTAGTGTAGTATCCGCTTTTTACTCTGATTAAATATCCCTCTTCTACGAACTTAAGCACGCGACGATAGTCTACTCCCAGGGCTTCAATTTCACTTGTTTTAATTAATCCGCCGTTAGCCTCAACTAAATCATTAATCTGCTCCAGCTGATACTGCTTCTTTTCATCTCTTGAAAATAAGTTTTCCATTTTTTCCACTCCTGCTTGCTTTACGAGGTTATTTTCTTCATTATCACATTCTATTATTGAGGTGTCAACTAATCTATATTACATTAATATTTCTGATACTGTCTTCTTTTTGTCGTTATTTTGTCTTATAATACAAATATAGCTATTATTTTTGTCTTTTTGGAGGAATTTATGTCTGAAGAAAAAATCACACTTAGAAAAAATCCTTCTCGTAAAGAATGTGAGAAGGTAATTAGGAAGATACTAATGACAGAGGTGCTAGAACGAGGTACAAATGAACATTTCAAAAGTGCCTCTGATTTCATGAGCTACTTTCAGTCACTCTACCCTGCAAGTGACAGTCTAACAAAGCAGGTTCAACGTGCAGTGAAAGCTCTTGGTATGCCAAAGGATGATCGAGGCTATTTCATCATTAATAAGACTGAGGAGCAGCTTGGTCAAGATAAGGAAATCGCTTTTCTTATGACAAAGTCTCATTGTGAACTTGCTCCTTTTGAGAATTACGAAACATTATTCTTAAAAGCTGATGAAAAATATAGGGATTATCTATTCCAGCTTCTTTCAGAATCAGATACATTTGCAGACAAGGTAATTACCATGATTAACTCTTCAAATGGAATCATATTGTTCACTAACAACAAACATCAATTAGAAATTCTGGTAAATAGTCTGATAAATAGATAAATAGTTTTTACAAACGTGAAAATAATTTTGATGTCTACAAAAATACAAAACGACAGTCTAGCAAATATAGGCTGTCGTTTTTATTATACTTTGTCGTTATTACGAAGAATCAGGACATTTCTTGTCGTTTATCTACGTCTTTTTCTTTTCTTACCATTATCTCTAATAATAGTCATGTTTGTCTTTTGTGGTTTTTGATGTCTGCTCATGTATCGATGTCTGAATAAAAGTATCTCACTTGATTTACTTCTTATAAACATAATCAAACAAATAACCGCAAGAACTATAAGGATTACTAACCCAATTTTTGGATAATCAACTTGTATATACTCTTTACCACTTCCACCATCTTCTACTGGAATGTTATCGAATGGATAACTACCAGTTGTATCTGCGTTTGTAAATATCAGATTTGCATATCCTACAGACTTATCTGCATATGAATATTGTAACTGTCCTATTACTGATGAATCTTCCTCATCAGAATATGGAACTACAGTTGAGGTTACATCTAATATACTGGCTGTCTTTGGAATAACAATTATTCCGTCTTCGTCTACTTTTATTAATTCACTGTTTTCACTAAGGACACCAGTTACATTAACATCATCCTCTGATATTGAAGCAAAATCCGCTACTGCATATTTGCTGAAATTATCAAAGCAGTACTCAAACAGGTTTGTTGTATCAGTGTATTCGTCTGTGGTTGTATCTTTCATTACAACGCACACAAGGGTCATACCATCTTTCTTGGCATATGTAACAAGTGTTGCTCCTGCTACTACTGTATATCCTGTTTTACCACCTAAGCAATACTCATACAAATACTGATTTGTCTTGTAGTAATGAAGCATTTGATGGTGGTTATTAAGTGGCGTTGGATCTGAATGTTTATTTGTGGCTGGAATTGTGTAGTTCTTTGTTCCAACTATTTCTGCAAACTTTGGAATCTTGTATGCTGCTCTTGAAATCAAGGCCATATCATAAGCACTTGTATAATGCTCTTCATCAGGAAGACCGTTGGAGTTGTTGAAGTGTGTATTCTTACAGCCAAGCTCTTTAGCCTTTGCATTCATCATATCAACAAAGCTATCCATATCTCCGGCCACATGCTCACCTAATGCATAAGCGCACTCATTTGCTGACTCTAGCATCATTCCATAGAGTGTCTGCTCAACCGTCATTTCTTCTCCAACATCTCTGGCAATACTGGACGAACCAAGCTCTGTACCATAAACTGCTTCTGCAGAGAATGTAACCGTCTCGTCCAAATCACAATTTTCCAAGACGATAAGGGCTGTCATTATTTTTGTGATACTGGCAGGATAATGCACATCATCCATATTCTTAGAATATAGGATTGTTCCTGTTTCCTCTTCCATTACAATGGCTGATTCCGCCACTACATCAACTCCACTAGGCCAATAATCTGCAGCCTCAGCCTGGATTGATTTCATTGAAAATATGCTGTTAGCAATAAAAATAAAGGCTAATGCCTTTGCAAGTTTTCTTTTTATATTCATACTCTTTTTCCTTTACGACTATTTAGTATAACTTCTCTATTTAGTCTGTTGCAATACTAATCTTACGATTTTTATGTTATAATCCATTTTGATTTTATTTTTGGAGGTTATTATGAGATTAAGAAATATCCCAGGAGCTGATGAGGTTGTTGCAAATAGTCCTTATTGCATTCAGAACCCTACAAAGCTCAAGGGCTCATATAAAAAAGAAGTATTTGGCAATGACAATCCTATTCATATTGAAATCGGAATGGGTAAAGGACAGTTTATTACTACTCTTGCAAAAGAGAACCCTGATATCAACTATATAGGTATTGAAAGATATACTTCTGTTTTACTTAGAGCTGTTCAGAAGGTGCAGGATGAAGAAATTCCTAATCTTCGTTTCATCTGTTTTGATGCTGCTGAGATACTTGATATCTTTGCTTGCCGTGAAGTAGATAGAATCTATCTCAACTTCAGTGATCCTTGGCCAAAGGACAGACACGCAAAGCGTCGCCTTACATCTTCTACTTTCTTAAACAGATATAATTCAATTCTTTCTAAGGAAGGTCACATTGAGTTTAAAACAGACAACAGAGACCTATTTGATTTTTCTGTAGAAGAAATAGACAATCATCCTTTATGGAAACTTGATGCTGTAACTTACGATTTACATAATGATGAGACTATGAACGCCGGCAATATTATGACTGAATACGAAGAGAAGTTTTCTAGTAAAGGAAATCCAATTTGTAAGCTCATTACAAGTAGATAATAGTAAAGCCTTGATTATTACAATCAAGGCTTTTATTTTAAATATTTTTAGATATAAAAAAACCACCGAAGAAACTTCGATGGTCAAATGCGCGATCAGGGGTTCGAACCCTGGACACCCTGATTAAGAGTCAGGTGCTCTGCCAGCTGAGCTAATCGCGCTCATTCATTTGTTATTGCCTCAGCAACGAATATAAGTATATAGCCTGAATGATTATTTTGCAAGTCTTTTTTTCATTTTTTTACGTTTTTTAACAACTTTTTTTACTACAGTTATCTGAAAATTCCAACACGGTCATCCTTTATCGATTATTGATTATATAAATAACAATACCTGCCTCTGATTTGAGACAGGTATCTTAATTTTATATATTTGCAAATAGCTTTTCTATTTCTTCTGGACTCATTACCCTGTTAGGATCTGTTAAATCTATCCCTACATCTGGGATAACTATAGAATCATCTTCTGGTTCTGGCTCAGGCTCTGGCTCCGGTTCAGGTTCCGGCTCTGGTTCCTCTTCTGGAATATCTCCAACCTCTTCTAACAAAGCATCCAAGTTTGCACCTATGTCATCTACTGGAGCTTCCTCTGCTACTGGCTCCTCTGGTACTACTTCTTCCACTGGAGCTTCCTCTGCTACTGGCTCCTCTGGGATTACTTCTTCCACTGGAGCTTCTTCTACAACGGCGTCTAAGTCAAGACCTAAGTCGTCAACCGGCTCTTCTTCCACCACTGTATCTAAGTCAAGACCTATATCATCAACTGGTTCTTCAGCTTCTGGCAATTCCTCTACTGGAATTTTCTCTTCCACTGAAGGTTCTTCTACTATAGCATCTAAATCAAGACCAAGGTCTTCAGCTGGTTCTTCTGTAGATTCTTCTTCGATTACAGCGTCTAAGTCAAGACCTATGTCCTCAATTGGTTCTTCTGTTGGTATTTCTTCAGCAGGAGTTTCTTCCATTGCAGGTTCTACTACTTCTTCTGGAATCTGAATGTCTTCTACATTAGTTATCTCCTCTGCAGGAGCTTCCTCAGCTACTGGCTCTTCCATTACTGGAATATCCTCTAAATCAGGGATATCTTCCATAACTGGCTCTGGTTCTACTACTGGTTCAGCAACCACAGGTGGTTCAGGCATTACTGGCATCACTGGAGGTGGTGTCATTTGCATTTGCATAGGCTGAGCCATTACTGGAATTCCATTTTGGATTTTTCCTTCAATATTAGATATTTGCGATGTAAGCGCTGCTATCTTTTGCTGTATATCAAGATTTGTTTCTTTTAATAAAGTTTGCTGTTTTTCAAGAATCTGACTATTACTGTTTTCAAGCTTTTCCTGGATATTTACCAGCTGATTGATCAACTCATCATTTGAGTTCATCAACGCATCCGTATTTTCCTTGCTTCGTGAAATAGTAACCTTAGCTACGGCCTTTTGTGCATTAATAATATCTTCAGCAGGTAAAGCACTGTTTTCCTCGATTGTTCGAAGTCTTTGATCCATTTCATCAAAGCTTTTCTTTATGACGAGATACGATGCCTTTTGCGCATTGTAAATTTCCTCATACTTTTCCTGCTCCATGTTTTTTTGCTTGAGAGATATATCTAACATGGCACTTATAAGGAAAAACAAAGCAACTATCATCAGAAGTATTCCTACCGCCATCGCCATAAAATTGCTTTTGAAATTTATCATGATATAAAACTCCATGATAATTAACACAGCAAGTGCTATGCTGGATAGAATAATCTGAATCTTATCCTTGGCTATTTCTGTTTGAATTTTCTTTGTGTTCTCGTCCATTGTGCCCCCTAGTTAATCATTTTTTTCAAATAGAGATACCATATCATGTGCAAACGAAATAGGATACAGCTGTACCATAACTGAATCTATTATCGTTCCTATTTTTAAATTAAATGTTATTTTGACAAAATCTATTTCAGGTGATTCAAATAATCTCTCGAATATTTTTACGCTTTCTACGTCAATATTGTCTGTTTTTGGTGGTGAGATATCTACTACTCTATTAAGTAGCTGTGACATCGAGCTTGCTGCACTTCCCATCATCTGGTTCATAGCTTCTGAAACAGCTGAAAGCTGAAGCTCGCCAATTTCACCACTTGTATTTGTACCATCGCCACCCATCATAAGATCAGCGATTATTTTTACATCATTTTCCTTTAGGATTAATACGTTACTTCCTGTTAATCCTTTAATATAATTTATATGTACCAACACGCAAACATTGTGATAATCATCAAGTGATTCGCTTTTACGAATTAACTCAATTTTAGGTGTTGTAATATCTACCTTTAAATTATTTAATAATGCGCTCAGAGATGTTGCAGACGAACCCATGCTGATGTTCGCAATTTCTCCAAGAGTATCCTGTTGCTCTTTAGTTAAGCTTAAATCTGCCATACACTACCGTCCTCCTCTAATATATTTTCCCCCTTTTCCTAGAATTGTGTTATTTACATTTTATTATACAATATACAATTCTCCATACAAAGGTATTTTACCCCAAAGTTGCGAATTTTGTGTGGACAAAGTGTTATATTTCCTAATAAAAAAAGGAGCCTATTTCATAGACTCCTTCCAATCATGTTCGAGATGGGATTCGAACCCACGGCCTTCCGCTTAGGAGAAGAAAGCTCACTCAAAAAATGTAGAAAGGAAGCGCCTTTCCATACCACCATTTTGAAAACTCACTCAGTTACTCACTCACCCGAACAAGAAGCCGGAAACTTGCTATCAATTGCTTTTTCTATAAGGTACACCCATTATACAATAAATCAATTATGAATTGTCCAATAATCTTTATATGCATAGTGGTCTATTGTTCCAACTAAGAATTTTTCGGATTTTCTGAATCCATAATCTGAGAAAGCTTCGATTCTTTCGACAGCATAGATTGGAACTTTTGATATTATTTCTTCACATTCAAACATTTCATATGCTGGTGGCACAATTGCATCAAGGACATTTTTAATGAGAGATGATTTCTCATAGTCACTGCCAAGATCAATTCTTAATACGCCAACTCCATTAAAATCATCATCTGCACATCTGTGGAACAATTCTACAGATCCGATAATGTTTGAAGAGATTTTTTCCACGATTACCCATCTTACAAACCACTTCTTCTGATATGAGTCTAGCCAAAAATCAATTGCTGAATCCATCCTTTCTTTTGTAGGATAATAGAAATTATCACCATGACAATTATCACTATTAAAAAATGGCAATGCATTCTTGTCACTGTAAATTTTTAATAGTTGTACTGAATCTTCTTTGCAGGCCGGTCTTAATAAAACCTTATCTGTTTCAATATTAGGGCATTTTTCATAAACATCTGTCATCTCTCAACATCTCCTTTTAGCACGTATTCATATCCCCTTCTTTAATATTTTGATAATCAACTTTATATATCCTTCATCATAAGTCGGTCTCCGCAAAACACGTACCCATGTTTTGGATAAAAGTTATACGACTCAAACCACTGTTCTTCCGGCTCTCCCAGATGAACTTTAGCGATTGTAATCCCTTTAAATTTTAACTCTTCCTCAGCTTTTAGCAATAGCTTTGTCCCTAATCCCTGTCTTTTTAATGAGGGTTTTATGAATAATCTATGTATAAAAGCCTCTGTGGTGCCTTCAATGATAGAGTAACCTATTGAGCCTATTACCCTGTCAGAATCATCTATCGCTATCCAAAAATTGCCCCCCTTATTAAAATAATTCTCTTTTATATGTAAAAGATCTTCGTTTATCCCGGGTTTTCTCCCAAGAGCATCCTTTGCAGAAAGTATCATAAATATAAGATCATCACGATAGCTTTCTTCATATTCTTTAATTATCATTATTATTCCAATCCTTCAAATACTCTCATATTGCTGAGATTTCTTCCATAATGTTAAGGACATCTCCATATCCAGCTTTCTGAATAAGCCTGTTCATTCCATCAAGTACTCTCTAAGTAGTATTTTGTTAAGCTTTATGGTTCACTTCGACCAGAATAATATTTTTCCATTTCTCGATCGAATTCTGATATATATTCTTCGTCCTGTTTTTTACGAAATTCCTCATATATCTTGCTGACCTTTTTGACTGCTGCTTCATGAGACACCGTTCCTTTTCCGGAAAGTACTTCCCGCCTATTATTCTTTAGAAAAATATCTGTTTCATCAAGCCAATCCTTCATGCTCATTAGCACTTCGTCTTCAGCCATCAATTCTGCATAGTCAATAAACATAGTAACCAATCTGTTCAATCTGGAAATTTCTTTTTCATTCAAATAGTTTTTAGCTACTATAATATCACTTTTTAATATTTTTCCATCAGGAGCACCCTTCCAAGTTGTTAGACCCATGGTAGGGCTATCAAGAGAAGCTCTCTCACTTATCAATTCAGCAGCAGTTTTTCCAGTTACTGCATAGTGAAGTTTATTCTGTACGAAGGAATAAAAGGCTCTTGTGGTCTCACTGTTTTTATCATAATCATAACTACATTGCTCAAATACATCCGCAATTTTCTGATATGCTCGGCGTTCACTGGCTCTAATCTCGCGAATTCTTTCCAATAATTCATCGAAATAGTCTTTCCCAAATGCCCGACCATTTTTCATCATATCATCATTAATTACAAAACCTTTTGTAATGTATTCCTTTAATGTTTTAGTAGCCCATTGACGAAACCTGGTTGCCTTCTTTGAATTTACACGATAACCAACAGCGATTATAGCATCTAGGTTATAATGATCGATGTTTCGACGAACATTTCTATTTCCTTCTTTTCGAACTACTAAGAATTTCTTAGTAGTTGCCTCCTTAACCAATTCCTCTTCTTCATAGATATTATTAAGGTGCTGAATAACATTTTCTGGAGTACAACCAAATAACTCAGACATTCCTAGCTGAGATAACCAAAAATTATCTTCATTGAAAATAACACTGACAAACTCTTTGGTATCAGCATCTTCGTAAAGTAAGATGTCAGCACTATTTACTTCATTAGACATAACATAACGTCCTTTCATTTTTATATTTAGACTATCTTTCCATCATTCATCCCATCACGTAAAACTCCAAGCGCCCTTGCTTCTATAATCTGCAAATATTTCTCTGTCAGATGGAAAAAAGCTGCTGTTTCTTCGATTGTCTTATATTCAAGAGACTCTATACCGTAGCGGTACATAAGAAGTCTGCGTTCACGAGCCGGTAGTAGTTCAAGGCGGTTTCGCATCTTTTGGAGCATGACACGAAGCACTGCTTCATCACCTACCGGGTCATGTATTCTTCCATCAGAAATCTTTTCTGCTTCTGGAACACCATCCTCATCAACAGGATTATCATTTAGAAATACCTGAACAATACCATGATTAACAAGTTGCCTTTCAAAAGATGAATCACCCTTTCTACACAAGTCGCGCATAGCATTGCCGGCAACTGTGTAAGCATATGTTGAAAACTTAGTCTGGGAATTCAGATCATAACTCTTAGCAGCTTCGAGTAGAGCAAACCTGCCTTCCTGAAGCAGATCATCCATCTCAATTCCGGCATAATGATTTATATCAATATCATGGGCAACTGCCAGACTCTGTGCAAGCCCCTTTATAAGTCCTTCATTTGCAAGCAGTATCTCTGTCTGCGCAAAAAGGTCATTTTGTTTTGCAAGTTCACAAAGCTTTCGATTGCGACTATCGACTTCATTAATGTTTGTCATTTTTCATTCCATAATTTTGCCATCATAGAAACTGATTGCTCAATCAGCGGTTCTATTGTTGCCATCTTTTCATCACTTATATTTTTATCTATCTGAATACCTTTAATAACAGCATCCTTTAATATCTTAATCTTTTCATCTTCAGGAAGGTTCGTAATGTTAGGAACAGCCAGAGCCTCATTTTTAACCTTTTCAATAATTTCATATTCCAATATGTCAGAGTTGTTATTTATTTCTGCAACTTCATCAACTAATTTCTTTTTTATTTCTCTAATTGAGGCCATCAACTGTCTTTGAATCCTGTCAAGTTCCACATTACCTGCAGGCAACTTAGCTGCTTTTAATGTCTTTTTAGTCTGCTGAATTTCTTTATCATTTGGGACCTTCCCCGTTTGTGTTAACTCATTCAGAAGATCATAGGAAAAATCCAAAAGTTTATTCTGCGTAGCAATGAGTTGTGTGATGGCACCCGAAAAATATGTAGCTATCATCTTTGTCGCCATTGCAAATTTATCATTGATAAGCAGTTCGTTTACAACTCTTGGCTCGACTTTTCCTGAATATAAATTTTTGGCAGCATCAACTGACAGACCAAGCTCTTTAATGTCATATCCAGTGTTTTCAGGAGTATTGGTCAACCCAAGTATGTAATCTGTCGGCACTTTATATAGCTCCGCAAGTTTTATTAAAATATCGCTGCTGATAGTTTTGGTAGCGCCATTTTCAATTCTGCTATATGTGGTCTTATTAACACCAATTGCTTCAGCAAGTTTTTCTCTGGTCTTATAACCGTTTGCTTCTCTAAGTTCTCTTAAACGCTCTTGAAGATTTCCCGGTAAATATTCACCCATCTATTCAGCGATCCTTTCTGTTTATTCATACAAAGAAATAATATCATATTTGGATGCAAATCTGCATCAGAACATTCAATTTTTTCTCGAAGTGAATGCCTGTTGATGCAATTTGCTATGAAAATGAGGTATTAGTCATTTTCATACGAATAATTAATTAGAGCGGTGTTCAGAGGGCGCAGCTCTTTGATGGATTGTAAAGGCAAAGCCTTACGCAAGGTATTGGAGTAAGACTCCGATCGGGATGCAAGGGCAGAGCCCTGCTGGGGTGCAGGGGTAAAACTCCCGCTCGGGTCCAGGGTGAAGCGCATGGGCAGATCCAAGGTGCAACCTTGGCCCAATGATGTGTTGCATGCGACACATTGTATTGGGTTATATCCTGTCGCGCTTCGCTTAGAACAGGTGCGGCTTCGCCGGAAATCTAAAGCAACTAATTATTATTTTTAGCCACTAGATTTAAGAAGGAATCGGATAAAACCGGTTCCTTTTTTCGTGGCAGAAAGGAAGGAAAGAAATGAAAAAAGTAAGAGCAACAAGACACAACGGCAGAAAAGGAAAGGAGGGAATTTTTAAAGCCGGGCATAATGACAGATCCTTTGACTTGGATAATGCGGATCACATCGACAGAGACAGATGTTTTATGAATGTCTACTGGGATTGCTATCAGGGATTTAATATCGCTGATGAAAATGGGAACCGTCCTGAAAGGAAGTATAACTTCGATGAAATTGAACGGGCTTTCTATGAAAACAATTTTTTGGATTCCATTGATGCTCAAAATGAGCGACATCGTAAATCCAGACACACTGAAAGAATTCGTGAAGTAGAGGCTATTCTAAAAGATCCTAAAACATGTCCTGAAGAAACTATTTATCAGCTTGGCACGAAAGATGGTCATGAAGATCCAGCTTTATTTACCAAGGTTGTAGCTGAACTAATCCAAGAAATTGAAAAGTTATATGGCTCAAATATCAAAATTTTAGATTGGGCACTTCACATGGATGAAGGAACACCTCACATTCATGAACGACATGTTTTCTTTGCTGATGATAACTACGGAATGAGTTTTCCAAAACAAGATAAAGCACTTGAAGTCCTTGGGTTCGAAAGACCTGATCCTGCTAAAAAACAAAGCAAACACAATAATCGGAAGATGGCTTTTGATGCAAAGATCAGATCTTTATTCATCGACATTGCTGAAAAGCATGGCATTACGATTGAGGAAGTTCCGTTGGAGGGAAAAACCCATTTGGAAAAAAATGACTTCATTATAGCCAAGCAGCATGAAGAGATAGCTGCAAATGATGCTTATATTGAGAATCAATTATTAAAAATATCCGATATTGATGCTTTGGCTGCTGATGTTGCTGAAAAAGCATATGAAAAGGCATGTGAAGTCGTTACTGACACCGTCAAAGAAGAGACTGTCAAATCAGATATAGAGATTATCAGTGCTTATCAAAAATGGTTTACAGCACCTGAACGAAAGAATTCTCAGGAGCATAAGACTCTTGTAAAAAAAGTTTTGGATGTGATTATAGATAAGCTTGCTCGTAACAAAGCCGTTCTTCTTGAAAGAGTCAGAAGCGTCTTAAATTCTCCAGATGTGAAATCAAAAAACAAAACTGAAATCACAAAAACAGCAAAAGAATCTCTTTTAGCAAGACTTCAACAAACCAAAAGTGAAGTTAATAGAAGCAATTCTTCCAAAAATATTATTTCTAAAAACAAGAGAAAAGATATGGAGGAGCGCTGATGGGAATTTTCGATGTTATTCGTGAAAACGTAACAGCCAGGCAGGCGGCTGAGTACTACGGAGTTCATGTCAATCATAACGGAATGGTCTGTTGTCCATTTCACAATGACCGACATCCCAGTTTGAAACTTGATAAAAGATTTCATTGTTTTGGCTGTCAGGAAGATGGAGATGCAGTTGACTTTGTAGCGAAGATGTTTGGACTGAGAACTATAGATGCTGCAATTAAGATTGCTGAAGATTTTAATTTGGCTGTTGATTTTCAAAAGAAAGAATCAGCAAAAGAACGTAATGCAAGAATTCGCCTAGCCAAAGCTAAAGAACATGAAAATAAAGTGAGACGTGGTTATGCAGAAGAAATCAGACAGTTTCGATTGAAGCTGTCTGATTTCTTTCAAACCTTCCATTACTGGAATCTTGAATATGCACCAACAGAAGATGAATGGAATGCCGGAACTATCGATGAGAGATATATTGTCGCTGCTAAGTTTATTGATCAAGTTGGCTATATTCTGGAAGTCATTGATTTCGGTAACGACGATGATATTTTTGAAATTTACAAAAATAGAGAGGAGATAATTAGCAAATATGAACGAGAAATTACCAATGCTCAGCAAAGAGCAGCTAGATGAGGTAGGTAAAGAACTATTGCCGGTTGAAAGTCTTAGAGAGACTCTTGAACTAAATGAGAAAGGAAACCCAAAAGCAACCTTGGCAAATGTAGTAAGGATCTTGAAACAGGATCCTTTTTTTATTGGGGCAATTCGACTGAATGAATTTACCGGAAGAATTGATGTTGTTAGAAATCTTGGTTGGAAGCGTGAACAAGATACTTTGGATGACACTGATATGGCATATATCGCTCTTTATATAGAAGAGAATTACGGAATCAGCTATAACAATGCACTCGAAAAAGCTATTCAGGTCGTTGCTAACGAAAACAGATACCACCCAATCAGAGATATTCTTAACAGTCTTGTATGGGATGGAAAGCCTCGTCTGGAAAATATGTTGACTCATTTTTATGGTGTTGAAAAAACAGAACTTGTCACAGAATCCCTGAAGATTTTCTTGCTGGGTGCAGTTAGCAGAGTGTTTACCCCCGGATGTAAATTTGAAATATTTTTATGTCTTGTAGGGGATCAAGGCATTGGCAAATCAACGTTTTTCAGATTCCTTGCAATTAAGGATGAATGGTTTTCAGATGATTTAAGGCGTCTTGATGATGAAAAGGTTGTAGTAAAGCTTCAAAGCCATTGGTTCATTGAAATGGCTGAAATGCTTACTATGCTTAACTCAAAGCATGATGAAGATATTAAAAATTTCTTGAGCCGACAAAAGGACACTTATCGAACGCCTTATTCTAAGCATCCCAAGGATCCTAAGAGGCAGTGCGTCTTTGGAGGAACATCAAATAAGCTTGAGATTCTTCCTATGGATAAGAGTGGAAACAGGAGAATCATTCCTATTGAGACTCATGGAGATAAGGCCGAGGTGCACATTCTTGCTGATGAGGAATACTCCAGAAACTATATATTACAGGTCTGGGCAGAAGTTATGGAAATCTACCGAAGCGGCAATTTTTCTCTTACCCTTCCAAAACATCTTGATTCTGAACTGGCTAAGTATCAGCAACGATTTACTCCTGAAGATAATGATCAGGAATCGATAGAATTCTTCCTTTCCAACACTCATGAGAAATATGTATGCGTAAAAATGCTCGCATATGAGGCTCTTGGATATTCTCAATATGATCAGCTGAAGAAAAGCGATTCTAACAAAATATCTGAAATTATGCATCACAATCCTGACTGGGAGGCGATCGGAACGCGAACTGTATCCAAATATGGACGAGTCCGTGCATGGCGAAGAAAGAATGATTCCATTTCGGATGAATGCTTTATAGAAGCTCCCGAACAAATGGAAATACCATTTAACAACTAAATAATCGCAACTACTAATGTAGCAACCAATTACAGCAACTAACCAAAAAACTTTTTTGGAAGGTTGCTGTTGTTGGTTGCTTTTTTTATGTATAAAAGGAGACAAACTATTGAATTTACAAAATATTAAAGACGATAGACCAATCATTCTTGATGATAATACTACTTTACGTCCGAGGGATTTACAGCTATTATTTAGCTGTGGTATGGAAAGCGCCAAGGTAAATGAAATGATTACAGAGGCGAAACGTAACTATGTAAAGTCAAAACATTCCAGAGCAATTTTCCAGTTACCTCCAAGCAAGAGCTGGAAAAACGGATGTTATAAGACTTACGTGTATGTTGATTCAAAAAGAAAGGAGATCACATCCAGTACAGAAGATAAGCTTATAGAAAAGCTATATGATTTCTATTATGAAGAGGAAAATAAGGTAAAAACTCTGGAACAGGTCTTTGAACTGTTTATGGACTATAAGAAGAACTGCTTAAATCGGCGTGATAAAACTATTATTACTGACCGAACCCGTTTTAAGCATGTATCAAAGGCGCTTCTTGAAATGGATATCAATAAAATCACTGATGAAGATATCAGAAGATTTATTGTTACTGAGCTTCTTCCCAATAATCCTAAGCCAGCCTTTATTAAAAGAATGATTCAATCTCTAGGTGCTGTCTTTGAATATGGTATTAAGAAGAAACTATGCTTTGATAATCCGGTTCGTTATATAGAAGCTCAGGATTATTACAAGCAGTGTGACCAGCATACCAAGACTGATGAGGAAAAAGCATTTTCAAGTGAAGAACTTGCCTTGATAACGGAAGATGCTAATAAGTATCTGGACAATCCTAGAGTTTTAATGTCACTTCTTGCCAAGGAAACCGGTATGAGAGCTGGAGAGCTTTCTGCATTGCATGTTGAGGATATCGGGGATGATTTTATCCATGTTCACAGACAGCAGATAAAAGAATCTGAAGGTGATCATAACAGACTGATTGAGGTTGGATACACCAAAGATGAGCGCATGCATCCTCATAATGGAAGATTTATTCCAATAACAGAGGATGCAAGACGTGTGATTAGCCTAGCGATGGCTATTCCAGGTGAATCACAATATCTTTTTCATGATACAAACTGCTCCAATATGGTTCCAACCGATGGGTATGTGCACAACCTTAGGAAACGTTGCAAGAGACTTGGCTGTGTACCGACTAATAATCATGCTTTTCGTATGGCTTTTAATTCAAGGCTGATTGAAATGGGCTTTTCTGCTTCTGACAGAGCCCTAATCTTAGGACATGAAGTTCAGACCAATGAAGCACACTATTCTTTGACTGACAAAAGAAAGCTAAACGATATAAAAGAGCGTCTAACACAAAATAAAGAGGAGCCCTAATAGGCTCCTCACAGCGTCCACGAGAGGATTCGAACCTCCGACACCCGCCTTAGGAGGGCGGTGCTCTATCCAGCTGAGCTACGTGGACTTATAAACAAAAGAATACTATGTATTCTCTGTTATCCTTATTTAGTTTTACTCACTCAAACTCACTCACTTGAGCTTCTCAAATTTCCCATATTTACGCGGTTTTTAGGCCTTTACCTTCCGCTTAGGAGGCGGACGCTCTATCCAGCTGAGCTACTCAAACGCGACAACTATTTGATTTTAATCTAAAGCTTAAGAAAAATCAACAGTTCCCTGTAGCCAAATAATGCCTTTAAAACGGCGTCCTATTGTAGGTTCTCCATATAAATTATTCTTGTTTATGCACACTTCAAGAACTACATCGTTACTTTCTACTACAAGCAGATATAATTCCTCCATTGTGAGATGATTTACAACAGATTTAACATCAAGAATGTCACCCATAATCTCGTATTTGTCATTCTCTATTCCGTAAGGCATAAAAAAGCTTGTAACAACACTGAGAATGTCTTCTCTTGAAACTCTTCTTGTAATACGCTGATATAAATCAATTTCATCCATGGTAAGGCTTTCGAGAGCTTCTTCATTCCCCTCTCTAGCCTGCTCTACAAGATCAATGCGTTTTTTGTTATTCATTTTCTCTTTTATTCGACTTTTTTCATTATCGTAAAGAGGAAGAATAACCTTTCCTTCCAATGATAAAGCAGCTAATCTTATATCACGCTTGACACCCTTGCTATTTGCAGTATTTCTTCTTAGATACTCTCCCATGTTTTGGAGATGAAAAATCAGATTAACTCCTAATCTAACTTCATCTACCATAACATGATAGCATTCTTTATCAGATTGCTTTATTACATCCACTTCATTATTGGATGATATACTCTCACCAAGATAAGTTGGATAATAGTAATCTAATATAAATTCATCATTATCGTTATAGATTCCGCGCAAAACAAGTCCAACATTGTCTGCCACCATATATCTAAGCTCAACAAACTGATTACCTTCGAGATCTATTGCAGACTCCTGGTAATCAGGTCGAAGAATTATTTCTTGAATAAGATTATTCAGTGTTTCTTTATTAAGTTTACTAAATCCAATTGCTGGTAAAAATTTATGCATCATATACCGTCCATTAAACATTTAAAGCTTGATTAAGAGCCTGCTCCTCTTCTTCTGCAAGTTGAATTATAGAATTGCCATCTATAATCTCCTTAACATAAGTGTAGCAACCCTCTCTTGAATGCATCGCATTAATAATATAACCAGAGTTTTTCTCATTAAGCATGCAAAGTGAAAAGCTAAGCTTTCCACCCATCTCGTTAAATGCATCGTATTTAACGAGACCAATTTTTTGGAAGCAATCCTTCATATTTTTGAAAATTGCATCAATATTTCTTTCATTGCTAGCATTTGCTTCTATAAGCTCATCTACCTGCTCTAATCTGTAAATAAGTGTATCTTCTAATGATTTTGCATCGCTACCCTGCATAAAGATTTTATATCTCTTTTTAAGCTTATGCATTTGCACGATAAATACAATTAAAAGTATTGTCATTATCAGAACTAGTGCTGCAAGTCCTATTACGATGTAGTCTGTACTAATTCCAAGATATTGTTCTATCATTATTATTTCTCCAATCGAACGTATGTTTATTTTATAGATTCAAGTAAATCAACGATTCTGTTAAGCTCATCCTGAGAATAATACTCGATTTCAAGCTTACCTGACTTATTATCTTTTGCATTGATAAATACTTTTGTTCCAAGAACGCCCTTAAGCTTTTCCTGTGTCTGCTGATATACAGCAGCAAGCTGAGGATCAAGACCAGCAGCCTTAGATTTTTTATCAGCCTTGTCGTTTAAGAGCTTCTTTACCTCACGCTCTACATCACGAACTGACATTTTTTCATCGAATGCTCTCTCAGCGAATTCATACTGCTTATCCAAATCTGTGATTGCAAGCATTGCTCTAGCATGACCTGTTGTAAGCTTATCATCTACAATCATATCCTGAACACGCTTATCAAGCTTCAATAATCTAAGAGCATTTGTAATAGTAGTGCGGCTCTTTGAAACTCGCTCTGCTACTTCATCCTGCTTAAGCTTAAACTCATCTATAAGTCTAGCAAAAGCCATAGCTTCTTCGATTGGGTTTAGCTGTTCACGCTGAATATTATCAATGAGGGAAATCTCTACGAATTCCTGCTCACTAAGATTCATAATGATAACTGGTACTTTCTTAAGACCAGCGATTCTAGCAGCTCTCCATCTACGCTCGCCACCGATTAACTCATAATATGAACCTCTATCCTGAACAAGAAGTGGATTGATAATTCCATGAATTTTAATATTTTCTGCTAAGTCCTGTAGCTTATCTTCGTCAAAGTTTTTTCTAGGCTGAAGCTTGTTTGGTTCAACCTTATCAATTTCTACTTCAACTGGAGCACCGTGCTGTTCTGGGTTTGCTACTACTACACCCTCGTTCTTATTAACAATAAGGGAATCAAGTCCCTTACCTAATCCTCCCTTTTTAGCTGCCATAATTATAAATCCTTTCTTCCAATGATTTCTTTTGCAAGATTACGATAGCTTTCTGCACCAGCAGACTTCTCATCATATAAGTTAATTGGAAGTCCATGAGATGGAGCTTCTGCAAGTCTTACATTTCTAGGAATGATTGTCTGATATACTTTTGCATTAAGATTATTCTTAACTGTATCAACAACATCAGAAGAAAGATTTGTTCTCTTATCGTACATTGTAAATACAACGCCATCAATTTTAAGCTTTGAATTAAGTCTCTGCTGAACAAGGTCGATTGTATGAATCAACTGGCTAATACCTTCAAGTGCGTAATACTCACACTGAATTGGTACAAGTACAGAGTCTGCAGTTGTCATAGCATTAATAGTTAACATATTCAAAGATGGTGGACAATCAATAATTACATAATCGAAGTCATCCTTTACATAGTCAACTGCATTTCTAAGAATATATTCCTTTTCATTAATACCAAGAAGCTCTATCTCCGCTCCGGCCAAGTCTACATTTGAAGGAATAATAGTAAGGTTTGGAATATTTTCCACCTTATACATACATTCTTTAATACTACATTGATCAAGAACTAAGTCATAAACAGTATTCTCACATTCATCCTTATCAAGACCAAGTCCACTTGTTGCATTTCCCTGTGGATCAGTGTCTATAACAAGAACCTTTTTACCTGCTTCAGCTAAACATGCTGAAAGGTTAATACTTGTAGTAGTTTTACCAACTCCACCCTTCTGGTTGGCTATTGCAATTACTCTCTTCATTTATTGTCTCCCTCTTTTATAGTTTAGTATTTAAATTTGTGAACAGTAAAATTATATCATTCCAATATATTCAATTCTACCAAGAATTTTTGTTTTGGTTTGCAATATATTGATGTTTGTTTACTAGATATTGATAAATTATATATCTTTTAGAAATGTTTCACGTGAAACATTATTTATAAAAATAGCAATATATAGAAGTTGATTCAAAAATCCTTATACAATATTTTGTGTTTAATATCCTTACATATAGAAAATGTTTCACGTGAAACATTTTCTATATGTAGTTTTAGTAACTATTTTATAGATTAGAAATTAAATTTTCCAATTCAATTTTTGCTCTATAAGGATCTAAAACGATAATATCTTTAATAGAATTAAGCTGATTTTTAATATTATCATCAATATTATTTTCAACTATAACTTGATTATTAGAATCAGATGGTCGATTTATAACTGCAGTATTATTAATAAGAGCATTAATCTCTACTAATCTACTATCGTAAAACTTCATTTTTTTTGTTTTATTACTCATTTGAGATTCTAATTCAGAAAGAATTTGACGAATTTCTGCAGCCTTTTCATTATTTTTTGCATTAATATCTCTTGGAGTAAACTCAACAAAATAAGACTCATTAGACTCTTCTAATACATTAAGAAACTTTTTTTCTTCTTTTATCTTAGTTTCTAATAAATCCATATCTTCTTTTAACTGTATTTTTTCAGAAATAAGTTCTTCCTGATATTTTTTTAGGAAGTCATTTACCATAAATCATCCCCCATATTAATGTTTCATGTGAAAATATTACTTTAAAGGTTCCTTACTAGGAGTACCAGCTTTTCTAGGATAAGCCTTAGGTGTAGATTTTTTCTTATCAATAATAATAAATGATCTACTAATATCAGTATCAGGAAGAGAAAAATATATAGGTTCTTCCATAGAGCCACCTAATTTTTGAATAGCATTTTCAGATAAAGATACCTCTTTTTTTATATCACCTGATTTAAAACTAATAAAATATCCATTGAGTTTTACTAATGGTAAACAGTACTCGGATAATGTACTAATATTAGCAACTGCTCTAGAAACAACTAAATCAAACTGCTCTCTGTATAGTTTGTTTCTACCAGCCTCTTCTGCTCTTGCATGAATAAGAGTAACATTCTTTAATCCTAATGCATCTACTACTTCTTGAAGAAATTTGATTCTTTTATTTAAAGAATCAATCAATGTAAATTGAATATTAGGATAAGCAATAGCCATAGGTATACCTGGAAAACCTGCTCCTGTTCCAAGGTCACATACTGTATTAATGTTTGATGGCATAACTTTACCTATAGATAAACTATCAGCAAAATGCTTTACAATAACTTCATCAAACTCTGTAATAGCAGTAAGATTCATTACCTTATTTTTTTCAACTAACATTTCATAGAATAAATCTAGTTGATTAATTTGATTATCATCTAAAGTAAGATTCCAATCAATAATTGTATTCTTCAAATATGAATAATCTCTACTCATAAATCTCCTATAATAAAAAATTGTATTGTTTTGAGGGTATATAGAAGTACCCTTAAAACAGACCGATTATTTTTCTTTACTCTTATAAGTTTCCAAATAAACTAAAAGTACTGAGATATCTGCAGGACTTACACCAGAGATTCTTGATGCCTGTCCAATGTTAGCTGGTCTAAGTTTTGTAAGTTTTTGACGAGCTTCAATTCTTAAACTAGAAACATCATCATAATCGATATCTGAAGGAATCATCTTTGACTCAAGCTTTTTGAACTGAGCAACTTGCTTAGCCTGTCTTGTAAGATATCCTTCATACTTGATGTAAATATTAACCTCTTCTCTTACCTCATCAGATAGCTCTGGTCTATCTGGATCAATAGGAGCAAGCTTGTCATAATCAAGCTCTGGACGTCTAATCAAATCTACTAGCTTAATACCATTTGAAAGAGGAATACTTCCATATGATTCAAGTAGAGCTTGTACTTCTTTTCTAGCACCAATATTGATTTCTTTAACTCGAGCAACCTCTTCTTCGATTTGACGCTCTTTTTCTACCACATGATCATACCTATCTTTAGGTAATAAACCTACCTCGTAACCAATTTTAGAGAGGCGTAAATCTGCATTATCCTGCCTAAGTAGTAGTCTATACTCTGCTCTTGATGTCATCATACGATATGGTTCCTTAGTTTCCTTTGTAACAAGGTCATCAATAAGAACACCAATATATGAATTAGATCTATCAAGAATCATTGGTTCTTTTCCAAGTAATTTTAACGCTGCATTGATACCTGCAACTAATCCCTGAGCCGCAGCCTCCTCGTATCCGCTACTACCATTAAACTGACCAGCAGCAAAAAGACCATCAATATCCTTAAACTCAAGTGATGCTTTTAACTGAGTTGCTTTAATACAATCATATTCTATCGCATATGCGTTACGAACAATTTTACAATTTTCAAGACCAGGAACTGTATGGTACATAGCGTACTGAACATCCTCTGGCATTGATGAACTCATGCCACCAATATACATCTCATTTGTATTAAGACCTTCTGGCTCTACAAAAAGCTGATGTCTATTCTTATCAGCAAAACGAACTACCTTATCTTCAATACTTGGACAGTATCTTGGACCAGTTCCTTCAATTACACCAGAATACATTGGCGATCTATCAAGATTAGCTCTAATAATTTCATGAGTCTTTTCATTAGTATAAGTAAGATAACATGGAACCTGTTCAATCTGAACATCTTCTCTATTGGTACTAAATGAAAATGGAACAACAGGATTATCACCAAGCTGGATTTCCATCTTAGAATAATCAATAGAACGACTATCAACTCTTGCCGGAGTACCGGTCTTAAAGCGGTTCATTTCTACATTATTATTCAATAATGATTGAGTTAAATGGTTAGCTGCCTTTAAACCATTAGGACCAGTATGTTCAATTACATCTCCGTACAAACATCTAGCTCTAAGATATGTACCTGTACAAATAACTACTGCTCTTGCATGATAAATAGCTCCAGATAAAGTCTTAACACCAGCAACCTTTTTACCATCCATAATAAGTTCAGTAACTTCAGCCTGTCTAAGTGTAAGATTATCAGTATCCTGCATTGTCTTTCTCATTCTAAGAGAATAAGCACTTTTATCAGCCTGAGCTCTAAGTGAATGAACAGCAGGTCCCTTAGAAGAATTGAGCATCTTTGATTGAATAAATGTATGATCAATATTGATACCCATCTGTCCACCAAGTGCATCCAACTCTCTGACAAGATGACCCTTTGAACTACCACCAATATTAGGGTTGCATGGCATTAAAGCAACTGAATCCATGCTAACAGTAAAACAAATTGTATTTAATCCCATTCGTGCTGATGCAAGAGCTGCTTCACAGCCAGCATGACCTGCACCTATAACAACTACATCATAGGATTCTTCAACTACAGACATTTTATTACTCCTTACATAAAATAATGAAAAACTGCCAATTATAATCGCCTTTGGCGATGGGCAGTTTTGTAATTATTAAAATCATCGCAAAGCTCGATTTTAATAATTATTTTCCCATACAAAATTCTGAGAAAATTTTATTAGCTAAATCATCATCAATTGTTTCACCAGTAATTTCACCTAAATAACTATAGGCATCCATCAAATCAATAGAAAAGAAATCTTCTGGCATCATATTATCGATACTTGTAAGTACATTTTCTAAACTACTCTTTGCATTAGAAAGACAAGCAGCCTGACGAGAGTTTGTAATGTATAAAGTATCATCACTGCGAACCTCACCATTAAAGAACATATCAGTAATAGTAGATTCAAGAGTCTTAAGTCCATCAAGGCTTACTGACGAGAATGAAATAACGCATTTATTATATTTATTGTATATTTCTTCCTCGTTAATTACTGATGAGAGGTCGGATTTATTTAATAAAATAATGACTTTTTTATCCAAAATTTTATTGATAATGAACTCATCATTTTCATCAAGAGGTCTTGAAGAGTCCAATACAAATAAAATTAAATCTGCATCATCAATAGAATCAATTGCTTTATCAACACCAATCTTTTCTACCACATCATCTGTTTCACGAATACCAGCTGTATCAATGATATTTAAACTAACACCATTGATAGTAATCTGCTCTTCCAAAGTATCACGAGTGGTGCCAGGAATATCTGTAACAATTGCTCTCTCTCTTCTTGATAAAGTATTGAGCAAAGAAGATTTTCCTGCATTTGGTTTTCCAAGAATAAGAGTATTGATACCTTCTTTTAAAATATGACCAGAATTAAATGAATCTATTAATCCATCGACAGTATCAATAATTTCTTCAACCTTGCCTTTAAGTTTTTCCGGATAGCCAGTTAAATCATAATGCTCTGGATCATCTAATGCTGACTCAATAAAAGCAGTTTCATATAAAATCTTATCGCGTAGACTAACAATAATTTTATTTAAAGAACCAGAAAGCTGCTTAATAGAATTTTTCATAGCAAGCTCTGAATTTGAAGAAATCAAATCCATAATAGACTCTGCTTCTGATAAATCAATACGTCCGTTCAAAAAAGCTCTCTTTGTAAACTCACCTGGTTCAGCAATACGTGCTCCAGCTTTAACCAAAAGAGATAAAACTTTTTTAAGAACTAAAATGCCACCATGACAATCTATTTCAACAACATCCTCAGTAGTATAACTACGAGGAGCTTTCATGATAAGTACAAGTACTTCATCTACTATCTCATCACCAGAATAAATATGACCATATTGAATTGTATGACTATCGCAATCTTTTAATTTATTCTTACCTCGAAAAATAGTGTCTACAATAGAAATAGAATCTTCGCCACTTACACGAATGATACCTATTCCAGAACTATTCAAAGATGTAGCGATTGCAGCAATAGTATCTGACTGGTACAAATCAAACCTCCAAATTAAATCAATAAATATAATTATAAATAACACTTAATTATAAAATACTATTTAAAATAATATTTATCTAGATTCTTTTAAAAACAAAGAGAAGGGTTAGTCCAAATAAAAAGACTAACCCTAAAAAAATCAAAAATTATTTCTTAAGAGTAATAACTACATAACGATATGGCTCTTCACCCTCTGAATGAGTTGTAACATTATTATCGTTCTGAAGAGCAGAATGAATAATGCGTCTCTCATAAGGATTCATAGCTTCAAGAGTAACAGACTTCTTTGTTCTCTTAACTTTGCTTGCCATATTTCTTGCAAGATTTTCAAGAGTTTCTTTTCTACGACGTCTATAATCTTCTGTATCGATTTTTACTCTAGTATAATTTTCTGATGAACGATTAACTGCAAGATTTGTAAGATACTGAAGTGAATCAAGTGTCTGTCCACGCTTACCAATTAAAACACCCATCTCTGGACCAGCTAAATCAATAGAAAGAGTTTTATCTTCTTCATCAAATGACATTGAAATATTAACTTCAAGCTGCATTGCTTCGAAAACTCCTTCAAGAAATTCCTTAGCAACTTCCTTTGGATCTTCATCAGCAGAAATAACAACTTTAATAATTGCATCCTTTGAACCAATTCCAAGGAAACCTGTACTTCCCTCTTCAACTACTTCATATTTAATCTGATCAGATGTAACACCTAAACTAACAGTAGCATTAGTAAGTGCATCATCAACAGTTTTACCTGTAAATTCTTTGAATTCCAAGATTATTGCCCCCTTACTTATTATTTTGTTCATTGAAATCTTTTACAAGATTTGCTTTTGCAGCAAGTGAATTAGGATTAGCTTTTGATCTTAACTCATTAGCTGCATTTATTGCTTCTTCATTATTTTTTACAAGGTTTGCCTTGTCAGCCATAGAAGAAGACTTTGTAGACATGCGAGCTGCTTCATAAATCTGAGCCTGACGAATGCCACGCTTTTCAGCCTTTGCAGCTGCTTTATCCTTATTCTTTTCAATAATACTTTCAAGATCAATCTTCTCAAAATGCTTATTTAAGAAGTACTGCTGTGTAATACGAACTACACCACCGACAATCCAGTAAAATACAAGACCAACAGGAACAGTAAAACCAATGAAAAGAGACATTAAAGGCATCATAAGATTCATTGTCTTCATCTGCTGTGCCATCTGATCTGATTGTCCCTCAGTGTTTGTAGGCATAAGCTTAATTGTAGCAAGCTGTGAAAGATATGAAAGAAGTGGAACCATTAAAGCAGCAATGATTAAACCAAAATCTTTTCCAGCCCAACCAGTCTTAACAAGGTTAAGTGGTGTATCAGAAATATTTAAAATGAATAAATAGTTAATCTGCTCAAGCTTTGCAACAACAGAATCGATTGATGAAGATAAGCTAGGAAACTTATCAGCAACCTCAGCCCATCCTGAAGCAGGAAGCTTATACAATACATCAACGATAAAGTTAGAAACAGCATCAGAATCTGCAGATGCAAATTCAGGTGTCTGCTGTAATCTGATTCCAGCATCATCATAGATAGTCTGCATTGTAGTAGCAAAACCATCAGTAGCTACAATACCATTAACTAATTCTGTAAAAATGTTCTTAACAGAACCAATATAAGCAGGTACATTATAGAAAACTCTATAAAGTGCAAAAAGAATAGGCATCTGAATTAACATGTAAACACAGCTACCAGTAGGTGAAATGCCATACTTATCATATAAAGCCTGTGTCTCTTCCTGCTGCTTTTGCATAGTTGCCTGGTCTCTAGAACCTTTGTACTTATCCTGAATAGCCTTCATCTCAGGCTGCATCTTACGAGTAAGTACTGCAAACTTTTGCTGTTTGTATGTAATAGGAAACATACAAACATAAATAAGAATAGTAAAAATAAGGATTGTAAGAGCTATGTTTTCAATACCTAAACCAGCAAGAAGAACATAAATCTTATCCATAATCCATCCTAAAACCTTAGCAATAGGTCCAAGAATAGATCCACCGTAAGCGGTAAGAAATAAATCGCTCAATGTAAAACCTCCAGTTACTATGGAACCGGATCAAATCCACCATGAGAAAAAGGATTACATCTGATAATTCTCCAAAGAGCTAATCCACCGCCTTTAATAGCCCCATACTTTTGAACTGCTTCAAGGCCGTAGCAAGAGCATGTTGGATAATAAGGACACTTGGTAGTTTTCATTGGAGAAATATATTTTTGATAAAACTTAATTAAATATATAAATATCTTCTTCAACATAATAGAAACGACGATTCCATTTATTTTCGAGTTACCCTGTGAAGATTTGCAAGATGAAGTAAAGATTTTTGTATTTCATCAAAAGTTGCAGATGCACTGGCTTCTCTTGCAACGACTACAATGTCCAAACCACTATTGAACATCTCTTCATTAAGTCTATAACTTTCTCTTATCAGTCTCGTCAAATGATGTCGTACTACTGAATTTCCAACCTTTTTACTAACAGAAATTCCAATTCGATTTCGATCTGTATTATTATGGTAGATATACATTACAAGCTGTCGATTAGCTTTTGACACACCTCTTCTGTATACAGTTGTGAAGTCTTTATTCTTTTTTAGAGATTCACTAAATTCCATAACAAAAATTTTCCTTAAAATAGAAAGAAAGACCACATGGTCTGTGGCCTAAGCTGATAATTTCTTTCTTCCTTTTGCACGTCTTGCAGCAAGAACCTTACGTCCGCCTGCTGTGCTCATTCTAGATCTAAATCCATGAACTTTGGATCTCTGTCTCTTTTTTGGTTGATATGTCATCTTCATAATATATCCACCTCCTCTTTATGAGAAAACATCAGTTGAAATTATATAAGGAAAAGCCCATAAAGTCAATAATAAAAAGCATTATTATAATAATGAAAGAATGTGGATAACTAAAAAACACAAGATATAAATGAAATCTAAAATAAACAATACTAAATGTAGTATAAAATCGTAAAAAAAAAATTATTATTTATCTACATACTGTGGATAACCATGTGGATAAAATAGTAATAATTAACATTTTTCCACAAAAAACAGAAAAATATATGAATTTTAAAGGCTAAAATTGTGGAAAACTCTCTTCTATAACTGTGGATAACTCACAATATCAATTTTAAACGCTCAAATTCAAAAAATAAGCCATTTTAGCCTTTAAACTACCCCCTACACGTTTTTACACTAATTATTGAATAAAAGCCGTATTTAGGGTAGAATATAAAATAGTTTAAATGTGGATAAAAGGGAAATTATATGGAAGAACTTGTTAAAAAATGGGATGAAATCCTAGACTACTTAAAAAATGAGTATAAAGTCACTGATGTATCTTATGATTCTTGGCTTAAACCTCTAGAATTATTTCAAATAGAAGATAATAAATTATATATCATCTATAACGGTGATCAAAACAGTATGACACTTGGTTATGTAACCAGAAAGTTTACTACTCCACTTCGTATAACAATCGCAGAACTTACTGGAATTCAATATGATGACATCTTAGTTATATCTCAAGACAATGCAAACCAAATCAAAAAAGAAAAAAATATTGAACACATTAAAATAGAAGAAACACCTTCTTTTGAAGAAAAAAGAATGGGAAATTCTACTATTAATCCTAAGTTTACTTTTGATAATTTTGTCGTTGGTAGAAATAATAGATTTGCTCAAACTGCAGCTCTTGCAGTTGCTGAATCACCAGGAGAATTTTACAACCCACTATATATCTACGGTGGACCAGGTCTTGGTAAAACTCACTTAATGCAAGCTATTGGTAATTACATCGAAAATCAAAATCCAAACACTCACATATTATATGTAACATCAGAAGAATTTACTAACGAGGTTATTGAAAACCTTAGAACAAACAATAATGCTACTGCTATGCAGCGCTTCCGCGATAAATATCGTACAGTTGATGTTCTTATGGTAGATGATATTCAATTTATTATAGGAAAGGAATCGACACAGGAAGAATTTTTCCATACCTTCAATGCATTACATGCAATGGGTAAACAAATCGTAATTTCATCTGATAAACCTCCAAAGGACATGGAGACATTAGATGATCGTTTCAAATCAAGATTCGATATGGGTCTTATGGCTGATATTGGATATCCAGATTATGAAACACGTATGGCCATTCTTAATAAAAAGATTGAAGAAAAGAACTTTAATCTTGATGAATCAATTAGAAAATATATTGCAGAAAATATTCAATCAAACATTAGAGAAATCGAAGGAGCCCTTAACAAGCTTATTGCTTTCTCACGACTTGAAAAGATTGATATTACAATGGATATTGCTGAGAGAGAATTACAAAACTTCATCTCTCCTAATGTTTCAAGAGAAATTACTCCGCAGCTTATAATAGAAGTTGTTGCTGAGCATTTTAATATTACAGTTGATCAGATGGCATCTAAAAACCGTTCTAGTTCTGTAGTTAGACCTAGACAAATTGCCATGTACTTATGTAACACAATGACAGATTCATCTTTACAGGCAATTGGTCTTCTTCTTGGAGGAAGAGATCATTCAACAATCATCCACGGTGCAAATAAAATCGAAGATGAAATAGATAAAGATGAAAATACAAGAAACCTTGTAGAAACAATTAAGAAAAAGATTAATCCTAATTAATGTTAATAACTTGTTGATAACCCTTTGGATAAATTGTTAAAACCATGTTTATTACATCACATAACGGTTAATATTTGAAAATTTAGACATTTTTTATTCACAATTTATCCATACATTATCAATACATAATTCACATTTTTTCATGAGTTATTAATTCATGTTTTACGTATAAATACTGGTGTTTCACAGTTATATACAAATCAACAACCTATAAGAATAATACTTAGAATAAAAGTTATTTATTTTTTATGTTTAAGAAAGGGAGCGTATCAAATGAAAATTACTTGTCAAAAAGCTGACCTTGTTAAAGGAGTTAATATCGTATCAAAGGCAGTACCAACCAGAACTACAATGGCAATACTTGAATGTATTCTTATTGATGCATCTTCTGGTGAAATAAAACTTACTGCTAATGATATGGAAATAGGAATTGAAACTATTGTTAATGGAAACATTTTAGAAAGAGGTATCATTGCTCTTGATGCTAAAAAGTTTTCTGAGATTGTAAGAAAGCTTCCTGAAAATGAAGTTACTATAGAAACAGATTCTTCATTTAAAACATCTATCACATGTGAAAAAGCTAAATTTGATATTGTAGGAAAATCTGGAGAAGACTTTTCTTATATTCCTGTAATTCCTAGAAATCAGCCAATCGTTTTATCACAGCTTACATTAAGAGATATCATCAGACAGACAATCTTCTCTGTTGCTGATAATGATAATAATAAAATGATGACTGGTGAGCTTATTGAAATTAAAGATAATAAGCTTAAAGTAGTAGCACTTGATGGTCATAGAGTTTCTATTAGAAACGTAGAATTAAAGAATGATGCACCTGATGTAAAGGTGGTAGTTCCAAAGAAGACACTTAATGAAATTGTAAAAATCATTGATGGTGGTATTGATGATGAAGTAAATATTTTTGTTACTGATAACCACATCATTTTTGAATTTGATCAGACTACTGTTGTATCTCGTATCATTGAAGGAGAATACTTCAAAATTGAGCAGATGCTTTCAGCTGATTATGAAACAAAAATTAAAATAAATAAAAGAGAATTCTTTGATTGTATTGATAGAGCAACTATTCTTGTTAACGAAGGTGACAAGAAGCCAATTATTGTAAATGCAACAAACAATACAATGTCACTTTCAATTTCATCATTTATTGGATCAATGAATGAAGATATTGATATTGTAAAAGAGGGAAAAGATATCATGATTGGATTTAATCCAAAGTTTGTTATCGATGCCCTTAAGGTAATAGACGATGAAGAAATAAATCTTTACATGTTAAATGCAAAGAGCCCATGTTTCATCAAGGATGATAATGGTTCATTTATTTACATCGTTCTTCCTGTAAACTTTAATAATCCAGGAGCAAACTAATGGAAACTATTCAAATTAGAGATGAATTTATAAAACTTGGCCAGCTTCTTAAGCTTGCAAATCTTGTTGAATCAGGTGCAATGGCAAAGGAAGTTATTGAGGAAGGTCTTGTTAAATATAATGGCGAAGTAGAAACTCGTCGAGGCAAGAAAATTTATCCTGGCGATGTTGTTGAATTTAATGGAGAAAGCGTAACAGTTACTAATGATAATTAAATCCATTGAACTTAAGAATTTTAGAAATTATGAATCACTTAATATAAATTTTGATGATCATACTACTATTCTTTATGGAGATAACGCTCAAGGTAAAACAAACATATTAGAGGCTGCTTATTTAAGTGGCACCACAAAATCCCATAAGGGAAGTCGTGATAAAGAAATAATAAAGTTTGATACTGATGAAAGTCATATCAAAACTATTGTTGAAAAAAATGACAGGGAATATCAAATCGATATTCACCTTAAGAAAAATAAATCAAAAGGAATTGCTATTAATAGAGTTCCAATAAAAAAAGCAGCTGAGTTATTTGGACTTATAAATATTATTTTCTTTTCTCCTGAGGACTTAAACATCATTAAAAATGGTCCTTCAGAGAGAAGAAAATTTATGGATGCTGAGCTTTGCCAAATTGATAAAATCTATCTTTCAGATTTGACAAATTACAACAAAGCATTAAATCAAAGAAATGCTCTACTTAAAGAGATGATTTATAAGCCAGAATTAAAAGAAACTTTAAGCCTTTGGGATGAACAACTTATATCCTACGGCAAAAAGATAATCACAAGACGTCAGCAATTTATCAATGATATCAACATTATTGTTAAAGATATCCACTCAAAGATTACTTCTGGTAAAGAAAATATTGAAGTGACCTATGATCCAAATATAGAGGACATATTCTTTCTTGACGAATTAGTCAAAAATAAAGAAAAGGACATGAGATTTTGTCAAACCTCTGTTGGACCTCACAGGGATGATATCAAAATTACAGTTGATGGAATTGATATTAGAAAATTTGGAAGTCAAGGCCAGCAGCGTACCTGCGCTCTCTCGCTAAAGCTTTCAGAAATAAAATTAGTTGAAAATACAATAAATGATAAACCAATATTACTTTTAGATGATGTTTTATCAGAGCTTGATAAAAATCGTCAAAGTGATTTGCTTGATAATTTAATTGATACACAAACAATCATTACCTGCACAGGTCTTGATGAATTTGTAAAAAATAGATTTTTGCTAAACACAGTTTATAAAGTAACAGATGGTTCTATAGAATTAATAACGGAGGAACACAGGTGAGTAAGGAAGTAAATCAGGAGTACGGTGCAGACCAAATACAGATTTTGGAAGGACTTGAAGCAGTTCGTAAGCGTCCTGGTATGTATATTGGATCTACATCAGAAAGAGGTCTTCATCATTTAGTATATGAGATAGTTGATAATGCTGTTGATGAAGCACTTGCTGGATTTTGTACTCATATTCAAGTAACAATTAATCCTGACAATTCGATTACAGTAGTCGATGATGGCCGAGGAATTCCTACAGGAATTAACAGTAAGGCAGGTATCCCTGCGGTTGAGGTTGTATTTACTGTGCTTCATGCTGGAGGAAAGTTCGGCGGTGGCGGATACAAGGTATCAGGTGGACTTCACGGTGTAGGTGCTTCAGTTGTTAATGCCCTTTCAAATTGGGTTGAAGTAGAAATCAAGCGTGAAGGAAAAATCTTTAAGCAGAGATACGAACGAGGAAAGACAATGTATCCTCTTAAAGAAATTGGTACTTGCCCTGTTGAAGAAACAGGAACAAAGGTAACATTCCTTCCAGATGATACAATTTTTGAAACTACAATTTTTGATTATAAGACACTTAAAGTAAGACTTCGTGAGACAGCGTTCCTTACAAAGGGACTTCGCATCACTCTTACAGACAAAAGAGGTGATGAGCCACACGAGGAAAGCTTCCACTACGAAGGTGGTATCAAGGAATTTGTTCAGTATATCAACCGTGGAAACGAAGCACTTTACGATGAGGTTATTTATTGCGAAGGTACAAAGGACAATATCTACGTTGAGGTTGCTATGCAGCACAATGATGGATATCAGGATCAGGCCTACAGCTACGTTAATAACATCGTAACTCCAGAAGGTGGTACACATCTTACTGGTTTCAGAGGTGCTCTTACAAAAGTATTTAATAAATATGCTAGAGATTACAAGATTTTAAAGGATTCAGATCCACAGCTTGATGGTGATGATATTCGAGAAGGTCTTACAGCAATTATTTCTATCAAGATTGAAGAGCCTCAGTTTGAAGGTCAGACAAAGCAAAAGCTTGGAAACTCTGAAGCTCGTGGAGCTGTCGATGCAATAGTATCAGAACAGCTTACATGGTTCCTTGAGCAGAATCCAACAATTGCTAAAAGCATCTGTGAAAAATCGATGCTTGCGCAGCGAGCAAGAGAAGCAGCTAGAAAGGCTCGTGATCTTACTCGTAGAAAAACAGCTCTTGAAGGAATGTCACTTCCTGGAAAGCTTGCAGATTGCTCAGACAAGGATCCAAAGAACTGCGAAATCTTTATAGTAGAGGGTGATTCCGCTGGTGGTTCAGCAAAAACTGCTCGAAGCCGTGCAACACAGGCTATTTTGCCACTTCGTGGAAAAATTCTTAACGTAGAAAAAGCCCGTGAAGATAGAATTTACAGCAACGCCGAAATAAAGGCAATGATTACAGCATTCGGTACAGGTATTCATGAAGACTTTGATATTTCAAAGCTTCGTTATCACAAAATCATTATTATGACTGATGCCGATGTTGATGGTGCTCATATTGCAACACTTATGCTTACATTCCTTTACAGATTTATGCCAGAGCTTATTAAGCAGGGATATGTATATCTTGCTACTCCTCCACTTTACAAGTTGGAGAGAAATAAAAAAGTTTGGTATGCATATTCTGATGAAGAATTAAATCAGATTCTTACAGAAGTTGGCCGTGATAGCTCAAACAAAATCCAGCGATACAAAGGACTTGGTGAGATGGATGCTGAGCAGCTTTGGGAAACAACAATGGATCCTGAAAAGAGAATTCTTAAGCGTGTAGTTATTGATGATGAAGATGCTTCAGAAATCAATGTTACATTCTCAACTCTTATGGGTGACAAGGTTGAGCCAAGACGTGAATTCATCGAAGCTAACGCTAAATACGTACAGAACTTAGATATCTAAATCTTAAAAAATTTCGGGGCAAGCCCCGATAGCAAAAATGAAGGAAAAATATGGACGACAAAATTTTTGATAATATTCATGATGTTGATCTGAAACAAACAATGGAAACCTCATACATCGATTATGCCATGAGTGTAATTGCCTCACGTGCTCTTCCAGATGTACGAGACGGTTTAAAGCCTGTTCAGCGAAGAGTTCTCTTTTCAATGATCGAGCTTAATAATGGTCCTGACAAGCCTCACAGAAAATGTGCTCGTATTGTCGGTGATACAATGGGTAAATATCACCCACATGGTGATAGTTCTATTTATGGTGCACTTGTCAACATGGCACAGGAATGGAACACACGTTATCCACTAGTAGATGGCCATGGTAACTTCGGATCTGTGGATGGCGATGGCGCAGCTGCCATGCGATACACTGAGGCCCGTCTCTCAAAGATTTCCATGACAATGTTTGGTATCAACTACAAGGATGAAAAATTCACTCTTGGTAAAGATATTGACATGGATGGCGTAGACTTCATGCCAAACTTTGATGAAACTGAAAAGGAGCCAACAGTTCTTCCAGCCCGCTACCCTAATCTTCTTGTTAATGGTACAACTGGTATCGCCGTTGGTATGGCAACAAATATTCCACCACACAATCTTCGTGAGGTAATTGGTGCTGTTAATAAAATCATCGACAACCAAATTGAAGAAGATAGAGATACAGAAATTGATGAGCTTCTTGATATTGTAAAGGGCCCAGATTTTCCAACAGGTGGTGTAATTCTTGGAAAGGCAGGAATTGAAGAAGCATACCGTACAGGTCGTGCTAAAATCAGAGTTCGTGCTGTTTCAGAAATCGAGCCAATGGACAATGGTAAAAACAGAATTGTTGTTACTGAGCTTCCATACATGGTTAACAAAGCTCGACTCATCGAAAAGATTGCAGAGCTTCACAAAGATAAGAGAATTGATGGAATCACAGATCTTCGTGATGAGTCATCTCGTGAAGGTATGAGAATCTGTATCGAGCTTAGACGTGATGTAAATCCAAACATCATTTTAAATCAGCTTTATAAGCACACTCAGCTTCAGGATACTTTCGGTGTTATCATGCTTGCACTTGTTGATAATCAGCCAAAGATTCTTAGCCTTAAGGAAATGCTTGTACATTACCTTAACCATCAGAAGGATGTTGTTACTCGTCGTACAAAGTACGAGCTCAACAAAGCTGAGGAACGTGCTCACATATTAGAGGGATTACTTATTGCTCTCGATAATATCGATGAAGTAATTCAGATTATTCGTAATTCAGCTGATGTAGCAACAGCCAAAGCTACATTGATGGATCGTTTTGGTCTTTCAGATGCTCAGGCTCAGGCCATTGTTGATATGCGTCTTCGTGCTCTTACAGGTTTGGAAAGAGACAAGATTCAGCAGGAATACAATGAATTACAGGTATTAATTGGAAAATTGAAGGCTATTCTTTCAGACGAAAAGGTACTTCTTTCAGTAATCAAAACTGAAATTACAGAAATCGCTGATAAATATGGCGATGATAGACGTACATCAATCGGATATGATGAGTACGATATCAATATGGAGGATATGATTCCTGTTACTAATACAGTTGTTACCTTCACAAAGCTTGGTTATATCAAGCGTATGAACGAAGACAACTTCAAGACTCAGCACAGAGGTGGTAAAGGAATCAAGGGCATGGATACAATCGATGATGATTATGTTGTAGAAATGCTTATGATGTCATCCCATGACTATCTCCTCTTCTTTACAAATAAGGGTCGAGTATACAGAATCAAAGCATACGAGATTCCAGAAAGCAGCAGAACAAGCCGAGGTATTGCGGTAGTTAATATCCTTCAGCTTCAGCCAGATGAAAAGGTAACAGCTATGATTCCTATTGAGGATTACAGCGAAGATAAATACTTATTCATGGCAACTGCAGATGGATTTGTTAAGAAGACAAAGATAACTGAATACGAAAACATTCGAAAGAATGGTCTTACAGCAATTACACTTCGTGATGATGATATGCTTATTGAAGTTAAGCTTACAGATGGTGATGAAGATGTAATTATGGTTACAAAATATGGTCAGGCAATCCGCTTTAGCGAGACAGAGGTTCGTCCAACAGGCCGTGCAACAATGGGTGTTATCGGTATGAACCTTGCAGCTGATGATATGATTATTGGAATGCAGCTTATTTCTCAGGGCGAAAGCCTTATGACTGTATCAGAAAATGGTCTTGGTAAATGTACTCTTATGACTGAGTTCAACACAATCCACCGTGGTGGTAAGGGTGTTAAGTGTTACAAGATTACAGAAAAGACTGGTAACCTAATCGGAGCAAAGGCAGTTGAGAAAGACGACGAAGTAATGCTCATCAATGATGCTGGAACCATTATTAGAATTAATGTAGCCGGCACTGCTCTTTTAAGTCGAATCACATCTGGTGTAAAATTAATCGACCTAAAAGAAAATACTAAGCTAATTAGTATTGCAAAAGTTAGAAAAAGTGATACAATACTTGCGGAAGAGGTTGAAGAATTAAATGAAGGTTCAACAACCGAATCATAAAAGTGTGTAATAGCAATGGGGCTGTTATTTAAAAAAATAGCAGCCCTTTTTATTTAAATCTTATTGCTTTACTCATTTAAAGTGACGATAAATTAAAGCATTAACAGGATATAGTGATGAAGAACATTAAAACAGCAGATATTGTTAACATCGTTAGTGAAATGTGTATTCAGGCGAATCATTATCTATCTGATGATATGAATTCACGATTAAAAAATTCTGTTAACACTGAAAAATCTGAGCTTGGAAAGAAAATTTTAAACCAGCTTCAAGAAAATCTTGAAATAGCAGATAAGGAACAGATTCCTATTTGCCAGGATACTGGAATGGCAGTATTTTTTGTGGAGATTGGGCAGGAAGTTCATATCGACGATGGACTTTTAACGGATGCGATAAACGAAGGCGTTAGAAAAGGTTACACAGAGGGATACCTTAGAAAGTCAGTAGTTTCAGATCCAATTGAAAGAATCAACACAAAAGATAATACCCCAGCAGTCATCCATTATGATTATGTAGCTGGGGACAAATTAAAGATTACATTGGCACCAAAAGGATTTGGTTCTGAAAACATGAGTAGAGTTTTCATGCTAAAGCCGGCTGATGGAATCGAGGGAGTTAAAGAAGCTATTCTTACGGCGGTAAAAGATGCTGGGCCAAATGCCTGTCCACCAATGGTTGTTGGCGTAGGCATAGGTGGAACTTTTGAAAAGTCAGCCATCATGGCCAAACAAGCACTTACAAGAAGCTTCGACGATAGACCATCAACCCCATGGGTGAAAGACCTAGAGGATGAAATGCTTGAAAAGATTAATAATCTTGGCATTGGACCAGGCGGTCTCGGTGGTACTACTACTGCTCTAGCAGTAAACATTAATACATATGCAACTCACATTGCAGGACTACCAGTGGCAATCAATATTTGTTGCCACGTAAATAGGCATATTACAAGGGAGATTTAATGGAGCACAAAATTCAAACTCCAATAACTTCAGAAATAGCAACATCACTTCATTCAGGTGATTATGTCTACATAACAGGAGAGATATATGTTGCTAGAGATGCCGCTCACAAGCGGATGAAAGAAGCTCTTGATAAGGGAGAAGAACTTCCATTACCTATTGAAAATTCTACAATCTACTATATGGGACCATCCCCAGCCAGGGAAGGAAGACCAATCGGGTCGGCAGGTCCTACTACAGCAAGCCGTATGGATAAATACGCCCCACAGCTTCTTGACCTTGGAATGAAGGCAATGATTGGCAAGGGTAAAAGAAATCCTGATGTTGTAGATGCCATAGTTAGAAACAAAGCTGTTTATTTTGCAGCTGTCGGAGGAGCTGGTGCTCTTCTATCAAAATGTATCAAATCTTCAAAAGTGATTTGTTACGACGACCTTGGAGCTGAAGCTATTAGAAAGCTTTATGTAGAGGATTTTCCAGTAATCGTGGTTATTGATTCTGATGGAAACAACCTATACGAAACAGCTATCAAGGAATTTCAAATTTTAAATTAGATTTAAAAACTGTGCGGGGTTTTTAAATAAAGTAGTACAAGAAAAGGAGTATAAAAAATTGGCAAAATATGTTGTTAAAAGAGTTTTGCTGGCATTCGTTACAGTAATCATTATTAGTTTGATTACATTCTTCGCAATGAATGCTATTCCAGGCGGTCCTTTCAATAAAGAAAAGGCAGTCAACGAAGCTGTTATTAGACAGCTTGAGGCTAGATATAATTTGGATAAGCCTCTGTGGGAGCAGTACATAATTTATATGAAAAATATGGCACACGGCGATTTCGGTGTATCTCTTAAAAACGGTCGTGAGATTAAAGATATTTTCGCGGAGAGTTTTCCTATCTCTGCAAAGATTGGTTTAATTGCAGCATTCTTCGCAATCATCTTTGGAATTATCCTTGGATCAATTGCAGCACTTAAGAGAAATAAATGGCAGGATAGATTGATTATCTTCTTTATTACGATAATAACCTCCATGCCATCGTTCGTAGTAGCAACTATTTTGCTTTACGTATTTAGTGTAAAGCTTGGTGTAATACAAGCCTTCTCCGCTGGAGAAAACTTAGTATTCTTGCCAGTGCTTGCTCTTTGTTTATCTCCACTTGCATATATTACTCGACTTACAAAGACATCAATGCTTGATGCACTTGGACAGGATTACATCCGTACAGCAAAGGCAAAGGGTGTTTCATCGAGAAAAGTTATCTTCGTTCATGGTCTTAGAAATGCATTAATTCCAGTTATTACATATGTTGGACCAATGGTTGCTAGTATTCTTACTGGTTCAATGGTTGTAGAAGCAATCTTCAACCTTGGTGGACTTGGATCAAAGTTCGTAAGTGCCATCACAAACCGTGATTACACACTTATCATGGCAACTACCATCTTCCTTGCAACAGTAATGGTAATTGCAAACCTTATAACAGATATTGTTTATAAGATTGTTGACCCTCGTATTAAGCTTGACTAAGAATCAATTGAAAAGGAGTTATATTCGATGAAGGACAATTTTAAAAAGGCGCCTTTTTCTGCACAGATTGACCTTAGCAAGTTTTCTATGCAGGATTTTGAAAAGGCAACAGACGAAGAAAAAAGACAGCAGGATGTTATGGGCGAATCTACTACATTCTTTAAGGATGGTATGAGACGTCTTAGAAAGAATCCTTTAGCAATGCTTGCTATTGGAATTCTTATAGCACTTATCATAGTTATTATTTTTGCACCACTTGTTATTCCTTATGGTTATGCAGATATCATGAAAGGTTCTGCAAACCTACATCCATTTGAATACAGTGCATCAGAGCTTAAGCAAATAGCAAAAGGGGAAAGCGTATTCCCACACATCTTCGGTACTGATTCTCTTGGAAGAGATTATTTTATCCGTGTAATTTACGGAGCAAGAGTTTCACTTGTAGTTGGTATCTTTGCATCAATCCTTGTTTTAATGATTGGTATGCTTTACGGTTCTATCTCAGGTTACCTTGGTGGACGAGTTGACCTTGTTATGATGAGAATTGTTGATATCATCTATTCTTTACCAGACATGTTGTTGATAATTCTTCTTGCAGTAGTTTTAAACGAAACACTTGGAAGTATTATCAAAGGAACTATTTTTGCAAAACTTGGAACAAATATGATTGCTTTGTTTATCGTATTTGGACTTTTATATTGGGTAGGTATGGCCCGCCTTATCAGAGGTCAGATTCTTACTATCAAGCAGAATGAATACGTACTTGCTGCAAAATGTATCGGTACATCTACATCACGTACAATTTTGAAGCACATTTTACCAAACTGCTTATCAGTAATTATCATTACTACTGCCCTTCAGATTCCATCAGCTATCTTTACAGAGAGCTACCTTTCATTCGTAGGACTTGGTGTTTCTGCTCCAATGCCATCACTTGGTTCACTTGCAAACGAAGCAAGAAGCGGTATGATGACATATCCAGAAAGACTTTTGTTCCCAGCATTTGCAATCTGCTTGATTGTACTTGCATTAAACTTACTTGGCGATGGTCTTCGTGACGCATTCGATCCAAAGTTGTCTAGATAAGAGGTGAAAAAGATGGAAGATTATAAGTACATTTTAGAGTTACAGGATCTACATACAACCTTTACTACAGACAACGGTGATGTATGTGCTGTAAACGGAGTTAATTTTACACTTGAGCCAGGAAAAACTCTTGGTATCGTAGGTGAGTCTGGTTCAGGTAAATCAGTTACTGCATATTCAATAATGCAGATTCTTGCTGACAACGGAAGCATTTCCGGAGGCAAGGTTTTATACAAAGGCGAAAACATTGTAGATTGGGATGCTAAGCAGATGGCAGGTTTCCGTGGTAGATGCGTTTCTATCATTTTCCAGGATCCAATGACATCTCTTAACCCAGTATTTTCAATCGGTTATCAGTTAAAAGAAGCAATTCTTTTACATACAGACAAAACAAAGGAACAGGCAAACGAAAGAGCTAAGGAATTACTTAGCCTTGTAGGAATCAATGAGCCAGAAAAGCGTCTCAAGCAGTATCCACATGAGCTTTCAGGTGGTATGAGACAGCGTGTTATGATTGCCATGGCACTTGCTTGCGAGCCAGATATCCTTATTGCCGATGAGCCTACTACTGCCCTTGATGTTACAATCCAGGCCCAGATTCTTGAGCTTATGCAGGATCTTCAGAAAAAGCTTGGTATGGCAATCATCATGGTAACTCATGACCTTGGTGTAATCGCATCTATGTGTGATGAAATCATCGTTATGTATGGTGGTCGTGTTTGTGAAAGAGGTACAGCAGATGATATCTTCTACTCTCCTTCACACGAATATACAAAGGGCTTACTCCGCTCTATTCCAACAAAATCAAACAGCAAAGAGAGATTAGTACCAATCGGTGGTACACCAATCAATCTTTTAAACATGCCAGAAGGATGTGCATTCTGTCCTCGTTGCGATGAAGCAATGAAGATTTGCTTAAAGGAAAAGCCAGAAGAAATCAGAGTTGGCGAGACACACATGGCATCATGTTGGATGAATATTAAGAATATGAAGCAGGAGGAAGTAGTAAATGAGTAGCGAGAATATTTTAGAAGTAAGCCACTTAAAGCAGTACTTCCCAGTAAAAAATGGATTTAGAACAGTTCCTCTTAAGGCTGTTGATGATATTTCATTTACAATCAAGCCAGGTGAGACACTTGGTCTTGTAGGTGAGTCAGGCTGTGGTAAGACAACTGTAGGACGTACTCTTCTACGTCTTTACCAGCCAACAAGCGGACGTATTGTTTTTGATGGCGATGTACTTTATGATAGCGAGAAAAAAATTGATGTAAAAATGCAGCCATATCGTAAGCAGATGCAGATGGTATTCCAGGATCCATACTCTTCTCTTAACCCACGTATGACTGTAGAAGATATTATTGGTGAGCCTCTTGATGTACATAAGCTCTACACATCAAAGGGTGAGCGCCATGACAAAATCATGGAGCTTATGGAAACAGTTGGTCTTAATGCAGAGCATGCAACACGTTATGCTCACGAGTTCTCAGGCGGACAGCGTCAGAGAATCGGTATCGCAAGAGCCCTTGCTGTAGATCCAAAATTCATCGTTTGTGATGAGCCTGTATCAGCTCTTGATGTTTCAATTCAGGCACAGGTTGTAAATATGTTTGAGGACCTCCAAAAGCAAAGAGGTTTATCATACTTATTTATCGCTCACGATTTATTAGTAGTTCAGCACATCTCTGACAGAATTGCTGTTATGTACTTAGGTCACATGATGGAAATTGCTGATGCAGATGAGCTTATGGATAACCCAATTCATCCATATACTCAGTCACTTCTTTCAGCAGTACCAATTCCAGATCCAGAGACAGCTAGAAAGAGCCAGAGAATTATTCTTGAGGGCGATGTTCCAAGTCCTCTTAAGATGCCTAGCGGATGTCCATTCAGAACAAGATGTCGCTACGCTACAGAGCAGTGTGCATGTGAGATGCCTCCATTTACAGATAGAGGTAATGGTCATATGGTTGCTTGCTGGAACAAATAAGAGAAGGTATTGGTTTTAATTCCTATAGGGATTGAAATATAAAGAGATTAAAATTATAGGAGGGATAGTATGAAGAAGAAATTAGTCTCATTAGTACTTGTTGCTGCTATGGCACTTTCAATGGTTGCATGTGGCAATAAGGCAGCATCTACTGAGAGCTCATCATCTACAGGTGAAGCACCAGCAGTTGCAACAACAAAGGAAGATAAGACAACACTTAACATTTGGATGTCTAGTGAGCCAGCTCACATTGATCCAGCTCTTAACTCATCAGTAGATGGTGGATGTCTTGCAGTAAACTCATTTGAAGGTTTGATGCGTTACAACGAGTCAGGCGAGCTTGAGCCAGCTTGTGCAGAGAGCTATGAGGTATCAGATGATGGACTTACATACACATTCACAATGCGTGATGGTTTAAAGTGGTCTAACGGTGATGATCTTGATGCAACAGATTTCGTTTACTCTTGGAAGCGTGCAGCTTCTCCAGAGGTTGCAGCTGATTACAGCTACCTTTGTGAAATCTTCCCAAGCTTCACATATGAAGAAGGTCTTGGTGATGGTGATGTAGTTGCTTCTGAAGATGGTAAGACTCTTACAGTAACACTTGGAGCAGTTTGCCCATATTTCCTTGATTTATGTGCATTCCCATTCTTCTTCCCAGTTAACCAGGAAGCTGTAGAAGCTTCTATGTCTGATGGTGATCCAGTTGGTACATGGGCTAACGATGCAGGCGAAAACTTCGTATGTAACGGTGCTTATGTTCTTAAATCATGGAACCATGATTCAGATATGACATATGTAAAGAACGACAATTACTGGGATGCTGATTCAGTAACAGTTACAACACTTAACGTAATGCTTACAGCAGAAACAACAGCTGCTTATACAGCTTACACAACAGGAGATCTTGATTTCATCGATGATATTCCTGTAGAGGAAATGGAAACAGCTAAGACAAGCTCAGAGTATGTAGTACTTGATAACCTTGGTACATACTATGCATCATTCAACTACAACACAGATCTTTATGATGAACTTGGTCTTGATGAGGAGCAGGCAAAGGTATTCCGTCATGCTATCACTCTTTTAATTGACCGTCAGTACATCATTGACACAGTTGGACAAAACAACCAGGAAATCGCTACATCATTTATTCCAACTGGATGCTCAGATGGTAACGGTGGTGAGTTCAAGAACAAGGATTACTACTCAACAGATTACGAAGCAAACGTAGAAGAGGCTAAGTCACTTCTTGAGTCTATCGGTTTATATGATACAGCTTCAGATGCTCTTACACAGGATATTTCTTTAACATACCTTACAAACAACTCAGAAGGTAACGTAAAGATTGGTGAGTGTATCCAGGCTGACCTTGCAACAGTAGGAATCAACCTTTCTATCGATCAGGAAGAGTGGAACGTATTCCAGGAGACACGTAAGGCTGGTAAGTACGACTTCGCTCGTGAAGGTTGGATCATGGATTACAACGACCCTATCAACATGCTTGAAATGTACACAACATCTTCAGGAAACAACAACCCACAGTTCGGTAAGGATTCTAGCAAGGACCTTGATTGGGCTAAGTATGATCAGATGATTTCTGATATCCGTTCAGAGGCAGATCTTGCAGCACGTGCAGAGCTTATGCATGAGGCAGAGGATTACCTTATGGATACATGGTGCATCATCCCTATCTACTACTACAACGATCCATACATGATCAAGGATTATGTAGATGGTGTATATGGTACTGTAGAGGGAATGAAGTATTTTTATCACGCAACAATCAACTAGTCTTTTTACTAGATTTTAAAGTGTGAAAAATTTTTGGGGAAATCGTGAAGATTTCCCCAAAATATTGTTGACAATGGTGCATTACTCTAGTAGAATAACACTTGCGTCGAAACAAAATAAGTAATTTACCTACAACTTTGGAGAAGTACTCAAGAGGCCGAAGAGGCGCCCCTGCTAAGGGTGTAGGTCGGGCAACCGGCGCGAGGGTTCAAATCCCTCCTTCTCCGTTTACTTAATAAGGTGCCATAGCCAAGTGGTAAGGCAAAGGTCTGCAACACCTCTATCACCAGTTCAAATCTGGTTGGCACCTCTACTTAATCCCTCGACCCTAGAAAATGGGGGCGAGGGATTTTTGTTTATACAAAACTAACTATTCAAAAATGTGAGAAAGGAGAATTTTGCAATGACAATTTATGACGAGTTAGTTGCTCGTGGCCTGATTGCTCAGGTAACAAACGAAGAAGAAATTAAAAAATTAATAAATGAGGGCAAGGCTACTTTCTATATCGGCTTCGATTGTACTGCAGATAGCCTTACAGCCGGTCACTTTATGGCTCTCACACTTATGAAGAGATTACAGATGGCTGGCAACAAGCCAATCGCCCTTATCGGTGGCGGAACTACTATGATCGGCGATCCTTCAGGTCGTACAGACATGAGAAAGATGCTTACACGTGAGGATATCGATCACAATGCTGAGTGCTTCAAGCGTCAGATGGAGCGTTTCATCGATTTCTCTGATGGCAAAGCTCTTATGCTTAACAACGCTGATTGGTTACTTGATCTCAACTACGTAGAACTTCTTAGAGAAGTTGGTGCATGTTTCTCAGTAAACAACATGCTTCGTGCTGAGTGCTACAAGCAGCGTATGGAAAAGGGACTTTCATTCCTTGAGTTCAACTACATGATTATGCAGTCATACGACTTCTATTACATGTTCCAGCACTATGATTGCAATCTTGAGTTCGGTGGTGACGATCAGTGGTCAAACATGCTTGGTGGTACAGAGCTTATCAGACGTAAGCTTGGTAAGGATGCTCACGCTATGACTATTACTCTTCTCACTGATTCACAGGGCAAGAAAATGGGTAAGACAGCTGGTAACGCAGTATGGCTTGATCCAAACAAGACTTCACCATTCGAGTTCTATCAGTACTGGAGAAATGTTGGTGATGCAGATGTTCTTAAGTGCATCCGTATGCTTACATTCCTTCCAATCGAGGAAATTGAAAAGATGGACAGCTGGGAAGGTGCACAGCTTAACGAAGCAAAGGATATCCTTGCTTATGAGCTTACACAGATGGTTCACGGTACAGAGGAGGCTGACAAGGCTCGCGAGGCTTCTAAGGCACTTTTCGCAGGTGGAGCAAACTCAGAAAACGTACCATGCCACAAGCTTTCAGATGAAGACTTCAAGGATGGCAAGGTAGACATCCTTCAGATTCTTGTTTCTGCTGGTCTTACAGCTAGCCGTGCAGAGGCTCGCCGTGCTGTTCAGCAGGGTGGTGTTTCAGTTAACGGAGACAAGGTTGCTGATCCATTTACATCATACGAAAAGGATGCATTTGCAGAGGAATTCCTTCTTAAAAAAGGCAAGAAATCTTTCTGCAAGATTGAAGCATAAAATATAAAAATGATATAATTAAAGTGCCAAGATACCTTGGCACTTTTTTGTATAAAGGAGAATATAAATAATGGGTAATGTCTTTTACTTTCAATGGGAATTGGATTTACTTCACTGGTTTCAGAGTATACACAATGGATTTTTAGACTGGATAGTTCCAAAGATTACTTTCTTAGGAAATGGAGGATGGTTTTGGATAGTTATTACTCTCCTACTCTTGATTTTGCCATTTAATAGAAAGATGGGTGTGCAGGCGGCAATATCTCTTGCAATGACATTTATAATTTGTAACTTGATTTTAAAACCAACTATCATGAGATGTCGTCCTTGTTGGCTTGAGCCTGATGTGCAGATGCTTGTAAATATTCCAAAGGACTTTTCATTTCCATCTGGTCATTCAAATGCCAGCTTTGCTGTAGCAACTGCTATATTTACAAGAAATAAAAAGCTTGGAATCCCAGCTCTTGTACTAGCAGCTTTAATCGCCATAAGCCGTTTGTATGTGTTTGTACACTGGCCTACAGATGTGCTAGCTGGTTCCTTGATAGGAATCTGTGGTGGAATCACAAGCTTTTTCATTGTGAATTTCATTTATAAAAAATTCAAAAGAAATGGTCTAGATGATGCCCGTGTCTAAACCATTTCAACAACTAACAATTCATAAGGAGAGAGCACAATTTCTGTGCTGTTAAATGAAGAATTGTCCAAGGTTTTGCTTGTATTGGAAAGCAAAACCTTTTTTATTTTGGAAGGAAGACTAAGTGTCTGGGCATCCTTCTGATAATTAGCAATAACCATTACACTCTTCTCTCCTATCCTACTGTAGGCAAGAAGGTTTTTCTGCTCTGGTTTGTATGGAGCAAATTCGCCATAAACAAATGTTGACTCATACTCTGGATTCTTTCTAAGAAAAATTAAGGCTTTATAAAAATTAAATACAGAATCCGAATCATTAATCTGCGCGGCAAGGTTGATGTATTTGTATTTTGGATTAACCATAAGCCATGGTCTACCATCGGTGAATCCTGCATTCTCAGAGTCATCCCATTGGAAAGGTGTACGTGCATTATCTCTTGTCACATTTATAAGATGTGCAAGGGCCTCAGCATGTGTCTTGCCTTCATGCAATGCAGTTTCGTAAATGTTGGCATTTGCACAGTCATCTAAATCACCAATATCGTTTACTTTATCCAGGTTTTCCATACCTATCTCCTGCCCCTGGTAAATAAATGGAAGTCCAGGAAGAAGGAAATATATACCTGCCAGCATCTTTTTGCTGGTGTCTGTCAAATCCTCTTTTGGTATAAACCTCGAAACGCCTCTAGGTTCGTCATGATTTTCGATGATGTTAGAAAGAAAACCTATGCCATCAACTCTTGCATGAGCCTTAAAGACTGCCTTTTTATAATTCTCTGGCGAAATATCTTCTTTGGTAGATTCAGCAGAAAAATCAAACATTGTAGAAAAATAGCCATGAGAGCCGATGAATAAAGGCAATTCATCATCCTTTTCATTAAAGACTTCACCTACAGTAAAAGCATCATGCTTTCTGAATGTCTCATCAGCTAATTCATTAAGGAAATCTCCTACCCCAGTTGCCTCTTTTAGCATATTGTCGATTGAGGAAAGTCCATCATCGCCATCCACAGGATAATCAGAAAATGGAAGCTTCTTTTTAATGTTGATAATGGCGTCGATTCTAAATCCAGCAATACCCTTATCTAGCCACCAGTTAATCATTTTGTATACTTCCTTGCGAAGTTTAGGGTTTTCCCAGTTTAAATCTGGCTGTTTCTTGTGGAACACATGAAGATAGATTTTGTCATCATGTCCTGGCAACTTTTCCCATACACTGCCTCCAAAATAGCTACGCCAATTGCAAGGCAAGGAATCACCATCCTTGTAATCTTCAATGTAAAAGAATTTGCCGTATTCTCCGTCAGGGTCTTCGCAGGCCTTTTTAAACCATTCATGTTCATCAGAGCAATGGTTTACCACCAAGTCCATTACAATGCCTATACCCCTCTTCTTCCCTTCTTCAATTAGACGGTCCAAATCATCAATAGTGCCAAAGCGTGGGTCGATATCGTAGTAATTAGAAATATCATATCCCTGATCAGCAAGAGGTGAGCAATAAATTGGTGAAAGCCAAATAATATCTATTCCAAGATCCCGCAAATAATCTAGTTTTTCAATAACTCCGTTTATATCTCCAATACCATCCCCATTGGTATCGTAAAAACTCTTTGGGTAGATTTGATAAGCTACCTTGTTGTGCCACCATTTTTTTTCCATAGTAAAAGCCACTCCTTAGATTAATCTAAGTAAACGCTAACATAAAAATATTGACAGGTAAATAGGTTATGCGTATAACTAAAAACAAGGAGGAGATGCTATGGTAAGGATAAAAGACATTGCAAAAACATGTGGTGTGAGCACAGCCACTGTATCGTATGTGTTGCATGGAAAGTATGAAAAGGTCTCAAAGGAAGTAAGAGAAAGAATTGAAGCAGAAATTGCAGAAAGTGGATATATTACAAATCAATCTGCAATCAATCTGGTAAGCAGATGCTCAGGCTTAATTGGCGTAGCGGTAATGGATTCCAGCGATAAAAAGGATATTATGGGTGACCCATATTTCAGTATTCTCTTCTCCTATCTTGAAAAGGAATTTAGAAAAAGAGATAAATATATTTTGATTATCCTGGACCAGTCTCCTGAACGTGTTGTAAAGGATGCGTTGCGATGGAATTTAGATGGGCTTATCCTTAGTAACTACACCAAAGAAGCCATGATTGCAATTAGCCAGGAGTTTGTAAAACCAATTGTTACCATAGATGCAGCCTTTGTTTATGAGTACGACAAGCTGGTGCAGGTTTTTATAGATGATTATGATGGTGGATACAAAATTGGTAACTATCTTGCGTCAATAGGCCATACAAATGTAGCCATGCTTGATGACAATGATGAGGAAGAAACAAGACATAGATGGCGTGGATTCCGCCAAAGCTTTATCGATAATGGTATTGAAATCGATGAAAGCTCTCACTTTATTATTGATATGAAAAGGGAAGAACTGCAGGATGGATTAGATAGAATTTATCCTGCATTGATAGAAAAATCTGCTGTATTTTGTATTTCAGATTTTTACGCTTTAAGAGTAATAAAATATTTAAATGAACATGGGAAAACAGTACCTGAGGATATTTCAGTAGCAGGTTATGATGATATATTGTTTTCAAAATTATCTACGCCAGAGCTCACCACAATAAGGCAAAATGTGCAGCAAAAAGCAGAATCTGCAGTAGAAAGCATGATGAAAATGATTAAGAATAAGCCAGTGGAACATAACATAAAGCTGCCTGTTGAGTTGATTGTTAGAGAGTCATGTAGACAGTTGTAAATTATTGATAAAAAAAAAATACAAATATGTCACATAGTAATAGTTATGTGCATAACCTTTGACCCAGGATAAGTCTTGGGTTAATTTTTAGTTACAAGGTTATTCGTATAACTAAAGGAGGACAGAATGGAAAAGGCATGGTGGAAAGAAAGTGTCATTTACCAGATTTATCCAAGATCTTTTTGTGATTCAAATGGTGATGGCATTGGTGATTTAAATGGTATACGAAGTAAATTAGATTACTTACAAAAGCTTGGAATTAACGTTATTTGGCTAAGTCCAATATATAAATCTCCTAACGATGACAATGGTTATGATATATCTGATTATCAGGACATAATGGATGATTTCGGTAATATGGACGATTTCGACGCACTATTAAAAGAGGCTCACGAGCATGGAATCAAAATCGTAATGGATTTGGTAGTTAATCACACATCGGATGAGCACAAATGGTTCGTTGAAAGTAGGTCGTCAAAGGATAATCCAAAGAGAGATTATTATATCTGGCGTGAGCCAAAAGATGGCAAAGAGCCAAATAACTGGGGCTCATGTTTCTCAGGATCAGCATGGGAATATGATGAAAAGACAGGTATGTATTATCTACATTGCTTTTCAAAAAAGCAGCCGGATTTGAATTGGGATAACGAAAAAGTCAGAGATGAAGTATTCAACATGATGACTTGGTGGTGTGAAAAGGGTATTGATGGATTCAGAATGGATGTTATTTCCATGATTTCAAAAGTACCTGGATTACCAGATGGAAACATAGGCGAGGGGGCTTTATATGGGGACTTATCTAATACAACAAACGGCCCAAGAGTTCACGAATACTTGCAGGAAATGAGAAAGCGAGTGCTTTCAAAATACGACTTGATCACAGTTGGGGAGTGCGCAGGCGTAACTATAGAGGAAGCAAAGAAATATGCAAGCCTTGATAACTCTGAGCTGAATATGGTTTTCGAGTTTGAGCACACAGGGCTAGATTATGATGAAAGAGGAAAATGGACCACCAAAAGATTCTATCTACCAGATCTTAAGGCAAACTTAAGTAAATGGCAGAACGAACTTGAGGGCGAGGCTTGGAATTCCTTGTATTGGGACAATCATGACCAGCCAAGAATTGTATCAAGACTTGGAGACGATTCACCCTTATCAGCAAAATGCATCGCCACAGTTCTTCACATGATGAAGGGTACGCCTTATATATATCAAGGCGAAGAGCTTGGAATGACAAATTATCCTTTCAAATCAATTGATGAATGTAGAGACATTGAAATACTCAATGCTTACAAGGAATTGGTTGGCGGAGGCCGAATGTCAGAGGAGGATTTAATGGACGGCATTCGAGCAAAAGGCCGTGATAATGCAAGAACACCAATGCAGTGGGATGACACTAAAGAGGCAGGATTTACAACAGGAAAGCCTTGGATAGGAGTTAATCCAAATTACAAGACAATCAATGCAAAAGCAGAACTGGAAGATAAGAACTCAGTATTTTATTACTATCAAAAGCTTATCCAGCTAAGAAGAAATAGCCAGTGGTCAGATATCATCGTATATGGAACATACCAGCTTTTAAACAAGGAAGATGAAAATGTATTTGCATACACAAGACAATTGGGGGACAGAAAAATTCTTGTTGTATGTAATGTAAGTGCCAATGAGGTGCAATACAAGCTGGATTTTGACGTGAAAGAAAAGGCTTGCTTGATTCGTAATTACGATAATGTGGATTTGGAAAAAGAGATGAGAGTCCCAGCCTGGTTCGCAGGAGTTTGGGAAATCTAAATCCTAGTGTTGACATTATGCAAGAATCTTTAGTATATTGTATACATCTCGTGAGGGAGTAGCAAGCGCTATAAATTGAATGCGTTGTTTGTCAACAGACTCGGGATTTACCCTGGCAAACATTAAATAGTGAGACTCACGTGTAGCCATAGATTTGGTTACACGTGGGTCTTTTTTGTTATATTAGCCCTCACAAAAAAGGAGTTTAATATGAGTGTAGTAGACATATTTTTATTCGGTGTAGGTCTATCTATGGATGCATTTGCTGTAGCTATCTGCAAAGGACTGGCAATGAAGCAGGTAAATAAAAAGCAAATGTTTATGATAGCACTATTCTTCGGTGGTTTTCAGGCATTGATGCCACTGATTGGTTTCATTTTGGGAAGTGCTTTTGCTGATATGATTTCAGCTTATGATCATTGGATTGCCTTCGTACTTCTGTTATATGTAGGTGGCAAAATGATTATTGACGCCATCCGTGAATGGAAGGATGAGGATAAGGTGGAAATCATGGATCCACCACTTGATTTAAAAGAACTTACACTTCTTGCAATTGCCACAAGTATTGATGCTTTAGCATGCGGAGTTACTTTTTCATTCTACGAAGAATTTAACATCTTTAGAGCAATCATAATAATTGGTTTAACAACATTTGCTATTTCAGCAGGTGGTGTTTATGTGGGAAATATTTTTGGTAATAAGTTCAAGGCAAAGGCCCAGTTATTAGGCGGATTTATCTTGATTTTCCTGGGCGTGAAAATCTTGCTTGAGCATTTATATGGAATATCATTTGGGTTTTAAAGGAGGAGAATTAAATGACATTTTTTAGCACAATACCTGGAGCTTTGATTCTCTTGGTAGTAGGATTTGTATTTTTGATTAAGGGAGCAGATTTCTTCGTTGAAGGCGCATCTGCTGTAGCAAAAAAGCTTCATGTGCCAGCACTTGTAATTGGTATGACAATCGTGGCAATGGGAACATCACTACCGGAGCTTTCTGTTTCAGTTACAGCGTCACTTGCGGGAAGCAACCAGTTAGCAATTGGAAATGTAGTAGGATCTAATATTTTCAACTTGATGGTAGTTCTTGGAAGCTGCGCGTTGTTTTCAGCACTTGAAGTAGCTGATGACACTATTAAAAAGGATTTTCCTTTTTCAGTAGCATGTGCAGTTGGCCTTATGATTATGGGATTAATCGGAAATTCAGTTGGACATTTTGATGGTTTGCTTCTTATTGTAGCTTTTGTTATCTTCCTTGGTTCGATGTTAATGTCAGCTAAGAAGCACAGAACAACTGCAGCAGAAATTGCAGAGGAAGAAGCAGAAAATGAAATCGTAGATATTCCAACCTGGCTTTGTATTATCTATATCATTGGCGGCGCTGTTGCTATCAAGTTTGGCGGTGATTGGGTAGTTGATTCATGTACAACACTTGCTCTTAAGTTTGGTATGTCAGAAACTCTTGTTGGTCTAACAATCGTAGCACTTGGAACATCACTTCCTGAGCTTGTAACATCAATTGTTGCTGCTAAGAAAAATGAGCTTGATATGGCAATTGGAAATGTAGTTGGTTCTAATATATTTAATATACTTTTGATTCTTGGCGTGGCAGGTGCAATTTCACCTATGACTTACCTTACAGTAAACGCTATTGATACATTGATTCTTGTAGCTTTTTCAGCTGTTGTGTGGCTCATGTGTTTAAAGAAAAAGAATCTAAATAGAGCTAATGGAATCATCATGTTGTTACTTTATGTGGCATATCTTGCTTATATCATCGTAAGAGATGGCGGTGTAGCATAGATTAAATGTGGTAAAAAGTACAGTGTTATGGTAAAATCATAAAGTTTAAAGGGTTGAATAAGGAGGTAATTTTATGGGTCTTTTAGACAATCTTTCAGATAGCATTAGAAGTACCACCCAAGACCTTAGCAAAAAAGCTCAAAACGCTACAGATATGACCAAATTGCAGTATGACAAAAAGGTCAAAGAAGGCGAACTTATCAAGCTTTATGAAAAGCTTGGCAAGAAATACTATCAAGAGCACAAAGATGAGGACAGCGAAGATATCAAACGAATCACCGCTGTGACTCTTCGAATCAAAGAGATATCAGATGATATCATGGCACTTAAAGGCGGTGTAGCCTGCCCTAAGTGTGGCGCATTAGTCAAAAATGGCTCCATGTACTGTAGTGCATGTGGAGAAAAAATAGAGGATATTTTTGAAGAGTAGGAGTTAAGAATGGGTAACAAAGGCAATTATTACATCACCACAGCAATTGCTTACACATCAGGTAAGCCACATATTGGAAACACATACGAAATCGTGCTTGCAGATTCAATCGCTCGTTTCCGTCGCCAGGAAGGATACAATGTTTTCTTCCAGACAGGAACAGATGAGCACGGTCAGAAAATCGAGTTAAAGGCCGCTGAAGCAGGCATCACTCCAAAGGAGTTTGTTGATAATGTTTCAGGTCAGGTTAGAAATATCTGGGATTTAATGAACACATCTTATGACAAGTTCATCCGTACAACAGATGAGGATCATGAGAAGCAGGTTAAGAAGATTTTCAAGAAGCTCTACGATAAGGGCGATATTTACAAGAGCTCATACGAAGGACTTTACTGTACACCATGTGAGTCTTTCTGGACAGAGTCACAGCTTGTTGATGGCAAGTGCCCTGACTGCGGTCGTGAGGTTCAGCCAGCAAAGGAAGAGGCTTACTTCTTCAAGATGAGCAAATACGCTGACAGGCTTATTGATTATATCAATACACATCCTGAGTTTATTCAGCCAGTTTCTCGTAAGAACGAGATGATGAATAACTTCCTTCTTCCAGGATTACAGGATCTTTGTGTTAGCCGTACATCATTTACATGGGGTATCCCAGTAGATTTTGATCCAAAGCACGTTGTTTATGTATGGCTTGATGCTCTTACAAACTATATCACAGGTATTGGTTATGATTGTGATGGTGAATCATCTGATCAGTTCAAGGCTTTATGGCCAGCTGACCTTCACCTTATCGGAAAGGATATTATCCGTTTCCATACAATTTATTGGCCTATTTTCCTTATGGCACTTGATCTTCCACTTCCAAAGCAGGTATTTGGACATCCATGGCTTCTTACAAAGTCAGCTGATGGTGGTGACGACAAGATGTCTAAGTCAAAGGGAAATGTTATCTATGCAGATGAATTAGTTGATTTCTTCGGTGTAGATGCAGTTAGATATTTTGTTCTTCACGAAATGCCATTCGAGAATGATGGTGCTATTTCATGGCCACTTATGGTTGAGCGTGTTAACTCAGACCTTGCAAACACACTTGGAAACCTTGTAAACCGTACAATCTCAATGAGCAACAAGTACTTCGGTGGCGTTGTTGAGGATAAGGGTGTTACAGAGGAAGTTGATGCAGATCTTAAAGCTGTAGTTACAGGTACAGTTGCAGCAGTTGAGTCAAAGATGGCTGAACTTCGTGTTGCAGATGCTATTACAGAAGTATTCAATCTCTTCAAGAGATGTAACAAATATATCGACGAGACAATGCCTTGGGCACTTGCAAAGGACGAGACAAAGCAGGATAGACTTGCTACTGTTCTCTACAACTTGGTTGAGGGCATCTCAATTGGTGCTACACTTCTCAAGGCTTTCATGCCTGAGACATCAGAAAAGGTATTAGCTCAGCTTGGTGCAAAGGAAATCCCTTACGATGAGCTTTCTACTTTCGGTCACTATGTAAACGGTGACAAGGTTACAGATGCTCCAGAGATTCTCTTTGCTCGTCTTGACCTTGATGAGGTTATGGCAAAGGTTGCAGAGCTTCATCCAGCACAGCCAGAGGAAGCAGATGCTGATGATGAGGAAGGAATCGATATCGAAGCAAAGCCTGAAATCACATTTGACGATTTCATGAAGCTTCAGTTCCAGGTTGGTAAGATTGTTTCTTGTGAAGCAGTTAAGGGTTCAAAGAAGCTCCTTTGCTCACAGGTAAAGATTGGTTCACAGACAAAGCAGATTGTTTCTGGTATCAGCAAGCACTACTCTCCAGAGGAGATGGTTGGAAAGAAGGTTATGGTTCTTGTAAACCTTAAGCCAGCAAAGCTTGCAGGTGTTCTTTCAGAAGGAATGTTACTTTGCGCAGAGGATGCTGAAGGCAACCTTTCACTTATGACACCAGAGAAGTCAATGCCATCAGGCGCGGAGATTTGTTAATATGATTTTTGAGACACATGCTCATTATGATGATGAGAAGTTCGACGAGGATAGAGTCGAACTTCTTTCTCATTTATTGAGAGAAAACAATATCGGTAATATTGTAAATGTAGGTGCAACCTTTAGAGGTTGTAAGGACAGTATAAAACTAGCTGAGGAGTACGATAATGTATACGCAGCCATAGGAATACATCCAGAGGAAATAGATGAAATAAACGAAGATGTCATCAATTGGCTAAGGGAAAATTCATCAAATCCAAAGGTTGTTGCAATAGGTGAAATCGGCCTTGATTATTACTGGGTGAAGGAGACAGAGCAAAGAGCAAAACAGCGTCTTTGGTTCGATAGACAAATGGATTTGGCTTTAGAGTTAAATTTACCTGTTATTATTCACTCTAGAGATGCGGCAGAAGACACTTTAAACACAATTATTAGGTATAATACACAAGGACTAAAAGGTATTGTTCATTGTTATTCATATTCCAAGGAAATAGCCATGGAATATGTGAAAATGGGATGGTATATTGGTGTTGGAGGAGTAGTCACTTTCAAAAACGGAAGAAAGCTTGTAGAGACAGTGGAGGCTATTCCAATCGAAAACATAGTTCTTGAGACAGATTGTCCATATATGGCGCCTGTCCCACATAGAGGCGAGCGCAATAGCTCAATCTATCTAAGTCATGTGGCTGAAAAGATAGCCGAATTGAAGGGACTTACTGTAAAAGAAGTAGAAGATATTACCTATGAAAACGCCCTTAGGGTGTATACTAAAAGCAAAAGGAAATAAACATGGCATATTTAAGTAATCCAACATATACGCGAGCTGTTTTGGAAGCTCATGGATTCTCATTTCAAAAGAAATATGGACAGAACTTTCTTATTGATGGCAATGTCCTTGATAATATCATTGATGCAGCAGGCATTACAAAGGACGATTTTGTTCTAGAAATCGGCCCTGGTATAGGAACAATGACACAGCGTCTTTGCGAGGAAGCAAGGGAAGTTGTGGCAGTGGAAATCGATAAAACACTTATCCCAATTTTGGATGATACACTATCTACATACAAGAATTGGACAGTTATCAATCAGGATATTTTAAAGGTTGATATTAACAAATTAGCTCTTGAAAAAAACGGTGGGAAGCCGATAAAAGTAGTGGCTAATTTGCCATACTATATTACAACTCCAATTATCATGGGGTTATTTGAAAGTCATGTACCACTTGAGTCAATTACAATCATGATTCAAAAAGAGGTGGCCGACAGAATGAAAACAGGACCTGGTTCCAAAGAATACGGAGCCTTGTCTTTAGCGGTTCAGTACTATTCAAACCCAGAAATAATATGTGAGGTTCCGCCAAGTTGCTTTATGCCCCAGCCAAAGGTATCAAGCACAGTAATATCTCTTAGATGTCACAACAATCCGCCAGTTGATTGTGACGAGAAGCTTTTATTCCAGATTATTAGAGCTTCATTTAATCAGCGCAGAAAAACTTTATTGAACGGTCTTAGCAATGGGCTTCATTTTTCGAAGGAGCAAATTGCTGATGCTATAGAACAGTGTGGTTTTGTACCAACTGTACGAGGAGAGGCGCTATCGCTTGAAGATTTTGCCAAATTAACAAATGTATTAAAGCAGGCTTAGGAGATTAACGACTAGTAGGGAGAGCTTAATTAATGGATGTCCGTAGCTACAGCAGAGAAGTTCAACTTCTCATAGGTGAAATTCAAAAAAATAGAGGCAAGGACTCAGGGACAGTTTTATCAGCTTGTGATAAGCTTTTAGCTTATGGTAAAGGCATGAAAGACGATGCCCTTATTGGTTATGCTTATTTTTCAAAGGGCGAAACCTACTATCTTCTAAATGACGCATCTAACTTCTATTCTCAGATGCTTTCTTGCATGGGACCTATGGAGCACGTAAAGGAATGGGGATACGTTGCCATGGCAAACAATATGCTAGGCATTGTTTCTCTAAATCGCGGTAATGCTCCATTTGCCCTGGATTATTTCATTAAAGCAATCAGTATTTGTGAGGATTATTCACTTCCAGATATTGAGTGGATGATTCACATGAATCTTGGTTCTCTGTATTTAAATATCGAAGAATATCAGAAATCCATTTCTCACACTGAAATTGCATATAGATATCTTCTAGATCACAAGAGCTTGGATGGTTTTACTGAAAGTTATACAGCCATCCTACTTGGCATGGGCCGAGCTTATTTGAATCTTGATAGAGAGGACAGATGTCTTGAAATCGAGAAGAAGCTTAGAACAGATTGTCTTCCATATTTGATGGAGATGGACAGAATAGTCATCTATTGCTATTTTGCACGAGTTCATCAGGCAATAGGCGAGGATGAAGCAAGAGACTATTGGATTGAAATGGTTAATAAGCATGCCAGCACAAGCATGCCTATTTTGGATGTGTTTGATGATTTCTATGATTATCTTCACATGCTTCTTAAAATTGAAAAATACGATGATTTCTTTAAAGCTTACACAGTTCTTGATGATTTAACAAAGCACACATCTATCAAAAACTTAGAAAGAAAGCTTCTTACCCTTAAGATTCGTTACTACAGAAGAGTAGGACAAATCGAAGAATATAAAATCGCTTCAGTTTTATATTTCGAGTTATCGGAATTCATGGAACGAGAAAATCGCTTAATGGTCAGCAATATGATCGTTATGCGTAATTCGTATATGGAGCTTACACAAATCAATAAAAAAGTCGAAGAGAAGAATACATTCTTACAGAAACGTTCAGAGACAGACCCATTAACTGGAATGTATAATAGACTGAAGCTTAATGAGTATAGTGAGGAAGCCTTTGAAAAGGCCCTTATTAATAGATCTAGTATAGCAGTTGAAATCCTTGATATAGATTTCTTTAAGCAGTACAACGATAACTATGGTCACCAGGAAGGTGATAATTGTATCAAGTTCATTGCCAGCACTTTAATAGACATGTCAAAAGAGGATGGCATTTTCACAGCAAGATATGGTGGAGATGAGTTTGTAGTTATCTATGAAGGTCTTACCAAAGAAATGGTGGAGGCCAAAGCAAATGAATTAAGAGATCGAATATACCAGCAAAAGTGGGAGCATAAATTTTCTCTTACAGACAACATTGTTACCATTTCTCAAGGTATCTGTTATGGAATACCAGAAAGAGATGCAAGCATGTTTGGTTATCTTCAGGGCGCAGATAAAATGTTATACGAGGTTAAGCAGCAAAGCAGAAATGCAATTAAAATCTGCGATGCGACAGACTTAGTAGAACTAAAGGATGAATAAAAATGAAAACCATTAAAAAGATTTTTTTTGATGATGTTATCAGTCTAGTGAAGAATTTTTTCGCTCTTGTTATTGTGGTAGGAATTTGTTTCCTGCCAGCGCTGTACGCATGGTTCAATATCTATTCTAACTGGGACCCATATGGCAACACAGGAGCGCTAAAGTTCGCAGCTATATCTTTGGACAAAGGATACACAGATGAAGAAGGGGAGTATCACAATCAAGGTGATACCATAATTGAAAACCTTCATGAAAATACCTCTGTGGATTGGCAGTTTGTCGATTCAGAGGAGGATGCTGTAAATGGAGTTTATAGCGGGGAGTATTATGCAGCAATTGTTGTAGATGAAGATTTCACATACAACATGTACAACGTTCTTACAGACGACGTCAAAAGACCGGTTCTACATTTCTATGAGAATCAAAAGAAGAATCCCGTAGCGACTAAAATTTCAGATACAGTAGCACAGTCCTTGCAGAACAACATTAATGTGGCATTCACAGAAGTTGTTGTTAGCAAGGTATTTTCTAGTGCCTCAGATGTGTCAGAAGATTTGCAGGAAGAAGGCGGAGTAGATGAAATCGTAAACAAGCTTGAAAGCCTTAGCGCAGATTTAACCACATATCAAAATGCTATGACAACAATCATAGAAAATGATGCACAGCTGAAGGCTTCTTTAGAGGCTGCAGAACAGGATGCGACAAACGTCAAGAATCAGGCAGAGCAGAGCGCTAAGTCTCTTGAGACAGCAGGTAATATTACAGATAAAAGTGATACAACTATTAATTCTTACTCCCAAACAGTAGAAAGGGCCATGACTCTTATAGAAGTAAAAGCAGCTTCTATGAATCAGAACCTTGATACAGCCAAGATTAGTGCTGATGCCACAGAAGTTGCAAGAAGCCTTAAAGGGGCTATGCTTGACACTTTAGAGATGGCTGACGTAGCTATATATCTTCCAAGTAAACTGAACGAGACAGAGTTAAAAACAGCAAAAGAAGAATTCAATAATGTTGTTAATGGAATACTAGCCTCTTATAACGAATTAACAAATGGTATTCCTGAGGAGATGATACCAGCGAATTTGAAAAACATGGTAGCAAAAATACAGTCAGCCCAGACTGCAATAAATTCAATTGATCCATCTTCAACGGAATATCAAAACCAGGTGACAGCGGCAGACAAAGCTATCAAAGAAGCAACAGATGCGCTAAATAATGTAAATGAAGAAGAATTGGTATCAGTTGGTACAGAAAACTTAAAGTCAGCAGCCAGCAATGCCAGAACAAAAGGCGAAGAATTAAACAAAACAATTTCTGGACCACTTAGAGAAAAGGTAGATGCAGGCCTAGCTTCACTTGAAGGAATGCTAACAAATTCAAGTGCAATACTTAATACTGTTGGTGAAACATTTGGAAACTTAGTTGTAATGTTTGATGCAATTGGAAACACAGTAGATTGCGCAGATACAAGCTTACAAAAAACAAGTGAAGCTATTGTTTATGTAAACGGAAGACTAATCGATGCAATAGCTGAGATTGAAGAAGCTGGATCGGCAGATAAGATTCAGGTTTTGATAAATGCATTATCTGGTGACCCAGAAGTATACGGAAAGTTCTTCTCAACACCAGTAGAGATGAAAACTGAAGCAGTATATCCAATTGAGAATTATGGTTCGGCAGTAGCTCCATTCTATTCAACATTGGCATTCTGGGTTGGAGCATTGATATTAACAGCGATAATCAAGATTAAGCCTGATAAAAACAAATACCCAGATGCGTCTGAAAGACAGTTATATTTTGGTAGATATGTCTTATATTGGGCATTAGGACAAATACAGGCGGTGATTATTGTGTTGGGAGACATATTCCTGTTGCATGTGCAGTGCTTACATCCATGGCTATTCTTATTAGCAGGGTCGATAATTGCCACCACTTTTACTATCCTAATCTATTCCCTTGTAACTACATGGGGGGATGCGGGTAAGGCACTTGCAGTAGTACTTGTAGTTATCCAGATTGCAGGTAGTTCAGGAACATATCCTATTGAGCTCTTGCCGGAGTTCTTTAGAAAGGTATACATATTCTTCCCATTCCCATACGCAATCAACTCTATTAGAGAATGCTTATGTGGTACATACGAGTTGGATTACCTTAAATATTTAGGCACATTGTTTATCTTTATAGGTGTATCACTTGTAATTGGTCTTTTGGTACGAATTCCATTTGAAAAGCTTAACCATTATATGGAAGAGCGAATGGAAGATACCGAAATGATGTAGGAGGCAGCTTTGGGTAAAGAAAAAGAAATCGTTTATGAAAAGTTCATGGAGCTGCAGCAGCAGGTTCATCAAAAGAATCAGAAAAAGATAAAAGTCGGATTAAAAGTAAATATTTTATTACCGCTTGTTTTCCTAGTAATAAGCTTTATTTCAGATAGATCAAAGCTTGTATTCTTAGTGCTTTGGATTGTTTCATTATTTGGAATAGCTTTCTATCTGCTTTATGTGGAATATATGGATTTCGAACTTCAGGAACAGTTGAAAGAGCTAGGAATTATGGAAAAAGAGGCAGAGGCACAAGCTCTTATCGGTGAAGAGGTCATCCAGAGCATTGATGAAATAAATAATGCTAAGAATGAGATGGTCAAGGATATTAAGGACTTAAGAAAAGAGATTAAAACTGATATTCAGTCAATGGGAGACAAGCTGAAAAGATGAAAAACGTTATTAAGATTATCGTTTCAGATATAAAAAGATTATCCACAAATGTAGTCGCTATGGTTGTTATCATAGGACTTACAGTAATACCATGCCTTTATGCTTGGTTTAATATATTGTCCAACTGGGATCCTTACGGGGAAAGCGCCACTACAAATCTGCAAGTTGCGGTTGCATCTTCAGATGAAGGCATCATGATTGGTAGTGTGGAATTAAATGTCGGGGACATTATCATTAGCAATTTAAAAGAAAATACCACTATTGGTTGGGTGTTCACAGACACCGCTCAGGATGCTATAAATGGTGTCTATTCAGGTGATTACTATGCCGCACTTGTCATTGACGAAGAGTTCAGTTCCAACATGATAAGCTTCCTAAGTGGAGATATTGAAAATCCGGTAATTACTTACTACGAAAATGAAAAGAAAAATGCCATTGCACCAAAGATTACCGCAAAAGTAAAGACTACTATTGAGCGAGAGGTTGATCATGCTTTTGTAAGTACTGTGGCAGAATCTCTTCTTAAGGGCGGTGAATATTTCGCAACATTGGATGAAGAAGGCAATATCACTGGCGCAGGTATCAATAAGCTAGAACAGCTTGATTCAGACTTAAATGGAATGATTACCATTTTGGATTCATATATTGCACTTATGGATTCAACAGAAAGCATATCAGAGGCTGGAGAAGCAATCACAGACAGCGCAAATAGCATTACAGAGCTGGCAGGCTCAATGGCTGAGGACTCACAAAACAAGGCAGCTGGTGTAAAAGATGATGTTGAGCAAAGTAAGAAAAATGCTGATCGAAAAATAGAAAACCTGAATGAAAAATTAAGCGCTGTAGATTCAGATGCAAATACATTAAATGAAAAAGTGGCGGGGTTGAGCCTAGACGTTGATATTGACTATACACAGCTACAATCAAGTGTTAGCACAATCCAGGAAATGTGGGGAACCGATCAACAAGGTTTATACCAGTTATTATTAAATGTAAATGCTCCTAATACAGAAGAGGGAGCAAAAGCAAAAGAAGCGATCACAGAGTATGCCAATGTATTAGACGGTTTGATTGCAGGATTAGATGAAGATGTGGCAAATATACAAACATCAGCTACACAAGGCGAAGAGGATTTCAATGCAGCTAAAGACACATTAGTAAATAATGTGGCAGCAGTCCTTGCATGTACAAAAAACATTCGTGATTACTATGGTGCAATTTCTTTAGTGGGACAGGAAGCAATCGATGCAGGATCAAAGGCAGTTGAAGAAGTAGAAAAGCTTATCAATTACAATGCAACAAGCATCGATTTGGTAGCTGACAACTTAGATAATTACGCTGTAATTATGGAGCAGTCTAAGGATTCTCTTGTAAAATCAAGAGATGAAGCTGTGGAAATGGAAAGCCAATTAGCGGCATTGATAGCTGAGATAAAAGCCATTGGTCAAAACGAAGCATATCAAAAGATAATGGAATTGCTTCAGTCAGACCCAGATTTGCTGTCTGATTTTATTAGCAGTCCGGTAGATATTTCTGATGAGTATATTTATCCAGTGGAAAATAATGGTTCAATGACAGCACCATTTTACATTGTTCTTTCTATTTGGGTTGGTGCGCTTATCATGTCCACCATTCTAAAGACAACTGTTAAGGACACAACAGGTATGGACATCCTAAAGAACTGGCAGTGCTTCTTAGGAAGATATTTCACCACCTTTGTGATAGGCCAGATACAGACAATCATCACTGTGCTGGGAGCATTCCTGTTTGTAGGAATTCAATGTGAGCATCCATTCTACTTTTGGTTGGCTTGTGCATGGACATCATTGATTTATTCATTGTTGTTATATTCATTTACATATTCATTTGGAAATGTAGGTGAAGCGTTATCAGTAGTATTAATGGTTATACAGGTTGCAGGTGCAGGTGGTACATTCCCAATCGAAGTACTTCCAAAGGTATTCCAGGTGCTCTACAAGTTTATGCCATTTAACTATTCAATGAATGCACTTAGAGAGTGCATCGCAGGATTCTATGAAAATACATATAGAAATTGCATGTTAATACTTATCATCTATGGTGTTATTGCGGTATTTATAGGCGTTACACTTTATCATCCATTTAAAATATTAAATGAAAAAATTGAGACCAGTAAAGAAAAATCAGGTATATTGATCTAAGATGAGGGCAGGATAATCCTGCCCTTTTTTGCATCATATAGGAGGTTTGTATGAGAGATATTAGTTGGGTTAAGGATTCGGTTTTTTATCATATTTATCCACTGGGAGCATTTGGCTGCCCTAGAGAGAATAAAGGCGAAGAAACCGCAGGCCATCGTATATTGCAGCTAATTGACTGGATACCTCATCTAAAAGAAATCGGTGTTAATGCCTTGTATCTAGGGCCTATTATGGAATCAGGTACCCACGGGTATGATACCTGGGATTACTATAAAATCGATAGTAGACTAGGTACAAATGATGATTTTAAAAAGGTCGTAAAAGGTTGTCATGACAATGATATAAAGGTTGTCCTGGATGGCGTCTTCAATCATGTGGGTAGGGGCCACATTGCATTCAAGGATGTATTAGAAAAGCGGGAAAACTCTACCTACAAAGAATGGATTTCAGGATTAAATCTGTCGGGAAATAACTGGCATGGAGACGGTTTGTCATATGAATGTTGGTCCGGTGCAGAAGAGTTGGTAAAGTTGAATCATTGGTGCAATGATGTGGATAACCACATTTTAAATGCTGTAGGAATGTGGATAGATGATTTTAAGATAGATGGCTTACGTCTAGATGCAGCAGACTGTATAGAGAGAGGCTTTTTTAATAGGTTAAAGAACTTCACTGAAGAGAAGGCATCGAATTTCTGGCTAATGGGCGAGATAATCCATGGAGATTACAATATTTATGTAAACGAAAACATGCTGGATGCAGTTACAAATTATGAATGCTGGAAGGGAATATACTCAAGCCACAATGACCATAACTATTTCGAGATAAACTATGCTATGAAGCGCCAGTGGGGCCAAGGTGGACTCTATGTAGGTAAGTACCTATACAACTTTGTGGATAATCACGATGTAAATAGAATATATAATCTGCTGACAGACAAGGCCAATATCTATCCTGTTTACACTCTATTATTCACTATGCCGGGAATACCATCTATCTATTACGGTAGTGAGTGGGCAATTGAAGGGGATAAAAAATCAGGAGATGGAGATTATGCTCTTCGTCCTGAGATAGATCCGAGCAAAATGAGCAATCCAGATTTGATTGAGCACATAAAGACTTTAGCAGACATCAGAAAAAGCTCAAATCCTCTGAAACAAGGGGTATACGAGGAAGTGCAGGTTAAGAATGAAACTTTAGTATTTGCAAGAGTCTGGAATGATGAGTACGTGATAGTGGCTTTAAATAACACAGCCGAAGAAAAGCAAATGGTCTTTGACTATCGAGGTCAGCACTATGACTTTGTGCTGGAGCCTCATGGTAGCAAGATTTTAAAATAGTTAGTTGTTTGCAAGATATGCATACAGACAGTGGTCAAGGCGTTGTCCTTTGATAATGATTTTATCGCGGAGGACGCCTTCAAATTGGAAGCCCAACTTTTTAATCATGTGTATAGATGGGTCGTTATCAGGCAAGATTAAGGCTTCAAAGCGATGAATACCAAGGTCACGTGCAATAATAGGAATGGTATATGCGATAGCTTCGCTGCAATAACCTCTATTCATGTAATCTCTATCCATTTTATAGCCAATGGTACAGCTTTGGTAAATAGGTCTAACTATATTTCTATAGCTTACTGTTCCAATGATTTTGTTAGGATTATCTTTCTCAAAAATCCAGTAACGGACCATAATCAACTTAAGAATATTGTTGTGCTCAAATTCCAAAATTTTCTTTTGATGATTGAGAGTGTAGAAATCATCTCCGATAATAGGCTCATATTTCTCAAAAATATCTCTGTTTCTAGAATAAAAATCCAGTACAAGATGTGCCGATTCTTTCCCTAAAACCTTTAATGTTAGACGTTCAGTGTTAATTTCGAATTGCATATAATCCTCCCCTGAATAATAGATTAATCAATTCCTCTTAAACTAGTGTTAGGAATATAAGGCTTCAAAATATCAACAAATGATTCTAAAGTCTCCAGTGAATGAGGTGAAAAGATAGGATTGATAACCTGCTCAGACTCCTTATAGCTTTGTAAATAATAGGCTTTTGCGCCATTTAGCCACCTGCCGATGGATTCCATATCCTCGCTTTCATGACATTCTTTCATAATAGTTGTTCGGAATTCGTAGTCTATCATCCCTTCCATCAAAATATCAATCGATTCTTGAATAGGTCCGATATCAAAGGTCTTCATGCATGCAATAGTGTTGTATTTATCCTTTGAATGTTTAATATCCATAGCCACATAATCGATAAGGTTATTATCAATTAGAGACTTAAGCATCGAAGGATTTGTTCCGTTGGAATCAAGCTTTACCAATAAACCCAAATCCTTAATCTGCTTAATAAAATCAGGTAAATCCTTATGTAAAGTGGGTTCGCCACCAGTGATGCATACTCCGTCTAAAATCTTCTTTTTCTTATTAAGATGTTCGAATATTTCATCCATAGAATATGCAAAAACATCTGCAGGAGGCATAACTAAATCCCTGTTGTGACAGTATGGACATCTAAAGTTACAACCACCAGTGAAAAGGGTAGTAGCCACTTTGCCAGGATAGTCCAACAATGTAGTTTTTTGCATTCCTAATATAAGCATAGTAATAATTCCTATTTAAAAGCTAAAACAGGCAATATTTCTCAAGAAAATGATTGCTTGCCAAGGCTTTTCTGTTAAAATTTATTCTGTAGATATTATAAAAAGTATAGCAAACTAGGAGGGGAAAATCCATGATGTCGAAAGAAGAGCGCCAAGAGAAGCGCATCGCAAAACAGGCAGAAAAAGAGGAGAAAAAGACTCTCAAAGTATATGAAAAATATATGGAACAAGCCATCAAAGAAGCAAAGAAGGCATATGACATCAATGAGGTTCCTATTGGATGCGTTATTGTTCAGGATGACAAAATCATTGCCAGAGGGTACAATCGCAGAAATACAGATAAGAGCGTGCTGGCTCATGCGGAAATAGCAGCCATTCAGGAAGCCTGTAGAAAAACAGGTGACTGGAGATTAGAGGATTGCACATTATATGTTACGTTGGAGCCATGTCAGATGTGCGCAGGAGCAATAGTTCAGGCTCGTATTCCAAAGGTTGTAGTTGGAGCGATGAATCCTAAAGCAGGCTGTGCAGGCTCAGTAATAAACATTTTGCAGATTGATAAATTCAATCATCAGTGTGAGCTTGAGACAGGAGTTTTAGGTGAAAGATGCACAGAAATGATGACAAAGTTTTTCGAAGAGTTAAGAGAACAGAAAAATCAGTTAATGTAACAGGTTGTTTTATTGACAAATAGGGCCTTTTTTCATACAATAAGGTCTCCGAGTAATGACATAAGGTATCATTTGGCGGTCGTCCTGAGAGGATGTTGATCTTTGGGTCCCTCGTAATGGACACCTGCGAATCGTGTCAGGGCAGGAATGCAGCAGCACTAAGTAGGACCGTTCATCTGACGAGGGGTCACCTGGAGGGAGTTTTCCCAGGGCGGCTACCAAATGATACCGATGTAGTTAACTCGGTATTTTTATATCAAGGTGGATTAATTATGGGTGCACAGGATAGAACAGAAAAAGTACTTAGAGATATGCATGTATTGTTTTCAAAGGCTCAGCCTTACGAAGGCAGCGCGAGAAACGTCATTGTAGATAAAAATGCAATGATGGATCTTCTTAAGGAGCTTAACGAGTGCATGTACGATATGATGGAAGAGCACGAGCTTACTGTTAAGAGCCGTGACAAGGCAAATCGTGAGATGCAAAAGCAAGGGGACGATATTGTCTTCGAAGCAACTCGCAAAGCAGAAGATATCTATGCCGCATCTCTTATGTATACAGATAATGCTATGGATTCTATCCAGTCAATTATCAAAGAATCCCAAGAATCTATTGCAAAGATATATGAAGAAGCAAATAAAAAAATCAAAGAGGAAACAAGACTTGTTAAATCTAATCAGTTAGAGCTTAAGAGCCACCTCAATGATTTAATTGATACACAAAAATACCTTCGTCTTATTGATGAAGAAAATATGCGAATTCGCCGTGAAAAAGAGGAAGGAACTGATGAGGAGTATGATAGCGCTCCTAAATATGCAGCTCCTGAAATTAGAATAGATAAAGAATACTTCGCAAAGGCAGGTCTTGAAATCGATGACGATTTAGATGCACCAGCAGATGCAGAGGAAAATGGAATCTCCTCAGAGGACTTAGATGCAGAGTACTTCAAGTGGCAGGAAGAAGAGTCCGAAGGAGAGAAGAAACCTGGTAAGAAAGGTCTTGGAGGCCTTTTTGGATTAAAGCACTAGAAGGAGAATAAAGGATGAAGCTTTACAACAATGGAGTTTACCTTGTAAACGGCAACCAAATTGTAGAGGATAGCCCAGAGGCTCTCAGCGCAATCAAAGCCGCAACAGGTAAGGATGTAACTAAAGACCAGGCACACCAGGAAACAATGGCATATGGAATTTTGTCCAGCCATAACACTTCTGGAAACATGCAGCACCTACAGATTAAGTTTGATAAGTTAATCAGTCACGACATCACATATGTAGGTATTATTCAGACTGCAAGGGCTTCAGGCCTTGAAAAATTCCCAATCCCATACTGCCTTACAAACTGCCACAATTCACTTTGTGCTGTAGGCGGTACTATCAACGAAGATGACCACATGTTTGGTCTCACATGTGCTAAGAAATACGGCGGAATTTACGTTCCACCACATCAGGCTGTTATTCACCAGTTCGCTCGTGAGATGATGGCAGGAGGCGGAAAGATGCTTCTTGGTTCAGATTCCCACACAAGATATGGAGCTCTTGGAACAATGGCAATGGGCGAAGGTGGCCCAGAGCTTGTAAAACAGCTTCTTAATCAGACATATGATATAGCTATGCCAGGCGTTATTGGCGTATATATGACAGGAACACCACGAAAGGGCGTAGGTCCACAGGACGTTGCGCTTGCTATCATTGGTGAAGTGTTCGATAAAGGCTACGTTAAGAATAAAGTTATGGAGTTTGTTGGCCCAGGTGTTGCAAATCTTTCTATGGACTTCAGAATTGGCGTAGACGTTATGACTACAGAGACAACTTGCCTCAGCTCAATCTGGACAACAGATAAAGCTACGGAGGAGTTCTATGAAATCCATGGTCGTAAGGAAGAGTTCAAAGAGCTTAATCCAGGCCAGGTAGCATATTACGATGGAATGATTGAAATCAATCTTGATGAAATCAAGCCTATGATTGCTATGCCATTCCACCCAAGCAACACATACACAATTGAAGAGCTCAATGCAAACCTTATGGATATCCTTGATGATTGCGAGAAGCGTGCGAAGGTATCTCTTGATGGCCAGGTAGAGTTCTCTCTTAAAGATAAAGTTAGAAACGGAAAATTATACGTAGATCAGGGTATCATTGCAGGATGCGCTGGTGGCGGATTTGAAAATATTTGCGATGCAGCAGATATTCTTCGCGGTACAAGCATCGGACCAGACGAGTTTACTCTTTCAGTTTACCCAGCATCTACACCTATATACATGGAGCTTGTTAAGAATGGTGCAGTAGCAGATCTTATGAGCACAGGTGCTATCGTTAAGACTGCATTCTGCGGACCATGCTTTGGCGCTGGAGATACACCATCTAACAATGGCTTTTCAATTCGTCATTCTACAAGAAACTTCCCTAACCGTGAGGGATCAAAGCTTCAGAATGGTCAAATTGCATCAGTTGCTCTTATGGATGCTCGTTCAATTGCCGCAACAGCAGCAAATAAGGGATATCTTACAGCAGCAACAGATATTGACGTAGACTTTACAAAGCCAAAATATCATTTCGATGGCAGAATTTATGCAAACCGCGTATTCGATTCAAAGGGCGTAGCAGAGCCAGATACAGAAATTCACTTTGGTCCAAACATCAAGGATTGGCCAAAGATGAGTCCATTACCAGAGAATTTATTCTTACAGGTTGTATCTGAGATTCATGACCCAGTTACTACTACAGATGAATTAATTCCATCAGGAGAGACATCTTCTTACCGCTCTAATCCTCTTGGATTGGCAGAATTTACTCTCTCTAGAAAGGACCCAGAATACGTAGGAAGAGCTAAAAATATCCAAAAAGCTCAGAAGGCTCTTGAAGCTGGAGAGTGTGCAGGTGAAGCTGTACCAGAGTTAAAACAAATCGTACATAAAGTTAAAGAGACATATCCAGATGTAAATCATAGCAACTTTGGAGTAGGTAGCACAATTTTCGCTGTTAAACCAGGTGATGGTTCTGCAAGAGAGCAGGCAGCATCTTGTCAGAAGGTTCTTGGCGGCTGGGCAAATATTGCAAATGAGTATGCAACAAAGCGCTACCGTTCAAACCTTATCAACTGGGGAATGCTTCCATTCGTTATCAAGGAAGGCCAGTTGCCATTTAAGAATTTAGATTATCTCTTTATTCCAGGAATTAAAGAGGCAGTTGTTAACAAAGCTGAAACAATTAAGGCGTATGTTGTAAAAGAGGAAGGATTAAAAGAATTTGATCTTACTCTTGGAGAACTTACAGACGACGAAAGAGAAATTATTCTTAAAGGATGCTTGATTAATTACAATAGACAGTAAGAGCAAGCTCTTAGGGAGGGTATTTATGACAGACGAAGAGGCAAAAATTGAACAAAAGGCTCTCAGAAAAAGACTATTTAGCTATGTTATTGCAGCTTTTATTGTAATAATCTTTTACTTTTTACTGAGAAATAGCCGTAGCGTATCTGCAGCTATTAATCATGTAAATACAGTCATTCAGCCGATTCTGATTGGTTTTATAATGGCCTTTTTGATGAATCCTATAATGGGGTTCTTCGAAAAGCGCTTTAGCAGGTTGTTCAATAGGTTTTGTAAAACAGAGCTGGGGGCAAGGAAAGCGAATAGAACTTTGTCATCAATACTCTCTTTAGTAGTATTGGCTGGAGTAGTAATCTTTATTATAAACGCCATAGTGCCAAACCTAATTAGCACAATCATCTATCTTGCAAAGCATATTGAAGAGCAGATAGCAGGTGTTTTGGACTGGTGCAATGTAATTACAAAAGGCCAGTACGAAGAAGCCCTTATGAAAGCCAAGGATAACAATATTGGCGATTTGGTAAACCAGGGTTTGTCTTTTGTAGATCAGTACATTGATTATGATGAGACAGATATGATGTCTCTTATAACAAGCAGTGTACTGACAGTTGGAAAGTTTATAGTAAACATAATCATTGGAATGTTTGTTTCAGTGTATGTATTGCTTTCAAAGGAAACATTCAAAGCGCAGGCCAAAAAGCTTATATGCGGATTGATGTCTCCTAAATATGCAAATATCACCCTTGAAATAACACGTAAATCAGCAGATATCTTCTACGGATTTATCATCGGAAAAATAATTGATTCTATAATCATTGGCGTGATTTGTTATATAGCATGCTTAATTATGAAGATGCCATATCCGGTATTAGTATCAGTTATTGTTGGTGTTACAAATATTGTTCCAGTTTTTGGTCCATACATCGGTGCTGTTCCTACAGTCATCATCATCTTCCTTACAGAGCCTATGAAGGGAATTTATTTCCTCATCTTTATCTTGATTTTGCAGCAGGTTGATGGAAACCTTATTGGACCAAAGATTCTTGGTGATTCAACAGGTATATCTTCATTCTGGGTAGTATTTGCTGTAGTTGTAGGCGCAGGCTTCTTTGGATTTGGAGGAATGATTGTAGCTGTACCAATTGTGGCAATTATTTACTACATAATTGGACGAGTAGCAAATTACCTAGTAAAAAGAAGGAATCTGCCGGAGCAAACAATCGAATACGAAAAGATGGAATATATCGATTTAGAAAAAAATATTCTTCTACAGCATGCTGAAAAAGAGGCTAAAGAAGAGAAGAAATCTCCTATTTTTGGGAAAAATAAAAAGAAATAATGAATTTTGAAAAACCAGGATTTTTAGTCCTGGTTTTTTGATTTTAATGACAAGCTATGATAATATTTTAATAACTATAAGTATGTAATTTGGAGAATAATTCTGTGGAAAAAATGGAATATCGTACTCGAATTGAAGAGATGAAAAATCTCATCGAAAAAAACAAATTTACAGATGCAATGTCCGTTGCAGATACTATCAACTGGAGAAAGGTTCACAATATCAATGATTTGATTGCGGGAAGTGAATCCTATGAAGCGGCTGGTAGAATCGAAGAAGCAAGGGATTTATTATTAGTTGCACATGAGCGTTCTCCTATCGGAAGGATGATTCTGTACAAGCTTTGCATGATATCACTGAAGCTCAAAGAGATAGATGTAGCTCAGGAATACTACAACGAATTTGTGCAGATAGCTCCACACGATAGTCTTAAATATATCCTCAAATACAATATTAATGTTGCAAAGGGCGCAGACAATGCCACTCTTATCAAGATTCTTGAGCAGCTCAAGGAAAATGATTTTATAGAGGAGTGGGCTTATGAGCTTGCTTATCTTTATCACAAGACAAATCAGGGTGATAAATGTATAGCACTTTGCGATGAAATCATTCTTTGGTTTGGTGATGGTCCAGTAGTTGAAAGAGCATTGGAATTAAAAATGCTTTATCAGCCACTTGATAAGTCCCAAGAGGATAAATATCGTAGCTTGCAGCAGAAGAAAGACGGCATCACAGAGATTACTCCACAGATAGTTGCTGATTCAAGCAGTATTGTTCCAAATATTAAAAACATTCAGCTTCCAGAAGGGCCAGAGCGTTTCGACACAATCAACCTTCAGGCAGAAATCAAAAAGAATATAGACGAAATCATGAAAGCAACCGATGCTGGTGAGGTTTCAGAAAACATCGGTGCCATCAAGAATCTCGTTGAAGAAATACCTTATCTTCAGGTGGCAGATGAAGAAGTTGTAGAGGAGCCAGAGGACTTCTCAATAAACGACACATTCCAGCAGTACTTGGAAGAAGGCTTTGATGGCCAAATGAGCCTTAAGCTTGCTGATGAAAGCACTCAAACTGAAGAGCAAATCGAAGGACAGATGACCATCGAGGATGTTCTTGCTGAGTGGGAAAAGACAAAGCGTGCAGCAGAGGCGGCCATGGAGGATGCCAAGAGCAAGGAGCTTGAAAGCGCTAGAGCGAAAGCCCTTCGCGAGGCAAACAACGTCTTGAACCGATTAGAAGGAGTTATGTCAAAGCTCGATGCTGGTATGTCTTCGCAGGAGCTTCTCAAGGAAGAATACCTAGGCGCCGCAGAGCCTACAGAAGTAAAAGAGGTTCAGCTGGAAGAAGAGGAATCTGTTCCTGACGACACTGAGCATAATCAGCAGCCAGAATATACAGAGACACACGCGGGATTTACCATCCCAATGCTTTCTACAGATGGATTACAAACAGGCATGATTGATATACCGGTTGTATCCGCTGAGGAAGCGGCACTTGCAGGAGCAGCTGCTGCAGTACCAAGTGCTATTATGCATGCAGCAGGGGAGTTAAAGGAGGCAACACCAAGTTGGCAGCCTCCAACGCTAAATGAAAATGACACTGAGGAGACAGAAGACGTGGATTTCAAAGAAGCATCCCAGATGATTGCTGATGTAAATAGCCTTTTACAAAAAGAAATAGATAGACTTAGTGGAGTGGATACACAAATTCCAGTTCCAGTAGAGACTTACGAGGAAGAGCCTGTAGTAAAGTTCGCAGAGGAACCAGCTATAGTAATGCCAGATATGGAGCCCGTTGCAGAAATAATAGAGGGGCTTTGCGATGAATTTATCCAGGAGCCTGTAGAAGAGCCTGAACAGGCGGAGCAGGTAGAGGCTCCAATTGAAGAAGTAGTAGAAGAATCAGAAGAGGAACCAATAGAAGAGTCAATAGAAGAATCGGTAGAAGAACCAAGTATCAATATTGATGACATTGAATTACCTCCTATTATTCTTCCAGAAGATTTATTTGCTGAGGAGCAAGAGCCAGCTGTTGCTGAGCCACAGTTCGAGGAGGTTAATCAGATTCAGCCTGAGGTAATCCAGCCAGAACTTATTCAGCCAGAACCAGTACAAATCGAAAAGGTACAGATTCAGGAAAATGAAATTCCGGTTGCACCAGTAAATCCTCCAGTAATGGAGTCAAAGCAGCAGTCCACTATTAAGGTTGATGATGAAGATCTTGATATCTTCTCATACTTCCTCCCAATAAATGGTATGAAGGCCAATATTACTCGCGTAATCGAGGGAGCAGCATCATACCTTGATAAGCCTAACGCAAATGGTGGAAGTATTGTCATTGTTGGTGAGCCTGGCTCAGGTAAAACACAGATGGCAACTAGCATCATTAAGGTTTTACAAAAGAAGACTGGATATCCAAAGGGTGGAATTGGAAAGATTTCCGGAGAAAAGCTTAACGAGAAGGATATTCAAAAGCTTTACAGCAAGATTCAGGGTGGTTGCTTAATCATCGAATCAGCTGGTGGCATTTCAAAGGAGACAGCGGTTACATTGTCTCTTCTTATGCAAAACGATACATCAGGAACAATCATCATTATTGAAGATAGTAAAAAGGGTATTGATAAAGCCCTTATCAAAGACAGTTCATTTGCCAAGAGATTTACAGAAAAGATTGTTATTCCGGTATTCTCAATAGATGAATTGGTATCATTTGCAAAGACATATGCTCTCGAAGCAGAATGCACTATAGATGATATGGGAATTCTTGCACTTTATAATAGAATCAATCTTATCGGTCGCTATGATCATGTTACTACTATTAAGGAGGTAGCAGAGATTATGGATGATGCCATTGAAAAGTCTACAAAGGGTGGATTTTTTAATAAGCCTAAATACGATAAGAATGGCAATATCATCTTAAAAGAGAAGGATTTCGACAAATAAATAATTAATAAAAGGGGATAGTTTATGAGCAATTTTACAGATTTGGATGCCTATTTATTCGGGCAAGGCACACATTATGACATTTACAAAAAGCTCGGAGCACACAGGGGGAAGCAAGGCAAAGAGTCTGGATACTACTTTGATGTGTGGGCACCACACGCCAGTAGAGTAGCAGTTATAGGAGAGTTTAACGATTGGGATGAAACTCGCAATTTTATGCAGCGAGTTGAGCCAGAAAGCCATGGAATATTCGAGACATTTATTCCAAATGTAAAGGAAGGGCAGCTGTATAAATATCTTATTTATACAGAGGATGGAACAAAGCTTTACAAAGCGGATCCATACGCTACATACGCTGAAGTACGTCCTGGCACAGCATCCAGAATCTATGACAATACAAAGTTCAAATGGACAGATAACGCTTGGATGAAGCAGCGCAAGGCAGCAAAGAATTTCTGGGAGCAGCCGCTTGCAATTTATGAGGTTCACCCAGGTTCATGGAAACGTCATCCAAGGCCAGAAAACGATGGCTTCTATAGCTATAAAGAATTTGCTCATAGTCTTACAGAATATGTTCTCGACATGGGATACACCCATGTTGAGTTAATGGGTATTGCGGAATATCCATTTGATGGTTCATGGGGATATCAGGTAACAGGCTACTATGCACCTACATCACGTTATGGTACACCTGATGATTTCATGTATCTCATCAATTATTTGCACAAAAACGGAATAGGTGTAATTTTGGACTGGGTTCCAGCTCATTTTCCAAAAGACGCACATGGTCTTGCTGACTTCGATGGCAGACCATTATATGAATATCCAGACCCTAAAAAGGGTGAACATCCAGACTGGGGTACCAAAATTTTCAATTATGGCAAACCTGAGGTTAAAAACTTTCTGATTGGTAGTGCTTTACAGTGGGTTGAGCATTATCATATCGATGGACTTAGAGTAGATGCTGTAGCATCAATGCTTTATCTAGACTATGGCAAGAAGCCAGGCCAGTGGATTCCAAACGAGCATGGCGGCAATGAAAATCTTGAAGCAATCGAGTTCTTTAAGCATATCAACACCTTAATAAGGGGTCGAAACCCTGGTGCTGTTATGATTGCTGAAGAATCTACAGCTTGGCCAAAGATTACAGGGGATGTTGAAAATGGAGGATTAAATTTCTCCTATAAATGGAATATGGGATGGATGCATGACTTTATCGACTATATGAAGCTTGATCCTTATTTCAGAAAAGACAACCACAATAAAATGACATTTGCCATGAGCTACAATGATGCCGAGAGATATATTCTTGTGCTTAGTCATGACGAGGTAGTTCATTTGAAGGGCTCTATGCTTGCAAAGATGCCTGGATTAGAGGTTGATAAATATAAAAATCTGATGGCGGGATATGCCTTTATGATGGGCCATCCTGGCAAAAAGCTGTTATTCATGGGTCAAGAATTCGCTCAGGGAACTGAGTGGAGCGAAGCTAGAGAGCTTGATTGGTATGTATTAGACAATCCAAATCATCGACATGTGGCCCGTATGTTCAAAGAGTTGTTACATATATACAGACAGTATCCGGCAATGTATGAACAGGATGTTTCATGGGCTGGCTTTGAATGGATAAATGCCAACGATAGCTACCGCAGTATCTTTAGCTTTGTTCGCAAGGCAAAGAATGGAAAAAATAATCTATTGTTTGTAATAAATATGACTCCTATGAAATACGACGATTATCGAGTAGGTGTTCCAGAAAACAAACGATTTAGGTTATTGCTTGATAGTGAAAACAAGGAATTTGGAGGCGAAGGCGGAATAATTCCTGAGACTTGCACACCAATTCATGAGGAATGTGATGGCAGAGAGTACTCAATAGGATTTTCGATGGCGCCATATCAGATAGCAATATTTGTTTATTAAAGAAAATTGGGCTGTTAATACAGCCCTTTTCTTTTTAAAAAATAGTAAGAAGCGAGAAATATGGAAGAATTTAAGATTATAAAGTTACCAGAAAAAAACAATGAAGAAGAAAAAGATGAAAAAGAGCCTGTAGTGGCAAGACGAGTAGATGACGACTATAAGCCACCTAAGAAGCGCTATTTTTATATTATTTTATTACTTCTATTTATTGTTATATCCATATTTGTTATACGAATAATCACTACATATGATGATTATGAAGTAGAAAAGACATGGGAACGACAGGACTCTAGCGAGAGTAATTATTGTAGCTTTAATAATAATCTAATTAAATATAGCGCTGATGGAATATTCTATACAACATTTGACGGCACTCTAATCTGGAATTACACATATGATATGACAAATCCCAATATTGATTTCTGTGGGGATTATATAGTTGTATACGATAAAAAAGGAACAGAAGTGGATGTATTCTCCTCAAAAGGATATATCAATACTATTTCGACAACCACGCCTGTTATAGAGGCAAGAGTGGCAGATAAAGGCACAGTAGCAATATTACTTCAAGAGGGAACAACCAGTTATATACAAATGTATGATAGGGATGGTTCCGTTCTTGTATCAGGTGAAATCCATCCTGAGAACAGAGGCTATCCTGTATCTATGGCCCTTTCATCTGATGCCACTAGGCTTTTATTATCTATAATAAATGTGAATAACGGTGAATTAGATACAGAGTTAGTGTTCTATGATTTTACCAGTGCTGGTAAGGAAGAAGAGGACAATATCGTTGCATCTTACAATTACATAGGTGCATTAATTCCAAAAGTAGAATATATGAAAAATGATAAGGCTATTGCCTTTAGTGATTCAAAGATTATTATTTTCAACAATAATCTTCGTGCAACTGTGGCAAAAGAAATTACAGTTGGTGAGCAGATGAAAAGTATATTCTATAATGATAGTCATTTTGGATATATATGCGAAACAGCAACAGACAATGGTGAAATTGTAAACGAGTTGAACGTATATAATTTATACGGTTTTAGACTAATTTCAAAAGAAATAGAAAGTAGCTACGACAACATTACTATTTTAGATAATAATGAAATCTATATCAGTAATGAAAACGAAGTAAGTATATATAACCTACAGGGCTTTAAAAAGTTCAATTATACATTTGATGATAAAATCTATGGAGTAATTCCTGGAACTACATCTAAGAGATACTATTTAATAGAAGATAGTAAGACAGAAGAAATATATATCAAGTAGGAATCTAAATGGAAATTAACTATTTATTAATTATCACAGCTTTAATACTTTTGTTCTGCATTATACGTGGAGCAAGAAGAGGCATGCTGAGAATCGTATTTGGAATCATAGCATGGGTGTTCTTAATATGCTTTGTTAACTACGGCAGCAATTTTATTGATAATTATATATCTACATCTACACAGGTACCGTATACTATCCAGGAAGGTATTGTAACTCATCTTACAGAGCGATATACGGCCTCGGAAGAGCAGGAAGTGGGAACAGGCGAAGATGCGGTCATGTCAATGGTCCCATCCTCAATAAAAGAAGAAATAACAGAAAGTGTCCAAAGCTCAATAGACGCTACAATCAGGTTCATAGCCGAAGAACTTACAGATGCTGCTATAAATGGTATAGCCACAATAATAGCAGTACTAATAGGCATACTTGTGATATTTATAATAGACAAGATCATAAAGGGGATAGGTTTAGTTCCAGGAATAAGGGATGTAAATCGTCTTCTTGGAGTGATAGCGGGATTGATTGAGGGAATGTTAGCAATATGGTTGTTGATGTATATTGCAAGCTGTTTCCCAGCATCTGCAGTAGGGCATTTTGTAATAGAAAACGCCGAAAAAGACCAGCTATTGTATTTCGTCTATGAGAACAACTTAATTGCTAGAATTATCGGAAAATAAAGACAATAATTTTTTTGTAAAAACGTGTTGACTTTAGTGAAATCCTTTGCTATTATACTATTCGTTCCGCTGAGAGCGGCACACTTAGAAAACACTGAGTTTTCTAAATAAATGATTTAAAAAATAAATCAAAAAAGTTGTTGACAAAAACACAGCATCGTGATAATATAAACGAGTTGCTGCTGAGAGCAACAACAAAGAGAAGATTGATAACTGAACAGTGAAACAAACCTTGAATTAATACAAGTTTTTTGGTAACAAGCAAGCTTGTTACTTACACAACTTTCACTTCGTGAAAATTGTGACTTAAACATGTATCCTTGAAATTCATTTAAGTTTCTTAATGAAACGAAACCTTTATTAGTAAACAAGTCAGTTTTATACTGATTCGGAATTAAACTTAAATGTAGCAAGCAAGCTTGCTACTAGCACAGTCCCATCTTCGATGGAACTATGCGTCTAACATGAGAGTTTGATCCTGGCTCAGGATGAACGCTGGCGGCGTGCTTAACACATGCAAGTCGAACGAAGCAAC
>NZ_SVET01000012.1 GCF_015057245.1 Pseudobutyrivibrio ruminis
CTTAGACTTTTTCTGTACAGATTTGTATGTAACGGATTGATAACGTAGGTAGGCAAACCTTTATCAAGAAGATATCCGAGGAGATTGTAACTATAGTGTCCAGTGGCTTCAAGGCCTACTTTTACTTTAGAAGAATCTTCCATAACGGATTCTATTTTCTGATAAAGTTCGTCGAACCCATCAAGTTTGTTGGTGAAGGAAAAGGACTTGAAAAGCACCTCTCCATCAGTGTTTGTGATAAAGCAATCGTGTTTATCTTTAGCGACATCAATTCCTACGATAATCATATAGGGCCTCCTTAAGATAGATAGTATTGATACTGTTTTAAGATCCACAGGGCTCCTTGCAATCGTAACCTACTTCTTGATAAACCGTCATGCGGTAACTAACTGATTAACAAATGAACAAAGAGACTGTGGTTGGAGCCTTTTTCAAACCGTCGATGCGGTAGGGGGATAGCACCAATCCACAGTATCTTAAAATAGCATAGTCAAACCTATAGAAAAGGTAAAGAAAGACTATGACTTTATATAATAGTAGGGGGTGTATATTAATTCACATAAAGAACATAATAGTCGGAAATCTCCATTTTTTAGACACAATTGTATAGTAGAATCAAAAAAGAATATGTAAGTAAACTGGTAAACTATCTTTATTTTGCATACTTTGGGGGTAAGAATGAGAGAAGAATACTACGACACCATGATGTCTGGAAAAATTCCAAAGGGGCTTCCTGGCGGATTTTTTGTATATGAAGCAGGCGGTGATGAAAATATAGTATTTGCTGAGCCAAACGTAGTAAGACTATTTGGTTGTGATAGCTTTGATGATTTTATGGAATTGGTTGGTGGCAATTTTAAAGGCATGGTTCATCCGGATGATTTATTTAAAATCGAGAATCAAATCGAGGCCCAGACCATCTATGCAGAAAAAAGACATGATTATGTGCGATATAGAATAATTACCAAGCAAGGTGACTTACGCTATATTGAAGATTTTGGGCATCTTCTTCACTGTGGGGATGGAAAGAGCTATTACTCTGTATTCATAGTTGATGTTGACCAAAATGAGTATTTGAATACCACAAGCAATTCATATGCTGAGGCTGAGGTTCTGTCATCAAATCGAGAGACCGATGAACTGACAGGACTATTAAATATGGCTTATTTCTATAATAAGGTTCAGTTGCTGTTATCTGCTCCTGAATCACGTCGGCAGCTGGCCTCCTTTGTCCATTTTGATATTCCTAATTTTAAACTGTACAATGAGCGCCATGGTTTCAAGATGGGCGACGAGCTTTTGTGCGATTTTGGTAGAACGATAAGTGAAGTTTTTTATGGCGGAACTGTTGCAAGATTTTCCGATGATCACTTTGTGGTGTATTGCACAGCACCAAAGGAAGAAGTTATCGAATGCGTAGAAGAGGTATATCGCAAGATGCTTCTCACAGATGATGTAAATAAAAAAGTAAAAATAAAAGCAGGCATATATTTCATGGAAGACCGCCGTGCAGAAGTTGGATTAGCATGCGACCATGCAAGACTTGCCTGCAATAGTATAAAAAGTCGACATGATATAAACTATTGCGTTTACGATGATATTATTCGTGATGGCCTGCGCCGTCAGCAGTTTGTTGTTGACCATATTGATGAGGCCATTGCAAAGGATTATATAAAGGTATTCTATCAGCCAATTATAAGAGTCAACACAGGAAAGATATGTGGATATGAAGCTCTTGTAAGATGGGTGGATCCTGAAAATGGAATGCTTCCTCCAGGATACTTTATTGAAACATTGGAGCATTTTCATTTAATTCATCTTGTAGATGAATACGTAGTAAAAAAAGTTTGTCAGGATTATAGAAAGCTTGCTGATGAGGGAGAATCTTTGGTTCCAATATCAGTAAATATTTCAAGGCTGGATTTTGAGATTTGTAATGTATATAAGCTTCTTTCAGATTTCTGTGAAATATACGAAGTTCCAAGAAACATGATAGATGTGGAAATCACAGAAAGTGCTTTTACAGATAATACTGGACTAATCAAAGAAGAGGTAGGCAGAATCCGCGAGGCAGGCTACGAGATTTGGATTGATGATTTTGGCAGTGGCTATTCATCACTTACCACCTTGGCAGATTATCAATTCGATGTATTGAAGCTTGATATGGTATTTCTACGAAGCGCAGATAAAAATCCAAAGACTAAAACTTTAATGAGTTATATTATAAAGACCGCAAATCAATTGGGAGCATCTCCGCTATGTGAAGGCGTTGAGACTAAGGAACACTATGAATTCCTTAAGGAAGCTGGTTGTGAAAGGGCTCAAGGCTTCTACTTCGGAAAACCTATGCCTCTTGATGAGTTGTTGGATAGAATGTATGAAAAAGGAATGCAGTGGGAAGAATAATTCCCACTGCATTTTTTAATCAATATTAAAGCTGAGCTGTACAATGTGGGCAACGAGTTGCCTTGATATGAATCTTGCTGTAGCAGTATGGGCAATCTTTTTCTGTAGGCTCGGCTGCCTCAGCTTCTTCTTTATTTTTCTTTAAAAGTGCAGCGGCTTTTTCAGTTCCTCTGTTGATACCCTTGATAATGCAGAAGATTACAAGAGCAGTAATAAGGAAATTGATAATTGCTGTAATAAAATTACCATATGTAAGAACAGGTGCGGCCTCTCCAGTTCCAAGGGTAACCTTTAACTCAGAAAAATCTGTTCCTCCAAAGATTCCAAGGATTGGAGTGAGGATATCTTCGTTAAGGGAAGTCACAATAGCTGTGAAAGCACCACCTACGATAACACCGACAGCCATGTCCATTACATTTCCACGAAGAATAAATTCTTTAAACTCAGAAATAAAACCATTTTTTTTACCCATAGATTACCTCCCTATAAATGAAAAGTGTGAAATACATTAAACACATTTATTTTACCGATTTAAACAGATATTGGCAATAATCTTAAACAATAATCTACTACTAGAATATTAAAATTTAGTTCAAAATGTAAAAATAATAAAATTTGAAAAATAAGTATTGATTTTATACTTAATATTTGGCAAAATCATAATATACAAATTGCGAACAGATTTAGAGGGAGGATTAATCTAAATGTTTTGTGTAAAATGCGGTAGAGAAATAATTCCAGGTACTAGATTCTGTACTGGATGTGGTACTCCAGTACCAGCAGCTGAACAGCCAGCACCACAGCCTATTCCACAGCCAGCTCCACAACCTATGCCTCAGCAGGTGGATGTGAAAGCTGCAAAAAAGGCTGCCAAGGAAGCAAAGAAGGCTGAAAAGAGAGCAGCTAAGGCTGCAAAGAAAGCTGCCAAGGCAAATAATGAAGGCGGAAGTAAAAAGCCACCAATTTTTGTTTGGATTATTATTGCAGTTCTAGTGGTTGCAGCAGCTATAGCAGCAGTATTTGTTTTACATCGTTCAAAGACAATCAATGTAAATGATTACGTGACTGTAGAGTTCACAGGCTATGATTCAATGGGCAAGGCTGAAGTTACAATCGATGAGTCATTCTGGGAAGATTTATATAGCAAGTCTAGATTTGATGATAAATCAAAGGTAAAGAAGTCATTTACTTCACACTATGGCCCTGCAGATTATATGGAAGAAGCAGTTGGCAATAAAATTAGCTATGATGTGGATCCAGAAAAGAAGCTTTCGAACGGAGATGAAGTATCAGTTTCTTGGAAGATAAAGGTTGATTCAATCGAAAAGAAATATGGTGTCAAGGTTGAGTACGAGGATACTACATACACAGTAGAAAAGCTTGAAGAGGTCAAAGAGTTCGATCCATTCGATGGAATCGAAATTTCTTATACAGGTATTGATGGAGATGGTAAGGCATCTATCAAGGTAGTTAAGGAAGATGCAGTTTATAACGATTTCTCATATTCATCAAGCCAGAGCTACTACTTATCAGAGGGAGATATCATTACTGTAACATACGCACCATCATACAGTGAGGATGAGCTTGCTGAAATGTGTGCAGAGAAATATGGCATGGTTCCTACAGCTGTTACAAAGGATTACAAAGTAGAGGGCCTTGGACATCTTCTTAAGGATTCTACAGAGATTACCGAGGAGAGCTTTGCCAGCGTAATCGAAGATTGTACAAAGAAGATTGAGGATGTTTCTCGTCTTAGTGAAATGGAGGAAATGCAGAGTGTAAAGTACTTAGGTTCATACCTTCTTCAGGAGGCAGATTACTCTGAAGGAAATGAAGTAATTGCTGTTTTTGAGTGTTCAGTGATGCTTTCTGATACAGATTCATTAGACACAGATACATTTACATTCTATACATATGTTGAAATCAACAATGTTAGCATCAATGAAAAGGGTGAATGTGGTTACGAAAAGATTCTTGGTACAACCACCACAACAGTACAATACGAAACAAAGTTTGACAAAAAGTTTAATTACTATGGATATGAAAAAGAAGCCGATTGTAAAGCGGAAATCGAAGAGGCAATTGATTGGTATGTAAAATACTATGGATTGGTTACTTCAAACACATTCGGCGAGGCTTTATAAGCCTATTTTACTGATAAAGAAAGACTTCTCACACAGGCGTGTGAGAGGTTTTTTTTTATGTTGGTTTCGATTATAATAGAATAATCGAATTATTAAATCAGGAGAATTTGTTATGGGTTTATTTGACAAAAAGAAAAAAGAACAAGAGGTTAACACAAAGGCAGCTGAAAACCTCAACATCGAAGATACTGACGTGACTGACAAGGTAGATACTAGCAATAGATTCTTCGTATTGGTAGAGGGTGTCACATCAATGCTTGACGGAAATGGAAGCATTATTTCAGGACAGCTTTACGGCCAGCTCCACAAGGGCGACCAGGTATATTTATATCAGGCCAATGCACAGGTCGCAGAATGCGAAATTCAGGCAGTTGAGGCGCTTATTGAAGAAAAGACTTCAATCGTAGATGAGGCAGAGAATACATCAGTTTCTCTACAGCTCAATCTTCCAGATGAGGTGGCAGTTCGTAAGTATGCTGTCATCACAAATCTTAAGCCACAGGAAAAGGTGGACCCAAGGGTTTCTATAGAAAATCCAGCATTAGCAGGAATTATTAATGGTATGGTTAAGTTTGGCAAGGACAATGGCTTCCATGCAACACTTGCTTACTGGCTTAGTCATGGTCATTTCATTACACCAATCAAAATGGATATTGAGCCTGAACTCAATGAAAATGGTGTAGCAAAAATCAGCAAGGATACAAAAATCGGATTCTACATGCTTAAGTCTCAGATTAAGCTTCCTGGTACACCAGAGGATAAAGACAGCTTAGTACTTCCACTTTTTACAGACTGGGCATCACTTCGCGGATGGAAGAATCTTGCAAAGGATGGACAGAGAGTACACACTCAAATCCTTTCATTCCAGGATGTGTACGGAATGCTCAAGCGTGGAAATGTTTATTCAGGAATTGCTGTTAATCCATTTAACGAAGTTCCATGTACACTTCCAATTCCATATTTGGACACTATCACAAACACACCGGGCTACAAAAACGATTTCGGAATCAAGGGAGATGGAGCAGGCGCTGTTCAGGAGCAGAAGATTCCAGCAGGAAAGAGAATACTTCTTGGCGTTCCAAAGGAGACAGAAGAGGTTGTTGCTATTCGTAGCAAGCTTAAGGAATATGGACAGGAGCATGATGATATTAAATCTATCAGCTTCCTTACAAAGGTCGAAGAGGATACAAAGATTGTTCGCCATTTAGTAGTATTGGAGTTTCCTGAGGGGTACGAAACAGACAATATGAAGCAGCATATGGAAGCAATCTATAAAGAACTCAATCCGCTTGCACAGGAGATCAAGCAGATTGAATATGCAATAAAGGGACGTATAAAGGCTATTGATGACGTGGTTTCTCAGCACGAGAATCAGATGCTGATTTATCGTGCATAGTGAATCTAATAGCAGAGCACAATGAGCTGGTAGATAACAAGCTCTACTATTTCTCAAGCGAGATATGTTATCGAGCGGAGAAATCAGTAGGCTTGTTATTGTAACCAGCGTAGTATAGGGGGAATTAAATAATGAAATTAGATGTTAAGAAGACAGTGCAAATGGGGTTTGCATTTCTTTCGATTTGCGCATTTTGGCAGATGTACAACGCGTTGATTCCGCTTGTACTTACAAGCACATTTCATCTAAATGAGACCATATCCGGGGTAATTATGGCCATGGATAATGTGCTTGCACTTTTCTTACTACCAATGTTTGGTGCTATATCAGATAAGTGCAAAAGCAAGATGGGTAAGCGTAAGCCATTCATTCTTTTTGGAACTATCGCAGCAGTTATTTTGATGATGCTGTTGCCAATTGTTGATAATAGCTATTTTGCAAATCCAACAATTGAAAAAGAGATTTTGTTTATTGGAATACTTGGTGCACTTCTTGTGGCAATGGGCACATATCGTAGCCCAGCCGTTGCTCTTATGGCAGATTGTACTATCAAGCCATTCCGTTCAAGGGCCAACGCTATCATCAATTTGATGGGAGCCGTTGGAGGAATCATTTATCTTGGAGTTGCGGCAGTTCTTTACCCTGCTTCAAAGATAAAGGATTTGGAGCATGTTAATTACATGTTGGTTTTTGCAGTAGTAGCAGGAATCATGCTTGTGTCTCTTTGCATCGTAATGATCACTGTGGATGAGGTGGCACTTAACAAGCAGGTGGAAAACTATGAGCTTCTTCATCCAGAGGAAGTGTTCACAATAGAGGATGAATCTGGAAATGAAGTGCTTCCAAAAGAAGTAAAGCGCTCATTGGTATTCTTACTTATTTCTGTAGCACTTTGGTTCATTGCTTACAATGGCATGGAAACTTGGTTTACCACCTATGCTGTGAAAATGTGGGATATGGCACTGGGAGATGCTTCGCTATGTCTTCTTGTAGCCACAGCAGGAGCTATTGTTTTCTTTATTCCATCAGGTATTGTGGCATCCAAAATCGGCAGAAAGAAGACAATCCTTCTTGGAATCGTGATTCTGGGAGGTAGCTTTTTGGCAGGCTTTATTTTTACACTGATTCATCCAAGCTTTTCGCCACTGCTTTATGTTCTTTTTGCCTGTGTGGGTATAGGCTGGGCATTTATCAATGTAAATTCACTTCCTATGGTTGTAGAGATGTGTAAGGGTTCGGATATCGGAAAATTTACAGGATACTACTACACATTCTCTATGGCGGCACAAATCGTAACTCCTATTGTTGCAGGTTGGTTGTTGTTACATGTGGGATATATCACACTTTTCCCATATGCTACCGTATTTGCGATAATGGCATTTATAACAATGATGTTTGTAAAACATGGAGATGGAAATGTGGAGGCTAAACGCGGCTTGGAAGCTTTTGAAGATATGGATTGATGTTACGAAAGCAAGGAAAAGAGGTAATAAAACAATGAATAAACCATTAGTATTTGCTCACAGGGGAGCCAGCGGTTATTTCCCTGAAAACACTCTTCCTGCCTTCAAAGAGGCAGTTAGAATGGGAGCAGACGGAATAGAGCTAGATATACATAAGACAAAGGATGGACAGCTTGTTGTTATCCATGATGAAAAAATAGACAGAACTTCTAATGGTAAGGGTGATGTTAAGGATTACACTTTGGAGGAGCTTAGAAAATTCAATTACAATGCAACTCATCCAGAATGTAAGGAAGCGCCTATTCCTACCATGCGAGAAGTGTTCGAGCTTATTAAGCCAACCAATCTAATCATCAATATCGAACTCAAAACAGGTATTGTTTTTTATGAGGGAATAGAGGCAGATATTCTTGCTATGACCAAGGAATTTGGCATGGAAGACAGGGTAATCTATTCATCATTTAATCACTATAGCATAATGAAAATAAAAGAACTTGATCCTACTGCAAGGACAGGATTCCTCTATATGGATGGCACTCTGAATATGCCTGAATATGGTAAGGAACATGGTGTGGAAGCATTGCACCCTGCTCTTTATAATGTACAGTATCCTAATTACGTACAGAGATGCCATGAGCTTGGATTGAAAATCAACACATGGACTGTTAATTCTAAGCAGTATATGCACATGGCATGCGAAATGGGATTGGATGGAATCATCACAAACTATCCAGACAAGGCATTAGAAATAGTAAACAGCTACAATTGGGACTAAAATGAAATTTGAAGATATATTTATTAAGGAACAGGATTTTGCCAACACTATGAAGGGCAAAGTCCTTCCTTTTCTAAAGGATAAAACAAAAGAAGGGTATTTTGAGAATAAGGATGGAATGCAACTGCACTATGCAATGATGGTGCGCCCAGATGAAAAGGCATCCATCGTTATTTCACATGGCTACTGCGAATTCACAACCAAGTATTCGGAAATGTTGTATTACTTCTATCAGATGGGGTATTCTGTGTTCATTTTGGACCACAGAGGACATGGTCTTTCTGATAGAGAAGTGGATGGATACTACAAAATCCACGTAAACAGCTTCCAGGATTACATTTCGGATTTTAACGACTTTATTGAAAAAATTGTTAGGCCGGAAAGCGTAACGGAGCGTTTAATCTTGTTTGCACATTCAATGGGCGGAGGAATCGGTGCATTATATTTGGAGCAATATCCAGATGTGTTTAAAAGAGCTATTCTTTCATCACCTATGATAAAGCTTTCTACAGGTGATACCAGCAAGGTAATTGTTAAGATGTTAGCTTTGCTATCGTACATACCTTTCTTAAAAAAGAGATATTTGCCGGGGTATCATGATTATGATCACACCTTCAAATATCCTAGATGTTCAGCTTTATCAAAGGCGAGATATACGTTCCAATATGAGGAGAGAGAAAGAGAGAAGCATTATCGTACAAACGGATGCACCTTTGGCTGGTCTAGAGAAGCATTTAATGTTTCTAAAAAAAATCTAAAAAACGCAAGCCTAGTAAAAATTCCTGTTATAATAATGCAAGCAGCGATGGATACATTGGTAATGCCAGAGGCTCAAAACGAATTTGCAAAGCGAGCACAGAACTGTCAGCTTAAAAGATTCGAAGGTAGCAAGCATGAAATATTTAATGCAACAGATGACATTATCCTTGAGTATTACAACGAAGTATTTAGTTTTATGCAGGGTTTAGAATAGGAGTTAGCAATGTCAGATAAAGATTTTAGAGAATTTGACCCAGATGAGAAATCTACTACAGATATCTCAGACGAGGTTATAGAGGAAGTTACAGGTCAGGAAATAAATAAGGATAAGGCAGATTACGAGGATAAGCCTACCGAGTTCTGCTATATCTGCCACAGACCAGACAATATCGCAGGCCCATTAATCAAAATGGCACCTGGAATGAGCGTATGCCGCGATTGTATGCAGCACACATTCGATTCTATGGGTGGATTTGGTTTCGGCGGAGGAGACAATTCAAAGAGCAATGTTGATATGAACAAGATTCCTAACATCAGCTTTTTGAATCTTGGCAGTCTCTTCGGTGAAGGACCAAAGGTCAAGAACGCACACGGCGCTGCTAGCCAAAAGGCAGAGGATAGACCAGCACCAGCAATCGACATCAACAACATCATCCCACCTCACAAAATCAAGGCTATGCTTGATGAGTTTGTGGTTGGACAGGATTATGCTAAAAAGGTTATGTCTGTTGCTGTTTATAACCATTACAAGCGTGTTGCTACAGGCACAATGGATGATATCGAAATCGAGAAGTCAAATATGCTTATGCTTGGACCTACTGGTTCAGGAAAGACATATCTTGTTCGTACATTAGCTCGTCTTTTGGATGTGCCTCTTGCTATCACAGATGCCACATCTCTTACAGAAGCAGGCTATATTGGCGATGATATCGAATCAGTAGTTAGCAAGCTTCTTGCAGCAGCTGGAAATGATGTTGAGCGTTGTCAGCAGGGAATCATTTTCATCGATGAGATTGATAAGCTTGCAAAAAAGAAAAATGCAAATCAGCGTGATGTAAGTGGCGAGTCTGTACAGCAGGGAATGCTCAAGCTTCTTGAAGGTGCAGATGTTGAAGTACCTATCGGAGCTTCAAGCAAGAATGCTATGGTGCCTACCACTACAATCAACACACGCAACATTCTATTTATTTGCGGTGGCGCTTTCCCAGCTATGGATGAAATTATCAAGGCTCGTCTTAATAAGCATTCATCTATGGGATTCATGGCAGATCTTAAGGACAAATATGACGACGACAAAAATATCCTTCAGAAGGTTACAGTGGAGGATTTAAGAGAGTTCGGTATGATTCCAGAATTTATCGGACGTCTTCCAATCGTATTTGCTACAGAGATGCTCGATGAGGATATGCTTGTTCGTATCCTTAAGGAGCCAAAGAATGCAATTATTAAGCAGTACCAGAAACTTCTTGAGCTTGATGAGGTTAAGCTTGACTTCGAAGATGAGGCCCTCCATGCCATTGCAAGAAAAGCTCTTGATAAAAAGCTTGGAGCGAGAGGTCTTCGCTCTATCATAGAGGAATTCATGCTGGATATCATGTATGAGATTCCTAAGGATGATAATATCGGTCAGGTAATCATTACTGAGGATTATATCGAGAAAAAAGGTGGTCCTAGAATCCTGGTTAGGACAACAGGAATGATACCTGAAAAAGCAGCTGCTAATTAAGAACTTACTGTTATGTAACTCCGGTATTATTTGGTGTTAACAGGCATTAAGTAACGAAAATAAAAATTTGTTCAAAATATTCGGACATTTTCTTTACTTTGAATAAGTGTTCTGTTAAACTAAGTTTAGTCGAGTAAAGCTCGGCAAGTAATATATTGGAGGTACTTTAGCATGAGCAAAGGTACAGTTAAGTGGTTCAACAATTCAAAGGGCTACGGATTTATCTCAGACGAAGCTGGAAACGATGTATTCGTTCACTTCAGCGGCATCAACTCAGAGGGCTTCAAGACTCTCGAAGAAGGTGCTACAGTTGAGTATGAAGTAACTGATGGGGCAAAGGGACCACAGGCTGTTAACGTAACAGTTGTACGTTAATCAATTTTTTAATCATTAATCTATTTTTCGGATACCTTTGGTTATGTTATGAAAAACAAGCTTTAAGGCAATACAAAAAAGATTAAGGGGAGAGGCAGTGTAAGAAATTACGCTGCCTTGTTTTTTTAAGGAGAAAGTTTGAAAAGGTTTATACACACTATTGTTAATTTAATAGCTGCGTTGTTGATAATGACAGGTCTGTTTATTGCAGTTTGTTTATTTCTCAGCTTTACCAAAGAGGACTTTGATTTAGAGGGACTGGCTAGCGTTAGAAGTGTTTCAGATTTAGTTGATTGGTATCATGGGGAATCAATGGAAGCAATGATTGGAGAGCCAGTCATTGTGGAGTCTGTATCCTATGACAGATATGTATATCAGACTATGTCAGAAGAGGAGCAGGAAACCTACGATCAGATATATGATTGCATCATAAACTACAAGGACAAGGTCACTCTTTCCACAAAGGATAAAGACGTGCTAGCCAAGGCCTATGAGGGAGTGATGGCGGACTACGGTAATCTGTTTTGGATAAGTGGCTATCAGTACAATACATATGCTTCTGGTAGCAATATCTTAGGACTGGAATTTGAGCCTAAGTACACCATGAATCAGGAGCAGAGGGACATCTATCAGGTGAAGATAGATTCAGTGGTAGCAGATTGGCTGTATGGAATTAATCCAGAAGCTAGCGATTTTGACAAGGCGCTGTATGTTTTTGAAACCTTAATAGAAAAGGTAGATTATGATGTAAATAGTCAGGAAAATCAGAATATCTTAAGCGTATTTATATATCAGTCTACCGTTTGTCAGGGATATGCAGATGCTGCCTGGTATTTGCTGGATCAGCTTGGCATTAAGAGCACCATAGTCACAGGAACAGCCAACAATGAAAGCCATGCATGGAATTTGGTTTATTTGGACGATGCCTACTACTATATGGACGTTACATGGGGAAATAGCAAATACCTTGACGACAACAATGACACATCAAAAAGAATAAACTATGCTTATCTTGCCATGACAACTGAGGAAATCAGCCAAAATCACGTTATAACATCATCATTTGAAGTGCCAGAATGCTTATCTAATGCTGATAATTATTTCGTGAAAAAAGGTCTTTATTACGACTGGTTTGGGGTTGATGCTATCGGTGCACGATTGGCAGAGTCATATAATGCTGGAGATGAAGAGATATCATTAAAGTTTAGCAATTCTGATTTATACACCAGAGTTTTGACTTATTTCTTTGATGAAAAGCACATTTCCGACTATATACAAGAGCTACAGTCCGTTTATTATTTATTGGACGAAAACTCAAATGTAATAACTATAAAATGGAGATAATATGCATGTGGTTTTAAAAACTACATGTTGAATTAATAAAAACTATTTACGTGGAACAATAGGGGTGCTATAATAAGTACCACGGAGGAATTGTATACCATGTATAGAGTTATTATTGATAGTTGTGGAGAGTTAACAAAAGAAATGCAGGAGGATGGACATTTTGTTAACGTCCCTCTCACTCTGGAGGTAGGAGATCAGCAGATCATAGATGACGAGAGTTTTGATCAGGCATCATTCTTAAAAGCTGTTGCAGAATGCAGCACATCTCCTAAATCAGCTTGCCCTTCACCAAATGCCTATATGGTAGAGATGGAGTGCGACGCAGAGCGAATCTACGTAGTTACACTTTCAGCACAATTATCTGGTTCATATAATAGTGCATGCTTAGCAAAGGACTTATACGAAGAAGATGATGAGTCAAAGCAGATATATGTGTTTGATTCAAAGTCAGCATCCATTGGTGAAACACTTATCGGTCTTAAAATCGCCGAGTGTGAAAACAAAGGTATGTCCTTTGAAGAGGTAGTAAAAACAGTTGAAGAATACATTGCTGGACAGCACACATTCTTCGTTCTTGAGACACTTGAAACTCTTAGAAAGGCAGGTCGTCTTTCTAATCTTAAGGCAGCTATTGCCGGCACATTAAATATCAAGCCTGTTATGGGTTCTACCGACGAGGGAAGCATTCAGCAGCTTGGTCAGGCCAGAGGCATGGTAAAGGCCTTGGATAAAATGGGCCAGTGTCTTGTAGATGTGACAGAAAACTGCGAGGAAAAGATTCTTGCAATATCTCATTGCAACTGTTTAGAGCGTGCTTTATCATTAAAGGAAAAAATGGAGTCTATGGCTAAGTTCAAGGAAATCTTCATTGTTGATACACGCGGCGTCAGCAGCATGTATGCCAATGACGGAGGCTTGATAATGGTCATTTAATTGCAATGACATACGAAGAAATAGTTTTTACAATTGATAATAAACGCCGATTCGGCAAAGCATGTGGAAGAGATGTAACAAAGGAGCTAATGAAAGCTCTGGACTATCCTGAAAAGGATTTACATATCATTCACATTGCTGGAACCAACGGTAAAGGTTCAGTAGCAGCTTTTGTGAGTAGTATCTTACAGGCTGCTTCTTTTGCATCTAAGGATCATTTTAAGGTAGGTCTTTTCACATCACCTCATCTTATTGAGTACACAGAGCGTATTCAGATTGATGGAAAGCAGATTTCTAGAGAAGATGTTACAAGACTGGGTGAACGCCTGTTATCACTGGAGTTGAATCTAGAACCAACTATGTTTGACTACTGGTTGGCTATGGCAATGCTTTATTTTAAAGAGCAAAATGTTAAATATGTGGTGCTTGAAACGGGACTGGGTGGAGCAAAAGATTCAACCAATGGATTGAGTGTAAAGCCAGAGGTTTGTGCAATCACTTCTATTGGGTTGGAACATACTCAGTACCTGGGAAATACACTTGGAAAAATTGCGGGTGAGAAGGCGGGAATCATTAAAGCAGGCGTGCCTGTTGTTATAGGTGAGATGCCTGATGAAGCCAGTGAGGTTATAATAAACAAGTGTAAGGAACTTGGCTGCCAGTACACTATGGCAGGTGAAGTTTCGCAGGATAAAAAGTTAGGATTATTTGGAAATTATCAGAGAAAAAACGCTGCGGTAGCAATAGAGACTGTAAAAAGCCTTAAGTTGGCTATTAATAATCAGAACATTGATTCAGGACTTGCAAAAGCAGTTTGGCCTGGAAGGATGCAAATCATATCTGAACATCCTTTTATAATGGTGGATGGAGCTCATAACCCATCTGGAGTGCAGGCTTTATATGAAAGCTTGCGTACAGAATTTCCAAAGGAAAAAATATCATTTATAATGGCAGTAATGGCAGACAAGGATTATTTGTCTATGGCAAAAATCATGGCTCCTATTGCCCAAAGGATTTATACAGTTACGGTTGAGTCAGATAGGGCTTTACAGGCCAAGGAATTGGCTGATGCAATAGGAGAGCTTGGTATAGATGCAAAATCCTGTGATTCCTATCAGGATGCCTTAAATCAGGCCCTGTCGCAGGATGAAAAGGTTGTTGCATTTGGTTCGTTGTATTTTATAGGTGAAGTGCTTGGCATGAAAGGATGAGAATATGTTTCGAACTAGACAAGAGGCATTACAGCAGCTTGGATTGGCTCCAAACGCTACAGAGGCTCAGATAAAAAATGCATATAAGGATTTGGTTAAGAGATTCCATCCTGATGCCACTGGAAGTGCAGATATCACTGCCTACAACAAAATCGTAGAGGCGTACAAGTACCTTCAGGCGGACAATGATGGCAAGGCTCTTGTTCACAGCAAAGTCCTTGGTAAGACAAGCAAACGCTCAACAGCTAGCAATGCAGATTATGCAGCATTCCAAAAGAAAGCTGCTAGGCAAAAGCAGCGTAAGGCAGAGGAATTCGAGCAAAAGCAGAAGGAATTCTCTGCAAAGGTAAAGAAACAGGATGAAGATTATAAACGTGCAATGGATGCCATAGATGCTATCCGCGTTGCACGAGCAATACAGTCCATGGTATGGGCTAATGGTTTAGGAAAAGATGAAGGAAGTAATAAAGAATAAAAAAGAAAGTATATTTTGGTCGGTAGTGGTGGTAGCTTTACCAACTATGCTAGAGCAGATTCTATCTGTACTTATGCAATATGTTGATACTGCCATGGTAGGCCGTCTTGGTGCCAATGCTACAGCAGCTGTGTCTACCTCTACCACAATCACATGGTTAGTAGGCAGTATGCCATATGCTTTTGGTGTTGCTGCAATGACACTTATTGCGCAAGCGATTGGAGCAGGCGAAGAGCATAAGATAAAGCTTGTGGCTAAGCGAAGCTTAGTATTTGCTCTCGGAGTAGGTGCTGTGTTAGAGGTTATCTGCCTTGCGCTATCTCCATTTGTTGCCACTTGGATGGGAGCAGAAGAGGCAATTAGGCCTGCAGCTACTCGATACTTTTTCTGGATATCAGTACCAGTAATTTTAAAGTCGGTACAGTACATTTTGGCATCTGCAATCAGAGCCACAAAAGACACAAAGACACCAATGGTTATCAGTATTTCTATTAATGCTGTAAACCTTGTGCTGGATTATATATTCATATACATGCTAGGACTTGGAGTAGATGGAGCTGCCTATGCTACCTGTATATCAGCAGCCTTAGGTGGAATCCTCACATTAATCGTGTTCTTCAAGAATCCGTTGTTGTCATTTAATGGAAATCTTTTCGAGGAAGACAAAGAGACTACTCAGAAGATGTGGAAGCTATCTCTTCCAATTCTGCTAATAAACGTTGCATCAACATCAGGCTATGTTGTTTTTGCAGGCTTAGTATCACACATGGGTACAATAATCTTTGCAGCACACAGTATTGCAGTTGGTGCAGAGGAGCTGTTCTATATAGGTGGATATGGCTTCAAATCCGCAGCAAATACTATGGTTGGAATTGCCTATGGCGAGCAGAATCATGAAAAGTATCATGCTGTGTGCGTCAGCAGTATAGTTTGTACCCTTGCAGTTATGACGCTCAGCGGTGTTTTGCTATTCATTTTTGCAGAAACATTGATGGGATTTTTCACTACAGATGCCAGCGTTATTGCACTGGGCACTACAGTTCTCAAGATGGTCGCATTCAGCGAACCTTTCTACGGAATGTATGTAATCTCAGAAGGTATTTATTATGGACTTGGCAAAACCAAGTATCCATTCGTAATAGAATTTGGAGGTATGTGGCTTGTTAGAATACTTGCCACATACCTTGGAATTCATTTCTTCAACCAGGGACTGGTTTATGTTTGGACTTGTATGATTGCTGACAATGTAATCAAGGCAACCTTGCTTACACTGCCGCTCCCTCGCCTTTGGAAACAGGTCGATCATTTCTCTGAATAGTTGTAACTTTGATTTCTTCTGCTGGTAATTCCACCTGGAAGAATCGTACGTTTTCAGTAAGAGCTTCAGCAATTGCCTGGAGCTCATTTGCTTGTTCTACAACAGCTGTCATTGATTCATCAAGCTGTGATAGTGATGCACTGGTTTCTTCGGTAGATGCTGCATTCTCCTGTGAAATAGAAGATAGAGAATCTACAGACTGAAGAATATTATTCTTACCATCATCCACATTCTTTACAAGCTCAACAATCTGATTATTACCAGCTTCGGTTTCCTGAAGCAGGTTAAGCATTTCGTCAAATGATACGCTCATTTCTTCAAGAGCAGCAGCCTCAGTTGTGGTTGCTGCTTTTATTTCTTCAGCAAGCTGTTTATTGTTCTCAGAATAGTGTGTGATTGTTGATAACATACCTGTTATTTCCCCTGCAAGTGTATTTGTTTCCTCTGCAAGGTTTTTGATGTTATCTGCAACAACGGCAAATCCACGGCCGGCTTCTCCTGCTCGTGCAGCTTCGATAGAAGCGTTGAGGGCAAGAAGATTTGTCTGACTGGAAATGTTGATGATACCTTCGGCAGCAGCAGAAATCTGAGATACAACGTTTGCTGTCTCTCCCACTGAATCAGAAACCTCGCTAGCAACTGTATCTGTATTTTGATCCTGAATCTTTATCTGCTCAAGCATCTCTTTTAACTTAGAAGATTTATCATATACCATCTGGCCGTTTTCAAGGTTGTTGTTGGCCGATTCAAGAACCTTATCAACAGCTTCACCAATTTCCATTGTGATACCAGAAGCATTGCTAACATCCTGTGCCATAGCGGTAGCACTTTCGGCAATATCATAAACAGCTGAATTGATGTTGTTTGTTGTTTGCTGAGATGCAGAAAGGTTGTCCTTTGCAATTTCTGCCTTTGCATTGACGTCCTGAGCGTGGCTAATTACCTTTACAAGAGCGTTTCTCAAATCGTGACGCATTGACTCAAGTGAGTTGCCAATGGCGTTAAAATCACGGATAAATGAGTTAGGACGTATCTTTGTGACGAAATCTCCGCCAGAGATTGTGTCAACAGAAGTTCGTATATTCTTGAGGTTTTTATTTATAGTCATGATTATAAAAATTGAGAAGAGTAAAAGTATGAGTGAAATCACGACAAATATACCAAGTGTTACAAGAATTGCGATAGTCACATTTGTATGAGTGTATTCTCTTTCCTGTTCAGCCCAAATCTCTACAATATCGCTCATTTCTGATAAAGCATTGCGGGCTGCTGAAAAATGATTAATCCAAGTAATGAAATCACCTTGACCGGTAACAAAGTCATAGTCTTTCTCCCATAGAGCATAGTTTGTGTTGAAATCATCGTAGAGAGTAGACATTGTGTTGCCATTTTCAGATGTTACCTGATTCCATAGATAGTCGTTTGTTTTGGCAAGTTCTACAGCCTCATTTACACGCTCTATAACTTCCGCATTGTTTTCCTCTACCTCATCAAGGTAGCGCTGCGCAGTGGCGTTATCTACGTAGCGTTCATAGGCGTTGTATTGAGTTCCTGCTAACTGTGCCTGGTAAAAATCACGATCCGCATTTGTAAGAAGGTTGCTTATTGAATACAGTGTGTCGAAATAGACCTTCTCGTCTTGAAGCATGATTTCCGACTGACGATATCCGCTTACAAGATTACTGATTAATAAAGCAACAATAAGGGGAAGCACCATTGTGAGCAATAGTGCATTTAGGCTGAATCCAGCCCTAGACTTTTTTTCCATAATACATTAATCTCCTTCTCATAATTATGTGTACAATAATCTAGCGAGTAGCTCCATTTTACTATGTTTTTCGGCATTTTTGTTGCATTTTATAACCTTTTTTAGAAAATAGGTTATATTAACAAAAATTATGTGAAAAAATTGTTGACATATAACAATAATCATGATAAAGTTCTCTAGGTTTAGGTGATGATATATTTTAACTAGGTTTTATAGTGAGGTGAAATATGGAACTTACAACACTTAATAAAGAGTACAAATTATTACGCGAAGAGAGTAATGAAAAATTCATAAAGATGACTCAGATTGAGCCAGAGATTAACTTAGTAGAAGAGTACTGGATTACATCTGATCACACATTAGGAAATACAAGATGCTATTTCGATTCATACGAGATGAGCATTGAGTATGCATTAGATAGAGTTGATTACAGAATGACTCTTAATGCAGATGGCCAGAAGCCATTTATCATCTTAGTAAATGGCAAGACAATCAACTCTAAGGGACAGCTCGAATCATTCTTAAATGGAGATTTCGAAATCAAAGCAGAAAACATCGTGGAAAGCAACGTACGTCGTCTTTATTCATAACCGTAAGAGTGGTAGGTAAGACACACATAGTGTAAATTAAAACAGCCTGTAGGCAACAAGCTCTACTATTTCTCAAGCGAGATATTCCATCGAGCGGAGAAATCAGTAGGCTTGTAGCCGTAACAGGCTGTTTTTTATATATGCTAGTGGCTAGCCACTATCCGAAGTAGCGCTTGAGTAAGCCTTCGAGTGCCTTACCGTGACGAGCTTCGTCGCGAGCCATTTCGTGTACTGTATCGTGGATTGCATCAAGGTTGTTTTTCTTTGCACATTTTGCAAGATCGAACTTACCAGATGTAGCACCGTATTCACAATCTACACGCCAAGCAAGATTCTTCTTTGTAGAATCTGTCATATTAACTTCTAAGTCAGAACCAAGCAATTCTGCAAACTTAGCTGCATGCTCAGCTTCTTCAAAAGCAGCTTTTTCCCAATATAAACCAATTTCAGGATAACCTTCTCTGTGAGCTACACGAGCCATGCAAAGGTACATACCAACTTCTGAGCACTCGCCTTCAAAGTTAGACTTGAGCTGCTCGAAAATATATTTCTTATCTTCATCAGAAATCTCTGGGTTATTCTTAACTGTAGATGCATATACGCCAAATTCGTGCTCAGCAGCAAGTGTAAGCTCGCCTTCTACCTTCTTAAACTTATCGCTCTTTGCGTGACAGATAGGGCACTCCTCTGGTGGATTCTCGCCTTCATAAACATAACCGCATACAGAACAAACATATTTTGCCATAATTAGACTCCTTTCACATTAACCATTGTTATTTGTTTCATTATTAATTACACAGTCCTTGCAAACACCAGTAAATAGTAGTGATGCTTGTTCTACTGTGCCAATTCCAGCGCTAGATGCAGCAAGAATTTGTTCTACACTAGGAGTAACATCTACATCCATCAGTCTGTGGCAGCATCTACAGAAGTAGTGGCTGTGAGCTGAAGTATCAGCATCAAAGTGGTCGGTTCCATCGCCAGTTGAAATCTTTCGTACCTCTCCTAATTCTACAAGAAGAGTGAGATTTCTATAAACCGTACCAAGACTGATTTTTGGATTTTCCTCCCTAACATGCTGATAAATAACATCTGCTGTAGGGTGTTCCTTGGTAGACATTAAATATTCTTTTATGGATTCTCTTTGTTTACTATAATTCATAAAATGAACCTGCCTTTTAAAACCAGATTGGCAAAATCAATAATGATTATCTATATAATATCATGTTAATGTGAAAAGTCAATATAAAACTAGTAATAATTACTATTTTATAAAACTGATCATAGTTAGTCTGAAAAAATCCATTGTAGCTTCACTGTTTTTTCGTAATTGGGTGCTATGATAATCGAAACGAGTATAAATATACATCATAATTATTGAGGGGTATAAGCATGAATAGGAAAGGTAAACTAATTGGTAGGGTAGTTGCAATTTCTATAATTGCGGCAGGCATTGGATGTATTCTTCTTTCTATCATAGGTATTACAGAAATACGCACCACATATTTGGATATGACAGAAGAAGAACTACATACAGCTGTAACAATTGCAGATAGCGAATTTACAAAAATGTGGGACGGAGATTGGAGCTGGGATGGTACAACTATCATGAAGGGCGAGGAGCCTGTTTATGAAGAGTATCTAGCTACAATGGAGGAATTAAAAGCTCAGACTAATCTTGATTACACCGTATTTTATGGAGACACTAGAGTAATAACCACTATTAAAAAAGAGGGCACAGATGAGTACTTTACAAATTCTCAAGCCTCTCAGGAAATGGTGGATACAGTTGTAAAGGGCGGCAAGGCACTATATAAACCTAATGTTACAATTCAAGGAACTAACTATTATGTTTACTATTCACCATTAGCAAATGACGATGGAACAATAGTAGGTATGATGTTTGTAGGTCGTGATGCTTCATCTATTAACGCAACCATATACAGAGTATCTGGCGTTGTTGTTTTGGTAAATATAATTGTGTGCATCACCTTATTAGTTATAGGAATAACATCCTCAAAGAAGGGCACAAAGGCAATGAATATGATTGCTGATTCTATTATAGCGGTAGAGGAAGGCAATCTTACAGAGGAGGTTCCTGAAGTTCTTATTAAACGAGGAGATGAGCTTGGAACCATTGCAGAAAGCATTAGTAATTTGCGGGACAAGCTTCTTGATATTATTGGTACTAGCGTAAGACTTTCTGGTGAAGTTACATCATCGGGAGATGATTTAGCTAATTCAGCGGAGGATGCTTCAAATGCATCTAACTTGGTAACATCAGCAGTCAATGATATTTCTACAGGGGCTGTTAGTCAGGCTGAAAGTGTACAAAGCTCAGCAGAGAATGTTAGCGAAATCGGTGTCGATATTGAAACAATCACAGAGAATGTAACTACACTTAATACAAATACAGATGATATGAAGGATGCATGCTCTAGCTCTATGAAAGCTCTAGATGTTTTGGTTATGCAGAATTCAAATGTTATGGATTCAATGAAGGTAATTGATGAGCAGATTAGAAACACCAATGCATCTGTACAAAATATAGCAGAGTCTTCTAAGTTGATTACTGATATTGCATCTCAAACTAATTTGTTGGCGCTTAATGCTTCTATAGAGGCTGCTCGTGCCGGAGAGTCAGGCAAGGGATTTGCGGTAGTTGCAGATGAAATTGGAAAGCTTGCATCTCAGTCAGCAGAGACTGCAGAGCAGATAAATGCAATTATTGGTGAGCTTACAACTGAGTCTCAGAATTCAATTGCTACTATTGAGCGGATGAATACAGACCTGGCTCAACAGTCTGACCAACTTGACGAGACAAAACAGAATATGGAAAAGATGCAGGAAGGTGTTGAAAGCGTATCAATTAATGCTAAGGAGATTTCTTCTAGGATTGATAATCTTGATGCTGCAAAGGCAAACCTTGTGGAAATTATTGATAATCTTTCAGCTATTTCAGAACAGAATGCTGCATCTTCTACAGAAACTAAGAATTCCATGGATAATCTTAATGAAACATTTGAGGTTATTACAAATGCATCTGAGTCCCTCAAGGATTTAGCTAAGCAATTATATGAAAAGATCAGTTACTTCTCAATAGATTAAAAAAATAATCCCGAATCCGTTTGGATTCGGGATTTATTTATGCTTTAAGTGTAATATAACCGACGTTTTTTAGATTGTTCATGTATACGCTAAGTCGCTCGTAAAGTGGCTCGGCTTCTTCACCGTATTTCTCTTTTACAAGCTGTCCGATTTCGTAAACGGATTTCTTGCCATCAATACAAGTGAAAATGTAGCTACCCATTCCTTCTAAATGAATGTGGGAAACAGCTGGCTTATGAAAAAACTTTTGAGCAATACGATTTGTAATGCCTGTGTTTTCCATATCAACTATAACTTCGCCTGATTCATCTGTGGCCCAGGTAAGTCCATCTTTAATTTCAAATACATAATCTAAAAAGTTGTCTGATTTATTATTTCTCATTTTTCTTTCCATTAGCAGCATACCAAACTACAGCAACTACAAGAACTAAAAGGATGAATGCCTGAACGTTTCCTGATGGGATAACGCTTGAAAGGTTCATCTTGTCGAGAAGGCCTACTACAGCGAAGATAGCAAGTAATACACCTACGATACCTTCACCAGCGATAAGTCCTGAACAGAAGAGGATACCCTTTCCGCTCTCGTCCTTCTCTGCACCATACTTCTTGTCTGCGAAAAGTCTTACAAGACCACCGAGCATGATTGTAGCTGAAAGCTCAAGTGGAAGGTAAAGACCGATAGCAACTGGAAGCGCACCAATTCCAAGAATCTCAATAGCGATTGAGATGAAAGCACCGATAAAGATAAGTGCCCATGGAAGGTTTCCATTCATAACACCTTCGATAATCATCTTCATCATTGTAGCCTGTGGAGCTGCAAGAGCATCTGTACCGAAGCCATAAGCAGAGTTAAGAAGAATCATAACACCACCGATTGCAAGAGCTGCTGCGATAGTACCCATGATTTCACCGTACTGCTGCTTCTTAGGTGTAGCACCAAGGATATAACCTGTCTTAAGATCCTGTGAAGTATCACCAGCCATACAAGCTGCGATACAAATGATAGAACCGATTGCGATAGCACCCTGCATACCGTGAGCGCCTGTATCACCAGCAACCTTTAAGCAGATTGTAGCGATAAGGATAGTAGCAATTGTCATACCTGAAACAGGGTTGTTTGAGCTACCTACAAGACCAACCATACGTGAAGAAACGGCACTGAAGAAGAAACCGAATACTACGATGATAATAGCACCAAGTAATGAAACTGGTACAGCAGGTACAAGCCAGATAGCAAGGATAAGTACTACGATAGCACCAAGTACAAATCTGATGTCCATATCAAGAGCAGTTCTCTCGTTTGTAGTAGTACCAGCATTCTTGATGCTCTTGATAGAATCCATAAATGTCTTAACGATAAGTGGAAGTGTCTTGATAAGGCTGATGATACCAGCAGAAGCAACGGCACCTGCACCGATATACTTAATGTAGCTTGCCCAGATAGCTGAAGCGCCGCCAGTAGCATAAAGCTCTGCAACAGAAACGCTAGCTGGATACATAACGATGTCGCCACCAAATGTAACAATAGCTGGGATGAGAACGAACCATCCGATTACACCACCGGCGAACATGTAAGCTGAAATACGAGGACCGCAGATATAACCAACTGAAACAAGAGCTGGATAAACTTCTGCAGAAAGCTCTGTCTTTAAAGCATCAAGCTTGATTGTAACAACACCCTGGATAGCATAAAAACCGTCAACAAGGATCTTTACAACAGCACCGATTCCCATACCAATGAAAACGGACTTAGCAGATGAGCCACCCTCTTCTCCTGCAAGAAGAACCTCTGCACAAGCAGTTCCTTCTGGATAAGGGAGAACACCATGCTCCTGAACGATAAGTGCGCTACGAAGTGGAACCATGAAGAATACTCCAAGTAAACCACCAAATAGAGCGATTACAGTAATTGTAACAAGTGAAGGTGTTTCCATAACGCCTTCCTTTGCCCAAAGAAAAAGTGCAGGCATTGTAAAGATTGCACCTGCAGCAAGAGACTCACCGGCTGACCCGATAGTCTGAACCATGTTACTTTCAAGGATTGAGTCCTTCTTTAAGATAACACGGATAACTGCCATAGAAATAACAGCTGCTGGGATAGAAGCTGAAACTGTCATACCAACTCTAAGTCCCAAGTAAGCGTTCGCTGCACCGAAGATAACAGCAAGAAGAAGACCCATGATAATAGAAGTAGGAGTCATCTCTGGAGTTACTTTGTCTGCAGGAACGTAAGGTTTGAATTCCTGATTCATAATATTTTATCTCCTTTAATAACAACAGTTTTTACATTATATATTCACTTTAAAGTGGATGCAAATTGATGTATTAAAGTGATAAAGTGTTAAAGTGCAACCGGTAAACCTATTATCTTAAACGTTTTAGAGCAAAAAGTTCATAAATTGTTCACAAAATGCCTATAGACAAAACGAAGTTGTGAGAATAATATATAGAAGTTCGCTATATAGACGAGAAATTTATAGACGGGGAGGCATGGAAAAATGGCTATTGGTGAAATCATTACTTGCACAAGTCCTGAAGATTTGTACAGAAGAGCAGAGGACTTACTTCAAAAAGGAGTTAAAACAGTATTCGTTGCACGTAACACCTTAAAGGTTGTCAGCGTTACTACAAAATAGATCCGAAATGCCTGGACCGATGGAATTATCCATCGGTCTTTTTTTGTTTTGGGATTGTTATAATTCTACACTTTAACTTGCTAAAGTAATATGATAGAATGAATCACATGATAAGTTTTGGGTAAAGGAGAAGAGATATATGAAAAAGAAAGTCTTATCTATGATGTTAAGTATGGTCATGGCTACTGCAATGCTAGTTGGTTGTGGTGCATCTTCAGATAATAATGAGACTATCAAAGAAGAGGAAACTGCAGCCAGTGCTGAGGGGCAGGTTTATAAAGTCGGTATCGTTCAGTATGTAGACGATGCTTCATTAAATCAGATTGTAGCCAACCTTGAGTCACAGCTTGATTTGCTTGCCAAGGAAAACGGATGTACATTTGAGTATGAAGACTACTATTATAATGGCAATGCAGATTCAACCACAATCAACCAGATTGTTACTGAGCTCATTAATGACGAGGTTGATGTCATTGTACCAATTGCTACTCCTACAGCAATGATTTGTCAGGCGGCAACAGAGGATAATCAGATTCCAGTGGTGTTTGCAGCTGTATCAGATCCTGAGGCAGCAGGTCTTGTAGAGAGCAATGACGCACCAGGTGCAAATGTTACAGGTACATCTGATGCGTTAAATACAGAGGCAGTACTTGATTTAATGCTTGCACAGAATAGAGACTTGAATAAAGTAGGTTTACTTTATGATAAGGGGCAGGATGCATCAGCAGGACCAATCGAGGATGCAAAGAAGTACCTTGAGGCTGCTGGCATCGAATATATTGAAAAGACAGGAAACACAAATGATGAGGTTATGCTTGCTGCAGATGCACTTGTTGCAGAGGGAGTAGAGGCTGTATTTACACCAACAGACAACACTATTATGACAGCAGAGCTTGGCATCTACGAGAAGTTTATCGACGCTGGTATCCCACACTATTGTGGTGCAGATTCATTCGCTCTTAATGGCGCTTACCTTGGATATGGTGTAAACTATGCGACACTTGGCCAGGAGACTGCAAACATGGTTGCAGAAATCCTTGTAGAGGGTAAAGATCCAGCAACACTTCCAGTTAAGACTCTTGATAATGGAACAGCTACTGTTAACACTGAAACAGCAGCAGCCCTTAATCTAGATTATGATAAGCTTCGCGATATGTGCGATGGATTAGTTGAAGTGCAGACAGCGGAGGAATTTGATTAATGTCTAGTATTTTTACAGTGTCGATTTTTCAAAGTGCTTTAGAACTAGGGTGTATATACGCCCTAGTTGCTTTGGCACTTTTTATTTCTTTTACAATACTTAATATTGCAGATTTGACAACAGATGGATGTTTCACATTAGGCTGTGCGGTTGGTGCCATGGTCACTTTAGCTGGGCATCCATTTCTTGCACTAATTGCTGCCATGGTGGCAGGTGCAATGGCGGGTTTTGTTACAGCCTTTTTGCAGACAAAGCTTGGGGTTGAATCAATTCTTGCTGGTATCATTGTCAATACCGGGCTATACACAATAAATATTGCTGTTATGGGATTTTCTTCTATAGCAAATCTTTTTGGATGCGACACTTTATTTTCCATAGGAAAGGATACTCTTGGTAGCACCTTCCTTGGGGACTGGTACAAGGTCATTTTGGTGGCCCTTATTGTTGCAGTGATATCCTCTATTTTATGGTGGTTTTTAGGTACCACTTTAGGTATGTCGATTCGTGCCACAGGTGACAATGCAGATATGGTCAAATCTTCATCTATTAATCCTACATTTACAATTACTGTAGGCCTTTGTCTTGCAAACTCACTTACTGGTCTTTCAGGAGCATTGATTGCTCAGTATCAAAAGTCGGCAGACATTAATATTGGAACAGGAATGGTTACAATAGCCCTTGCATCGCTTATCATTGGTCAGACTTTGATAGGAAATAAGGGAAGTATGCTTCGTAGAATTTTAGGTACTATTTTAGGATCTGTGCTTTATCGTTTTATTGTTGCAATAGCGCTCCGACTTTCTGTACCAGCAGAGGCATTAAAGCTTGTATCAGCACTTATTGTTGCTATCGCTATTGCGGCTCCTTATGTAAGGAAAAAGGTTGCCCTTAAAAAGAGAGAGTTTGCAAACTATAGAGGCAATGTAAAGGGGGAGGTAAAGTAATGCTAAAAATTGATAATATCTCTAAAACCTTCAACCCTGGTACAGTTAATGAAAAAGCTGCACTCACAAATCTTTCTTTAGAGCTGAAAGATGGAGATTTTGCTACAATCGTTGGTTCAAACGGAGCAGGAAAATCAACAATGTTTAATGCCATTGCAGGAACATTTATTGTTGATGAGGGCAATATCTATTTGGACGATGAGGATATCACTTTCAAAAAGGAATATATGCGAAGCAGAGTCATTGGACATCTTTTCCAGGACCCTTTAAAGGGAACTGCTCCAAATATGACCATCGAAGAAAACATGGCTTTGGCATATCTTCGTGCTTCTCATTCTTCAGGAAAGCTGTTCTCAAGAATTAGCGCAAAGGATAAATCGCGCTTTAGAGAACAATTATCCTTGCTTGGAATGGGACTAGAGGATAGAATGAAACAGCCGGTTGGTTTGCTTTCAGGTGGACAAAGACAAGCTCTTACACTTTTAATGGCTACATTTGTTACTCCAAAGCTATTGCTATTAGATGAGCACACCGCAGCCCTTGACCCAGCCACAGCAGAAAAGGTTTTGGACCTTACAAAATCTATTGTTAAGGAACAGGGAATAACTTGTCTGATGGTTACTCACAACATGCATCAGGCACTTGAGGTTGGAAATCGTACCCTGATGATGAATGCAGGACACATTGTCTTTGACACCTCTGGAGAGGAACGTTCAAAGCTTACAGTTGCAGACCTTTTGGAGAAGTTCAAAACTGGAGCTGGGGAAGAATTAGACAATGATAGGGTTTTACTTTCATAACTTTTATGCAAGTTACCACTTTAAATCACTAAAGTGTTTTAGTATTATATTATAACCGAGCTATATCTATATAAAACAGGAAGAGGAAATAATAATGAAAAAGGTAGTTAAATTTGGCGGAAGTTCATTAGCTGATGCAGGTCAGTTTAAGAAGGTTGGGGACATCATCCGCGCAGACGAAAACAGGGTATTTGTAGTACCATCTGCACCAGGAAAGAGAAATAGCAAAGATACTAAAGTTACAGATATGCTTATTGCCACATATGAGGCAGCAAAAGCAGGCAAGGATGTTACAGAAAACCTTGCAGCAATTAAGGCAAGATACGATGAAATCATTACAGGTCTGGACTTAAAAGGCTTTTCTCTTGATGAGGATTTTAAAAAGATTGCCGCTGATATTAAAGAAGACCTTTCATTAGACTATTTAGCAAGCCGTGGAGAGTTCCTTAACGGCAAGATTATGGCAGAATATTTAGGCTATGATTTCATCGATGCAAAGGATGTTATTTTCTTCAACGAAGAAGGACAGCTTAACGCATATAAAACAGAAAAGACAATGTCAAAGGCCCTTGAGGAACATCCACATGCTGTTATTCCAGGCTTCTACGGATGCGGTAAAGATGGCAAAGTTAAGACTTTCTCACGCGGTGGTTCTGATGTTACTGGCTCAATCGTCGCAGGTGCTGCAAAAGTTGATGTATATGAGAACTGGACTGATGTTTCAGGTTTCTTGATTTGCGACCCACGTATCGTAAAGAATCCAGTTGCTATGCAGACAATCACCTACAGAGAGCTTCGCGAGCTTTCTTATATGGGCGCTTCAGTGCTTCATGAAGATGCTATCTTCCCAGTTCGCTCAGCAGGTATTCCTATCAATATCAAGAACACTAACAAGCCAGATGATGAAGGTACATGGATTGTAGAAAGCACTGGACAGCGCAATGAATATGTCATCACAGGTATTGCTGGTAAGAAGGGCTTCTGTACAGTTCTTATTACTAAGTCACTTATGAACTCTGAGGTAGGTTTCTGTAGAAAGGCTCTTCAGGCGTTTGAGGACAATGGAATTTGTATCGAGCATATGCCTTCAGGTATCGATACTATGACTGTAGTTGTTCACGAGGATGAGTTCATCAATAAGGAGCAGGCTGTAGTTTCAGCTATCCACAGAAACTGTTCACCAGACTCTATCGAAATCGAGTCAGATCTTGCACTTATTGCAGTTGTAGGCCGTGGTATGAAAAACACTCGTGGTACTGCCGGCAGAATCTTTGCAGCACTTAGCCATGCCCATGTAAATGTACGTATGATTGATCAGGGCTCTTCCGAGCTTAATATCATAATTGGTGTGGAAAATGCAGATTTTGAAGCAGCAGTTAAAGCTATCTACGATATTTTTGTAACTACAAAGTTATAATCTGACATATTTTACAAATTCTTATTAATATCAAAAAACTCTATTTTCATTATTGACTAAACAATTAAATTGTCTTATATTCTTGTTATTGGGGATTGAAAAAATCCCCAATAATCAAGATGCGCAACCAATTGCGCAACAACTTAATAATGTTTCAATTTTGGAGCTTTAGTTATTAGGCCGACTAAGGATTCAAAGCATGTAATGGAAAGGGAGGTTCTATTCATGAAAAGAATGGGGAAGGTGACAAAACGAATTGTCACAGTCTGCATTGCTTTTGCTATGTTACTAGGATTACCTGGTGCAAATCTAGCAATGCTATCAGAAAATGGCCTAAACACAGTTCAGGCCGCATCAAAGGTCAGCAGAGAGTCGGTTCACGACGGAGCTATTCTTCACGCATTTTGTTGGAATTTTAATACTATCAAGGAGAATATGGCAGATATTGCAGCTGCAGGATATACAGCTGTCCAAACATCACCTATTAATGATTGCCTGTCTACAGAGCCAGGTCTTACTTTGTATAGTGATTCTGGTAAGTGGTATTACCATTATCAGCCTACTGATTGGGTTATTGGAAACTACCAGCTTGGCACAAGGGATGAGTTTAAGGCTATGTGCGAAACCGCCGATGAATATGGAATCGCTGTAATAGTTGATATTGATCCAAATCATACAACACCATTATTCAATCAAATCAGTCAAAAATTCCTTGATGCTGTAGGTGCAAGCTACGATGATGTAACTAATCTTTATCACATCAATGGCTCAGATGTATCAAGAAATATTGATTACAGTGATAGAGTGTCAGTTGTTTATGACCCAATGGGTGGTTTGCCAGATGTTGATACAGAAAGTGACGCTTTCCAGGCATATTTCTATCAGTTCTTAGCAGATTGTATTGATTGCGGTGCTGATGGATTCAGAATTGATACTGCAAAGCATATTGCACTTCCAGATGATGGAGTTCCAGAAGCTTATGCAGGTCAGGAAGATAGAAATGATTTCTATCCAAATATGAAGTCATATATTGATGATTTAGATACAGTGGACTATGAAGATTTGTTTGTATATGGAGAAGTTCTTCAGGGTGATACAGACAGACTTGCAGCATATCAGGATATGCTTGGAGGAACTACAGCCAGCAACTACGGTGCGAAAATCAGAAGTGCTGTTTCATCAGGTTCACTTTCTGCAAGCAAACTAGAAAGCTATGGCATTAGCGATGATACAACTACAGGAACAACCTATACAGCTGATTCCGACAAGCTTGTTACTTGGGTTGAATCACATGACAACTACATAAATGACAAATCTTATAACACAGTTGATGACACTGAGGTAATCCTTGGTTGGGCTATAATTGCTTCAAGAGAAGCTGGAACACCACTGTTTTTCAGCCGACCAAATAACAGCTCTGCTGAAAATCCTTGGGGAGATAATGTTCTAGGCGCAGCAGGTTCAGATTTATATAAAGATCCTCAGGTTGTTGCAGTTAATAAGTTTAGAACTGCCATGGCAGGCGAGGATGAATACCTTAGAAATCCAAATGGAAATAATTCTGTTCTCATGGTTGAGAGAGGTACAAAGGGAGCTGTTATAATCAACGGTTCTGATGAAACATTTGACCTAGAATCAGAGACAAATCTTGCAGATGGCACATACATTAATTCTGTTGAAGGTGAAGATAGCATCTTTACAGTGCAGGATGGAGTTATTTCTGGAAAAATAGCAGCAAAGTCAGTTGTTGTTCTTGATGAAGCAACTGATGGGGAGTATTCCACGCTGTTCTTCTTTAACTCAAAACAGTGGTCTTCTGTTAGTGCCATTGTTGATGATAATACTTATGATTGTGATAGCACTGGTGATGGTTGGTGGAAAGTTACCATTCCATCAGAAGAATTCGAAGTAGTATTTACAGATGGAACAAGCAAATCAGATAAGTTTTCAATTACAAGTACTTCAGGAAAATATTTGACTGGAGAAAACAGCACTTGCTACATGACAAAGGCTGAGGCAGAAAAGGCAATTGGCGTTGTAACCACATCAGTGTATTTCTATAACACAGAGGAATGGTCAACAGTTAAAGCCTATGCTTGGCTGGATGGTGGTGCACAGATTTTTGGAGGATGGCCAGGAGCTACAGCTAAAAATGAGGGAGACTATTGGTGGAGAGCTGATGTCAAGCTTATGAGCGACGATGATTTCTCTATCATATTTAATAACGGCTCTGGCGCACAGACTGTAGATATAAAGATTTCCGATAAGACATATATCGCTTTAGATGGTGGTAGCAGCAATGGAAATCTTACAGTAGGTCTTTACAGTTCAAAGGATGAGGCTATGGATGCTACTGGAATTTATCCGGATAAGACTACTGTTTACTTCTATAACACAAAGGGCTGGGAGACAGTTGGAGTTTATACATGGGGTGCAGTAAGCCTTGGGGATTGGCCAGGCCAGGAGGCAACCTATGATGGCGATGATTGGTGGAAGATGACCATCAACGCGGCACCAGGTGATGACTTCAATATCATTTTCAATGACATGGGAAAAGGTAGTCAGACTGGTGATTTAAAGGTTACAAGTATTAAAAATGTTTACTTCTGGGGCAGCAATGCCTATGGCTCAAAGGAAGAAGCTGAAGCAGCCGCAAAAGCAGCATCAGAGCGAGAAGCTGAAGAAGTTGAAGAAGAGGATGGATACACTCTAGTATATTTCTACGATGAAAATCAGTGGGATGATGTATATGTATATGCTTGGGGAGGCAATTACAACAATTGCATTGGCGATTGGCCAGGTACCCAGATGACATTTATTGGCGATAATTGGTACGCTGCAAATGTATTAACAGAAGCAATTGAAAAAACTGATTTACACTTAATCTTCAATAATGGTAATGGAACACAGTTAGACGACAATGTAATGACAGACAAGACAAAGCTTTACTTTGTATCTAGAAGCACTGATGCATTTTCTTCTAAAGATGAGGTTATGGAGCTAGTTGGAAAAACCACAGAAGAAGATGACGATGATGATAATGATGTAACATACAAAGATGTAGAGGAAGAGACAGAAGTAGCTGATGGCATGGTTCGTGTGTACTATCAGCTGGGTGCAGATTGGGATAGCGATGTATTTATGTATGCATGGCTGAAACAGGCTGATGGAAATAGTGGAGGCTTACCTTTAGGAGAGTGGCCAGGAACCAAGATGACTCATATCGGAAAAGGTTGGCATTATGTGGATATTCCAGAGGAATACTGGAATATGCGCGGGGAGAGCGAAGAGTTGTCTGAAGATGAAGAAGATGTAGAAGAGGAAGAACCAACAGAGGTAGATGAAGACAACGAAGATATTGAAGAAGAGTTGCCAGAAGAGAGTAGTGATGAAGAATTTGATGAAGAAGTAGAAGAGGATGCTGATGCTCAAGAGGAAGAAGCAGTAGAAGAGGATGCTGATACTCAAGAGGATGAAGCAGAAGATGAGGGGTTAACTATAGCAAGTAATAATGTGTATGTGGTAGGTGATACAGGCTGCACATTAAAGCTAATTATTAACGATAAAGGAACTCATCAGCAGATTGACGACGCGGAGACTTTAGTAACAACTAATCGTCCAACAGATGAAGAGCTTGGAAAGACAACAGAGGCCACAGATGACAATAAGGAAGAGAATAACACTTCTAATAATGAGAGCTCTACAAGCGCAGGCCAGACAAGTTCATCATCAAGCTCAAGCCAGGCAAGCACAAGTACATCAAGTAGCGCAACTTCATCAACAAGTACAAGTACATCAAGCTCATCAACAAGTGTAAGTGCTTCTACAAGCACAGATGAAACAGCTGCTACAGATGCTACAACTACTACAGACAATACAGCTACAGCAGACACTGAGTCAGAAACTCCTAATGAGAAGACTACAGTTACAAAGACTGCATCAAATGCTACTAAGGAATCATCAAAGGATACAACCTCAGATGATTCTAATACTACAGCTTTAACTGCAACTACAGAGGAAGCTGATAGCAACACAGATTCTCAGAGCATTCAGGATGCAGAAACACCAGCAGCAGCTACTGAAACAGAAAGCGGAAATACTGCACTTGTTATAGTACTAATAGTAGTGATGATAGCATTTGCCGGTGGAGGAGCTTTTGTGATATCTCAGGGAGGATTGGCAAGATTCTTAACTAAGAAAAAATAATACATAATAGTGTAAAGATGGGTGAATTTTTTGTTTCCTCAAAAGGCTACATATGGTATACTACCTACAGTTTAGGAAGGAAGGTACAGTATGAGCCTTATAATAAAAAACGGAAGGGTTTTGAATCCACCTACAAACACAGACGAAATATTAGATATTAAGATAGACGGGAACAGTATTTCAGCTATTGAGGCTGAAATTGTTCCCGTTTTTTCTGATACGGTAATCGATGCAAAGGGCTGCTATGTGTTCCCTGGTCTTATCGATATGCACGTTCATTTCAGAGATCCGGGGCAGACTGCTAAGGAAGATATTGAGACAGGTTCAAAGGCCGCAGCAAGAGGTGGTGTTACAACTGTTCTTGCTATGCCAAATACAAAGCCAGTGGTTGATAATCCTGAGCTTGTAAACTATGTCCATGATAAGGGCAAGGCAGTTGGCCTATGCAGAGTGCTTCAGGTTGGTTCAGTTACAAAGGGAATGGAAGGCAAGGAGCTTTCTGATTTGGATGGGATGATTAATGCCGGCATCCCAGCTATTTCCGAGGACGGTAAATCTGTTATGGATTCCGGCTTATATCGAGAGGCTATGAAAATCGTGGCAAAGAAAAATGTTCCAGTTCTTGCTCATTGTGAGGATATCAATCTTGTTCAGGGCGGCGTTATGAACATGGGAACAAAATCCGATTCCATGGGAGAAAAGGGAATCAGCAACGCAGTAGAAAACATCATTGAAGCCCGTGACATTATGCTTGCAGAAGAGACAGGGGCTACACTTCATCTTTGTCATTGCTCCACAAAGGAAAGCTATGACATTCTTAAAGAGGCAAAGGCTAGAGGAATCAAGGTATCTGGCGAAGTTTGTCCTCATCATTTTACACTTACAGAAGACGATATCGTCCCAGGTGACGGCAATTATAAAATGAATCCACCAGTTCGTACAGCTGAAGATAGAGAGGCACTGAGACGTGGCCTTGCGGAGGGCGTATTTGAGGTAATATCTACAGACCACGCTCCACACACAGCAGAAGAAAAAGCCAAGGGCTTTGCATCACCATTTGGGATAGTTGGTCTTGAAACATCAGCCAGCCTTGCATACACAGAACTTGTGTTATCCGGTCTTATCACACCACTTACAATGGCTGCATATATGAGTAGCAATCCAGCTAGAATCCTTGGTAGACAGGATTTGGGAGATATATCTGTTGGTAAAGTAGCAGATATCACAATCTTTGATCCAACTATCGAATATGAAATTCATGCTGCCGACTTTGTTGGCAAGTCAAAGAATATGCCTTATGAGAATCGAAAGGTACAGGGAAAAGTTGTAAAAACTATATTTGGAGGTAATGTTGTATATGAAACGCATGCTAAAAGCTAACTGTAAGGAAGCTTTTAGTATGCCAAGAAAAGGAGAATATTATGATAACTAAATTAATTGAACAAATTATTGAGAAGAACGCACCAATAGTTGTAGGTTTAGACCCAACAATGAAGCTTATGCCAAAGTCACTTGTTGATAAGTGGATAGGTGAATGCGGCCAGACACTTGAGGCAGTAGGCGAGGCTATGTTCGACTACAACAGACAGATTATGGATGCCACTGCAGATTTGATTCCAGCAGTAAAGCCACAGATTGCTATGTATGAAAGCTATGGCATCCCAGGTATGATTGCTTACAAAAAGACAGTTGATTATGCAAAGGAACTTGGTCTTATCGTTATTGCAGATATCAAGCGTGGTGACATTGGCTCCACATCTACAGCATATGCTCTTGGCCACCTTGGTTCAGTTCAGGTGGGCGAGTACAAGTATCAGGGCTTTGATGCAGACATGGCTACAGTAAACCCATATCTTGGAACAGATGGCGTTAAGCCTTTTGTAGATGTTTGTAAGGAAGAGGACAAGGGAATCTTTGTACTTTGTAAGACATCAAATCCATCATCAGGAGAATTCCAGGATAGACTTATCGACGGCAGACCACTTTACGAGCACATGGCTGAGAAAATCGAAGAGTGGGGTGCAGACACTCGCGAGGGCAACTACTCTAATGTAGGTGCAGTAGTTGGTGCTACTTATCCAGAGATGGGTGCAAAGCTTCGTAAGCTTATGCCTCACACATATATCCTTGTGCCAGGCTACGGTGCACAGGGCGGTAAGGGGGCTGACCTTGTAAACTTCTTCAATGAGGATGGCCTTGGCGCTATTGTAAACTCAAGCCGTGGCATCATCTCAGCATACCAGCAGGAGAAATATGCGAAGTATGGGGAAGAGAACTTTGCAGGAGCAAGTAGAGCAGCTGTAGAGGATATGCTCGCTGATATCCGCGGAGCCCTTAAGTAAGTTAAGTAAGGAGTTTAATAAAATATGAAAATAAAAGAAAGAGCTACAATAGTAGCCCAGAAAAAACTGGCAGAAGGTGTATATAGCCTTGAACTTGAGACAAATGCAACCAAATATGCAGTCCCTGGTCAGTTCATAAATATATTTTCAAATGACAAGAGCAAGCTATTACCTCGTCCAATCAGCATTTGTGAAATCAACGAGTTAAAAAATACTCTTCGAGTGGTATTTCGAGTTGTAGGCGAAGGCACAACAGAGTTTTCTGAGCTTAAAGCTGGCGACACTGTAGAGATCCTTGGTCCTCTTGGAAATGGTTTTCCACTTGAGGGAGAAAAGGCTATTGTAGTTGGTGGCGGAATTGGTGTACCTCCAATGCTAGAGCTTGCAAAGCAGTTGAAGGGCTCTGTTACAGCAGTAATGGGATATCGCAACGATGATTTATTCCTTGCCGATGAATTTATTGATGCAGCAGCTGATGTAATTATCGCTACAGATGATGGCTCAGTAGGAGTTCACGGCACTGTTGTGGATGCTATGAAAGAAAATGATTTGACTGCAGATGTTATCTATGCTTGTGGCCCAAAGCCAATGCTTAGAGGCGTTGCACAGTATGCCCTTGAAAAAGGCATCAAATGCTATGTTTCAATGGAAGAGAGAATGGCATGTGGTGTTGGTGCATGCTTGGGATGCGTATGCCAGTCTAAAGAAGTAGATGATCACAGCCACGTTAAAAATAAAAGAGTCTGCAAAGACGGTCCAGTTTTCTTATCTACGGAGGTGGAATTGTAATGAATACAAAGGTTACTATCGCAGGAGTAGAATTTCAGAATCCTATTATGGAAGCTTCAGGAACCTTTGGTTCAGGTATGGAGTATTCAGAATTTGTAGACTTAAATAAGCTTGGTGCTGTTGTTACAAAAGGCGTTGCAAATGTGCCTTGGCCAGGTAATCCAACACCAAGAATTGCCGAGGTAAAATCAGGCATGCTTAACGCCATCGGCCTGCAGAATCCAGGGGTTGAGGTGTTCTGTGAAAGAGATTTAAAATTCCTTGAACAGTACAAAGATACAAAGGTAGTGGTTAATGTTTGCGGTCATTCAGCCGAAGAATATATTGAAGTGGTAGATAGATTGGCAGATGAAAAGCGAGTTGATATGCTAGAAATCAACATCTCTTGTCCTAACGTTAAAGAGGGCGGAATCGCTTTTGGTCAGGATCCTAAGGCAGTAGAAGAAATCACAAGACTTGTGAAATCTCATGCAAAGCAGCCAATCGTCATGAAGCTTTCTCCAAACGTTACAGACATCAAGGTTATGGCAAAAGCTGCGGAAGCTGGGGGAGCGGATGCCATTTCCCTTATTAATACTCTTACAGGGATGAAAATCGATGTTGAACGTCAAAGCTTTGTACTGGCAAACAAAACCGGTGGTATGTCAGGTCCTGCTGTTCATCCTATAGCTGTTCGTATGGTCTATGAGTGTGCTTCTACAGTTTCAATTCCAATTATAGGAATGGGTGGAATTTCAACATGGGAAGATGCAATTGAAATGATGCTTGCGGGGGCAACTGCCGTTTCAATTGGTACAGCTAATTTCTACAATCCTACAGCAACACTGGATATACTTAACGGAATGAAGGATTATATGGAGAGGAAGGGTATTGAGGATATCAACAATATAATAGGCATAGTGAAATAAGGTTTTGCTACACATAATAATTGAATGGTTACATTGTTCACGGAAATTTCTCACAATATACTCAGATTTTTCCGTGACACTTTCAAATTCATTTGCTAAACTTTATTTACGTCCACAATTTGAAAGGAGGGGAGCTGATGAAGTTCAAGAAGATAGGTGAGGACAAGATTAGATGTGTCATCACAAAAGAAGAAATGGAACAGAACGGCATGGAGCTTGGTGATTTCGTCAGTGACCAGGAAAAGACCCAGAGCTTTATTAGGGATATTCTTGCTGAAGCCTGTGAGACCCTCGGAATTGAGACTCATGCAAAGGCGTACAGCGTTCAAATGACAGTGATGCCACAGGGTGATGTTGCATTACTTATATCTCCAGATTCAAGCACAGGACTGGCTACAGCAATTGAAGAATTAAAAAAGCATCTCACAGGTTTACAGGAGACGCTTTCAACTACGAAAACACCTCAGAGTGCAGCAATTTCAGCTAGTACATCTGATGTTCCAGTACAGCCTGCAAAGGCCATTACAGACGAAAGTGATGAGGTGACAGATCAGTATCTGGACACTCCACTTTGGGCAATACTTGATGATTTAGATTCAGCAATTTTACTTTGCAAGCATCTTCCAAAGTACGACGGAATGAAGAGTACTTTGTACCGTTACGGAGATGACTACTACATCAAGCTGAATTTTGAGCTTACACGCAGACAAATCTCAGCAGTGATTTTAGTAATAGCAGAGTTTGCAAATCAGATGTTTACAGAAAGCTTTGATGGGGCATTCTTATTAGAGCACGGCGATTTGATTTGCGAAGATTGCGCAAATGTTTTATCACAAATTTAATACAAAAATACCAATAGTCAGGAGATTATCTCCTGACTATTTTTTATTGAAAAATAAAAGTTTAGTTAACAGCATAACCAGTTGATAAATCGCCATTTATCGATAAACTATTAGAAGGAGTTTATTGATATTGTATTACGTAAAGGGAGTTTTATGAACAGACACGCATTATTACACATACCAGAATCAAGATATTGTTTTCCATTATCGACGGATGAAATAGTTCTTAGACTTAGAACTGCCAGAGAAGATGCAGAAAGTGGACTTAAGGTAAGCTTAATCTACGGTGTTAAGTATGATTATAAAGAAGAGAGATACACTGCGGATGTTCCACTTAAATATAAAGATGAGCTATTCGCTTATTATGAAATTCAGCTGAAAATAAACGACGTTCGATTTGTTTATATTTTCCAGCTGGAGAAGAATAACAAAGTATATTATTACAGCGAAGACGGTCTTACTGAAAGCTACAATTACGACGATTGTTATTATAATTTCTTTCAGTTGCCATACATCAATGAAAATGATGTTATGCCACTTGTAGAATGGATGCCAGGTTCTGTTTTCTATCAGATTTTTGTTGATAGATTCTGCGTTGGGGATGAAAACAAGGATATGTCCTATATCGACATGAGATGGGGCGATAAACCTACCACTAAAAGCCATGCTGGTGGCGATCTTCGAGGAATTATAAAGAGACTTGATTATCTTAAGGATTTGGGCATTTCAGGAATATATTTAACGCCTATATTTTTATCGGAATCAAATCACAAGTACGATATTATTGACTATAAAACTATAGATCCACAGTTTGGTACGACGGAGGATTTGATAGAACTGGTAAAGGAAGCTCATGCCAGAGGTATAAGACTTGTGCTGGATGCAGTTTTTAATCATTGCAGCACAAAGATGGAGCAGTTTCAGGATGTAGTAAAAAATGGACGTAAATCAAAGTATCACGACTGGTTCATTATTGATGGAGATAAGGCAGACGTAGAAAATCGTAATTACGAATGCTTTGCATATTCAAAGTCCATGCCAAAACTTAACACAGCGAATCCTGATGTGCAAAAATATTTGTTGGATATTGCTACCTATTGGATAGATGTTGCAGACATTGATGGATGGCGCCTTGATGTGGCTGATGAAGTGTCACATGATTTCTGGAGAATGTTCAGAAAGGCTGTAAAAGCGAAAAAGAGTGATGCCGTAATCATTGGAGAAAACTGGCATGATGCATACCCATCTTTGCAAGGAGACCAGCAGGATAGCATTATGAATTATGCTTTTACTAAAATCTGCCTTGATTATTTTGCAAAAGGAATATGTGATGAGGCAAAAACTGTCCAGCATCTAAATGGAATTTTGATGCGTAACATGAAGCAAGTAAACTATATGATGCTGAATTTGCTTGATTCTCATGATACAGAGCGCTTCTTTACTGCTATAGGCAAAGATAAAAAGAAATTGGAAACAGCAATGGCATTGACTATGTTTATGCCTGGTGCCCCTTGTCTGTACTATGGAACTGAGCAGGCTATGGAAGGCAATCATGATCCTGATTGTCGTCGTTGTTTTAATTGGGACAGAAAAGAGTGGGATATGGATTTCCTGGAAAAAGTAAAGGGTTTAATTGCTTTGAAAAAGAATCCGGTATTGCAATTGGGAGAAATATCAATAGTAGAAGATGATAATGCAATAAATGTAATTAGAAGTTACAAGGGTAAAACAAAGACCCTTAAGATTACAAGTCCTACCGCATATACGATATATTAAAAAAATCCTAGGTGCTAGTTTGCACCTAGGATTTCTTTTGCATTTTTTATTCTTTCAGCAGTTGGTGATTCAACTCCCTCAAGGCGATATGGTATGCCTAGCTCAGCATACTTTGGAACACCGAGACTGTGATATGGAAGAACCTCTACACGCTCTACAGTTTTAAGTGTATCAATAAATTCACGTGTACGATGTAACAGTTCATCATTATCGCTTCCACCAGGAACAAGTACATGTCTAATCCAAATTCTTACACCCATATCAGAGATTTCTCGTGCCATCTGAAGGATATTATCATTAGATACCCCTGTGAGCTTCTTATGCTCCTCAGGATCGATGTTTTTGATATCAAGCATAACAGTGTCAGTTACGCTCATTAGCTCCTTCCATTTGCTATAAAATGGCTCTTCATGAGTGAATGGCTGGCCGGCAGTATCAATACAAGTGGTGATACCTTTAGCTTTGGCTTTCTTAAATAAATCCAACACAAAATCAATCTGAAGAAGTGGCTCGCCGCCACTGACAGTAATTCCTCCATCCTTCTTCCAGTAAGGCTTGTAGCGAAGAGCTTTTTCAAGGACCTGATCTGCACTATACTGCTCACCCTGATGCTCAGCCCATGTCTCTGGGTTGTGGCAAAAAGCACAGCGCATCTTGCATCCATTTAAGAAAATCAAAAAACGTACCCCTGGTCCATCTACAGCACCGAAGCTTTCAAATTTATTTACGTATCCCGTTATAGCCATAATTGACTACCTCCAGTTCTTCAAAGAGTAAGCTTTAAAATTATACTAGACAACATTTAGCAGACCTTAAAGCACAGTCCCTACTTAGAGGGCATCCTTGAGATGGCCTCTTATGTAGGGCAACTAGTGCGACAAGAGCGCAAGCGTGTCTGCGAATGTGTCTAGTATATTTAAAGCGTATTATTTAGAGTGCCTCGTGGCAAGTACGTGCAATAACGTCGAGCTGCTGCTCTTTTGTTAAGTCGATGAACTTAACAGCGTATCCAGATACACGGATTGTGAAGTTAGCGTACTCTGGCTTCTCTGGATGCTCCATAGCATCGATAAGCTTTTCTTTGCCGAATACGTTAACGTTGAGGTGATGAGCACCCTGATCAAAGTATCCGTCAAGTACGTTAACAAGGTTGTTAACACGCTCTTCCTCTGAGTGTCCGAGGGCACCTGGGTTGATTGTCTGTGTATTAGAGATTCCGTCAAGTGCTTCTTCATATGGAAGCTTAGCAACTGAGTTAAGTGAAGCAACAAGACCGTTCTTCTCTGCGCCATATGCTGGGTTTGCGCCTGGTGAAAGTGGCTCGCCTGCTGGTCTTCCGTCTGGAAGAGCACCTGTTGCCTTACCGTATACAACGTTTGATGTAATTGTAAGGATAGATGTTGTAGGCTCTGAATCTCTGTATGTGTGGATATGACGAAGCTTTGTCATGAATGTTCTAAGAAGCCATACAGCAATCTCATCAGCTCTGTCATCATCGTTACCATAACGTGGGAAGTCTCCCTCGATTTCGAAATCCTTTGTGATTCCGTCCTCATCACGGATAGCCTTAACCTTTGCATACTTGATAGCTGAAAGTGAATCTACACAGTGTGAGAATCCAGCGATACCTGTAGCAAATGAACGACGTACGTGTGTATCAATAAGGGCCATCTGGCAAACTTCATAGTAATACTTATCATGCATGTAGTGAATCATGTTGAGTGCTCCAACATACATGTGAGCTAACCAATCCATCATCTGATCAAACTTGTGCATAACCTCGTCGTAATCAAGGTACTCAGATGTGATAGGTGTGTACTCAGGACCAACCTGATCATGTGACTTCTCATCAACACCACCGTTGATAGCGTAAAGAAGACACTTAGCAAGGTTTGCACGAGCACCGAAGAACTGAAGCTCCTTACCTGTTTCTGTAGCAGATACACAGCAGCAGATTGAGTAATCATCGCCCCATGTAACTCTCATAACATCATCGTTCTCGTACTGGATAGAAGATGTGTTTACAGAAATCTTTGCAGCGTACTTCTTGAAGCTTTCAGGAAGACGGCTAGAGTACATAACTGTAAGGTTTGGCTCTGGTGAAGGACCCATGTTCTCAAGTGTGTGAAGGAATCTGTAGCAAGTCTTTGTAACCTGGTGACGTCCATCAAGACCAATACCACCAACTTCAAGTGTAGCCCATACTGGGTCACCTGAGAATAACTGGTTGTAAGACTCGATACGAGCAAACTTAACCATACGGCACTTCATTGTGAAGTGATCTATGATTTCCTGTGCCTCAGACTCTGTGATAATACCGTTTGCAAGGTCACGTGTCATGTAGATATCAAGGAATGTAGAAACACGTCCTACTGACATAGCAGCACCGTTCTGAGTCTTGATAGCTGCAAGGTAACCGAAGTATAACCACTGAGCAGCTTCCTTAGCGTTTGCAGCTGGCTTAGAAATATCAAAGCCGTAAGAAGCAGCCATTTCCTTCATGCCCTTAAGAGCGTTAATCTGGTCTGTGATTTCCTCGCGAAGCTGGAAGTCATAACGTCTCATACCCTGACGATTTGTGTTAGCGAAGTCAATCTGCTTCTTTTCGATAAGGTAATCGATACCGTAAAGAGCAACTCTTCTGTAATCGCCTACGATACGACCACGGCCGTATGTATCAGGAAGACCTGTAAGAATTTTATTGTGACGAGCTTTCATAATCTCTGGTGTGTAGATATCGAAAACTCCCTGATTGTGTGTCTTGTGATAAACAGTAAAGATTTCGTGAAGCTTCTCGCTTGGCTCATAACCGTACATTCTGCAAGACTGCTCAGCCATTTTAATACCACCGTATGGCATGAAAGCTCTCTTAAGAGGCTTGTCTGTCTGAAGACCAACGATCTTTTCAAGATCCTTTGTATCTTCTGAGATGTAACCTGGGCCATAAGAAGTAAGAGATGAAACAATTTCTGTTTCCATGTCTAAAACGCCGCCCTTAGCACGCTCAGCTGCCTGAAGTTCCTGAAGCTTACCCCAAAGTGTGTTAGTAGCATCTGTAGGACCTGCTAAGAAAGACTCATCTCCATCATAAGGAGTGTAGTTGTTCTGGATGAAGTCACGTACGTCAACGTTATCTTTCCAAACGCGACCGACGAAACCATTCCATTGTGCGAAATCATGATTTGCCATTGATTTGTTTCCCTTTCTGTTTATAAAAATATAAAAATTTATAGTTCTGTTTGTAAGCTAGGTGGAAGCCTTACAAACGCCGGCTAGTGGGGTTATATTAGCCACAATTTGGACAGTTAGTTGCGTCTAACAATCTAGCCTCTAATAATATACCATAGGAGTGACAAAAAATTCACAATGTATTAAAATAAAAACATTTTTGAGTGTATTTCTGCAAAAACAAATTGCGTGTGATTTATTATTTATGGCTTTTGTATAGTAGAGATTTTTTTGGTACAATGAATTCACATTAATTTACAAAGTTTGGAGATAAATTTGGCTACAAATAATACAAGTACAAAAAACAAAGTAAAAGGGCCTAGTCAGACTGCTCCTGCAGGATACAAAGGCAAGAATCAAGCATTCCTTGATGCGGAATATCTTAGTGCGAGATATAAAAAGAGTTCCATCGAGGATGTTATTTCTGTGGGCGTAATTATTACAAACCCAGCCCATGAGGAGCTTGATAGATTCTACTCAACAGTTCAGCTAAGACCTGGCCATAAATTACCGCCGCTTATTACTGAGCTCACTGGTCTTACCAATGAAGATTTAGAGGATGCTCCAGCTTACGAGGATGTTATGACTGAGCTTATCACTCGCATTCGTAAGTTTCAGGTTGGAAAAATCTGCGTTTGGGGCGGAGATAAAAACAGCTTTCAAAGAGACTATGAATCTAGAAATCTGGAAAAGCCACTTAAGCGAAGCGTTGCAAAGTTTATCAGCACTTTTGACAATATTCAAAAAGAAGTCAGCTTGGATGTTACTGGAGGCTTAGATGCAAATCTTTCCCTTGCAGACATGAAAACAATTTGTGGGCTTGGTGGTCACGTAGAGCATAACGCTCTTGCAGATGCTGAAGACATGCTTAACTGCATCAGAATCATCGAGCAGGATCAGATGAAGTACGATGGAGTACGAGCTGCTGAATATAAAAAGTTCAGAGGCGAATATGTTAAAAATAGAAGCTTTGGGGATGTGGAAGAGGATGATGAGCTAATCATCGATTCTAAGATAGGTACTGATTTCTTGGAAGAATTAAAGCGTAAAGGCTTCCACGAGAATCCAAAGACAAAAGCTTTTATGGATGATTTAGGATTCTTACTCGGTCAGGGAAATGTATATATGGGTACTTTCTCTGAGATGATGGAAGAAAAGTCTAAGGAGATATAAAATGGGAAAACAAAAGTGGAAAGCAGGTAATATGATTTATCCACTTCCAGCTGTAATGATTACATGCCGAGATAAAGAAGGGAATGATAATGTGTTTACTGTTGCATGGACAGGAACAGTATGTACCAATCCGCCTATGGCATACATTTCAGTTAGGCCTAGCAGATACTCATACAATATGATAAAAGAGACAGGTGAATTTGTAATCAACTTGACTACAGAGGAGCTTGCTTTTGCTACAGATTTCTGTGGTGTCAAAAGTGGTAGGGATGTAGATAAGTTCGAAGCTTGCGGCCTTCACAAGGAAATGGCTGATGAAGTCAATGTTCCTATGCTAGTTGAATCGCCAGTCAACATCGAGTGTAGGGTGAGAGAAGCACATGAATATGGTAGCCATACTATGTTTGTTGCAGATGTTCTTGCTGTCCATGCAGATGAGAAATATATGAATGAAACAGGAAAGTTTCAATTGGAAGAATCAGAGCCATTGGCATATTGCCATGGCACTTATTTTGGCCTTACAAAACCAAAGGGTACCTTTGGTTACTCTATAAAAAAGAAAGAAGGAAAGAAAAAATGAACAAGACAGTAAAAGGACTATTTGAATTTATAGAGGAGAGCCCATCTCAGTTTCACGTTGTGGCAAACGAGAGACAGAGATTTTTAGATGCTGGTTTCGTAGAGTTAAACGAAGCTAAAGAGTGGAAAATCGAGCTTGGTAAGAACTATTTCGTTACAAGAAACGGTTCATCAATTCTTGCATTTAGAATGCCTAAGGATTCGCTTAAGAGCTTCATGATTATGGCTTCACACAGCGATTCACCAACATTCAGAATCAAAGAGCAGCCAGAAATGAAAGAGGGCCACTATGTAAAGCTTAACACAGAAAAGTACGGCGGAATGCTTATGGCTCCTTGGTTTGACAGACCACTTTCAATCGCTGGTCGTGTAATTGTTAGAAGTAAAAATGGTATCGAGACAAAGCTTATAGATTTCGATAGAGATCTTTGCATGCTTCCTTCACTTGCAATCCACATGAACAGAGAAGCAAACGATGGTTACAAATACAATCCACAGAAGGATTTACTTCCACTTGTATCTATGGATGAAAACTTCAATCTTAAGAAGCTTGTTGCAGCAGAGCTTTCAGTTAAGGAAGAGGAAATCCTAGGTTCTGATTTATTCCTATACAACAGAGAGCCAGGTAAGGTTTGGGGTGCAGACGAAGAATTTATTTCTATCAGAAGACTTGATGACCTTCAGTGCTCATACAGCTCAATGATGGGACTTCTTGGAGCTAAGAATTCAAACACAGCAGCTCAGATTCACGTAACATTTGATAATGAAGAAGTAGGAAGTGGTACAAAGCAGGGTGCTGATTCTACATTCTTATATGATACTTTGGTTCGCATTAACGAAGCCATGGGTGGCAATAACTCAAGCCTTCTCACAGCAATTGCAAATTCATTTATGGTTTCTGCAGACAATGCTCATGCGCTACATCCAAACTATGCAGAAAAGAGTGACCCAACAAACAAGGTTTATATGAATGAAGGCGTTGTAATCAAGTTCAATGCAAATCAGAAATACATGACAGATGGTTTGGCATTTGGAATTTTCACAGAAATGTGCAACAAGGCAAAAGTACCATATCAGACATTTGTAAACCGTTCGGATGTAGCTGGTGGTTCTACACTTGGCAACATTTCAAACGCTCATGTTTCAATCAATGGTGTTGATATCGGATTAGCTCAGCTTGCTATGCATTCTCCATATGAGACAGCAGGTGTGAAAGATACCGAATATTTGCTTAAAATTGCTACGAAATTTTACGAAACTGTCATTGAAAATGTTTCGGGCTCAGATTATAATTTTGATTAATTTTGAAGGCTTTGACACACTTATATTGACACTTGGGGGAAAATGAGATGAAATTCAGACCATGCATTGACATTCACAACGGTAAGGTAAAGCAAATTGTTGGTTCAACTATTTCAGATTTGGGGAAAGCAGATGGTCAGCCGAAGGAGAATTTTGTAGCGGATAAAGGTGCAGCTTATTTTGCGAACCTTTACAAGTCAGATGATCTTAGAGGCGGACACATCATCAATCTGAATATGAAAGGCACACCAGAGTATGAGGCTTCAAAGGAAGAAGCTATGGAAGCTCTTAGAGCATATCCTGGTGGAATGCAGTATGGTGGCGGAGTAGATGATAAAAACGCTAGAGATTTTATATCTGCTGGGGCCAGCCATGTTATTGTTACTTCTTTTGTTTTTAACGATGGAAGAGTCGATTACGATGCTTTGAAGCGCATATCAGAGGTCGTTGGAAGAGAGCATTTGGTTCTGGATTTATCTTGTACCAGAATAGATGATAAATATGTCATTGTTACAGACAGATGGCAGAAGGTTTCCAAGGAGATTATCACATACAATTTCCTTGATAGACTTGCATACTATTGCGATGAGTTTTTGATTCATGCAGCAGATGTGGAGGGAAGACAGAGCGGTATTGATAGGGATTTAGTTGGTTTTTTATCAGGTTACAAGCGTGTTCCAATTACATATGCAGGTGGAGTATCAGATTACGGAGATATAGAACTCATTAGCTATCTATCTGATAATAATATGGATTTCACTGTAGGCTCATGCCTGGATTTATTCGGAGGAGATTTATCCTACGAAAGAATAGTGAAACGAATTGTAACTAGGTAATAAGGCAACAAAGGAAGGTACACATGTTTAAAGTAAACACAAATTTCCAAAAACTCCCAGGCAGCTATCTATTCTCTACAATCGCAAAAAAAGTAGCTGCATATCAAGAAGCTAATCCAAATGCAGATATTATCAGACTTGGTATTGGCGATGTAACACAACCAATTGCACCAGCTATGATTAACGCACTTCACAGTGCAGTTGATGAAATGGGAGACGCTAAAACCTTCCATGGTTATGCTCCAGATTTAGGATATTCATTCCTACGTGAGGCCATTGCAAAGAATGATTATCAAAGCAGAGGCTGTGATATTTCAGCAGATGAAGTTTTTGTTTCGGATGGAGCAAAATCAGATTCAGCTGATATTCAGGAATTATTTGCAGCAGATGTTAAAATCGCAGTTTGCGATCCTGTTTACCCAGTATATGTAGATTCAAATGTTATGGCAGGTCGCTGTGGTACATACGATGCCACTCTTGGTAAGTGGTCAGATCTTATCTACATGCCAACAACAGCTGAGAACAATTTCGTTCCAGAATTTCCAAAGGAGACATCAGATGTAATCTATCTATGTCTTCCAAACAACCCTACAGGAACTACTCTTACAAAGAGCCAGCTTCAGCTTTGGGTTGACTATGCAAACAAAAACAAATGTCTCATCATTTTTGATGCAGCATACGAAGCATATATTTCAGAGGAAGATGTTCCTCATTCTATTTATGAATGTACTGGTGCAAAGACTTGCGCTATCGAGATTCATTCATTCTCAAAGAATGCTGGCTTCACTGGCGTTCGTTTGGGATACACAGTAGTGCCAAAGGATCTTGTTTATGATGGTGTGTCACTTCACGGTATGTGGGCTCGTCGTCACGGTACAAAGTTCAACGGGGCACCTTACATCATCCAAAGAGCAGGAGAGGCAGTTTACTCTGCAGAAGGTCAGGCTCAGATTAAGCAGCAGGTTGGCTTCTACATGAACAATGCCAAGACAATCTACACTGGTCTTAAGGATGCTGGATATCAGGTATATGGTGGAGTTAATGCTCCTTATATTTGGTTAAAGACACCTGACAACATGACATCATGGGATTTCTTTGATTATCTTCTTGAGAATGTTCAAATCGTTGGAACACCAGGTGCTGGCTTTGGACCATCAGGTGAGGGCTACTTTAGACTTACTGCTTTTGGTTCAGCTGAAAATACAGTTAGAGCTATTGAGCGAATCAAAAACTTATAAATATGGTTAATACTAAGTATGAACTAATAATTAAAGACATAAAAAAGGCAATCAATTCCGGAAAATATGGGGTGGATGAGAAAATAGCTTCGGAAAATGAGCTGGCTGCAAAGTATGGTGTTAGTAGACAAACGGTACGAAAAGCCATAGGACAGCTTATTTCTGAAGGCTATCTTTATGCACGTCATGGAAGCGGAACCTTTGTTGCACGTCCCAAAACAAAAAGAGGCCACAGCAAAAATATTGCTGTGGTTTCGACTTACATGTCGGATTATATTTTCCCGAGAGTTATTCAGGGTATCAATCAGGTTCTGGATGAAAACGGATATAGTATCCTTCTTAAAACCACCAACAATTCCCGTAAGGGTGAGGCTTGGTGTATGGAAGAGCTTTTGTCTAAAAACATTGACGGCATGATTATTGAACCTAGCCAAAGTGCTATCAGCTGCCAGCATCAGGTCTTGTACGAGCAAATGGATGCAATGGGAATCCCTTATGTATTTATTCAGGGCTGTTACGAGGCTATGATGGATCGGCCTTATGTAATGCTTGACGATGTGGAAGGCGGCAAGCTTATCACAGAGCATTTGCTTGGTTTAGGGCATCGACAGATTGCAGGCATTTTTAAAGCAGATGATACACAGGGCATTCTTCGACACAAGGGGTATGTAAAAGCATTGGCTTCTGCAGGCGTTGCCTATGATCCTGATTTGGTTGTGTGGTATCACACAAAGGACAAAACTACAAAGCCTATGGAAGGGCTTCTCAGGATTTTTGAAAACGGAATTCCATGTCATGGAGTAGTTTGCTACAACGATGAAATCGCAGCAGATGTAATAAAGGGCTTGACCAATATAGGCAGAAATGTTCCTCATGATATTTCGGTGACAGGGTTTGACAACTCTCTGCTTGCACACAGCAAAGGTATCACCACAATTGCTCATCCTCAGGAGGAATTAGGCAAGAAAGCAGCCCAGACATTATTGGGGCTTATCGATGGAAGTATCTCGAAAAAAGAAGCTCACATATTATTGGAGCCAAAAGTAATAGAAAGAAAATCTTGTTTTTAAGCAGTAAAAAAGACGCCGGCGGGGCGTCTTTTTTAAAAAGGGAGAATAATGTTATGAAAAAAATGGTTCATCGCTTCTGTCTTGCGATGTAATTATAATACAATCAATTTCTGAAGGAACAATGGAAAATATGTGAATAAAGAATGCAAAATAAAAATAGTATTTGTGAATTGCTAACCGATGGTGTGAAATAATAGAAATATGTTAATGCATGTAACTAAATACGCTACAAACAAATAGCTGGTACCATCGTACCAGCTTTAATAAAAACACCAAATACATTAAATTAACTCATACGCGCACATCTATCATGGTGCCGGAAGTGGGATAGACCAAGCTCTCTAGTGAAGGAGTATTCATACTCATACTTTCTGCTAGCGCCTGACCCTGTCCTTCTACAAGATCTAATGTCTTACCGAGCATAGCAGTCCCCACTGCTGACATTAACTGATTTTGACTTAGGCTCATAGAAATTTCGGCTATATCCATATGGCGCCTCCCCTAAAAAAGACTGAATCTTTTTCATTTCTATTTAAGTGTATCATTTGCTATATTTTATTTGGTGTCAAATTGTGACTAATATGTGAACAAACTGTGAATTATGCAGAAGTGTGAGAAATAAGTGTAGTTTTTATGTGCACTGTAGAAAAATGAAAAAAGAATAATTATAATAAACGTAGTTATAATTAGAGGGGAAACATGGCTATACTAAAAATCAATTTGAACGATCCTTTGATGAAAGCAATCAAAGCAGTTAACTCTATTGGCGGTAAATCGCTTACCCAGGAGGACCTTAAAAAGCAAAGATCTTCCATGGAATTGGCAAGTAAGCTTGCCACTCCAAACGATGGGTTTACTGTGGAAAGCTTTATTGCAGAGGGTGTTTCTTGTGAGTGGGTTAAACCGGATTTGGCCCATAATCCTAACTACATAATTTTATATGCGCATGGCGGTGGATATACTTGCGGCGGTTTAGGTTATGCAAGGATTCTTGCAGCAAAATTAGCTATATCCACAGGCTTTTCTGTAGTCTCGTTCGAGTATAGACTCGCCCCTGAAAACAAATATCCAGCTGCTTTGGATGATGGAATGGTTGTATGGAATCATCTTGTGCAGCAGGGCTATGGAGCAAAACAGATTCTTCTTGCAGGAGATTCAGCAGGAGGAAATCTTGTATTGTGTATGACACAAAAGCTTATAGAAGAAGGTCGAATTGGGCCTAAGGCAATGTTGTTGTTTAGCCCATGGACAGATATGACAGCTACATCTTCATCCTATGAATCCTGCAAAGATAAGGATCCAATCCTTACAAAGGATTATGTGGAGGGAGTGAGAGATGCCTATATAGGTGTGAAGGCAGACAAAGCCGATGCAAAATACAGTCCGTTATATGGAGAGTTCAAGGATTTTCCACCAACTCTTATTATGGTTGGCAAAAATGAAATCCTTTATGAAGACAGTGCACAACTTTCTAAAAAAATCCATAAAGCAGGCAGTCAAGTGACACTTGATACAGAAAAAGATGGATGGCATGTATATCAGCAGATGCCATTGCCTATGGCTGGGAGAGCTATGAAGCGCCTATCACGGTTCGTCACGAATGTAATCTATTAGAAAAACTATAATATTTAAATGAGCTGGTAGTAAACAAGCTCTACTATTTCTCAAGTGAGACGTGTTGTCGAACGGAGAAATCAGTAGGCTTGTGGACGTAACCAGCGGGTTAGGATAAGAGAGAATGAGTAGAGATAATTGGTATAAGGTTGACAATGTCGCGAAGGTTTTTTTGGCAACGGCAGCTAAGAGAGATACACGAACTCTTAGGGTCAGCTGTACATTATGGGAGGATATTGATCCAGATTTACTTCAGGAAGCAGTGCTTTCTGCAATTCAAATAAGACCACAGTTCCAGGTGAGAATTCGCCGAGGCATTTTCTGGCACTATATGGAGGACACAGATATTCAGCCAGTTGTTACAGAAGAACACGGAAGAGTTTGTCCGATTCTTTATGTTCCTGGCAGACCAATGCTTCATTACAGAGTTACTTATTACGGCAAGAGAATTAATCTAGATTTGTTCCATGCAATTTCTGATGGAACAGGTGCACTAGAGTTTTTAAATATCATAGTTTTGGATTATTTAAAGCTAAAATATCCAGGAAGATACGAGGAGACAACTATCCACTCTGGAGCGTCAGAGGATGACTTGAATCAGGATAGTTACAAGCAGTTCTTTGGAAGTATGGGACTTAAAGGTTCATCCCTTAAGTACGCATATCATCCAAGTGGATTAAAGCTTCCATACGATCAGCTTCAGTTTTTCGAGGTTCACATGCCTACAGAGCAGCTGTTGCCGAAGGCAAAGGAGCTAGGAGTATCCCTCACAAGCTACATCGGCGCTAGATTCATGCTGGCAATCATGGAGGATATGCCTCCTAGAAAGCGCAAGACACCTATAAATGTGTCGATGCCTGTAAACCTTAGAAATTACTATCCAAGTCAGACATCCAGAAACTTCTTCAACAATGTTAATGTTTCCCATGTCTTTGATGAGGATATTTCATTTGAGGATTTGGTTAAAGAATTCGATGAAAAGCTTAAGGCAAATCTTACTGAGGAAAACATTAAAAAGCAGATGGATAACTTTGAGACCATGGAGTATGTAGCTCCAGTTCGAGCAGTTCCGCTTTTTATAAAGCAGTGGGTTGTTCGCTATGGCTCAAAGATTACAGATAAAAAGGTTTCAATGGTTCTTTCTAATTTGGGAGTTCAGAAACCACCAAAGGAAGTGGCAGAGCAGGTTCAGAACTACAGTGCATTCTGTAGCTCAGGAAATCTTTTCTCTACAATGTCTAGCTACAATGGGGATTTGTCACTTGGAATATCATCACCTTATTCCAACACCAGAGTTGTTAAGAACCTGGTACGCGGACTGACGGACGAGGGAATTAACATTAGAGTTTATGCTACGGAGGTGATTCGATAATGAAGAACTGTCCTTATTGTAAGATAGAGGTAGGTGGCAACCTTAAAAAATGTCCACTATGCCAAAGCAAGTTAAATGGAGAAGCAGAGGCTCCTTATTTTCCAAAGCAGACTACACTTCAGTTACAATCATTTTTTTACAAGGTTCAATTGTTTATCATTTGGGCCATTGTAATTGCAAGCTTAGGGGTAGATTTTCTCTTTGGAGTAAAGCTTTGGCCAGCACTTGCTCATATACACTGGAGCTTGATTGTGGCCATGTGGCTCATTGTTTTTGAATTTGGCATTATGCGATTGTTCAAAAAAGGCATTAGCTCATCAAGAATAATGACATTGTTTGTATTTATTGTCTTAGGTATGTTGGGAATTACATCATACTATATAGGCCAGTTATGGGTTATAGCTGAATGGGTAGCGCCTATTGTAATCATGGGTACTCTGATTGCAAATTTTGTTTTGGCGATGCTTGATAAAAATGGAAATTCAATGGTATATCTTCTAACCAATTTAGTGGTTGGAATTTTACCTTACATTGTATTTTATTTTGCTGAAAGAGATTGTCCTCTAGTATGGATTATATGCTTGCTGGTGAGCGTTATTCTCTTTGTAGGCGCAATAATATTCAAAGGACGTGAAGTGGTTGGCGAAATCCAAAGGAGACTAAACGTTTAATGGGAGTATTCGGGGAAGAGTTTGATAAAAATAAATACATTGTCGACAATATCGACAGAGCGCTTTCTGAGGGCTGGATTGAGGTGTACTATCAACCAATAATTCGTACATCTAATGGTCGAGTCTGCGGTGAGGAAGCGCTTGTTAGATGGGAAGACCCTGTCTTTGGGATGCTTAATCCAATCGATTTTGTTCCTGCCGTGGAGGCAGTAAACAAGGTCCACTTGCTGGACCTGTTTGTGCTAGAACGAACACTTGAGAAAATGGAAGAGCAGCTAAAGCGAGGTCTTTTTGTTGTTCCTACATCTGTTAATCTTTCACAGGTGGATTTTTACACTTGTGACGTAGTAGATGAAATAGCAACAAGAGTGGAAAAATCTAAAATATCAAAGCATATGATAGCAGTTTCTGTCTCTGAAGATTCAATTAATCTAGGGGATAACTTTATCCTTTCTCAATTGGAGCAGTTGCAGGAGCTGGGATTCCAGATTTGGCTTGATGATTATGGCAGTGGAGATGCTGCGCCAGCTGTGCTTCAGTTGATGCATTTTGATCTTTTAAAAATAAACATATTCTTCGTAAGACAAATTGCTAATAGTGAAAGCGCTAGAATTATTTTGACTGAATTTGTCAGAATGGCTATGTCACTAGGTATGGAGACTGTAGTAGAGGGCGTTGAGTCAGCAGAACAGGTTGACTTTTTAAATGAAATTGGATGTAGCCGTATGCAGGGATTCTATTACTGCAAGCCTATTTCAGTTAGCCAAGTTCTTGAACGTTATGAAAAAGGATTGGAAATTGGTTTTGAGAATCCAAAGGAAACCGATTATTATGCGTCAATTGGAAAGATAAACCTTTATGATATTTCTTTTGCAAGAAAGAATGGGGATTTGGACAATTATTTTGACACATTTCCAGTTGCGATTGTTGAATCCAATGATGATGTTATAAAAATTATCAGAGAAAACCATGCCTTTAGAAATTTCTTATATTCAAATTCCGGAATTGAAGGAAGAGATTTTATATACAAAGTCAAAGAAAATGCAAAAGAAAGTGCTGGAGAATATACCGTAAATGCGATACGTAAATGTGCTAGAGATGGGAAAAGGGTAATCTTTGATGATAGAACAAGGCATAAAAAGACGATTCAATTGCTGTTACAAAGGGTAGCTGTAAATCCTGTCACGAAAGTTGCCGCAGTGGCTGTTGTAATTCTTCAAATTGGAGAAAAGATAAATCAGGCAGACACTCTTACATACAACTATATAGCGCGAGCTTTATCAGAGGATTATATTAATCTTTTCTATGTAAATATGGATACTGATGAGTTTGTGGAATACAATCCGGATGGCCTCAATAGAGATGTATCTGTTGAAAAGAAGGGAACTGATTTCTTCAATAAAACTTTGAAGAGCTTCTTTAGCAGAATCTATTCTGAAGATTTAGATATGATGAATAAATCCTTTACAAAGGATAAAATTATAAAGAGTCTAAAGAATAATGGTACATTTTCAATAACCTATAGACGTATAGTGAACGGTGAACCTATATATGTCAACTTGAAGGCAGTAAAGGTCAGAGAAGACGATAATTATATTCTGATAGGTGTCAATAATGTTGATGACCAGATGAAACAGCGCGAGGCGATGGAGAAGATAAAAGAAGAGAGAAAAGCTTATTCTCGTATCATGGCGTTGTCTGGGGAGTTTATAAACATCTACTCTGTTGATCCTGTCACTAATAATTATGTCAGCTATAATTCCTCAGAAGAATATGGAAAGCTTAATCTGGCAATGAAAGGTGAAGATTTCTTTGAGGAGACTGCACGAAATGTTTGGCACACTTTCCATCCAGATGACATTAAGGACTTTTTAAAGGTCTTTGATAAAAAAACTGTTCTTAAAAGAATAGAAGAGGATGGGATTTTTGTATACAAATATAGAGTCATAGTTGAAAAACAGGTTGTTCACTGGTGCTTGAGAGCAACCCTCATACAAGAGGATAATGAAGCACGACTTCTTGTAGGTGTTATGAACATCGAAAAGCAAGTGATTCAAGAAAGAGAATATGCAACTTCGCTTATTGAAGCAGAGGAAAGGGCCACAAAAGACCAGCTTACAGGTGTTAAAAATAAAAGAGCATACGTTGATGAGGAGGATCATTTAAATACACAGATACAGGCGGAAGTTGAGGTAAAATTTGCCATTATTGTTTGCGATTTAAATGGCTTGAAACAAGTAAACGACAATCAGGGACATCAGGCTGGTGATGACTATATAAAAGAAGGCTGTATGATTTTGTGCGACGCCTTTGCAAGAAGCCCTGTATATAGAATCGGTGGTGATGAATTTGTCGCCATAGCCCAGGGCAAAGACTATGAAATGATTGAAAACAGACTTGGCAAAATTGATAGGGCCAATAAAAGAAACGATAAGGCTAATAGCGTGACAATGGCTGTTGGCTGGGCGAAATTTGGTCCTGAGGACAGATTTGTTTCCGACGTTTTTGACAGGGCAGATTCTGCTATGTACGAGAACAAAAAGAAGATGAAAGAAATAATTAAAAATAGGAAACAAAAATGATTGACAAAACTTTAACAATGCTCTAATATAGTAATCATGAAAAATCGAAGGGGAATGCCCTACAAAGAGGAGGATTACTATGAGCGAATTTAACAATTTAAAGCTTGAAGTTGCTGATGAGATTGCGGTACTTACTATCTCTCGTCCAGCAGCACTTAATGCACTTAACAGCGAGACTCTTGATGAGCTTAATGTTGCATTAACAGAAATCGAAGCAAGAGACGATGTAAAGGTTCTTATTCTTACAGGCGGTCCTGATAAGAAGGATAACCCATACAAGTCATTTGTCGCTGGTGCAGACATCTCTGAGATGGTTAACTTCACAGCAGCTGAGGCTCGTGCATTTGGTATGAAGGCTTCAGTGCCATTCTTTAAGCTTATGAATATGAGACAGGTTACAATTGCTGCTGTTAACGGCTTCGCACTTGGCGGTGGTTGCGAAATCTCTATGGCTTGCGATATCCGTATCGCAGCTGACAATGCTACATTTGGTCAGCCAGAGACAGGCCTTGGAATTATCCCAGGTTTTGGTGGCACACAGAGACTTGCTCGTCTTGTTGGTATGGGACGCGCTAAGGAGCTTATCTTCACATGCGATTCAATCGATGCAAACGAGGCATACAGAATTGGTCTTGTAAACAAGGTTGTTGCTAAGGAAGAGCTTATGAACACAGCTAAGGAAATGGCTAAGAAGATTGCTTCAAAGGGAAGCTACGCTGTTTCTATTGCAAAGGCTGCAATCAACAATGGTTACGATATGGACATCAAGAATGCAGTTGAGATGGAGGCTAATCTCTTTGGTATTACATGCTCTACACACGACAAGGCAGAGGGCATGGGTGCATTCCTTGAGAGACGTGCTGCAAATCTTACAGATTTCTAATAAAATTCATTGATTTTTTACCACCCTTGCTAAAAGGGTGGTTTTTTTGGTTTTGCTTGTAAAATAGGGCATAAACAGTTATCATAATTAAGATTAGGTTAATTATATAGTTTAGGAGATATTATGGGTAACGATTACATGTTTGAAGATGAAAATGAACAGTCATCACAGCAGAATACAAACAACCAATATAACAATCAGCACAATAATAGTCAGTACAATAACCAGTACAATAACCAGTACAACAATCAATTTAACAATCAATACAACAATCCAAACTACGGATATAACCAGCAGGCATACTATTATCAGCAGCCTCCTAAAAAGGCAGATAATGGCTTGGCTATAGCATCACTGGTGTTAGGCATTATTGCTTTGCTGTTATTTTTATCATTCTTTAATATTTTACTAGCCTTGGTTTCAATCGTTCTGGGAGGTATTTATTTATCACAGGCAAAGGGACAAAAGGGTAGCCAGGGCCTTGCAATTGCAGGTATCATCACATCAGTTCTAAGTGTTGTTCTTTGCGGAGCTTGCTATGGATTTATTATTGCAAACATAGCAAACATTTATGACGCAAGTGAAGATCTCATTCAGTACTACGAAGAGTACGATGAAGATTACTTTGACAATTATCTTGATGATAATCAACTTTTAGAGGACGAGCTCCATTCATTGGATAACGATGATACATTATAATTTTGGTTAGAGGTGCTTTTAGCACTTTTTGGCATATTTAAATAAGAGAAGGGATATCTGACGAGAAAGGATATCCTCTAGAAAGGAATTACTTTTATATGTACAACAAGGTAGACGCAAGCCTGAACTTCGTTGAAAGGGAGAAGCAGGTGCAAAAGTTCTGGGAAGAAAACGATATCTTCCAGAAATCAATGGATTCAAGAAAAGAGGGAGAGACATACACATTTTATGATGGCCCTCCAACAGCAAACGGTAAGCCTCACATTGGACATGTTGAGACTCGTGCAATCAAGGACATGATTCCTAGATATCAGACTATGAAGGGCAAATTCGTTCCTCGTAAGGCTGGTTGGGATACACATGGACTTCCAGTAGAGCTTGAAGTTGAAAAGCTTCTTGGTCTCAATGGTAAAGAACAAATCGAAGAATACGGTATGGAGCCTTTCATTAAGAAATGTAAGGAATCTGTATGGAAATATAAAGGTATGTGGGAGGATTTCTCTGGCACAGTAGGTTTCTGGGCAGATATGGACAATCCTTACATCACATACGATGACAATTTCATTGAATCAGAGTGGTGGGCACTTAAGACTATCTGGGACAAGAAGCTCCTTTACAAGGGATTCAAAATCGTTCCATATTGCCCTCGTTGTGGTACTCCACTTTCTGCACAGGAAGTTGCACAGGGATACAAGACAGTTAAGGAACGTTCTGCAATCGTTCGTTTCAAAATCGTAGGTGAGGATGCTTATTTCCTTGCTTGGACAACAACACCTTGGACACTTCCATCAAACCTTGCACTTTGCGTTAACCCAGATGAGACATACATCCGCGTAAAGGCAGCTGATGGATATACATATATTCTTGCAGAAGCACTTGCAGATAAGGTATTAGGCAAGCTTGCTGAAGAAGGCGAGAAGGCATACGAAGTACTTGAGACATATAAGGGTACAGACCTTGAGTACAAAGAGTACGAGCCACTTTTCGAGTGCGCTGGGGTTGCAGCTACAAAGCAGCATAAGAAGGCACACTTTGTTACATGTGATACATACGTTACTATGTCAGATGGTACTGGTATCGTACATATCGCTCCTGCATTTGGCGAGGACGATGCAAAGGTTGGACGTAAATACGATCTTCCATTTGTTCAGTTCGTAGATGGCAAGGGTGAGATGACAAAGGAGACTCCTTATGCAGGTCTTTTTGTAAAGAAGGCAGATCCTGAAGTATTAAAGGACCTTGATAAGGAAGGAAAGCTTTTTGATGCTCCTAAGTTTGAGCATGAGTATCCACATTGCTGGAGATGCGACACTCCACTTATCTACTATGCTAGAGAGTCATGGTTCATCAAGATGACAGAAGTTAAAGATGACCTGATTAAAAATAACAACACTGTAAACTGGATTCCAGAATCAATTGGTAAGGGACGTTTCGGTGATTGGCTTGAGAACGTTCAGGACTGGGGTATCTCTCGTAACCGTTACTGGGGAACTCCGCTTAACATCTGGGAGTGTCCAGATTGTGGCAAACAGATTTCAATCGGAAGCCGCAAGGAATTAGCAGAGCTTTCAGGCAACGCTGATGCAGAGCACATCGAGCTTCACCGTCCATACATCGACGAGGTTACATGCACATGTCCAGAGTGTAAGGGCACAATGAAGCGTGTACCAGAAGTTATCGACTGCTGGTTCGATTCAGGTGCTATGCCATTTGCTCAGCATCACTATCCATTCGAAAATAAGGAAGTATTTGAGCAGCAGTTCCCTGCTAAGTTCATTTCAGAGGCTGTTGACCAGACACGTGGATGGTTCTATTCACTTATGGCAGAATCAACACTTCTCTTCAACAAGGCTCCATATGAGAACGTTATTGTACTTGGTCACGTTCAGGATGAGAATGGACAGAAGATGTCTAAGTCAAAGGGCAACGCTGTCGATCCATTTGATGCTCTTGAAAAAATGGGAGCAGATGCTATTAGATGGTACTTCTACACATCTTCAGCACCATGGATTCCAAAGAGATTTGGTGAAAATGCTGTTATGGAAGGTCAGAGAAAGTTCCTTGGAACTCTTTGGAATACATACGCATTCTACATCTTATATGCAAACATTGATGAGTTTGATCCTACAAAGTATGAGCTTGACTTCAGCAAGCTTGCAGTTATGGATAAGTGGATTCTTTCTCGTCTTAACTCAGCAATCAAGGCTGTTGATGACAACCTTGGTTCATACAAGATTCCAGAGGCAGCTAGAGCTCTTGATGAGTTCGTAGATGACTTATCTAACTGGTATGTTCGTCGTTGCCGTGATAGATTCTGGGCAAAGGGCATGGAGCAGGACAAGATTAATGCTTACATGACACTTTACACATGCTTAAAGGATATCTCACTTGCAGCAGCACCTATGATTCCTTTCATGACAGAAGAAATCTATCAGAACATGGTTCGCTCAGTAGACAAGAATGCACCAGAGTCAATCCACCTTTGTGACTTCCCAACAGTTAATGAGGCATTCATTGATAAGAAGCTTGAGGAGGATATGGATGAGCTCTTAAAGATCGTAGTTCACGGTCGTGCATGTAGAAATACAGCCAACATCAAGAACCGTCAGCCAATTGGTCAGATGTACATCAAGGCTGAGCATGAGCTTGATGAAATGTATGTAAGCATCATTGAGGATGAGCTTAACGTTAAGAAGGCTACATTCACAGAGGATGTTTCAGCATTCACATCATACTCATTCAAGCCACAGCTTCGTACAGTTGGACCTAAGTATGGCAAGTTCTTAGGTGGCATTCAGAAGGCTCTTTCATCACTTGATGGAAACGCTGCTTACGCAGAGCTCAAGGCAAATGGGGTTATTAAATTGCCTGAGGTTGATCCATCAATTGAGCTTGCAGAGGAAGACTTACTTATCTCTATGGCTCAGACAGAAGGCTTCGTTGCAGATGGAGACAACTACGTAACAGTAGTTCTTGATACAAACCTTACAGAGGAGCTTCTTGAGGAAGGTTTCGTACGTGAAATCGTTTCAAAGATTCAGACAATGCGTAAGGAAGCTGATTTCGAAGTTATGGACCGCATCACAGTAGCGTACAAGGCTGACGAAAAGGCTGCCACAATCTTCGAAAAGAATAAGGCTGAAATCGCTGGGGAAGTTCTCGCTGACGAAATCATCGTAGGCGAAACAGGCTCACACGTTAAAGAATGGAACATCAACGGTGAGAAGGTAACACTCGCCGTAACACGTCGTTAGGCTGAGGCTAGCCACAAGGTTATGGCTCGTTCGTTACGACTACAAGCATTATATTACTACGCTCGACAGCACGTCTCGCTAAAGTAATATAATAGCTTGATGTCTACGAACTATTGCAACTGTATTGTAACTAAGTATAAGCTGTGCACAACATACGCAAGCGTGAGCAGGGACAATTCGCAAGTCAGTAGCAGACTAGCTCTTAGTGTTGCTCAAGGAGCCAATCTCGCGACGGAGCAATACTAAGGCTTGTATGCGTAACTGACGTAATGCGAAGGGGACCCTGCGGGAGCACGGAGTGCTTTGGTCAGCTTATACGGATTGCCAATAGGAGGGGTTTTGAGATATGAAGAGACAGATGCCAAGCACAAGAGAGATTGAGCATGAGATAGTAGGCCGTGTCAAGACCATGTTCCGCAAGGACTTTGAGATGGCAACTAAGGAGGAGATTTATAGAGCTTGCGCCGAAGTTGTCAACGACGTGGTAATTGATAACTGGCTCACTACTCAAAAAGCATTTGTGCAGCAGGATCCAAAGTGCGTATATTACATGTCTATGGAGTTTCTGATTGGTCGACTTCTTGGAAACAACATGATTAATATGCGTGGATACACAGAGGTTATGGATGCCCTTGATGAATTGGGGGTTGATATAAATGAAGTAGAAGACCAGGAGCCAGATCCAGCACTTGGAAATGGTGGTCTTGGTAGACTTGCTGCATGTTTCCTTGATTCTCTTGCAACTTTACAGTATCCGGCTTATGGCTGCGGTATTAGATATCATTATGGTATGTTCAAGCAGAAGATTGAGGATGGTTATCAGCGGGAAGTTCCAGATAATTGGCTTCAGACTAGATATCCATTTGAGCTTCAGCGTACCGAGTATGAATTCGAAGTTAGATTTGGCGGATGGGTTCGCTATGATACTCAGCCAGATGGCACAACAAAGTATATTCATGAAGGGTATAACGCAGTAATAGCTACACCTTATGATTTGCCTGTCACTGGTTTTGATAATGGTATGGTAAACACGCTTATGATTTGGGATGCCAAACCAAAGGAAGTGTTTAGATTAGACTCATTTGAAAAGGGTGACTATAACAGAGCAGTTGAGGATATGAACCTTGCAAGAAACCTTACTGAGGTTCTTTATCCAAATGACAATCATATTCAGGGTAAGGAGCTTCGATTGAAGCAGCAATACTTCTTTGTATCTGCATCTATTCAGAGAGCTCTTGCAAAGTATTTGCGCTATCACAAGGATATCAAGAAGCTTCCTGAAAAGGTTGTATTCCAGATGAATGATACTCACCCAACACTGACAGTTGCTGAGCTTATGCGTATCCTTATGGATGTGCATGGTTTAGGCTGGGATGAGGCTTGGGAGATTACAACACATTGTGTTGCCTACACAAACCACACCATCATGTCAGAGGCTCTTGAAAAATGGCCACAGGATATCTTCAAGAGATTGCTTCCACGTGTCTTTATGATCGTTGAGGAAATCAACCGTAGATTCTGTGACGAAATTAGAGCTAAGTTCCCAGGTGACGAGGAGAGAGTTCATCGCATGGCTATCCTTGCAGATGACCAGGTCAAGATGGCTCACATGGCAATCGCCGCAAGCTACAGTGTTAATGGTGTTGCAGCTCTTCATACAGAAATCCTGAAGAATGTTTCGCTTCATGATTTCTACGAAATGTATCCTGAAAAATTCAACAACAAGACCAATGGTATTACTCAGCGTCGTTTCTTGATGCACGGCAATTACAAGCTTTCAGACTGGGTAATCAAAAAGATTGGTCGTGGATGGATTACAGATTTATCCCAGATGAAGAAATTAGAGAGCTTTGTTGATGACAAGAAATCTCTTGACGAGTTTATGGCTATCAAGCTCGATAATAAAAAACGTCTGGCTAAATATATATTAGAACACAATGGAATCGAAGTTGATCCTAATTCGATTTTTGATGTTCAGGTTAAGAGATTACATGAATACAAGCGTCAGCTTTTAAATATTCTTCATGTAATGTATCTCTACAATCAGATTAAGGAAAATCCAGAGATGGACTTCTATCCAACTACATTTATCTTCGGTGCAAAGGCTTCTGCAGGTTATGAAAATGCAAAGCTTATCATCAAGCTGATAAACAATGTAGCAGCAGTAATCAACAACGATAAATCAATCGACAACAAAATCAAGGTTGTATTTATTGAAGATTATCGTGTATCAAATGCTGAATGGATATTTGCAGCAGCAGATGTTTCAGAACAGATTTCTACAGCTTCAAAGGAAGCATCTGGTACTGGAAACATGAAGTTCATGCTTAATGGTGCCGTTACAATCGGTACTATGGATGGTGCAAATGTAGAGATGTATCAGGAGCTAGGCGGAGAGAATATTTTTATCTTCGGTATGAGCTCAGATGAGGTAATTGCTCACGAAAAGAATAACGACTACAATCCAGTAGATGTTATGAACGGAAATCATCACATTCAAAAGGTATTGCAGCAGCTTGTAAATGGCAATTACAGTATTGATAATCCAGAATTGTTCCGCCCACTTTACAATTCTCTTTTAAACACACAGTGTACAGCAAAGGCTGATACATACTTTGTACTAAAGGATTTTGCATCTTACTGTGAGACTCATGAAAAGATTCAGGAGGCTTACAAGGATAAATATAAATGGGCAAAGATGGCACTTGAAAACGTAGCTCATGTTGGCAAGTTCTCATCTGATAGAACAATCCAGGAGTATGTAGATGATATTTGGCACTTGGATAAGCTTGATTTGAAATAAGTGCCTAGAAGGAATGTTTACAGACTATGAATGACAAAAGAAAATATATACCTTGGATATTTATTCCATGTATTCTTGCATTTGTTTTGCAGGTTGGAGCCAGCTTATTTGTAATTCAAGCTATCGTTGCTTATGTGCTTGCTACATTTAAAGGAAACACCTACGACGACCTTGTTAACGCACTTGTAGATGCAATGCTTTCGGATGGAGCAAATGTTCTTTATATCATATATGCTGTTGCTGGAATCATTATTTTCACATTCGTTCAGAAAAAGATTTTTAGTGATGAAAAGCAGACTAAGCTATCAGAGGTATCAAAGAATGTTCCAGCTACAATAGCAGGTGTGTTGCTCTTTTGCTTAGGCATGCAATACGTTAGCAATTACCTTACAGCTGCATTAGCTAGTGCATTTCCATCATGGCTCGAGGAATATGAAGAGCTTATGGAGACAGCTGGTTTGGATGATAGCCTTACATTTATCATGGGCATATATGCAGTTATTCTTGCACCAATATGCGAGGAGCTTATTTTCAGAGGTGTTACACTTAGTGCAGCTAAAAAGGTTATGCCATACTATCTTGCAATAGTTGTACAGGCAATACTCTTTGGTGCCTTCCATATGAATGCAATCCAAGGCTGCTATGCATTTGTCCTTGGACTTGGAATGGGCTATGTAATGCACTTATACAACAATATATTTGTTACAATTATTATCCATATGATATTTAACTTGATTGGCACCTATGGCTCAGATTTCTTGCCATACGGAGGCGATACAGTTATCGGATTCTTCTTGTGGATGCTGGGTTCCCTTGTTGTTACTTACGTTTCAATAATTCTTCTCAGAAAAGGGGCTTCATCTGTTAAGGAAAATGAGTTTACAGCCGATATATAATTACACGGACGATAATAATCACAGGACCAGGAAGGCACGCCTTCCTGGTTTTTCTTTTTACTAGAAACTGTGATAAGGAAAACGGACTTTCCCTTTATAAATTATGTTTCATTTATAGGAGGAAAGAGCATGGTAATTCAAAATTCTGAGGTCAAAATGGCCGCACAAAGTACTTTCGTGGCAACAACGAAGGTGGAGTACGAAAATACCATTAAGCCAGCTATCAAACTGGGAAACGTGGTGCTAGAAGATGATGGAGAAGGCTTTCTCTCATCTCTAAACTATGAGCTGAACCAGAATGGGGAAGTTCAGGAAGCAGGAGAAAAATCTTCTGTGGAATCGGTGGTTGCAAACATGCAAACCAGAATGCAGACAATGCATTATTTGCTCAGAGCTATATTGATGAGTAAGATATTTGGCGATAATTCTGAGTTTAAAAACATTCTGCAGGAAATCTTTAAAAGCAATGAGGGATATTCTCAAACAACCACAATCAACTACGAATACAGTGAAAGCCAAGAGCTGGCTTACTCAGCCGTAGGTACTGCAGTTACTGCAGATGGAAGGCATCTGAATTTTAATTATGGTTTTGCAATGTCAGAATCATTTAAGGAGGAGTTTAAATCTGTTGAGGAAAACTTCGTAAAATACATTGACCCATTGGTGGTCAATCTCAATGACAATCCAACGAAGGTATCTGATCAATCATTCTATTTTGATTTGGATGGAGATGGGGAAAAAGACAATCTTCATCAGTTGGAGGCAGGTTCTGGTTTCTTAGCACTTGATAGAAATGAGGATGGAGAAATCAATGACGGAAAAGAGCTATTTGGAGCGACAACAGGAGACGGCTTTAAGGAGCTTGAAATATTTGACGAGGATTGTAACGGATGGATTGATGAGAACGACAGTATCTTTGAAAAGCTTAGAGTTTGGACCATGAACGAGAAAGGAGATATGGAGCTTTACACATTAAAACAGTCTGATGTGGGAGCTATATATCTTGGCCGTGTAAGAACAGATTTTGTACAGCATGATGATGAGCACAAAGCAATGGCTGCCATGCGTGAGACAGGTATCTTTTTACACGAGTCAGATGGCCATGCCGGAGGAGTTTCTCACGTTGATTTTGCCACCTAATCTGCTATAATTGACCTAAGTATTTTAGGTGGGTTTAATGATATGAAATTATTCTGGGGCAAAAGAAGATTAAAGAGCAACAGTGCACTTGCTATTGCAGCAGGGTGTGCTGTTGCTTTTATGTTTATAGCTACAGTTATCAGTATAGTAATCTATCAGCAACGTATGGATGAAGCCAAGGAATTATTGGCTGAGGCTGAGTATGAGCAGTACGATTCCTATGTAATTATGATTTCTTCAAATGATTCATCGGACTTTTGGCAGGAGGTTTATAAATCTGCCAAGGAATATGGCGCTGAACAGGGAGTGTATGTAGATATGCTTTCTACCAGTATCGACAAATCATATACCAAGGCGGAGTATATGGAGATGGCAATTGAATCCAATTGTGATGCCATTTTTCTAGAGGGAGACGATTCTCCAGAGACAGCTGAAATGGTGGCAAAGGCAAAGCATGCAGATATTCCTGTATTCACACTGGAGTCAGATATTGATATGGCAAATCGTGTCAGCTATATTGGAGCTAATAGCTATACCATCGCCAGCTTATACGGAGAGTCTTTGATAGAAAATCTGACAAAGCAAAAGAAGGTAATGGTTCTGGCTGGAAACACAGTCAATCCTACAGAGGCGAGCGCCTTTGTTAATAATATGCAGTCAGCCTTGGACGGCCGCGAACTGCCAAACGGAAACCTGGATTTTGAAGTGCGCACTGTTGAAAGCAAGGATGCGTTTGCTAATGAGGAGTATATCCAAAATATTTTTAAAGAAAATGATTTGGCACCAGTTGTAATCTGCCTTGACCAGGAATCCACCGAAAGCTTTTATCAGGCCATGATTGACTACAATAAAGTAGGACAAATAATGCTTTTAGGAAGTAATGTTTCACCTACAATTCTTACTGGAATCAAACAGGGAGTAATTCTTAGCACTGTATATGTGGATGCACAGAGTGTGGGTGTGTCTGCGGCGGAAGCATATATCGAATATAGGGATGCGGGCTATGTATCGGATTACATCAGTGTTGACGCAAATGTAATCGATGCTACCAACATCGATGAAGCGTTGGAGGAGGTAGAAAATGAGTAGGATCAAGCGAAAATCTATCTCCCTCAGACAAAAGATGATTATGTCATTTTGTATTCCTACTGTACTGCTGTTCCTTGTAAACATGATGCTGTACTTGGGAACTGCCCAGATGCTTAACTCTCTGGATGTTATCTACGCCAGCAATAATACGCTGAACGATTTGAGTGAGAGTCTGGACCGTTTACAAAATGCAACAGCAGGTTATTTAAATACCAAAACCAGTGATGCTTTGGAGCAGTATTATATTTACGAAGAAGAGTATTCTGATTTGGTAGATAATCTGGATGACAACAAGGATGATAATGAAAACAGAGTCCTTGAAAGAAATATCAAAAACATGTCGGAAAACTACCTGGAGCTTACCAATCAGGCAGTTGAAAGTAAACGCGGTGGTAATGTAGAAAAGTATAAGAGTATCTACGAGGAGGCGGCCAGAACATATGGCTACATAGATATCAGCATTACCAACCTCAACAATCAGCAGTTCATCAATAACTCTAAATCCTATGGAGCTATGATGACAGCTCTTCAGACTTTGGAAGAGCTGAATATTTTAACACTTGTAATAATTGGTATAGCCAATCTGTTTTTTGTAGTACTTATCGCATCAACTATTGCAGATCCACTTATAAAGCTGGCTGCCACAGCCAACAGCGTGTCACAGGGAGACTTCAATGTAGAGCTTCTGCCTGTTAAAAGCAATGATGAGGTTGGTGTGGTAACAAAAGCCTTCAACAAAATGGTTGTGTCCATAAAGAACTATATTGAAAAGCTTCGTGAATCTATGGAAGTGGAGCGAAGGCTTAAAGAAAACGAGCTGATAATGGAAAACCATATTAAGGATGCGGAGCTTCGATATTTGCAGGCGCAGATTAATCCCCATTTTTTGTTTAATACTTTAAATGCTGGTGCTCAGCTTGCCATGATGGAGGGGGCAGACAGGACCAGCAATTACATTCAAAGAGTGGCAGATTTCTTTAGATACAACATCAAAAAGAACAAGGATGTTGTGTCTTTGAGGGAGGAAATTGAGCTGGTAGATATCTACATTTACATCATAAATGTAAGATTCGCAGGGGAAATCCAGTTCACAAAGGAGATTGATGAGTCACTTCTTGGGGTAAAGATACCTAGTATGATACTACAGCCTATTGTTGAAAATAGTATCAACTATGGCCTTAGAAATATTGATTGGACCAAGAAAATCAAGCTTTCTGTGTATGAACTGGGGGATTATATATGTGTCAGTATCAAAGACAATGGTATTGGCATGACACAGGAAAAAATTGAGCAGGTTTTGGATGGCACATACAAGAGCAATCCTGCTAAATCCACATCCAATGGTGTGGGATTAAACAACTGTATTGAGCGTCTTAATATCTTCTACGAAAGTGAGGATGTGTTAGATATTATATCTGAGGGAGAAAAGATGGGAACGGAGACAATTCTTTATCTTCCAAAGAAGGATTATGAGAAGGAATAAATGTAATGTACAAAATAATGTTGGCGGATGACGAGGGAATAGTCATCGATTCATTGAAATTCATAATAGAAAAGGAGTATGGAAGCAAGTGCGATATCCGTACAGCCAAAACCGGTAGACAGGTTATAGAGCTTGCAGAGGAGTATCAGCCAGACATAGCCTTTATGGATATTCAGATGCCTGGCATTAATGGTATCGAAGCCATGCGAGAAATACGAAAGACTAATAATCATATCGTATTTATAGTTATGACAGCTTACGACAAATTCGATTATGCAAAGGAAGCGATTTCCCTGGGGGTTTTGGATTACCTAAACAAGCCGGTCAGTAGAGATGGAATCATCACCATTTTAAACAAAGCCATGGGGCAAATTGATGGTGAACGAGCAAAGCGAAGCAATGACCTTCGAGTTAGAGAAAAGCTTGAAACTGTCGTACCTATAATTGAAAACGGTTTGATTCAGGATTTGCTATTTAAGGAATACTTTAAAGAGGATATTGATAACTACAAGACTTTGCTTGGAATCGATTCAGAATATGGATACATGGCCTGCATGGTATTTGGTAGAGAGATGGTGGGAAACTACATGACCAGTGCGGTAGCAGTTTCTATCCAGGCCCAGAAATCATACAGAGAGATTCACACCATAACAGAGGACTATATAAAGGGAATCATGGGAGCGGTAATGTCTAATAAAATACCAATCCTTATTCCAACAGATAGCAATACATTGCCATATAATGAAAGAAATAATGTGGTAGAAAGTGCAAGAGCACTATGTCGAAAGCTTTCAGATAGATTCGATATGGATTTTCGAATTGGATTTGGTTCGGTAAAGCCACTAGACAGAATGGCAGAATCCTATGAGGAAGCAAACTCAGTACTGATAGCAACCACCAGTCATGTGGCTCACGTAGATGATATGCCGGTGGCTTGCCAGTACGAGGAAAGCTATCCAATGGATTTGGAAAAGCGACTGTTTAATGAAATATCTCTTGGAAATGTAAATGAAACGGTTGCATTGTCTCAGGCCTTCTTTGAGTGGATGGAAGAAAATTACGCTAATGATAACGACAGTGTGCGCTTGAAATGCTTGGAGTTCGTTCTTTGGGCAGAGCATCTATCTTATGAAAAGACCGCCCGCGTCTATGAGTTTAAGAGTAGAGCTAACTATCTGTCAGAGCTAATGAATCTTGGGGGATTAAACGAAGTAAAGCATTGGTTTATTGAAAAGATGAAGGCTGCTGCTGTTTGGGTGGCAAACAAGCAGGAAGAGCAGTCCATGAGTGTTGTTAATAAAGCAAGGCAATACATAGATGAAAACTACATGAAGGAATTAACTCTCGATGATATATCTCGAATGGTTAATATCAGTTCATATTATTTTTCAAAGGTATTTAAAGAGGAGACAGGTGAGAACTTCATCGACTATTTGACAAAGCTACGTATCGAGGCAGCCAAAAAACTGCTTAAGACAACCAGCAAGTCTATGAAGGAGATTTCAGCGGAGGTAGGATATCCGGATCCAAACTACTTTTCACGTAACTTCAAAAAGTATACTGGAAAGACACCTACGGACTACGCAAAATGTAACTAATATTATTGGGGTGAATAAGAATGAAAGGATATATGAAAAAGATAGTGGTGATGACACTATCCCTTGCGATGCTTTCAGGATGCGCTAGTAGCTCGGCAGATAGCGCAAGTACTTCTTCTAATAAAGAAGATGGTATTGAAATTGGTTTGTGTTTTGATTCATTTGTAATCGAGCGCTGGGAGAAGGATAGAGATGTGTTTGTGGATACAGCATCATCTTTAGGGGCGACGGTTAATGTTCAAAATGCAAATGGTGATGTGGATAAACAAATCGAGCAGATTACATATCTGATTGATAAGGGTGTGGATTGTCTGGTTATAATTCCCGTAGATGGAGAGGCACTGACAGATGTAATCAAAGCCGCCAAAGAAAAAGATATTGCGGTAGTTTGCTACGACAGAATAATCCCAAATGCAGATACGGATCTTTACATATCATTCGACAACAATATGGTAGGCCAAATGCTTGGAGAGTCTTTGGCAGATTCTGGTGCAAAAAGCGTGGTAATGATTTGCGGTCCACTTACTGATGGTAACGTGCCTATGGTAAACGACGGATTCTATTCAGTTATGAATGAAAACGATATCGAAATCCTGGACACATATTATTGTGAGGGCTGGAAAGCTGAGTTAGGTGGCGCCTACGTTTACGACAATTTAGACACTATAAAAGAAGCTGATGCCATAATGTGTGGCAATGACGATGTAGCCACATCTGTAATCAGAGCGCTGGCGGTATGCCAGCTTGCCGGGGCAAAGCCGGTGGTAGGACAGGACGCAGATTTACCAGCTTGTCAGCACATTGTTGAGGGGACACAGCTGATGACCGTGTTTAAGCCTGTGAGCAAATTGGCCGAGCAGGCAGCTCAGCTTTCTGTACAGCTTGCCAGTGGAGAGAATATTGATGTGGATTCCACAATAAGTGATGGCAAATATGACATCCCATATGTAGCTACAGAGCCGGTGGCAGTGACCAGAGACAATATCGATGAAGTGATTATAGACAGCGGATTTCATTCTAAAGAGGACGTTTATATGAATATTTCCGAGGAATCAAGTGAAAATGAATAGCAAATTTTTGCATGACAAAAAATGACTAGCACAAAAATGTGCTAGTCATTTTATATTGTGTGAATAAAGTTAGACAAAAATGTGAAGAAAGTGACAACCATTTTCAGACATCTTCATGGTATCGTATCTATAGTAACAAACAAACCTAAATGAAAGGGAGGTTTTCAAAGAATGAAGAGAAAGTTATTAAGTGTACTTTTGACAGGTGCTCTTGCAGCTTCTATGTTTGTAGGTTGCGGAACTAGCACAGAGACAACAGACACAACTGCAGCTGGTGGGGATACAGCTACAGAGACAACAGATGATGGTGGCGCTACAGCAGCAACAGGAACAAAGGTTGGTGTTGCAATGCCTACAAAGGATCTCCAGAGATGGAATCAGGATGGTGCTAACATGCAGTCAGAGCTTGAAGCAGCTGGCTACGAAGTAGACCTTCAGTACGCTTCAAATGATGTTCAGACTCAGGTTTCACAGATTGAAAACATGATCAACTCAGGATGTAACGTTCTTGTAGTTGCAGCTATCGAAGGTTCATCACTTGGTGAAGCTATGGATATGGCAGCTGAGAATAACATCCCAGTTATCGCATATGACCGTTTGATTATGAACTCAGATGCAGTTTCATACTATGCAACATTCGATAACTACAAAGTAGGTCAGGTTCAGGGTCAGTACATCATTGATCAGCTTGATCTTGAGAACACAACAGAGACATTCACAATGGAAATCACAGCTGGTGACCCAGGTGATAACAATGCTGGTTTCTTCTATGATGGTGCTATGGATCTTCTTAAGCCATACATCGATGCTGGTACACTTGTTGTTAAGTCTGGTCAGGTAGATTTCGCAGAAGTTGCTACTCCAGCATGGGCTACAGAAACAGCTCAGTCACGTATGGAGACAATTCTTTCATCTAACTACGCTAATGAAGATCTTGATGTTTGCCTCTGCTCTAACGATTCTACAGCACTTGGTGTTGAGAACGCACTTGCAGCAAACTACAAGGGTGAATATCCAATCATCACAGGTCAGGATTGCGATATCGAGAACACAAAGAACATGATCGCTGGAAAGCAGTCTATGTCAGTATTCAAGGATACACGTACACTTGCTTCACAGGTTGTTAAGATGGTAGGTCAGATCCTCAGCGGTGAGACAGTTGATGTAAACGATACTGAGACATATGACAATGGTACAGGAGTTATTCCTTCATACCTTTGCGAGCCAGTATTCGCAGATAAGGACAACTACAAAGAGCTTCTTATCGATTCTGGTTACTACACAGAAGATCAGCTTCAATAATTAAAAAAGTAATGCTTTTAGGGCAGGGAAACCTGCCCTATTTTAGAGAAGAGAATGTTTTTAAGAAAATAAAAGTTATTATAAGGAGGGAGACTTAAGTGGGAAAAACAATACTTGAGATGAAATCAATCACCAAAGAGTTCCCAGGAGTAAAGGCCCTTGATAACGTAAACTTAAAGGTAGAGGAAGGCGAAATTCATGCTCTTGTAGGAGAGAATGGTGCTGGAAAATCTACTCTTATGAACGTTTTAAGTGGTATTTATCCATATGGATCTTACACTGGAGACATCGTATACAATGGTGAAGTTTGTCAGTTCCAGAAAATCAAGGATTCTGAGGAAAAAGGAATCGTTATCATTCACCAGGAATTGGCATTAATCCCTTATATGTCTATAGGTGAGAACATGTTCCTTGGAAATGAGCAGGGAAGCAAGGCAGCTATTGATTGGGACAAAACATATGCAGAAGCAGACAAATATTTAAAGATGGTTGGTTTATCAGAAAGCAGCCGTACTTTAATCAAAGATATAGGTGTTGGTAAACAGCAGCTTGTAGAAATTGCAAAGGCATTAGCAAAGAATGCTAAGCTCCTCATTCTTGATGAGCCAACATCATCACTTAATGAAACAGATTCAAGAGCACTTCTTGATTTACTTCTTAAATTCAAGCAGGAGGGAATGACATCTATTATCATTTCTCACAAGCTTAATGAAGTTTCTTATGTAGCAGATAAGATTACTGTTATCCGTGATGGTTCCACAATCGAAACTCTTGATAAGAGTGTAGATGATATTTCAGAAGATAGAATCATTAAAGGCATGGTTGGTCGTGAAATGACAGACCGTTTCCCTAAACGCCATGGTGTAGAAATCGGCGACATCGCTATGGAAGTAAAGGATTGGACAGTTTACCATCCACAGTTCTCGGAGCGTAAGGTTGTTGATGGGGTATCAATGTATATCCGTAAAGGCGAAGTGGTTGGTATCGCAGGTCTTATGGGTGCAGGACGTACAGAGCTTGCAATGAGTATCTTTGGAAAGGCTTATGGAACTAACATTTCAGGTCAGCTTTTCTTAAATGGTGAAGAAGTTCATTTAAAGAATATCAAGGATGCAATCAAGCATAAGATTGCATACGTAACAGAAGATAGAAAGGGCAATGGACTTGTACTTACAAATCCAATCAAGATTAATACAACTCTTGCAAACCTTTCATCACTTTGCTCTAAGCGTGTTATCGATCAGGATAAAGAGTATCAGGTAGCAGAGGAGTACAGAGATAAGCTGAAGACAAAATGTCCTACAGTTGAGCAGAACGTTGGAAATCTTTCAGGTGGTAACCAGCAGAAGGTTCTTCTTGCTAAATGGATGTTTGCAGATCCAGATGTACTTATTCTTGATGAGCCTACACGTGGTATTGACGTTGGTGCTAAGTACGAAATCTACTGCATCATCAATGATTTGGTTGCAGCAGGAAAATCAGTAATAATGATTTCATCAGAGCTTCCAGAAGTACTTGGTATGTCAGACCGTATATACGTTATGAACGAAGGTAAAATGGTTGGCGAAATGGCAGGAGCAGAAGCTTCACAGGAAAGCATTATGTCTTGCATCTTGAAGTCATAGAAGGGAGAGAAAACATGGTCTCAGTTAATATTAAAGACACATTAAAAAAATACACCATGGTTATCGCCCTGGTGATTATTATCGGAATCTTCTACGTTGGAACAGGCGGAACAATTCTTCTGTCTCAGAACGTAAACAACTTGCTTTCACAGAACGCATACGTATTTGTGTTAGCAACTGGTATGTTACTTTGTATCTTAACTGGTGGTAACATCGATCTTTCTGTTGGTTCAGTTGTCTGCTTCGTAGGTGGTATTGGAGCAGTAATGATGAGCAAGGGAATGAATGTATGGTTCGCAGTTCTTGTTATGCTTCTTGTTGGTGTTTTAGTTGGAGCATGGCAGGCATTCTGGGTAGCATACATAAACGTACCACCATTCATTGCAACACTTGCTGGTATGTACGCATTCAGAGGTTTATCAAATGTAGTATTAAATGGTTATGCAGTTTCTATTTCAAATACAACATTCCTTAACGTATTTGGTGGTGGTGCTGATTGCTACATCCCTGATTTCTTCCATGGAGAAAACTTAAACATTACATGTTTACTTGCAGGTATTATTGCAGTTGCAGTTTATGTATTAATTTCATTTAAAAACAGAATATCAGCTACTAGAAAAGGCTACGTTACAACAAGTGCAGCCAGCTTCTATGCAAAGCTTGTTATTCTTTCACTTGTAATTTTATTCTTAGCATATAAGCTTGCTGGTTACAAAGGAATTCCTACTTCATTGTTATGGATTATCCTTATTGTCCTTGTTTACAACTACATCACAACAAAGACAACAATCGGACGTTACTTATATGCAGTAGGTGGTAACGAAAAAGCTACACAGCTTTCAGGTATCAACACAAAGAAGGTTTACTTCTTCGCTTACACAAACATGGGATTCTTAGCAGCTTTCGCTGGTATCCTTACAGTTGCACGTGCAGCTTCTGCACAGCCAACATACGGTCAGTTCTACGAAATGGATGCAATCGGTGCTTGCTTCATCGGTGGTGCATCTGCATACGGCGGAACAGGTTCAGTATTCGGTGCAATCATTGGTGCTCTTTTGATGGGTGTTATCAACCAGGGTATGTTAATCATGGGTGTTGATGCAAACTATCAGAAGGTGGTTAAAGGTTTAGTACTTCTTGCAGCGGTTATCTTTGATGTTATGTCTAAGAGAGAGAAAAAGTAGGAAGGGAGGAGCGAAAAAGTGAAAGACAAGATTTTTAAAATATTAAAAGAAAACACAATGCTCATTGTTCTGGTCCTGGTTGTTCTCTTCTTTAACTTTACAACTAATGGCACAATGCTTATGCCTAGCCAGTTCAACGCATTGATTACACAAAACGCATACGTATATGTTCTTGCAACAGGTATGTTGATGTGTATGTTAACAGGTGGTAATATCGACCTTTCCTGCGGTTCATTTGTTTGTTTAGTAGGTATCATCGGAGCAAAAGTCATGGTTAACATGGGAGCTTCAACTCCAGTTGGAATCCTTGTAATGCTCCTCATCGGAATCATTTATGGATGCTTACTTGGCTATGTAATTGCTTACATCAATATTCCACCATGGATTGCTACACTTGCAGGTTTCCTTGCACTTCGTGGATGGGGCGTTGCATTACTTAACGGTTCATCAAACATCAGCCCACTTCCACCAGAATTTTGCGCATTATTCTCGGGCAAGATGAATGACCTCTTCGGTGGTCCAAGAATCGGTGGCGTTCAGTACAACATGACAAGTATTGTAATCGGACTTATTGCTTCAATCATCGTAGTGGTTCTTCTTTTCAGATCTCGTGCAAATAAGCTTAAGAAGGGTTACGTTGCAGACAGCCTTACAGCAGTTATTGTTAAGTGCGTACTTATTGACTTTGTCATCATGCTCTTTGCATACAAGTTCTCACTTGCAGGTGGTGTACCATACTCACTCATCTGGGTAGCAGTAATCGTACTTATCTACAGCTTTATTACATCAAAGACAGATATTGGACGTTACTTCTACACAATCGGTGGTAACTCAGAGGCAACAAGACTTTCAGGTATCGATACAAAGAGAATCATGTTCATCGCATACTTAAACATGGCTGTACTTACAGTTATCTCTGCATTCCTTACAATGGCTCGTTTCCAGGCTGCAAACTCAACAGCTGGTACAAACTACGAGATGGATGCCATCTCAGCTTGCGTAGTAGGTGGTGTATCTGCATACGGTGGATCAGGTACAGTATTCGGAATGATTGTTGGTGCTACCCTCATCGGTGTAATTAACCTTGGTATGTCCCTCATGGGTATCGATGCCAACTGGCAGAAGGTTGTTAAGGGCGTAGTACTTCTCGGAGCCGTAGTCTTCGAAATCCTCAACAACAAGAAAAGCGCAACAAAGTAATACATAAGATTTTATTTTCTTCATTATATTCTCTTAATGTTATTATAACTAAAAGCTCGCGACCTCCCATTGGCCGCGAGCTTTTGCGTTGCCCGGCCCCACAGCCTTGCCCTCCCCAATAACACCTGCCCACAGGCCCCTGGCCCCGCCGGCCCCCGCCACCCCATCGCCATGCCCTCCTGGGGTACGTCACAGATTTTGGATTATCTAAATGTGTAGTCGCCCATATTTATTAATAGGTGTTCTTACAAAGTTTTACAATTCTATCAGTAAGGTATGGGTGGAGACGGACAAACACTACACTAAGTAATCATCAGTCTTAAACTAGCTTTGTATTTATTACTATTTGCTTTGGAGCGAACTTAGAATAATAAAAACAGGTTTTGTAATAGATAAGCATGAGGCGCCATGGACGGCGCCGAAAGCCCGACAACGAAATGGACTGAGTTTAAGGGCGGTGCTTATGTATACAAAACCTGTTTTTTAATTATTCTTGGTGAGCGGAGTAGCAAAAGTAATAATACAAAGACTAGTTAAGACTAGATGATTACGTATATTACAATTGTCCGTCCCACCCATACATTACCTTCGAATAGTAAAAGCTTCGTAAGTACACCTACATATGGGCGACTTTACACATTAAGGTAATCCAAAAATCTGCTCCAATGATACCTCCAGGAGGGCATGGCGATGAGGGTGGCGGGGGCCGGAGGGGCCAGGGGCCTGTGGGCAAATATAAATAGGGGGAAGAGCAAGGCTGTGGGGCTAGTTTGTTTTGAATATCGCGGCCAAGAGTGCTAATATTTTAGGTATGGAAATAATAAAAGGATTCTTACAGAGGAAAATGGTTATATTACTGGCGGCGGTTGTACTGGTGTTTTTTGTGCTTTTCAATTCGGGCTTCTTTGGGGGCAAGGATGAGAGGATTAGGGTTTCCTGCGTGGGCGATAGTCTTACCTATGGAAGTGGAGTGCTGAAGACTAGGGATACGGATGCATATCCAGCACAGCTGCAGATAAAGATGGGGACAGATCATCTTGTTTCAAATTTTGGATTGCGCAATGCTACGGCATCTGCATCTGGGGATTTGCCATATGTGGAGTCGGAGGAGTATCAACAGTCGTTGAAGTCTAAGCCTGATATTGTGGTGCTTATGCTTGGAACAAATGATACAAAGACTTATAACTGGAATGCATCAGATTATGAGGCAGGGCTGAAGGAGCTTGTGGAATCATATCAGCAACTGGATACTAAGCCTACAGTGTACTTGATGCGTAGTCCTTATTGCTATTCATTGGATGGAAGTGATGTGGCTGAGTATGATATTCAGCCTGCAGTTGTAGCGGATGAATTGGGAGGAATCGTTGAAAAGGTTGCGGCTGAGACTGGTGTAGAGGTGATTGATCTGTATCAGCTTACTGAGGGGCAGGATGAGCTTTATACTGACGGAATTCACTTTAATGCAAAGGGCTATGAGCTTATAGCTGATGAGGTGTATGCTAATTTAAAATAATTTTCAATAAAACCTGTTGACATTTTATGCCTACAGGTTTATATTTTAATCAAACATATGAACAATCATTCATATATTCATTTTAAAGAAGACCCAATGGGGGACGGAGGAAAATATCATGAAGAAAACTTACAAAATCGATGTAGATTGTGCAAACTGTGCAAACAAGATGGAGCAGGCTGCTAAGGAGACAGCAGGTGTTGCTGATGCTACAGTTAATTTTATGGCACTTAAGATGAACGTTGAGTTCGAAGATGGAGCAGATGTTAAGGCTGTTATGGAAGAAGTTCTTAAGAACTGCAAGAAGGTAGAGGACGATTGCGAGATATTTTTATAGGAGTTTGATATGAACAAAAAGCAGAAGAAGGTACTAATCAGAATAATTGCAGCGGCTTTGATGATGGCTATCCTGTTGTTGCTTCCTCTGGAAGAGGGCAGTTGGATTCGTTTTGTGCTGTTTTTGATTCCATATTTTACTATTGGTTACGACATTTTAAAGAAGGCATTTAAGGGAATTAAAAATAAGCAGGTCTTTGATGAGAATTTCCTTATGGCTGTTGCCACTATTGGCGCCATGGCACTTGGGGAATACACCGAAGGCGTAGCGGTTATGCTATTTTATCAGGTTGGTGAATTATTCCAATCATATGCTGTAGGAAAGAGCAGAAGAAACATTTCCCAGCTTATGGATATTAGGCCTGATTTTGCAAATATAATGGTGGACGGCCAGCTTACACAGGTTGATCCAGACGAAGTAGAAATCGGAAGCGAAATCATAGTTCAGCCTGGTGAAAAGATACCTATTGATGGCGTGGTTATTGACGGTACAGCTACTCTTGATACTGCAGCTCTTACAGGTGAAAGCGTTCCTAGAAGCGCAAAGCCTGGGGATGAAGTTATTTCCGGATGTATTAATATGTCAGGTGTTCTCACTATCCGCACTACAAAGGAGTTCGGCGAATCTACAGCATCAAAGATTCTCGATTTAGTGGAGAATGCATCTTCCAAGAAATCAAAGCCAGAGAACTTTATTTCAAGATTTGCCAGAGTGTACACACCAGCTGTTTGTTATTCAGCGGTAGCGCTTGCAGTACTTCCACCAGTTATTTCTCTTATTATCGGTGTTAATCCTAACTGGGGCCAGTGGATTTACAGAGCCCTTACATTCCTTGTTATCAGTTGCCCATGTGCGCTTGTTATCAGTATTCCGCTTACATTCTTTGCAGGAATTGGTGGTGCCAGCAAGGAAGGTGTTCTTGTAAAAGGGTCAAACTATCTTGATATGCTTTCAAAGGCCAAAATCGCTGTTATGGACAAGACTGGTACTTTGACAGAGGGCGTATTCAAGGTTACAAAGATTGTTCCTAATGATATTTCAGAGGATGAGCTTTTGATGTATGCTGCAATGGCTGAGGTATACTCAAATCATCCGATTTCACGTAGCTTGAAGGAGGCTTACAACAAGCCAATCGACACAAATGATGTTACTGATGTGCAGGAAATCTCTGGACATGGAATCAAGGCAGTAGTCCTTGGAAAGACTGTAAATGCCGGAAATGAGAAGCTTATGGCTTCTGTTGGTACAGCTTTCAACCAGGCAAATGAGCCAGGTACAGTTATCTATATCGCCATTGATGGCCAGTATAAAGGTTACATCCTTATATCTGATGAGATTAAAGCTACATCAAAGGCGGCTATCGAAAACATGAAGCGAGTTGGCATTAGACAGACAGTCATGCTTACTGGAGATAGCAAGAGCGTAGCAGATATTGTTGCAAAGGATTTGGGGCTTGATAGTGTTTGCTCAGAACTTTTACCAGGAGATAAGGTTCAGAAGGTGGAGGAGCTTTTGGCTTCCAAATCAGAAAATGATCAGTTGATTTTTGTTGGTGATGGAATCAATGATGCCCCTGTACTTTCAAGGGCTGATATCGGTATTGCCATGGGAGCTCTTGGTAGTGATGCAGCTATTGAAGCCGCAGATGTTGTTCTTATGGACGACGATCCAATGAAGATTTCAAAGGCAATTGGAATTGCTAAAAAGTGCATGCGTATAGTATATGAAAATATTTACTTTGCCATCGGAGTTAAGGTATTATGTTTGATACTTGGTGCGCTTGGTATTGCAAATATGTGGTATGCTATTTTTGCAGACGTTGGTGTTATGGTTATTGCAGTTCTCAACGCAATCCGCGCATTACGTGTGAAGAACATTTAGGAGGTTTGACAATGGTTAAACATGCAGAATGCTGTGAAGAGCAGTGTGTACATAAAGAATTGGTAGCAAATGTACTTAACGATTTGCCTGATGAGGATGTCTTATACGATTTGGCAGAGCTTTTCAAGGTTTTTGGTGATAGTACCAGGGTACGAATCCTGATTGCTTTATTCGAGGCAGAGCTTTGCGTATGCGACATTTCAGAAGCTCTTGGTATGACACAATCAGCTGTATCACATCAGCTGCAGATTCTTCGTACAAACAAGCTTGTAAAGAGCCGTCGCGAGGGCAAGCAGATTTATTATAGTTTGGCAGATGAGCATGTGGTTACCATTATGGCACAAGGCCTAAATCACATCTTAGAATAATATATTAGAGGATAGTTCCCCTTGTTCTTTCTTAGAAGAACAAGGGGTTTTTTTATTATTTTTTTGCTTGTAACGAAACAATTTATCAATAAGAAAAAAATGTGAAAAAAGTATTGACTTCGAACTTCTATTAGTATAAGATAACCACAGTTAGCAACAGCTAACTAAAATATGAACAGGAAGCTAACATTATGTGCGAAGAAGTATTTGAAATGATATGTGCCATGGACAGGCGATGTGTAGAGTTGCAAGTTGTATTGCAGTGTGCTCCCACATTAGCAGGCCTTAAAACTTCAAATCTTCTTATAGTTCCGAAAGATCAGGAAGATAAGGTTAGATTTGTTCTTAGGCATTCAGGCTTGTTGGGGTATCGCCTCGTGTACGATAGACATCGAGTTATCTTTTTGGTTTTTAATAAGGACAAGCTCATAAGCTACCTTGCAAAGCCAGAGATAAAGGAATTTCTTTCCTCTTATGGATATCGTACAGATGCCTTTGGGTATTCACTTCGAAATTTCCAGAATCGTTACGATTCTTATGTTCATAAAAGGGATAATTTCCCGCATGAGATGGGAGTGTTCCTCGGATATCCGCTTTGTGATGTAGTAGGCTTCATTCAAAACGGAGGAGACGGATTTGTGCTGTCGGGGTATTGGAAGGTTTACAAAAATGCGACTGAGGCACAGAAGTTATTTGAAAAATTTGACATTGTAAAAGATGATATGGTTCGCATGGTATTCAAAGGATATTCATTGAAAGATATCGTAAATACGTATGCAAAGCCTGTCATATCCTTGGCAGTTTAAGTCAAAATATCTTATTTTAAAGGAGATTAAAGTCATGAGTAAGGTTAATGTTGTATTTTGGTCACAGTCTGGTAATACAGAGAGTATGGCAAACGCTGTAGGTGCTGGTGTTACAGCAGCAGGCGGCGAGGCTAACGTAGTATACGTTGGTGATGCTTCTATAGATGAGCTCAAGAATGCAAAGGCATTTGCACTTGGATGTCCAGCAATGGGCGCTGAGGTTCTTGAGGAAGGCGAGATGGAGCCATTCGTTACAGATTTAGAGGGCTTTGTTTCAGGTAAGACAATCGGTCTTTTCGGCTCATATGGCTGGGGAGATGGTCAGTGGATGCGCGACTGGGTTGATCGCATGACAGCAGCAGGCGCAACAGTAGTAAACGGCGAAGGCGTTATTTGCCAGGACGCTCCAGACGGAGCAGCAGAAGCTGCATGCCAGGAGCTTGGTAAAGCTTTAGCAGCAGTTTAATTTCATATTTTAGCTTATTTCCTTTCCCTGAGTTTCTAACCGGGTTTCTTGGGGAAGTTATTAGACTCCTTTTACAGCCTCCAGGTATGCCAGTGCCTGGAGGTATTTATATATAACTTCAACTCAAACTTGATTTGAGTTGAAGTTATACTGGAGCAGCCTTTGCCGAAGGCAAATTTTAAATGGCTGCGACTGTCCTTGTTATTCTGTCTAGGATTATAGTACTTGATTTTTTGATTGCACACTATTATATTTTACGATATGAATAAGAAAATATTAATTTATATAATAATTATATTAGCAGCGATTATATTAATTCTGGTGGCGTGCTTTGGAGTTGGCACAAAATCTTCGGATTCATCCAAGATAGAACAATACAAGGACTATTCAGACTTAGACAATATCTCCATCTGGCTGGCCACAGATATTCACTACATCGACCCTAATCTTACAGACGGCGGCGAGTACTATCAACGTATGGTAGAGTCAGGAGATGGCAAGTATATGTATGGCTGTGAGGAGATTACAGATGAGTTCATAAGCCAGGTAATAGAAGCTCATCCATCGGCTTTGATTTTGTCCGGAGATATAACTTTCAATGGCGCCCGTGACAGCCATATTGCCTTAGCAAATAAGCTTAAGGCTATTAGTGATGCAGGTATTCCAGTTATAGCCCTACCAGGTAATCATGATTTAACTGTAGGCAGGGCAGCCAAATTCAGTGGTGATTCATATGAGCTTGTGGATAGTATAGATGCATCGGAATTTTTGGACATATACAGTGATTATGGTTTTAGTAACGCTGTTGCCAGGGATGATACATCTCTTTCTTATGTAACAGAGGTTGCGCCAAATCTTAGAATTCTTGTAGTGGATGTAAACACAGTTCCAGGAATGTCTGGAATACTTACAAATGCAACCTTAGATTTCGTAGAAGAGCAGTTGAAACAGGCAAAAGAAGATAAGGCTTATGTAATAGGAGTGACTCACCAAACTCTTCTTGAGCACAGTGAATTGACATCCCAAGGAATGACATTCATTAATAATGACAAGCTATTAGGTTTATATGAGAAATATGATGTGCTTATGAACCTTTCCGGCCATATGCATATACAACACATTAAAGAGTCCAATGAGGGCTTTGTAGAGATAGCGACTGGGGCACTTATGACTGCTCCTAATTATCATGGAGAAATTAGCCTTAATGGACGAAAAATGACGTATAAAGCTGTTACTACAATTACAGATGAAAAGCTAGCCGTTGCAGCTGAGGGATTCCTTTGGAACAACGCATACAGACAGGCTATGGAAATTGTATCGGAGCATGATAAATCAGCCGAAATGGCGGGGTATTTTGCGGATTTTAATGTAAACTATATTGCAGGGCGTCCAGATCTTATTCAGTGGGATTCTGAGTTAAATAAACAGTGGAAGGAAACTGACTCTTTTGTCCCAGTATACTTCCAGGTAGTAGCAGATGAAATGGAGGCGTCAAAACAGCAAAATTTCAGCGAATACACCATCAAATGGTAAGGGTATATGCCACAGATAAAAGTTGTCGGAATATCTGATATTTCGTGATAAAATCTAACAATTTAATTTTGAAAAAGTTGTTGACAAAGCCTTGATTCTCATATATACTCTCTATTGTTCGCGAGAGATACGCAACAAACGCAGAACGAATTATTTCGGGGTGTGGCTCAGTTTGGCTAGAGCACCTGGTTTGGGACCAGGGGGTCGCAGGTTCGAATCCTGTCACCCCGAC
>NZ_SVET01000013.1 GCF_015057245.1 Pseudobutyrivibrio ruminis
TCATTTTTCAAAGTATCTATTTTATCTAAAATAAAAAAACTAAGACTTTGAAAAATAGGGCCTTGCCCTAACAATAACAAAAACGCCAGAGGCAATCTCTGGCGTTTTCTTATTCTAACGTTGCTTTAATTTCTATTACTGTATTGATAGGTTCTCCACCGGCTTCCAAATCGTAATCAATTAAAAGATTGATTTCAGTATCCTTTTGCTCGATTACAAGACGCTTTGTGTGAACCACAATAGTCATCATGCCCATTGGTGTATTGTAAGCATTTCTGGTTCGAGCCCCTGGGGCAAATTCAAGCTTTGATTGAATGTCTCCTTTTTGAGTCAATGTAAGCTTGTTGTGTTCAAAGCTTATTAGACAATCTACCTTTTGGCCCTCTGGCATAACTCGATTATAAGAAAGGTAACGCTTACTACCTCTATCAATAAATGAACCCACGTACTCCTCATTTGTAGTCTCTGATTCGTGGCCCATCTTTTGCTTGGAGCAAAGTTTAATACTACATTTTGTTCCTGTCATTATTTATTTCCAATCTATTTTTGTTCTCTAATTAATTCACGAACAGCATTTATCTGATTTGACAAATGAACATGCATTATATCCTTCAGGAAATCAACATCTCTTCTGTCGAAACCGTCAATGATAGATTTATGTTCAGATATAAGCTGCGCATAAACAGATGGATTCTTTACATACTCGTAACGATATCTGTACATCTGCTCCCTTGCCGAATTGATTATATTTTCAAGCTTAGGATTTGCAGCGGCCGCATAAATCACATCGTGGAATGCCTCATCAGCCTCCACAATCTTGCGAACATCGTCAGTTCTAGTAGCTGACTCAAATGCCTTCATAGCTTCCTTGAGCTCTACAAACTGAGCATCAGTCATTCTTTCGCAGGCACATACCACCGCAAGAGCATCGAGTGCATCTCTTACTTCAAGTACATCCTGTAAATCTTTTTCTGTCATTTTAGCAACCTGGGCGCCCTTACGTGGAATTGTAACAGCAAGTCCCTCGTGCTCAAGCATTCTAATTGCTTCTCTGATAGGTGTACGGCTAACTCCAAGCTTTGTAGCTAAATGCATTTCCATTAGCCTCTCACCTGGCTTGAGTTCGCCCTTAAGAATAGCTTCGCGCAGGGTGTTAAACACCACATCGCGAAGTGGTAAATAATCATCCATTTGAAGTGTAAGATTTTCAGTCATTCTGTTTAAATCTCCTTATTTCATGTGTGAAACTAATTAATACTTGTTGTTAAAAAGTGTAGTGAGATAAAGCTGCTTTACCAGCTTACTCTCTGTAAGTGCTTCCTTGGCTGCCTTTGCTGTTTTGTTGTCTTCAAAAAAGCCAAATACAGTAGGACCACTACCACTCATCATTGCGCCAACTGCTCCATGATCCAGCATGTTTTTCTTTATATCAGCAATAACTGGATGTAGTGGAATTGTAACCTCTTCAAGTACATTTCCCATGTGGTTGCAAATGGCATGTAAATCCTGATTTTTAATATCTGAAATCAGCTGATCTATGTCTGGATGCTTAACATTGTCAAAGCATGAATCCAAAGATTCATATACCTGCTTTGTAGAAACTGAAATGCCTGGCTTTGCAATAAGCACTGGGCACTTCACCATTGGTGAAAGTGGTGTGAGCACCTCTCCAATTCCCTCTGCCAAAGCTGTACCGCGCATTACACAGTATGGTACATCGGCTCCGATTTTAACGCCTCGCTCCATCAAATCTTTTCTGCTGAGATTCAAATCAAAAAGTTTATTTATTCCAAACATTACAGCCGCTGCATCTGTAGAACCGCCTGCCATGCCTGCTGCAACAGGGATATGCTTTTCCAGGCTGATATGCACACCTGTGTGTATATCAAATTCTTCCATTAGAAGCTTTGCTGCCTTAATGCAAAGATTGTCATCGTTAACAGGAAGGAAGCGAAGATTGGTGCTCATGGTAACAGCATCCCCCTCCTGCTTCTTAATGCTGACCTTGTCAAAAAGATTGACTGTCTGCATAATCATTCTTACTTCATGATATCCATCGTCCCTGATTCCTGTAACATCAAGTCCGATATTTATTTTTGCTAATGCTTTAAGATCTATATTGTCCATTGAAAAGAAATTACTACTCCATTAAAATTTGTACTTGTGTGTATTTTGTACTTGATTGTTCTTTGTATTCAATCCTAATAAATTTTAACAAAGATACCACACTTTTACAAGAATTTTGTATTAAAATAAATACAATCTAATAATAAATATTTCTCAATTAGCATCCGATAATAAGAATAGGAAAAGGATTTCCATATGGTTTTTTATTCATGGCCACAGTAACAAGGAGGTTATTATTATGGAGTTAAGCACATTAAGCAGCGTATCTTCTAATATAGCAGGTACCTATTCTAAGACTACAAATTCTGATGGTTCGGTTACAGAAACACTTGAATTCAATGCATCAAAACAGGAAGTCAGCGCATCAAAGTTTTCTGATGAAGCTGCTGTTTATGAAAAATCTGATGAACAATCACTAACAACAGACAACTACAAAAAGACAGATAGAACTGCTCTTATTCAGCAGTTGAAGGCTGACCAGGAAAAAATGATTAACAATCTTTTAGATATTGTTATGAAGACAATTAATGGTCAGGGAAGCACATTTGCTATTGCTACTCAGGATGATATGTGGAAATTCCTTGCAGAAGGTAAATTCACAGCAGACGAGGAAACAATTGAAAAGGCAAAGGAAGATATTTCCGAAGATGGATACTGGGGTGTTAACCAGACATCTGATAGAATTGTAGATTTTGCCATCGCACTTTCTGGCGGAGATACATCAAAGGCAGACATGCTCTTAGATGCTTTCAAGAAGGGCTACGAGCAGGCAACTGGAACTTGGGGCAAGGATTTACCAGACATCTCTTCTAAGACTTACGATGCTGTATTAGATAAATTTGAGCAGTGGAAGAATGGCGCCTACAAATCAGGCAATAATTCTTCGAATTCAGGCTCAGGCTCGACAGGTGGAACATCCATCACATATATGGAAAACATTTCCACTGTAAGCTCATCTACATATATAGAGACCTAAAACCAGCTTAAAACCAAATAAATCAAGGCTAGTCAGCATCAAACTGACTAGCCTTTTTCATTTACTAAAAATTATCTATTGTTTTGCTTTCTCATCCCAAACCTTTACATCAATGCCAACAACATCTGATGTAAATGGTGTGCCATCTTCTTTTTCGTAATGTATCTGGGCTTTTTTAACATACTTAAATCCAATGTATAAAAGTGGAATGTTGCAGTATGCAATCAGAATGTTTGCAAAATCTGATAAATCCCAAAGGGCACCTAAGTCCATTCCTACGATTGATGTAAGCATACCAAAGCAGATAACTATTATATCAAGTGTACGAATAACATTTATGAATACCTTGCTTCTGCTGATTCTGTTTGCACAGATTTCTGAGAAGGACATGAATCCTAACAAGCAAGTGAATGCAAAAAGTCCAAAGCAAAGTGAAATAAGTAGGGTTACTACTACATTGAATGCTGTGCCTGGTGTAAGCTCTGCTGCTGAGGCAAGATACTTTGGAAGCTTGCCAAGCTCGAACCATGCTTCACCTGCATCTGTGAGCCATACACGACCCATGATTACAACAAAGCCTGTAAGTGTACAAATAACAATTGTATCAAGAAAAACTCCAATTGCCTGAACACAGCCCTGGTCACATGGATGCTTTGCATCTGAAGCAGCTGCTGGCATTGTGATTGTACCTTGGCCTGCCTCATTAGACATAAGACCTCGCTTTACACCCTGCATAAGTGCAATTCCAAATGCTCCGCCAAAAACTGCTTCTGGCTTGAAAGCCTCTGTAAATACTGCGTAGAAGAACCATGGAATTCTTGTAAAGTTGATGACAATAAGTATTACAACAGTTAACACATAAACAATTGCCATGATTGGAACAAGTACATCAGTAACCTTTGAAATCTTTTTTGTTCCGCCAAATGAAACTGAGATAGTTGCAATGATAACAATTACAAAGCCAATCCAATATACAGCATGTGTGGTTGGAAGCTCCTGTCCGCTAATGATGCTTGCTATCTGGCCCATTGCAGAGACTGTGTTAAATCCCTGTGCTGGGAAGCAAAGCAATGCATAAATAATATACATAAGCGATAATACAACACCAACTATTGCAGAATTCTTTATAAGTCTGCGTCCATAGAAGGCCATACCACCTACATATTCATCATCTTTTCTCTCTTTGAAAATCTGAGAAAGTGTAGACTCTACAAATGCTGTAGCCATTCCAAAGAATGCAGAAATCCACATCCAAAGAAGTGCTCCAGGGCCACCCACTGATACTGCGCCTGTAACACCAAGGATATTTCCAGGTCCTACTCGCATAGCAGTTGAAAGGAAGAAAGCAGCAAGTGGCGAAATACCAGTCTTTGCCTTGCTAGTCTTTAATACTTCTATTCCTCTCTTAAACTTTCTAACCTGAATAAACTTCAGTCTGATTGAAAAATAGATTCCTGAACCAATCAAAAGAATAATTGCCAGTGAAAAGTTTCCCAAGATAGGAATGTTTGCATACCACTCAAAATTTGTTGGGAAATCCCAGAATAAATCGGACACTACCTGTATTTTGCCACAGACAGTGGTAATGATATTTAAAATTGTTTCCATCATTTATCCTCCCTTATATTTACATAATATCTTTTTTATCTCTATACAACAATATAAAAAATCTTATTATATCTACTCTTTATAAGACACACAAAAAGGTCTGGCTTTCGCCAGACCCTGAATTCAAATATATACTATTTACGCTTTGCAAGAACAATTGCCTCATCCTTAAATGCGATTCCTGAGAAATCATGCTTAAAATGAACAACTTCTCTATTAACCGATGGAGTAACATAAGTTCCATCAACATCTATTACAAGCTCAATATCCTGATCATACTGACTTAACTCTTCTATAAAATCTCTAATTCTCATGCTAACCTTCTACCTTTCATTACAAAATTCACACTTTTTTCAAAAACTCGATTAGCTTATCACGGTTTCCGATTAGAGTCAAGTCTATGTTTATAATTGTTTACATTGGCGTGCCAACCTCAATCAAATTGCCATCTAGATCATAAAAACGCACAACCTTTTGTCCCCAACTATGTGTCATTAACTTATTCACATATATAGTATCTGGATACAACTTTTCCAGCTTTTCAACAAAAGCCTCAATATCCCTTTCTTCAAAATATAATTCACAGGAATTATTTCTATGAACTACATCTTTATTAATAAAGCTATTCCATATCTTCTCATCCTGAAGAACCAATCCCTCTGTCAGAATCATATTTCCATCATTATCCAAAAGCATATCAAGCCCAAATAAGTCATGATAATACTTCTTTGAAGCTTCTATATCTTTTACTACTATGAGTACATTCCTTAATTTCATAAAATCTAGCACCCTTTTTACATTTAATATATTGCAGTTAAGTTTCTTTCCTTGTTTTAAAATTTCACTTAACTCACTACTGCTACTTGAGCCAAAATTGTTAAGTGAATTTGTAAAAGTGAACTATTCCACTTAAAACTCACACTACTGGTTAAGTTTATTTTAAAATAAAATTATTTTCACTTATATTTTTATCTAAAAATATTTAGTCACTTAAGTTAAAAATAAGAATCTCATTTCACACTTAACTTTTTGTTAAGTTTATTTTCAGCATTACACATTTCACTTAACATATCTAAATACTTTGAGGTAAACACACTGATTTTTTAAGTGAAAAAACAAAAATTACTTATTTCACTTAACCCAACTCTTCAATTTTAAGTGAAACCCAGGATTTTATAATTCCCACTTAACATAGCGCCCCTAAAGCTCCCCTAAAGCTCCCCTAGCTGAGTCAAAGCTGTAAAGTAAGTACAAGGCCCATCACTACTTACAGATAATCTGATTACGTCCTGTTTCCTTGGCCTCGTAAAGATTGTCGTCGGCGCGCTTAAGGGTTTCGTCTGTGGTTTCACCAGGGACAAGGGCGGTAAGGCCAAAGCTCATGGTGATTTGACGATCTGTGTCAGGAATATAGATTGTGCGGACCTCATCCATAATCATAGAAAGCTCTCTTTTTGCTATATCCAACTCACGGTTTTCAAAAATAAGCAAGAACTCCTCGCCACCCCAGCGAGCTGAGAAGCCTTTACCTACCATGCCGGCCTTCAGTTTATCTGCTACTGATTTAAGAATCACATCACCCATTTCATGGCCATAGGTGTCGTTAACCTTTTTAAAGAAATCGATATCTGAAATACAGACGCAATACTTATTTCCCAGTTCCACTGCCTTCACTCTGATTTCTTCCAGCTTCTTATCAGCTGAGCGACGATTGTTCAGTTCTGTCAGAGCATCATATTCTACAAGCTTTTTCAATGATCCTGCCATCCGTTTTCCATCTGTGGCAAGATGCTTTATTTCATCATCTTTTGCCATGAGTTCTCGTGGCATTTCAAAATCAAATTCACCACTAGCAAGACGGTTCATATATTTGTCCATTTTGAAAATTCTGCCTGCCAGTTTATTGCCTTCATGAACCATAATGAATCCAAAGAAGACTGCTACCACAATGCATATGCCAATAATAGGAAGTACATATTTGAAGACCTCTTCTTGAACATCTTCCGCTGAACGACATACAGCAATCATACCAATAATTTCATCTTTATCATCCTTTAGTGCTGTATAGTATGCAAAGCTCTTCTTATCATATACAACCACATTATCATAGAATACACTTTCACCAGTTTTCAAAACTTCGTTTTTTACAACCGCTGCAGCCTTTGTACCCATGGCACTGTTTCCATCATCATCCTTAAGAGTTGTAAGTATTCGTGTGTCCTCTATAAAAATAGAAACATCTATATCCAAGAAATCAGACATGGTTGCTATAAGGGTGTCTTCTCCATTGAGCTTTTGTTCACCTTTATAAATATCAAATTCCCCTTCTTCGCCTGTTTCTTCTATTCTATAATCGCCAACATAAAATTCATCAAAAACAAAGCCAATCAATTCGGCATCATGAATTAGTTCATCCTCAATCTGATTAGTGATTGACGCTCTTACAATACTTACACTTGTCACAATAATTGCCACAGTCAGCAATATAACAGGTACCAGCGTCATTGTAAGCATCTGCTTTTTTAAACTATCTTTAAAATCACTTTTAGCCATGTTTTTCTCCTCTAAAAAACATCAATGTCAAATATATAATACTTCATTTTCAGGGGAAATAATATGAAATAACAGTGAATAAACATGAAAAAAGCAGATGCAGAACGCACCCGCCTTTTCCATGTTGAAGGATTTTGTTAGAAAAAGAAAGTTACTTATTGCGGCGTGCCTTAACTAAGGCAAATACCGACTGAAGGATTATGAAAATACAAAGGAGCGCTGCCGTTGCTATGTTTGCCCAGCTAGAAAGGAGCTTTCCGTTTGTATTAACTAGTACTGTAATTGTACCGTTGATGAGAACACCGAAGAGTGAACCGATTACGTTTCCTACACCACCTGTAAGAAGTGTTCCACCAATAACGGCTGATGCAATAGCATCCATTTCAAGGCCCTTTGCCTGGTTAACTGAACCTGACATTGTGTTCAAGCAGTATAGGATACCACCGATTGAGCAAAGGAATGATGAAAGAATGTGTGAAAGCATTCTTGTCTTTTTAACATTCAAGCCCATCATTGTTGCTGATGTCTGGTTTCCACCAACAGCGTAAAGATTACGTCCAAACTTTGTATACTTTAACATCAAGAAGATAAGAACAAGTACAACAAGGGCAATAACAACTGTTGGTCTCATATAAGGAACAACTACCTTACCATGCTTGTTAACCTTTCCAAGGAACTCTGGAAGATTGATTTTTGAATTTGCCCATGCATAGAAAACTGGGTTGTCAGCCTCTGTGATAGAAATCTGACCTGAGCAGATAACTGCTGTCATACCTCTTCCAAAGAACATGCCTGCCATGGTTACAATGAATGGCTGTATCTCTAAATATCCAACTAAGAATCCCTGAACTGCGCCAAATACAAGACCGATTACAAGAACAAGAATTACCATTGGAACTGCACCCATGTGCCATTCTGTCATACCATAAACAAGTAACATACAGTCCATGGCGATAACTGAACCTACTGAAATATCGATTCCACCTGTCAACATAACACATGTCATTCCACAGGTTACGCAGATAAGACCAGCATTGTTGATAAGGATATTTAGGAATGTCTGTAAGTTTCCAAAACCTTTATCCTGATAAATCAGGCAGCCTACAATATACATAAATATGAAGAGGCCGATTGTGATAAATATTAAAACTGTATTTGGATCTAATTTTCTTCTCGTCTTCATTATGCTGCCTCCTTTATGTGAGCCTTCTGGGCCTTTCTTGCTGCCATGTAGGCTTTGAATGCAGGAGCCTGCACTACTACGATTATAATAACGATGATAGCCTTAAACACTGGAGCCTTATCTGTTGAAACACCCATAGCAAGAAGTGTTGTTGTGATTGCCTGGATTGTGTATGCACCAATGATTGAACCAGCAAGGTTGAATTTACCACCGCCAAGTGAGTTGCCACCAAGTGCTACTGCAAGGATGGCATCCAATTCGTAGTTAAGACCAATGTTGTTTGAATCTGCTGAGTAGATTCTTGATGAAGCTACAATACCTGCGATACCAGCACAGATACCACAAACAAGGTAGCAGATAAAGCAAATTACATCTGAGTTGATACCAGAAATTCTAGCTGCTCTGCTGTTGATACCAACTGACTGGATATAAAGTCCAAGTGCCGTTTTCTTTAAAAGAATAGTTACAATAAGGATTACTAACGCTGCCACAAATACTGGTGTAGGTATTGGACATCCCGGAAGGAAGTTGCCTAAATATTTGTAAGGCTCATATCGTATATACGTAATCTGGTTGTTGCAAAGTAACAAACCGATTGCTCGTGCCGCCGTATATAAAATCAACGTTGCAACCATTGGTTGTATCTTTAGTTTGGATACCAGGGCACCGTTCATTGCACCGCAGACACCACCCATAAGTACACCAAAAAGCATTCCGATTCCCATTGGAACCATAAGCTCATTTACTGAGTTGTTGCCGTATCCTGCAAGTAACATACAGCAGCTACATGCTGATAGTGACATTACTGAACCAACAGAAATATCAGTACCTGCTGAAACCGCAACTACAAGTGTCTGTCCTACTGCAAGGATTGCAATTTCTGAACCACGGTTCAAAATATCGATTAAACGTCCAAACAAAACACCATCCTGTATCTTGATTGAAAAGAATGCAGGGCTCTTAATCAAGTTGATAAGCAAGACCAAAATCATACAGAAGATTGGTAGGAATAGTGGTTGTTTTGTTAATTTCTTAAAGTTTTCCATTATTCTGCACCTCCTGCTATGGCTGCCATGACTGTTTCTTGGTTAAGATTTTCAGTAATTTCTCCAACCTGGGCGCCATCGCGCATTACGTACATTCTTGAACATGTACGAAGCATTTCTTCAATTTCAGAGGAAATAAATACAATGCTCATTCCCTCTTCTTCCGCAAATTTCAAAGCCAACTTCTGGAACTCTGTCTTTGTTCCGATATCAATACCTCTGGTTGGCTCATCCAAAATTAAGAAATCAGGATGTGTGCATAACCATCTTGCAAGGATAACCTTTTGTTGATTACCACCTGACAACTGGTTAATAGGAGTTTCGCGAGATGCTGTCTTGATTTGAAGCATATCGATAAACTTGTCTGCAAGTTCATTTTGTTTTGCAACTGGAATCTTTTTGAACATTCCGTTTCTAGCCTGAAGGGCAAGAATTATATTCTCCCTTACTGAAAGGTCGCCTATGCAGCCGTCAGCCTTTCTATCATCTGGCAAATATCCCATGCCTGCTTTGATAGCATCAAGAGGCTCTTTTACATTGAGATTTTTGCCGTTCATTTTCAGAGTACCAGTTTGAGCTTTATCTGCACCGTAGATGCAACGAACCATTTCTGAACGACCAGATCCCAAAAGTCCTGTAACACCAACAACCTCACCTTTCTTGATTTCGAAATCAAATGGCTTGATTGTTCCCTTATGGCTAAGGCCTTTGGCTTCCACAACAACTTCATCAGATGTGTGTTCTGCCCCTTCCTTTTTGATAGATGCCAAATCATCGAAATCCTTACCAAGCATTGCCGCCACAAGCTTGACACGTGGCATCTCCTCAACTGTGTACTCTCCTGCAAACTCGCCATTTCTAAGAACAGTGATAGTATCGCATACCTCATATACCTGCTCCAAGAAATGAGTTACAAATATTATTCCAACTCCCTTTGCTTTCAAGCCACGCATTACCTTAAAGAGCTTTTCTACTTCGTTATCATCAAGTGATGATGTAGGCTCATCAAGGATTAGAACTTTACAGTCCATATCTACAGCTCTTGCAATAGCTATCATCTGCTGGATTGCAAGAGAATAATTTTCAAGAGCAATAGTTACATCAATATTAATTTCCAAACCATCCATTATTTCCTTGGCTCTCTTGTTCATTGTTCGCCAATCGATGGTTCCAATTTTTGTTTTTGGCTCGCGGCCGATAAATAAGTTTTCTGCAACAGTGAGGTTTGGACAGAGGTTTACTTCTTGGTAAACTGTTGCAATGCCCTTTTCCTGGGCTTCTAATGTTGAATGATTAACTACAGGTCCATCAACTCCAGCTACGTGGATTTCACCTGCATCAAGAGAATATACACCAGTCAACACCTTAATCAGTGTTGATTTTCCCGCACCATTTTCTCCCATCAGTGCATGTATCTCTCCCTTTCTGAGAGTAAACTGTGCATGATCTAATGCCTTAACTCCGGGAAAGGACTTAGAGATATCTCGCATTGTAATCAACAAATTTTCATCCATGTTCTTTCTCCACTTCTCCATCTACGCCAATTACGCATACTTGGTTTAAATTTTAAATAAAGGGGAAGGAATTGACCTTCCCCTATCTCTTACCTTATTTTTAGTATGATGCCTGTGATGCTGCGTCTGTTACAACTACAAGATCTTCTGTAACTTCTTCACCTGCATTGTTTGTGTATGTAATGCTTGAAAGGATATCCTCAGCAACATACCATGGCTCTGTCATGAATGTCTGCTTTGCAACTGTCTCACCAGCCTCAAGCTGCTGTACGATATCTGCACAATACTCACCCTGAAGTGGGTAGCACATGAAGTCTGCATTGATGTCGCCTGACTGTACATATTCAAGACCAGCCTTGCAAGCGTCGAAAGAAATAAGGATAACGTCTTTGTCTACACCATAAGAAACACCAGCTGCCTTCATAGCGTCCATAGCACCAAATGCTTCGTTATCGTTCTGGCAAACAACTACGTTGAACTTGCCTTCATAAGACTTGCAGTATGATTCCATAACCTGCTGACCACCATCCTGTGTGAAGTCACCATCCTGTGAATCAAGGATTGTCCAACCTTCAGCATCAGCGATCTTCTTGAATCCATCTGTACGTCCGATCTGAGCAGATGAACCATTAGAACCTTCGATTACAAGGATGTTGAGATCTGAGATACCCTTAGCTGCTGCATAATCCTTTAACCATGTACCAGCTGCAAGACCTTCGTTCATGAACTCTGAACCAACCCATGAAACATACTTGTCTGAATCATCAATTGTTCTATCGATAACGATTACTGGAATACCAGCATCCTCACACTCTGTAAGAACTGTGTCCCAACCTGTTGAAACGATAGGATCGATTACGATGTAATCAACATCATCCTGGATGAACTGACGAACTGCTTCAATCTGTGTTGCTGAATCATTATCGCAATCAACGAACTGAAGGTCATATCCATTCTCCTCTGAGAATGCAGCCTGTACTGAGTTTGTTGAAGCTGTACGCCAATCTGACTCATGACCAACCTGTGCGAAACCAACTGTGATTAAATCACCGCTTGCTGCTGCATCATCACTTCCAGCATCCTCTGTTGTCTCAGCTGCAGCTGTGTCAGATGATGTATCTGTTGAAGCTGTGTCTGATGCGCCACCACAAGCTACCATTGATGTAGCCATAAGGCTTACGAGCATTCCTGCTACTATTCTTTTTTTCATAAGGTTTTTCTCCTTCCTTCTCCTTACCAGGCCCCTTATTCCTGGTTGTTATTTATTTTCTATATTTAATTTAGCAAAGGTGAAAAATAGCAACAATAAAATTCCCCTAATTTGAAGGCTTTCTAAGAATGCGATAGTACCAATATTTTTAATTTATATATTTTCCATACCAATTCACAAACATTTCCCCAATATTCGTTTTCACCGTGAAATTTTTTTGAATTAAATGTGGAAAATTTATGATTGGTATGTTTTCACTATTGATAAATTTCATACCAATTTTCATTGACATATGTTAGAATTTTTATAGATAACGTGGAAACTCTTATGATTAAAGGTGAAATTTTATGATTCCAAAATATATTTCATTAAAAAATAAATTAAACAATGACATTCTGGAAAATAAATACCCTATCGGTTCAAAGCTTCCCACTGAGGTAGAATTGGCAAAAGAATATAATGTCAGCCGTTCCACTGTAAGACAGGCCTTGGACCTTCTGGTAGAACAGGGAATCATCGATAAACATTGGGGTAGCGGAAATACGGTAATCGCCAAAAGCGACAATTCCAAAAGCAAAACTGTAATGGTGCTTTTGCCAAACAATAAGGATGCGGTTTTCACTGATGTTTTTTCTGATATTAGTTCTATGCTTATGAAAAATGGTTTTGAAGTGGAATTTCATAGCACACAAAACAGCTATCAGCTTGAGCGCCAATACCTGCAGCTTCTTATGAATGATATTTATGCAGGGCTGATTATTATGATGGCTCGTTCTAATTTTCCATCCACAAATGCCGATTTGCTTCAGCTTCAATGCAAACGCCAGCTTCCTATTGTTTTTATAGATAATGCACCTTCTACTATTTATAATCCTGTAATTATCTCTGTAGATAATTACGGCAGAGGCTACCAGATGGCCCGTCACCTTATTAATCGTGGTCATAAAAAGCTTGGCGGTATTTTTATTAATGACAACTATTCTTCCATCCAGGCATTTTCTGGTTTCACCGATGCCATCCGAGATGCCAATCTTGAAATAATGGATAACAGTTTTCATTTTTGTAACTACCACGATCCACAGGGTGTTAACTCTCGTACCAATGCTGGTATAAATCGATTTTTAAAATATGCGTACGATACAGTATCAGCTGTTTATGTGGACGATCCAAACATCACCGGAGATGGCACATTTCCAATTTTTACATCAAGCTTGACCCCTTCCAAATCATTGGGCAAGGAATGTGCTAACGCGATTATGGAAATAAAAAAGAATGGCAACAGCAAATCTGTCACCATTCCATTTAAGGCTAATTAATATTTTCTATTTTGAATGTAGTCCTCTGTCAATTCATCAGGTGTAAAGGTATTCTCATCAACATAAGTTATTTTAGGAACCGTCTTGCCCTGATTTAACATATTAACTATGTTGTACAAATATGGCCCCTGCAGAGGATTACATTCCACTACAAAATTTATCTGACCATTCATACAAAGCTCCAAGGCATTTTTTGTAGCATCAAAGGAAACTACGGTAATTTTACTTCCCACACCATATTCCACACCAGCTTCATTAAGCGCTGCGATAGCGCCCATTGCCTCTTCATCGTTTTCGCAATAAAGCACATCAATGTCACTGGCATTCACTTCTTCCAATGTGTTTTCCATTATTTCTCTAGCTTTAGCTTTTGTAAATTCACCGCAGTCTTCCGCAACGATGTTCCAGTTGTCGTGTTCTTCTATAGCTTTTTCCAAAGCCTTGGACCTACCTAACTGGGCCGATGATTCCAGTGTGCCTTGAATGTGGACTATATTTAAATCCTCAGTCACTCCATCACCATCAGAATCATACAACTTTTCCAAATATGTTACTGCAGCTTCTCCCTGGGATTTAAAATCTGAGCCAACGAATGCTGTGTATAAAGCTTCATTTGATACATTTACATTTCTATCGCAGATAATTACAGGAATGCCTGCCTGCTTTGCTTCTGATAAAACAGTGTCCCATCCCGTTTCCACTATAGGACTAAGAATGATGTAATCCACGCCTTGCTGGATAAAAGTACGAATATCACGAATCTGATTATCCTGCTTTGACTGGCCATCCTTATAAATCAGCTTGTAGCCCTTCGCCTCTGAAAAAGATTCTTTGACTGAATCAGTCAGCGCCACTCTCCATGCTGATTCTGCACCTGGCTGAGAAAAGCCCACCACTATTAAGTCCGAACTTTCATCCTCTGCCTCCTCAGTCTTTTTTGAGGCTCCGCAGCCGATAAAAGTTGCCATGACTATACAAGCCAATATAAAGCTTAAAACCCTCTTTTTCCTAAACATTGATTATCCCCTTCTCATCATGCTTCTGTTTTGGAATGACTACAGTGATTGTGGTTCCAACTCCCTCTGTGCTGGAAATTGTAAGTCCATATTCCTCTCCAAACAAAAGCTGCACTCGCTCATGAACTGTGCGAAGACCAAATCCTATCTTTTCCCCATTTACGATTGCAGCCCTCATCTCCTGCAATCGTTCTTCCGTCATGCCCGCACCATTGTCCTTTACTACAAGCTCAATTCTGTCATCCAAATCCACCGCTTCAACTTTTATTGAGCCCTTCTCGCGCTGAAGCTTTATTCCATGATAAATACTGTTTTCAACAAGTGGCTGAAGCGTAAGCTTTGGTACTGAATACCCATAAAGACTTTCAGGTATATTTACCTGATAATCCATTCTATCCTGATATCTGGTTTTCTGAATTGCCAGGTAGCTGAGGACATGCTTTTCTTCCTCTTGAAGAGAGATGATATCCTTTCCTCGGCTTAAGCAAAAACGGAAGAAATCAGAAAGATCACTAACCATCTTTATACTCTCTTCTTTTTTATCAGCCTCGATTAACCAGATGATTGTATCCAAAGTATTATACAAAAAATGAGGATTAATCTGAGCCTGCAAAAGTTCAAGCTCTGCATGTCGCTTTCTTCGCTCAGCCCTCTTATTTTCCTGAATAAGAGTATTTAGCTTTCCAACCATCTCCTCAAAACCATCTGACAGAGTTTGTATTTCTGCCGGAGCTGCGTCAACAGGAGTCTTTGGTTCGAAATCCCCTTTTGTAATATCGTTCACGCGACCTGCCAGCTTTGTGAGAGGTGAAGTGATAGCTTCTGTAGTCTTTGCAACGTAAAAGATAATAAGGAACACCACTATTACGAACAGTGCAACTGTTCCTATAAGAATGTACTCAACCTGTGTGGTAATCTCTTCCTGAAGCTCACTAAGATGAACTGATTCATAATATAAATAATCGTACATGTATGTCTGAATCAGATCTGTCAGAATGTAGATATTGTTTTCCAGCTGAGTCATTCCCTCATCATAAGTCTCAGCATTATCCACCTCTTCCATTCTGGTTTCCAAGGTTATGCACAAATCTCGCACCGACTCTATGGAATCAATACTATCTTTTTCTGTGGTTTGCTCTAAAAGACGCTCCGCAAGCTCCCTAGCTTTTTCAACCTCTTCTGTTGGCTTTCCATCTGCATAGGCACTATCACTAACGTAATAGAACATCTTTAAATCTACATCACTTTTGAAATCCTGGTTGAATGCAGACGCAGCTGTAACATTATGAAGAATTGTTCTGTATTGAAAAGCATTCCAACATAAGAGACCTATGAGTACCGCAATTACGATACTCATAGGTACAAAAATAACCACTATTAACCTTCTAAGCATAACGCTCATTGAAGGCTTTTGTTTTTTGTTTGTTACTTCAGCACTCATACTCCCTGCCCTTTCGCTCTGAATTCCTTAGGGCTAATTCCATAAGTTTTCTTGAAAATATAACTAAAGTAATGTGGGTCCTTATAGCCCACCTTTTCCGCAACTGCAGAGGTCTTCTCCTTTTTATTTAAAAGCAATTCCTTGGCATGCTCCATGCGCTTTGATGTAATGTATTCAACAAAGGTAGTTTTATTTTCTCTTGAGAACATTGCAGACAAATAGCTAGGAGAAATATTTATTTCTTTCGCCACCTCATTAAGGCTCAAGCTTGAATCACAGTAATGCTCGTTTACATAATTAATTGCCGCAGAAAGCTGTGACTTTGACTGGTTGCCTACCAAATCCTTTCTCTTTGCAATAGCCGCTCTAAACATATCTGAAACAACATTCAATACTGAGTCACTTGTAACCTTTTCCAAGTTTCCTCTTGTGCTTGAATCCAAAACATTATCCGAATCCACCCCAAGTTTTTTCAGATAATCACAAACGCACATGTACATAGTCATAGCAAAATATTTACAGAATATGCTAGAACTCAATGCACTTTTCGTCTGCTGATTTACAATGTTATCAAGGAAATCATCTATCTCAGATTCGCCGGCGTTTTCAAGGAAAAGCATGACAAGTCGCTGGTCGATTGTGTTTGCACTATCCTCGCCAAATGAACGCATAGACTCTACATCCTGCTCTGTGAAGATATGACCATCCGGATTAATAAATCGACAGCTAAGTCGTTTGTTTGCTTGCTGACAGGCTTTTGCAAACTCCGACAGTCTAGTTATCACACCACTTTGTGCCAAATACCAATGTATTTCGTCATCATAGACCATACATCTACGATTGATATTTTCTATTAAATTAGTTGTATTACTTTCGATTGTGGATTCATCGCCCTTAACAATAATTGCATAAGTATCCATATTCCAATGGAACACAATGTATTCTGGGCAGCATTTTAGATACTGCATCAGCTGTTCTGACAAACGAGCCATGTGCTTTGAATACACTGGTGCTGTATGCATTCCTGTCATTGGGGTAAAATCCAAAAGAACCAGGTTGTAATGAGTAGTGTCCAACGAAAGACCAAGCTCCTCAGACTTCTCATAAACCTCAGATACGGACATAGTTCCACTAACCAATTGATTAAAAAATCTGACTCTGGCGAACTGTTCGTATTCCTGACTTTCCGCTTTGAATTGATCTAGATATTTGTCTCGCTCATTTTCTTTATCAAGCTTACTTTTGGCATCGTTCATAACATCTCCAAGCTTATCCTTTGTAATAGGCTTTAAAAGATAATTATCTACGCCAATGCTGATTGCCTCCTGGGCATAAGAAAAATCATCGAAACCACTGATGATAATTATTCTTGTGTTTGGAAGTTCCTTTTTGATCATTTTGGACAGAGAGATTCCGTCCATGAAAGGCATCCTGATGTCTGTGATTAACACATCAGGCTTTGTCTGCCTAATAAGAGGCAACGCCACCTCCCCATCGGCGGCATCACCAACATATGCAAAGCCATATTGCTCCCATGGGAAGCTGGCCTTTAATCCGTCTCGAATGACAATCTCATCCTCAACTAAAAAAACACTATACATTATTCCCCATATCCCCTAAACTTTACTGCTCTGCTTTGTTCTTTAAATACTCTGAAATCATTGCGTACAAGGCGTCCGCTGTTGCCTCTACACCCATAAGCGAGCTATTCACGCAGAAATCATATCCTCTACTGTCGCCCCATTTCATTTTTGAATAGTAGTTGTGATATGCCTTACGTTTTTTATCATGTCTGAACATCTTTGCTTTGGCTTCAAGCTTATTTAATTTGTACAATCGACAGATACGTTCTGTCTTTGCCTCCTCTTCACCTCTAACGAAAATAGAAATAAGTCCAGGAAAATCTCTCAATACATTTTCTGAACAACGTCCAACTACAACAAAGCTTTCTCCGCTTTCTGCCTTGTTTCTGATGAAGTCGAACTGAAGCTGTGCGATTTGATCCTGCACACTTGAAGAATGTCCCCTAACTGTCCTGGTTAATCCCTGACGCTTGGTTTCTTCGTGCTTGTGAAGCTCCTCAGCATCTATACCATTTCTTTCCGCCATTTGATCAAGCATGTTGCGGTCGTAAAGTGGTACATTAAACTTTTCCGCCAATCTGGAAGCAATTTCGTGTCCACCGCTTCCGTACTCTCTACCTACTGAAATAATAAACTGCCCCATAAGTTTCCTCCTTCAGTATTGATTTATACTTATATTCTAATTGATTCAAGCAAAGAAGTCGAGTTTATAAGCTTTAGAAATATCTTACAAAAATGCTGATCATGGATACTGCTAGAACGATGATTGTTCCTGGAACTAGCTCCTTACAGTATGTAGCCCAGCTGATAGGATAACCTTCCTTACCTGCTGTAGATATACCAACAACATTTGCGCTGGCACCGATTGGTGTCATGCTTCCACCGATATCTGTTCCGATTGCAAGTGTCCATGCCATTGTAGACAAATCAACACCTGTTGTAGCAGCCAATGTACGGATAACTGGAATCATTGTTGCTGAGAATGGAATGTTGTCGATGAATGCTGATGCAAAAGCACTTACCCAAAGGATAATTGCAATCATGAGGTAAGCATTTCCACCTGATACCTTTGCAATAAATTCTGCTATGACAACAAGTACACCTGTCTCCTCAAGACCACCTACTACAATAAACAATCCAATGAAGAATAATAATGTGTGGTAGTCAACTCTCTTAAGAAGAGTCCATGCCTTGCGACCTGAAGTTGCAAGTGTGATGATTGCAATAAATGTACCGATGAATGCTACTGTAAGTCCTGTTGTAGCATGTGTTACAAGCAATACAACTGCTGTTGCAAAAATGATTGTGCTTGTTAAGAAATCTTTCATGTTATCGATTTTAATTTCAACATCGATAGTTGCTGGATCAACTTTGTCTGCTGGATCCTGTAATCTATTTCTCATTGTGAAATAGAAATAGAGAACGATGATAACAAGTGAAACTGCACCAATTGCACCTGTGTTCATTACGAAATCTGAAAATGAAAATCCCAATGATGTACCAATGATAATGTTTGGTGGATCTCCACACATAGTGGCACTTCCGCCTAGGTTGGCACAAAAGATTTCTGCCATGATAACTGGAATTGGGTTGAACTTAAGTGTTCTCGCCAATCTGATAGTAACTGCTGCAAGGAACAAAATTACTGTAATTGAATCGATGAACATTGCAAGTACAGATGAAAGAATCATAAATGCAACGAATATTCTAACTGGCTCAAAGTGGGCAAGCTTTGCAATCTTGAGACAAAGCCAATCAAAGAATCCTGCTTCTGCCATTCCTTCAACCATGATCATCATTCCCCAAAGGAAAATGATTGTAGCCCAGTTGACGCCTGAAGTCTGCTCCGCAGATTCTCCTGCTTCATACCAGAAAGATGGTTTGAAAATACCTCCTATCGCCAGAGTGTTAACAAATGCCTCTACGCTTCTCATTCCAACACCAAAAACAAAAATGCTGGTAAGGGCTCCACACCCAAGAGTAACGTAATGCTTAGGAAATCTATCCCAAACAATAAGCACAAACATAGAAATAAAAATTACTATAGCTAGTATTTCTGCTAACATATAATACTCCCTTTCTTTAATTAAAATAAATAAAACTCGTGGACAATATATAATTGCCCACGACATTTTTTATTTTATATTAGGCTGTATTATTTTTAAAGTAAAAAATGCTAATTTATAGCGTTTTCCATCAACTTTTTCATTGATGCAGAATTCTTTATAGTACCCAAAATATTAATAACGGCCTGTTGTAATTCTCCAAGTGCAAGATATGCACCTCTATCAATACCTTTATAGGTAATCAGTCTGCTTCCGTCATCCTGTGTTTTTATACTGCAGAGACCTTGCTTTTCAAGTGATAATACCTTTTCACTTATCTGAGCATCAGCAGCGACTACTATTGATACTTGCGCATCGCCACTCTTATCCAAAAGGAATGACCCCCATTTTTCGTATGTAATCATTGGCTCATTATAAACATAATTCTTGTTTACAACAGTTACATATCCATCTGCCTCAAATGTAGGAGCTGTTTTAATCATTGCTTCAAGAATATGATCTGGATCGAAGCCTGGCATAATCAAATCACAACCTGCATGCAAATCATAAGCCTTTTCTGATTTAGAAGCCCAATCTGAAAGTACCATTCCAGTAGAACCCCAGTCGCTTTTAATAATATCTGTATTCAATCCTCTTTGGGATGAAGCATAAAGTCCATTAATCTTGTTACCAGAATTTAACAGACCTGCTGGTGCAGCTACCATTTGGCAAGCAGAGAATGGGCGAAGATAAAGCTCGCCAAAAGCCTGTCTTGATACATTAATATTTACATCCGAAGTACCACTTTCTTGATTATAAGTGGCCACATTCTTCATAATGACATCTCGGCCTTCATATCTCTTAACGCCAATAACAAATCCCGCGCCAAGTATTCCTGCAAGCGAAGGGTCCTCAGAATAAAATTCATAGGCTCTATTTCTCATAGGATTTCTGTGAATATTAAGAGCTGGTGCAATACAATAATCTATATTGTAGTATTCCATCTCCCTTCCATACACTCTACCCATACGAATCATTGCAGACATATCCCAGGTCTGGGCCATATTCATAGGCGAAGGAAAACATGTGCATGCCACCCCTTCGATTCTTAAACCTGATGGCCCATCAGCAAATGTTACCCCTGGAATACCAAGTGTAGTTGCAAACTGTGATGTGGTTCTTGCGGATATTCCAAGCTTATTCTTTTCATGAATAATATCAAAATTGAAGCGATTCTCGCTTTCTACTTTTGACTCACCACATTCGCCAGCCACTATGCGGGCTAATACTTCCGGTGATAATGAAGAAACAAATTCCTCCATCGATACTTTATTTTTAATAACATCAAACAATGTTGTTGAGCCACACGGTTTGATATACTCCAGATTTTCATGAACCCTAGTAGGCATGCTATATGAATTCTCATTTACATAAGAAACATACTTGCTACCTTCTGTAAGATAGGTTGTAACCTCCTGTTTTACCGGAACATATTTATTTTCTGAATTGTAATCATCCCCTGATAATGAAGCTACCTTTATATAGCCTGTATCTTCCTCTGCTCTAGGAGATGGTGATAGGAATTTCAATTCCTTTGTAGGTTCCATAACATTTGTAACTCTTTTGATAATAGTCATTCTATCTAGAACAACCTTAGCACAAAGCTTTGTATCTCTTGAATTTGAACCTAGTCTAAAGAGATAGTCTCCCTTTTCCATTACCCATGCGGTGCTTTCCTCATCAAATGAGCACAATTCCATTATTGGAATCTTTATTGTCATTTCTTCAGATTCACCTGGTTTAAGCTTTCCAGTCTTGCCAAATCCTGAAAGAATCTGATATGGCTTTTCAATATTTCCCTGAGGCTGGCTGCAATACAACTGAACAACCTGACGTCCTGCGCATTCGCCTGTATTCGTAACTTTTACACGCAATACAACAGCCATCCAGCTTGCTTCTAAGTATTCTAATTCCATATCAAAGGATGTGTAGCTTAGACCAAAGCCAAAAGGAAATAGAGGTGTCACATCAAATGCATCAAAATAACGGTATCCCACAAAGATACCTTCTTTATAATCGATTTCATTTGATTTTGCCGATTTGTTTAAAACTGATGGGCTATAGCAAGTCGAATAATCTTTGTACTTTTTAGCCCACGTTACAGTAAGGCGACCGCTTGGATTTACTGCGCCCGTCAATACATCAGCTAATGAGTTGCCTGCTTCCATGCCAGGCACACCCATATAGATAATAGCCTTAATGCTTTTCATCCTTGCAACAGATGAAAGCTCCAGCATTCCGGAATTAATAACTAAAATTACATTTTTGAAAGAGCTGGCAATCAATCCGATATTGCTAAGCTCCGTTTCTGTGAGTTGGTATTGATTTTCACTACCTTCCTCACCTTCACTTATAATTCCGTGTCGTACTACATATATACACGTATCAGTACCTAATATTGCTTCTGCCATATCTGCAACAGAAATAGGTACCTCTGGAGTGCAGCAACGTTTCCCCTCGAAGGCCAACCCCTTCTTCGCTACCTGCTTCTCCTTTTTGTCGTTAAGCTTTACCGCCTTTTCCATCTTACTCAGCCAGCTGTCGGTAGTTAACGTAAATCCGTTATTAAGCAAACCTTCTTTAACGTTTACAGTCGAATCCGTAAATACGTAGTTGAAGTATAGACCACAAAAAATTGTGTCTACTGCACCTGCACCAAACAACGCTACATTGCCCTTATTCATTGGTAAAATTCCGCTGTTTTTAAGCAACACCATACCGTCTGCGCCTAATCCACGAACTACATCTCTGTGTTCAGGAAATTGCATTTTGCTGGTTTTAGAAAACACTCCCCTTAAACGTTTGATGGCCATAATGTAATACTCCCAAAATCAACAATTTTTTCCCTTATTATCCCCACAAAAAGCTTTTTTTTCGTTAGTGAATATGATACTATCTTTTTATTTAAAATATGTGTCTAAATTGTTAACTTTGGCTAGTTTATAGGAGATTTTTATGTTTAAAGATATGTTTGCTAATGATTCATCTCTATCTTTTGAAGTATTTCCTCCAAAGAAGGACGATGAATTCGAAAATTGTTACAAGGTACTAGACTCACTTTCTGAATTAAAGCCAGACTTCATAAGCGTTACTTATGGTGCCGGTGGAAGCCGTTCAAAGAAAACAGTAGAAATTGCTTCTTATATTCAGAACGAATTACACACAGACGCTATGGCTCATATGACATGTGTCGGTTCTACTTCAGAAGACATTCTTGCAGTAACACGCGATTTAGAAGCAGCAGGGGTCAATCATGTGCTTGCACTTCGCGGTGACAAACCTCGCGACATGTCTGACGAACAATTCAATCAACGTGTTTTTCCACATGCTACTGATTTAATACGTTTCTTAAATGAAAACACAAAGCTGGATATTTCAGCTTCTTGCTATCCCGAAAAGCATCCAGAAGCAATGTCTATGGATTCTGATTTAGCATTCATGAAAATGAAGCAGGATATGGGAGCAAAGATGTTTATCTCCCAGTTATTCTTTGATAACGCAGATTTTTATCGCTTCAATGAGCGTGCAGACAAAGCTGGCATCACAGTTCCTGTAGTTGCCGGAATTATGCCTATTACATCTGCAAAACAGATTGGATCTACAGTCACACTTGCAGGCTCATCTGTACCAAAGAAATTAGCTGACATCTGTGCAAGATATGGAGAGTCTGCAGAAGATATGCGAAAAGCCGGCATTGAATACGCAATCGACCAAATTAGAGACCTTCGTAAATGCGGAGTAGGACACATCCACATCTACTGTATGAACAAACCTAAGATGACAGCAGAAATCTGTAAATCTATCTAAAACCAAGTTCTTCTAAAACCTACGCATGTTACGCTCTCAAGCCTAGGTATTACTCCGGTCAGCAATCACGCTTCCCTTGAGTAACACTATACCTTGTTAGCTACATGCTATTAAATGTGATACAATAGATTTACATTTTACGATACCACGGGGGTACTATTATGGATGGAAAAAAGATAGAGCAGGAAATGCTCGAAATTACAAAAGAGCTCATGAAGGATTACAAATCCGACAGAGCTATAGATAAACTTGATACATATCATCAGCCAAACAAAGACAGCATCATCGACATCACAATGAAGCTTCTTCGAGTTGTTTATCCTGGCTATTATCGTGATCACGTATACAAGGTCTACAACGTAGAAACCAACATCAACACTCTTATGGAGGATGTTGTTTACAATCTTAACAAGCAGATTTCACTTGTACTTTGCTACAACTCTATATTTGACGGTTGTGGTGATGAGATTTGCACTACAAAGGCTGAGGAACTTTCATTAGCATTCCTCAAGAAAATTCCTCATGTTCGTGCACTTCTCGACACAGATTTGCAGGCTGCCTACGACGGCGACCCTGCCGCTACAAGCATCGATGAAATCATCTTTGCTTACCCTGGCATTTTAGCAATCACAATCTATCGTCTTGCCCACGAGCTATACTTACTTGGAGTGCCTATCATTCCACGTATCATGACTGAGTACGCACACTCAAACACAGGTATCGATATTCACCCAGGTGCAACAATCGGTGAATACTTCTTCATCGACCACGGCACCGGCATCGTAATCGGAGAAACAACAGTCATCGGCAACAACGTAAAAGTATACCAGGGCGTCACCCTTGGAGCCCTTTCAACTCGCGGCGGCCAATGCCTTCGCGGTGTCCGCAGACACCCTACCATCGAAGACAACGTAACAATCTACTCCAACGCATCAATCCTTGGAGGTGACACCGTAATCGGGCACGATTCCATCATCGGAGGCTCAACCTTCATCACCGAATCCGTACCACCCGAATCCCGCATCTACTACGACGTAAAGTAACGGCATCATCGGGGTGTAATAAGCGGGGGACACCTCCCCTGACCCCGGCCCGCGCTATGGAGCTGTGGTGGTGTCATCGCATGAATATTATGTTTTTCTAAAGCACAAGGAGAGCATACTTTATTTACAGGTGTCTTTTGCAGGTCTGTACATTTTGTCGATTTGTATTTCTAGTTACGGACACACATATAATTGAGCTAGTATGGATTTCAAAAGTCATGGTTACCTTGGGTGATTTTGGAATGAGCTTAGAATAATAAAAACAGGTTTTGTAATATGTAAGCATGAGGCGCCATGGACGGCGCCGAGAGCCCGACAACGAAATGGACTGAGTTAAAGGGCGGTGCTTATATATACAAAACCTGTTTTTTAATTATTCTTAGCAAATGGAATATGAATCCAAGGAACCATAACTTTGGAAATCCATGCAGATAAACTAAAGTGTCCGTACTAGAACATACAAATCTCCAAAAGGTTCATCCCGCAACAAGACACCTGCAGTATGCTCTCCTTTTGTGCTAAGAAAAACTATAATATTCGCGAAATCGACACCACCACAGCTCCATAGCGCGGGCCAGGGGCCAGGGGAGGTATCCCTACATCTATATTACCCCGATGATACCGCATGCTAGTACAATGAGGCCTAGCGCGATTCGGTACCATCCGAAGACTTTGAAGTCATGCTTCTTGATGTAGTCCATGAGGAATTTGATTACGAACATGGATACGGCGAAGGCCACTACCATTCCTACGATGAGGATGGCTGCTTCCATGGCTGTGAAGCTGAGGCCAAACTTTAGGATTTTGAGAAGGCTGGCGCCAAGCATTACAGGTATTGCGAGATAGAATGTGTACTCTGCGGCTGTTGTTCTGGCAACACCAATCAAAAGAGCGCCTACGATTGTGGCACCTGAACGAGATGTACCAGGGAATATAGCGGCGATGAGCTGGAACATACCAATTAAGAATGCTGTGGTGTATGTGATATCGGCTACGGCATTAATTTTGGCTGTGTGACCAGCTTTTTTGTTTTCAACTAAGATAAATGCTACACCAAAGATTATAAGCATGAGTGCTACTGTAGTGTAGTTGTAGAAAAGCTCTTCGAATAAATCATCCCACAATACTCCAACAATTGCAGCTGGAACACATGATACTAAAATGTGGAACCATAATACAAAGATGTCTTTTTTGATCCATGCTCCAATTCCGCTTTCTGAAAGTGGTGCATTGTTGTTTTTCTTGCCAAATGGCCAAATACTGTTCCAGAAAATCAAAACTACTGCAAGGATTGCACCAAGCTGAATTACCACCTGGAACATGCTGTAAAACTCTTCTGATACGTTGAGCTTTACTATTTCATCTAAAAGAATCATGTGGCCAGTGCTGCTGATTGGTAGCCATTCTGTGATTCCTTCAACTATACCGAATAATATGGCTTTTAAAATTTCTATCATCATTATCCTCCATTAATTAAAAAGAACTGCTGCATACACAGCAGTTCTCATTATATACTTTTATATATTTTCCTTCCAGTTGTTCTTGAGGAGTCGCTCTTCTCGTTTTTTTTCTTCCTCTTCCATCTTTGTCTGCATGATTGCATTGTTTAGTTGAAGCATCTTTGTATCCATCATTGAAACGATTTCAGAACACTCACGAAGGTCACGGCTTATGTACTCAGGAGCATTGCCTTCGAACTTGTAGTAAATCTTGTGCTCCAAGCTTGCCCAGAAGTCCATTCCGATTGTACGGATTTGAATTTCTACCTTTGTATCAACTGTCTTATCTGACAGGTAGATAGGAATTGTAACAAGCATATGATAGCTCTTGTAGCCAGATTCCTTTGGATTCTTGATGTAGTCCTTTATTGAAACGACTGTAACATCTGTCTGTCTACCAATCATTTCTGCAATCTGATAAATATCCGATGTAAAGGAACAAACTATTCTAACACCTGCAATATCGTTACAATGTTCAATCATGTTTGGAATGGAAATTTCATATCCATTCTTTTTTAATTTCTTAACGATACTCTCTGGTGTTTTTACTCTTGTTTTAATGTATTCAATTGGATTATATTGATGTACCTGCTGAAATTCGTCGTTGAGAATCTCTACCTTCGTACGAAACTTTTTAATGGCTGACTCATATAGCAGCATAACGGTGTTCCAAGAATTTACTCCGTCATCTGGAAACATACCTAAATCCACAATGAATCACCTCCCCATATTTATTACTACTATATAATAGCATACTTTCTCTGATAAATTATTAACAAATTCTAAAATTTGAAATTGTATAAAACGGGGAGTCTAATCTTCTTCTAATACATGAATTTCCAAATAATCAAATGGAATTTCGTCTACAAAATTATCCTGTGTAAAACGGGCTTTTCCATGACGTTTGAATTCTCTGATTGTGGAATCTAGCCACACCGGCTTGCTTGTATCAAATTCGTAGCTGGCCTTATCCACTGCCGCAAAGATTTTATGAGTACGTGTGTCTTCCGATTCATCCTCCACAACATAGTCGTGAAGCATGTGATTGTCTTTCCATGATTTAAACCAAATTCGCATTATTCTAATCCTTTTTTAACATATAAAGCACTACTTCGGCAGATGCTTTATGTGCTCCGCTTTTTCTATTATTTTTTCTTTCCAGTTGTCATCTTCTGCCTCAAGCTTATATGTGCTATATCCATACTGAGGCCCCAAAGAGCATACCACAGTTTCATCGTCTACGTGAAGAGAAATTCTGTATTTGCTCGGAAGTTTTTGAGGAAGTATATCTTTGTTTCCCTGCTGAACTTCCTTCAGATGACGCTGAGCATTTACTATACCATCAAAATGAACATTATAGTGTTTAAATAATCTTTTGATATATTTCTCAGGCCTAAATGAAGACGTATAAATCCAGACTTCGTATCCCAGCTGCTGCAATTCCTTTACTAAATCTGGGGTACCAAGTCTTAGTCTTTCTTTATAAATGATATTGAGAGGAAACTTGAGCTGAGGCTCTGCCTTTATATAATTTGGATTAACAAACAGCACCTCATCCAAATCGAAAGAGACCCTCATCTTTTCCTCATGATTTTTCTTTTTATTCATCCCTTTGCCCTCATTTTAGGCATCAATTTCCTTAATGATATCCATTACCGATTTCGACCAGTTTACTCCTTCGTCGATAGTAAAATCCTGGAAATCTTTTCGCACATTGTCAATCATTAAAACCGCATCATTATCTATATGCAAAGTAAACAAATACTTTTTTGCATATAAATTCTGCATTTCACTTTTTTCTTCCTCGGTTTGTTTACGCTTGGAAGTACCTGTCACTATACCTGTTACATGAACATGATACTTTTTAAATAATGCTCTTAAATACTCCTTTGAATAAAACTTTGAGCTGTATAACCAAATGTCATATCCATCTTTGTTCAGCATATTGAATAGAGCAGGTATTCCCAATCTTAACTTGTCTTTATAAAGCTTGTTAAGAGGGAATGGTAAATCCTTTTCTGCTGGACCATTATTTGAATTATAAAAAACAACCTCATCCAAATCCAGCGTTACTCGCTTGTCATGCTTTGAATTATTAATAATATCTTTGATTTCCTCATTGCTAGTCATATTTATGACTTGAATAGGAATCTTCTCATATCCTAATTTAAGAGCTGCTGCCCATCTATGATGACCATTTAAAATCATATATCCATCTGGTCTGATTTTCTCTACCATGATAGGCTCTTCCCCATTAAAATAATTCATACTATGGTTTGAATTATAAATGTACTTCTTTTCGTATTCTGAAATAATTCGGTAGCTTGGTCCCACGGATGGAATAGAAAACTCATCCTCTGGATTGGGATGAAGATCTGTGCACATGGCTTTCGTCACCATAATACGATTAAAAAAACCTGCCTTAACAGGCATTGTGACTCCAGCATATTTTGCAATGTCATCGGCTATATACTGATCAAACGCTACACCAATACTTTTGCTCATAGGTTGCCTCACACTTTCGTCTGATTCTCCCTATGGAGGTATAATATCACACTAAAAAAAGAAAAAAGTGAAGAAAAAGTTAAAGCTAACATACCAAGCGAAAAATTTGGTTGTTAGCTTTTAATTACAATAATTATTTAATTAGTTCTGCTATGGCTGTGACTAAGTCACCCTGATTTGAAATTGATATTTTTATATCTGAAGCTCCAATTTGAGGTAGAATCTTTAGGATATTATCATTACCATTAAACCTTGGTGCCCCATTGGATATTCTTATGGTTTCAACATTTCTGAAATCAAAATTTATTTCTGGATAGTTGCCACATATGGCTTTGTATACAGCCTCTTTTACAGCAAACCTTCCAGCAAGGAACTGATAATAGTCAGTCGAGGAGTTTGCATCTTTCAGTTCCCTGTCTGTAAATGTTTGTCGGACGAAGCTCCCGTTTAGTCTTTCGTCCAGATTATGTATTTCACTTATCGAAACTAGGTCTATTCCGACCCCTAAGACATTTGACATAATTACTTCTTCTGTCCCATGGCACGTACTGCAGAAATAACAACATTACCCTTGATTTCTGAAACAGGTGCCCCTCTTGAGCAATCACATACAATACTGTTGAATCCCTGAAGCATAGGGCCATAAGCATCTGCATGACCAAACTGCTGAATAAGTTTTACAGCTGTATTTCCTACGTTAAGGTCTGGCCAGATAAGTACATTAGCCTTACCTGCAACCTTGCTTTCACGGTTAACCTTCTTTGCAGCTACTGCAGGAACAATTGCTGCATCAAGCTGGAATTCTCCATCAATGTCAAGGTCAGGACGCTTTTCGTTTGCTATAGCAAGGGCTTCCTTAACCTTATCAATAAGCTCACCCTGACCAGATCCAAGTGTTGAATAGCAAATCATTGCACATCTTGGTTCCCAATCAAGAAGTCCCTTAACTGTATCACATGCAGAAATTGCAATATCAGCAAGCTGTTCAGCTGATGGATTTGTACATACTGCACTATCACCAACTGCAAGAAGCTGACCTTCGCTTCCTTCAAAGCCAGGAATATCACAAAGTCCAATAGATGAAACTGTGCTGATGCCTTCCTTAAGTCCGATAATCATCTGACCTGCCAGAAGAACATCTCCTGTTGTGTTGTCGATACCTGCAAAAGTAACATCTGCCTCTCCAACAGCCTGCATAGCCATTGCATAATAAAGAGGATTCTCCATTCTACGTCCCAAAGCTTTTTCCTTAAGACGTGTATTTGGAAGGGCTACATACTTTGCAATAACCTCATTCTTATAATTCTCTTCCGCGATATCTATTATCGTAAATACGGATTCATCATAGCCTCTTTCAGCTATAAGTTCTTTAATCTTTGCAGAGTTACCAACAAGTATAGGAACAATATAGCCTTCCTGTCCACACTCATAAGCAGCCTGCATCATCTTTTCATTTTCGGCCTCTGGGAAGGCTACCTTTTGAGGGTTAGCCTTGGCCTTATCATAGATTTTATCAAGTACGCTCATATTAAAGTTCTTCCTCTACCTTATCAACAAGATCTCCGATTGTCTTGCAAGCAGCAGCATCCGAAAGCTGAATCATTGCATCTAACTCATTCTCAATTTCTGATACAAGACCAACCATCATTACTGAAGTACCGCTAATATCCTTACCAAATTCTGAATCTACGCTAAGCTTTGCCTCATCTGCGTTGTAGCACTGTGCTACCATCTTAATAATCTGTGCCTCAAGTTCTTTTCTTTCCATTGTTCTAATCCTCCTATAGCCCGCCTGCTACGCAGACAAGCATGATGAATTCTCCGCTTCGCATAGAAAGCTCCGCTTGAGAATTATCATAGCTTGTCTACTGCAGGCTCATTTAATTAATAAAGATACTGTTCGGCTGTTACGCTCACAGCCTCATCTAAATAATAAAATTACTGTTCGTCTAATTCGTAGACTACGGTTTTGAATCCACCATCTCTGTCGATGATTTTTGCGTGTACTGGAAGTGGAAGCTTATCCAAAAGCTCTGGACGTGTCTTCTTGCTAATTCCAATAACTACGCCATTAAATTCAGCGCCCTCTTCTGTCTCGATAACGCCATAAGCATATTTGCCCATTCTCTCCTTATACTCAGGCTTTGATGAAAGTGGTGCTGGAAGAACTATAGACTTCATTACAGCCTTACCGCTAAGCTCAACCCACTCTGTGTCATCACAACCGCAAGTATTACAAGCGTATACTGGTGGGAACTCAACTGCTCCACATCTCTTACATTTTCTACCAAGCAACTTGCCCTGCTCTAGGCCTTCGTAATATGTCTGAACAACCTTTTCAAGCTTAAGATGTGACTCCTTAGCTGGCTCCTTAGATGGTTCAAAATCATCTACTGTTTCAAGCATGATAGCTGCAACGTTCTGAGAACCGCCGTAGCCTCTAAGCATTGCTGTCTTAGGAAGCTTCTTAACCTGGTGCTCACCGCACTCACCACGCATCTGCATACAGCACTCATAAACATCTGCAAGACCTGAAGCTGCATGTGCATGTCCGAATGATGTACGTCCACCGTTTGTGTTGATTGGCTTGTCACCATCAAATGCTGTTCTTCCATCACAAATGTATTTCCATCCCTCACCGTATGGTAAGTATCCAGCGATTTCAGCTGCATAAAGATGTGATGTAATAATAAAATCGTTTGCGAAGAAGATATCAAGATCATCTCCTGACTTTCCTGTAAGCTCATATACCTGGCGAATAGCTTCCTTAGTTGCGTTGATTTCAAAGTGAGGTGTTGATGCTTCACAAGCAGCACTACCAATACCAATGATTTCGATTGGCTTATGTCTCAAGTTCTTGCAGAGCTCAGGAATCTTTTCTGTAGCAATTACGATACAAGCTGCTGCACCATCACACTTACGCTCGATGCCTTCCATTCTAAGGAAATCACCAGACTTTGGATTGTATGGGCTTCTCATATAATCCATTACATTGTCGAAGCCTTTCTCCTTTGCAATGTCCTCAAACTCCTCATGTGTGATTGCAAGTGGGTTGTGAACTGCATTGTGTCTGTTGTTGATTGCCATGTGGTTAAGAGTATCGTCCATCTGCTCTGGAGTGATACCTCGAGTTCTAACATAATCCTCTGCGCAATCATCATAAATAAGTTCCATTGGAGCCATAAGTGGTCTTGCATATGTCTTGTCATAAATCCATGCAGTTGTCTTAAGGAATTTCTCCATTGTCATCTTGTCTCTCTTGTATGGATGCTTTGGATCCTCTACGCTCTCGCTTGGTGAAGGAACAGCGTCACCAAATTCTACTGCACCTGTAAGTACGCAATCATACTTACCTGATGCGACTGCGTTTGCTGCGATTTCAAGTGCAAGATAACCTGTACAGCAAGCCTCAGAATGATGCATAGAGCCTTTGCCCTTCATACCAAACCAGTTTGCCACCTGGACATTAGGTGTAATATAGTTTGAACCATTAAGTGGATTTGCCTGGCCATGGAAATAATAATCAACATCCTTTGGTTCAACACCAGCATCTTCCATTGCTTTTAGAGCTGCATATCCAAACATTTCGCCTTCTGTTAATCCAGCTGTTTCTGGATTATCAAGCGTATTCATAAATGGAGTGCAACTTACGCCTACAATTGAGACGCTTCTTGAATACTTATTAATCTTAGTCTGATTCATCTCTATTCTCCTTTAAATAATTTACTCCGCAGGTTTCCAGCAAGGTTCGCCTGTGTATACCTTCGCTTCCTCTACGCCGTCAAGAACACGAATTGCTCCAGCAGCCATAGCTTCTAGCTCAAACTCTCCTGGATAAGCAGTTACTGGTGCAATCCAAGAGCATGCCTCTGTAATATCAGCTACAAGCTTTTTGTTATGAACCATTCCACCACCAAGAAGAATTCCATCTACCTGGCCATGAAGAACTGCTGCCATAGAGCCAATATATCTGATAATCTGGTATGTCATTGTGTCCCAGATTAATTTTGCTTCTTTATCTCCAGCCTCTGCTCTGTTGAATACCTCCAAAGCATCTGAAGTATTTAAATGGCTAACAAAACCACCTGTCTTTGTTGTAAGTGATAATGTTTCTTTTTTATCTGGATGATCATAAGCATATCTAATCATCTGTGCAGCTGGTATTGAGCCACAACGGGTTGGTGCCATTGGTCCATCTCCAGCAACAATATCATTTCCGTCAATCATCTTGCCTTTACGGTGTGCTGAAATAGAAACTCCTCCACCGATATGACAAACTACATAATTTTTATCTTCGTATTTAACACCGTTTAAATTACTGTGTCTGATTGCTGTCTCTTTAAGGTTCAAAGCGTGTAAATGAGATTGTCTATATACACCTTTGATACCAGTCATTCTTGCTTCAATAATAAATTCATCTGTGTCTGGTGGATTTACTACGAAAGCTGGTTTTGAATACTGATTTGCAAATTCTGCTGCAAGCTGAGATCCAAGCTGCGCTGGATGTTGAATTCCATTTGCTCCTCTTCTTGCATGATCAAGAATTGTTTCGTCGACTTTGTATGTGCCACCTTCTACTGAAAGAAGTCCACCACCTCGGCCAACGAATGCATCGACCTGTGAAAGATCAATACCTGCTTTTTTTATTTCTTCTAAAATCAAATCTCTTCTGTAAGGAAGCTGATCACTAATGCCAGCGAATTCTGCCAGCTTTGCTGCGTCATGTGATACATTCACCGAGAACTCTAATTTATCTCCATCAAAGTAACCTACCTTTGTAGATGTAGAGCCTGGGTTAATTGTTAAAATCTTATAACTCATTCTATTCTCCTAAAACTCATCTCAGGATTTATGATTATTTATGTTGTGCATTACTTTTTTAAAATTTTGATAAGCATCTTTTGAAATAAATCTCCCACAACTCCTACATACCAAACACCAGCTAGCATAGCCGCTGCAATCTGTAGTGGCATACTTCCTACAGCTGCAACATCCATTGGTCCCATAATAGTAAGACCAATAGCCCAGCCTGCCAGCCATGCTGGTACAAATATTGCTTTTTCTCCAATTGTGCCAAGGATGACTGCGAGCCCACCCATGACAAAAAGTGTGAGATAAAGTGTAAGATTAGGATCAAGAGAACTGTGAGCCATTATTGTAAGAGCAATAACAGCCCACGCATCTCCTAATAAGAATCCTAGGGAAACTGGAATTGCTTTTTTGATGTTATTTCCAAGACATGCAAAAAGTCCTGCACAAATAAGTGCTACCGCACCTACTGTCACACCAATGTAGGGCGATAAAACCGCCCATATTGGTGGAAGCAAGGCAACGGTAAATGCCAATGTTAAGGCATTAATCCATTTTTCCTTCATTTTGTAATCCTTTATTTATCAATAATTCCTCTGTACTCGTGGTCTACAAAGTTTTCTGGCTTTGCAATATCAACAGCTGCAAGATATCCAGAACGAGTACACTGATCAACCTGACCTGGTCTGATAGAATCACCAACAACGAATACTTCAGCATCTCCTGCTGCAGCCTTTAATTCATCGTAAGGAACAGTCTTCATACCAAGTGCAAAAAGGATTGTATCTGCCTCAAGTGTCTGTTCACCATCTGCATTTTCAACTCTTACTCCATCTGGTAAGATTTCAAGACACTTTGTCTTTGGCATTGTCTTCATGCCATGGTTTTCCATCTCCCAAACAAGAGCTTCACGGTAGCTACCGAATGCCTCGTTTGCAACACGATCAAGCATTTCAACAACTGTTACTTCATGACCTAACTTTGTAAGGTGTAATCCAGTTTCGCAACCAACAAGTCCTCCACCAATCATTACAACCTTCTTGCCAACCTTAAGTTCTCCATCATAAACTTCCATAGCCTGATGAGCATTCTCTATACCCTTGATAGGTGGGCATGATGGAAGTGAACCTGTAGCAATAATCACTGTGTCTGCACCAAAATCTTTTACGAATTCAGGTGTAGCTTCTGTGTAAAGACGAACATCAATATCACGCTTTTCAACTTCGCGGATAAGTACGTTCTTGAAGTTGCGTAAGTCTGGCTTATCAACATCGATATCTGTGAAGTAAAGAAGTCCTCCAAGATTTCCCTTCTTTTCAACAAGAGTTACCTTATGGCCTCTGTCGAATGCTGTGATTGCAGCCTGAAGACCTGCAGGGCCACCACCAATTACAAGAACCTTGTTGCTCTTTGTTGCAGCTGGAAGTGTAGCTGGGTCAAATGGTAAATGTGCAAGAGGATTGATTCTACAATGACCTACATAAAGAGCAAGCTCCTCGCTTGTGAATGGTAAGTCTGTGTATCCTTCCTCAGGTGAACCTGGGAAGCAAAGGTAACAGCGTAAACATCTTCTGATGCAATCCTCTTCACCACACTTACACTTGTTTGCAAACTCTGGATCTGCAAGCATCTGACGGCCAAGAATAATGAAATCAATCTTACCTTCAGCGATTGCCTTTTCACCCATCTCTGGTGAGTTGATTCCACCAACTGCACCAACTGGAAGCTTTGTATACTTCTTGATAATTGAAGCTGGTTCAATGTTAAGACCGTGCTCGTGGAACATAGAGCTTTCTGTACCAGACTTAACTGAATCCTCGTAAATACCACATGTTACGTGAACAGATGTAATGTAATCCTCAACCCAGCTGATAAACTCACCTGTCTCCTCTGGTGTGATACCATTTGGCTGGTGATCAGTTCCATCGATACGAAGCTCGATAAGGAAGTCAGGGCCTACTGCTTCACGCATAGCCTTGATAATCTGAATTGGGAATTTTGCACGGTTTTCAAGTGATCCGCCGTACTCATCTGTTCTTGTATTCATAAGTGGGCTTAAGAACTGTGTAAATAAGAATCCGTGACCACCATGGATAAGTACACCGTCAAAGCCTGCCTTCTGCATATAAGTTGCAGCTACAGCAAAATCATTTGCTATACGAGCCATATCATCTTCATTCATAGCACGTACATGAACGCCAGCTAAGTTTGTGCACTCTACTGGTCCGATTGCTTCTTCCTCTGGTCTGAAAGGAACCTTCTCCTTACCACAGTGAACAAGCTCTGCAAGAGCGATACAATCATGGCTCTTGATTCTTTTTGCATACTCTGCAACGGCATTGAAAGTTTCCATATCTTCCTCTGGCTTAGCAAAGTCGAATGGTCTAAAGCCTGGAATACGAACAGCATCTCTGAAGTTAACATCTGTCTCGCCAACGATAACGCATGCGTTACCTCCGATTGCGCCGCTCTCAAGCTTGCGATAAGTAAAATCTCTTGCCTCAGGATTCTGTACAATTAATCCGAATGCCATAGGCGCACTTACAATACGGTTCTTGTAAGTTACATTTCCAACTTTCATTGGACTCATTAAGTGTTCAAATTTCATGGTTTTTCTCCTTTTACACTTCTCCAGTAATTTTTCTGGCCAGCATTTCTGCTGGTCTGTTCCATAAGAATGAAACAACATATCCTACTAAGTAGATAGGAATGAATGTAGAAATCATTGCAAAGAAATATGCAACGACTGGAGCGTGACTCAAAATAACAACATTAAAGTAAGTAAGGAAAATACAGTTGACGACTACATACACAAGATTGACAATTACATTCACTAAAAGTCCGAATGGTAATGTATCCTGCTTTGCCTTACAAGCGCTTGCAAATTTTAATCCCCAAGATACTGCTGGCAAAAACATTCCAACAAAAAAAGAGATTACATATGCAAGTGTGAAATTGATTAATAAAAGTTTAGGTACAACGGTACGTGTTGCGATAAGCTGTGCAGCTAAAGAAATAGCAAACGCTATAGGAATATTTGTTATCAATACGTTTAAAACTTTACATTTTTTGCTCATGTTCATTATCGTACATCTCCCTGTTATTTAATTTTTAGATACCCTTAAACTGCTTGTTTTTGTAGCGTCCAATTTTGCTTGCTACAATTTCTCTGTTTTCTGGATTTGCAAAGAAACCGCCCTGTGTGTGTGCTATCTCTTCAAGATGCTTTGCACGTCCTGCTACTGTGGTTCTGTCCTTGAGAAGGCCATCCTTCTGAATAACAAATTTCCACTTGCCATCAGCTGTCTGCTCAAGATTTCCACCTGCGCCACAAACCTGGCACTCAATTGGATAATGAAGTCCATCCCACTGCATCTCGCCAAGTACAAGTGCATTACTGTGGCAGTTTGGACACCATCCCATGTCCTCGTCACCGAGCCATCCTCTTTCTTCAACTGGAGTCTGAACTGCTTTGATGATGTTCTCACCCATCTTGTGAGCTCTTTCAATGAGATCATCCTTGAGAAGTACCTGAGAAGGGCCAGGAACCTGAGTTGCAAGAAGCATATCTACTACCTTGAAGTCTGTAGTAAACATGGTTGCCTGCATACCTTCAAGAGCCATTGCTTGCCATGCTCTTGTGGAACCACCCACTGAGATAAGACCTGCTACACGGTCCTTGTGCTCGATAGCACCAATTGTTTCGAGGAATGCTGTCTCGTAGCTAAGACTGCGCTGTGCGAATGTAAGATAGTTTGATGCTGGCATCAAATCATATGTTGGTGCTGCAAAAATTACAGCATCCTGATTAAGCATGACATCCATAATCTTTTTCTTGTCATCCTTCTTATCGAGGATACATCCAACATGCTTACCCTGAGACATTCCGATAGTACAAGAAGTACATCCTGTACAATCCATAATGTTGTAGTCTCTGAGGTTGATCATAGTGACTTCTGCACCAGCCTCCTCACAGGCGATAAGCGCCTCCTTCAACAAAATTTCGCTGTTGCTGTCCTTTCTACCGGCAGCAACACCCATTACTTTAATAGCCATCATTATTCTCCTTTTACTTTTGTTTGATAAAAATATAACAATCTTTTTGTATATATTCATCAGACATAAATTCAATTAAATCTATAAAAAGGAGATTACTTTTCCGACATTTGTCTGATATACTCAGTAAGTATTCTTTGGAGGTTATTATGGAAGAAATGAACAACGAATTACTAGAAATGACCGATTTTATTAAGAATTATCAACAACTCCAACAAAAAAAGGAGTCTCTTTTCACTGTATTACGCCATGGACATGAGTTAAATCTTATCCTACAAAAGGCGTATGGCTATTTGAATAATCCTATAAACATCTGTGATAGTAGCTTTTCTATTATAGACTCTTACCCTACAGTTGATGATTATCGCTCTTTGGAAGTTAGAAACGACCGACTTTCTTTAAAGAATGTTTTCTCAAATGATATGAAAGAATCCAGCCTCACTGACAATATTTACCACAGTATCTACCCATTTATCACTAAAGTCGATGACTTTGAATATGACTGGGCATTTGAAAGCATACGCATTAATCGTTCAGTTGTTGGATATGTTTGTGTAAGAGGAATTAATAGAGAGTTTACAGATGATGATTTAGAGCTAATCCACCATTTGTCCCATATCATTTCAGTTTATCTACAGAAGAACAATTCCTATATAAATCCGCGTGGAATCACAACAGACAGATTTCTTAAACAGTTATTATTGGGACATTTTGAAAATGAAGACACTATTAAATCTCAGATTTCATCCATAGGTTATAAACCGAGCAACAACTACTACCTTATGGCTTATGATTTTGTTGATTCAGGTTCAAAATTACTTGCAACTGATTATTTCATTCAGCAGCTCCAGGCTATATTCCCTTACGGAATTACTGGTACTTACGAAGGACAGCTGGTTACTCTTTTACCTGCCAAGCACACCACACCTTTTAGCGGAGCAACAGAAGATCGATTACATACCTTTCTATTAATGAACAGGATGATTAGTACCATAAGCTTCGTATTTACGAATTTAACTGAAGCGCCTACTTATTTCGAGCAATGCAAATGTATATTCGGAATGATTGATTTGGAAGATAATATTGGAAATACGTTAAGATATGGAGATTATTGTTTACGTCATATTACTACACTTTTGGATGATCCTTCGCTATTTTTAGCTACAATACATCCAGCCATTAAATTTATGCAGTCATATGATGCAGACAACTCTACAGATTATTTGAATACTTTAGAAACTTATATAAAAACCAATAGGAGTGCTCCAGCCGCAGCAGAAGCACTCCACATACATAAATCCACTTTTTTCTATAGACTTGAAAAAATGAAGTCACTTTTTAACATTGATATATCTAATCCTGATAACATGTTTGCCTATGAAATATCTCTCAAAATTTTGGATATTTCAAAGAAATATCGATACTAGTCGATTATCTTTTAGATAAGATTCTGTATAGGAATGTAAATATGATTCCAGCTACAGAAAAGCTTAATGCAATAATAAATGCCTGCTGATAAGCACCTGTTGTTGCATATGTATTTCTCATGATTTGTGGACCAAAATATCCTGCAAGGGCAAAACCAATAAACATAATTCCATAGTTTACGCTGTTGTTCTTTGGACCGAACTGGTCTGCTGTGAATCCTGGATAAACACCCATAAATGAACCAAAGCTGATTCCTACGATTGCAAGACCAACATAGAACAAGCCAGCTGCTGAGGTTCCGCAATTATAAAGAATTATTCCTCCAATGCAACCAAGCATACATGCAATCATAAGTGTATTAATTCTGCCTAGCTTATCTGAAATATAGCCTGCCAGAATTCGTCCAAAGGCGTTAAAAAGTGCAAGTAAAGATACTGCAAGTGAAGCCTGTACTGCTGTCATTCCAATCATGTTTTGTGCAACTGAAGATGCCTGAGAAATAATCATCATGCCAGAGAAAGCTCCACATGTTAATAATAACAACATCACATAAAATACTGGTGTCTTAAGCATTTCTTTCCAGTCTTTATTTACTACATCCGCACTTGCTCCCACTGTATTTGAAGTATATCCTGCAGGTGTATATCCTTCTGGACACTGTTCCAAAAACATACAAGAAACAGCAATAAGCACAATAAAGATAATACCAACTAGCTTGAATGCAAAGCTTGCATCTGTTCTTGAAACAATTGCTGTAACAATTGGTGGTAAAATTACTGAACTTGCACCATAAACCGCTGTTGTTATTCCACCAATTAATCCTCTTTTATCTGGGAAGAATTTTACACATGTAGAAATAACACTTCCATAGGCCATCCCAAGACCAAGTCCACCGATAATACCGTAAGTCACAATTAAATATCCTACACTAGTAGCAAATCCTGACAAGAACATGCCAAGTCCCCACATAATTCCACCAACTAGAATTACTTTCTTAGGACCGAATTTGTCATTGAACCATCCTCCTGAAATCATTGTGATTGGTCCAACAGAGTTTGCAATAGTGTAAACGATTGCTAAATCACCTGGTGTGATATTGCCACCCATTGTGGCATTGAAATAATCTGCCATTGCGGCAGAAAAAACGCTCCATGCATAAATAGAGCCAAGGCAAAGATTAATAAAACATCCTGCCAATAAGATAATCCATCTTTTTTTGTCTAAATTCATTTTATTCTCCTTCTAATCCTTAGGTTGAAGATTGGAGAATAAATAAGTTATAAGATTTCGCAGCAATTGCATTCTAACTATAAAAAAAATAAATGTCAATTTGCATCGACATTTATTTCTTTAGCTTATATTTTATTATTTTCTCTGTCTGTGAGTTTCATACATCAGCAAACTAGCTGCAACTGATGCATTTAAAGATTCTAACTGGCCTTCCATTGGAATCTTTAAGTAGCTTGTTGCAAGGGCCGACATTTCGTCAGTCAGACCATTGCCTTCATTTCCAATCATGAAAGCTGTAGGGCCAGTGAAATCAAGCTCGTCGTAGAATTTCTCTCCCTTTAGGTGAGCAGCATAAACTGAAAGCCCATGCTTTTCTTCAAGCTCTTTGATAGTAGCGCCTAGGTCTGAAACTATCATGTGTGGCACTCTAAAAATGCTTCCCATAGTAGAGCGTACAACCTTGGGTGAATAGATGTCCACTGTGGTGTTGTTCATGATAATGCCGGTAGCACCTGCCCCCTCAGCAGTACGAACAATGGTGCCCATATTGCCAGGGTCCTGCAGTGACTCAAGAATAACCACATGAGCTGGCTTGCCTGAAGCAGTGCCTAGCACATCATCCATTGTGAAATCCTGCATCTTTACAAGAGCAAGAACTCCCTGTGGTGTGACAGTGTCGCACATGGTTTTGAATACATTTGTAGCTACCTCTTCCACGTGAACATTAGGAGCCTTTTCCCTCATTTGAGAAAGAAAAGACTTGCCCTCGGCTGTGGATTCAAAGCCCTCTATGATATATACACTATCCAAAAGATTGGCTGGGACTTCTGCAACTGCACGAATCCCTTCAATCACAAAAAGCCTTTGAGCTTTACGCTCTCTGGCTTTTTTGTTAAGTGCAATAATATTTTTGATTTGATTGTTATTAGTACTTGTAATCATTGTTCAAAGATTTGCAAAGTGAGTACTGGTACTCATCAACGTCCTTCTTCATAGCAAGTGCCTCGTCGATATCGAAATCAACGAACTCACCATGTCTATAACCAACTACACGGTTTGTCTTTCCTTCGCAAAGAAGGTCAACAGCCTTTGCACCCATAGTAGATGCATATACACGGTCCTTACATGTAGGTGAACCACCACGCTGCATGTGACCAAGGATTGTAGCACGTGTCTCGATACCTGTAGCAGCTTCGATACGCTTAGCCATAGATGTTGAGTGACCGATACCCTCTGCATTGATAATGATGTGGTGCTGCTTGCCCTTCTTACGTCCTTCGATAATGTGGTTTACAAGCTTCTGCTCATCATAATCATAACGCTCTGGAAGAAGTACATCCTCAGCACCGTTTGCAATACCGCACCAAAGAGCGATATAACCAGCGCCACGTCCCATAACCTCGATGATTGAGCAACGCTCATGAGATGTAGATGTATCACGAACCTTATCGATAGCTTCCATAGCTGTGTTTACAGCTGTATCGAAACCGATTGTGTACTCTGTACAAGCAATATCAAGATCGATTGTACCTGGAAGACCGATTGTGTTGATTCCGTACTTAGAAATCTTCTGAGCACCCTTGAATGAACCGTCACCACCGATAACAACGAGGCCATCGATACCTGCAGCGATTGCATTCTTAGCAGCCTTCTCCTGGTACTCAGGATTAAGCATCTCTAAACAACGTGCTGTCTGAAGAATAGTACCACCACGCTGAATAGTCTCTGAAACGCTATGTGCGTCCATATCTATAATCTCGCCTGAAAGTAATCCGGCGTAACCTCTTCTAATACCCTTTACCTTCTTGCCTCTAGCGATTGCCTGACGAACAACAGCACGAATAGCGGCATTCATGCCTGGAGCGTCACCACCTGAGGTAAGTACACCAATTGTGTTTACTTTATCTGCCATTTTGATAAATCCTCCTAAAATATCCCACTGAAAACAATTCCAATCTATTTTATCCTCTTTTTTCGCTTATTTCAATAAAAAATCACTCTTTTTCATTGAAATTAATACCTTCTAGAGGCAAATTGAACCTTTTTGTTTACAACCTTTACATTTGCTTCTCCAAATTTCTCGTAAAGGATTTCGAGATTCTCAGCTGTTGCGCCTATTCCCCAGTTGTCTGGCATACGTTTTACAGCCTTTTCCTCGGTTAAATAGATAACCATATTATCGTTGCCATCCATACTGCGAATTGTGTCAGAAAGAAGCTGTTCATTTGAATCGTACTCTGCCTTGTTGCTAAATTGAATCCAAATCTCTCGTTTGCAATCATCAAAGCTCTTTATATCCTGGCAAATGATTTTTGCATCTTTCTCTTCCTCTGCCTGAACACGGCCACTAATAAAGACTTTATTGTTTTCTGCAATAAGTGAACGGGCTGGCTCGAAGCTGTTAGGGAATACTATTACTTCCACCTGACCTGTAAGGTCTTCCAAAGTAATGAATGCCATAGCCTTGTTGTTTTTAGTGTACTTAATCGTTACATCTGTAATCATTCCACCTACAACAACTGTTTTATTATCTTCGACCTTTGCCATTCCTGTTTCATCATCAACAAGGAATTCACTGGCATGAGCTGTAACGTTTTTCTCCAAAAGTGCAATGTAATCATCAAGTGGATGACCACTTACATACACTCCCATAAGCTCTTTTTCAAAGGCTAATAACATTTCCTTATCGAATTCTTCAACAGGAGGCAATGATATCTTCAAATCTTCCTTTTGCTCTTCGCTGGCAAAATCAAAAAGAGACATCTGACCATCAATCTCATTTTTCTTTTTGCTATTCATGGAATCCAAAATGCTTGGAAAAATCATGCATTTTTGTCTACGGTTTCCATCAAGAGAATCTAGCGCACCAGATTTGATAAGGTTTTCGATGGTTCGTTTGTTGGCATCATATTTGCTAACACGATCTATAAAATTTTCCAAATCATGGTAAGGTCCATTCTTTTCACGCTCATATTTGATAGCGTCGATTGTAGGACGACCAACTGATTTAATTGCATATAAGCCATAGCGAATACTTTTGCCATCAACAGAGAAACGGCCATCTCCATAATTAACATCTGGAGGAAGAACCTCGATTCCTGAAGAACGGCATACACCAATGTATTCAGCAACCTTTCCGCTGGCATCAATGACCGATGTCATAAGGGCGGCCATGAATTCGATTGGATAATATTTCTTCAAATATGCTGTCTGCAAGGCAACAACAGCATAGGCGGCAGCATGGGATTTGTTGAAAGCGTACTTGGCGAAATCAACCATGTGATCGTAGATTCCATTAGCCACCTCGCTTGAAATGCCATTTGCTACACATCCAGGAATCTTAGTAATCTTTCCAGTGATATGGTTTTCGATTTGACCACCGTTAACGAAAATCTCACGGTTCTCCTCGATGACATACTGCTTCTTTTTACTCATGGCACGACGAATTTCATCGGCGCCACCAAGTGAGTATCCAGCCAATGACTGAACGATTTGCATAACCTGTTCCTGATATACGATACATCCGTAGGTAGGAGCAAGGATTGGCTCTAGTTCTGGGCATTCATAAACAATGCCATCCTGATTATTCTTACCTTTTATGTAGTTAGGAATGAAATCCATTGGACCCGGACGATATAGTGAAATACCGGCAATAATATCTTCGATTGAATGAGGCTTTAGCTCCTTCATGAAGTTTTTCATACCAGTGGATTCAAGCTGGAAAACGCCCTCGCATTTACCAGCAGAAATCATTTCCATCACACCCTGGTCATTATAATCTATATTATCTATATCAAGCTTGATGCCATGATTCTTTTCTACAAGCTTAACTGCATCATTAATAACTGTAAGTGTACGAAGGCCAAGGAAATCCATCTTTAAAAGTCCAAGCTCTTCAATGGTGGTCATAACAAACTGTGTAACGATTGTGCCGTCACCGCCTCTTGAAAGAGGAACATATTCATCCATTGGCTTTCCGGCAATAACAACGCCTGCCGCATGCATACCAGTGTTTCGTGGAAGTCCCTCAAGGGTACGAGCTACATCAATAAGATTTTTGATTTGATCATCAGCATCGTACATGGCCTTAAGGTCACGATTCATTTCAAGCGCTTTGTCCAAAGTGATACCTAAATCCATAGGAATCATTTTGGCAATGGAATCCACATAGCCATATGGTAAATCCATTACTCGGCCTACATCACGGATAACACCACGAGCCTTTAAGGTACCGAATGTAACAATCTGAGTTACGCAGTCTTTGCCGTACTTTTCAATAACGTAATCGATTACTTCTGAACGACGCTCGTAGCAGAAGTCAATATCTATATCAGGCATGGATACACGCTCTGGGTTAAGGAAACGCTCAAACACCAAGTTGTATTTGATTGGGTCGATATTGGTAATTCCTGTAGTGTAGCTGACAAGGGAACCTGCTGCGGAACCACGGCCAGGGCCAACGGGAATACCATGAGTTCTAGCATAGTTGATGAAATCCCATACGATAAGGAAGTAATCAACGTATCCCATATTTTTAATAACATTTAATTCGTATTCGAGACGAGATTTGAGACTTTCAGCCTTATCACCATAGCGACGGTCCAATCCCTCATAACAGAGCTTATTCAAATATGTCCATGAATCATAGCCTTCTGGAACCTCGAAATGAGGAAGCTTTGTCTCACCGAAAACGATTTCTACATGACATCTATCTGCGATTTCCTGAGTACGATAAACGGCTTCCTTAGCATAAGGGAAGAGCTCTAGCATTTCTTCTTCTGATTTAACATAGAACTCGTCTGTTTCAAAACGCATTCTATCTACATCCTGAAGCTTTTTACCTGTCTGGATACAAAGAAGAACGTCGTGACTGGCAGCATCTTCTTTGTTGGTGTAGTGGCAGTCGTTTGTAGCAACAAGTGGAATGCCTGTCTCCTTTGAAAGACGAAGAAGCCCCTGATTAACAGTCTTCTGCTCGTCAATACCATGATCCTGCATCTCAAGGAAGTAATTATCTGCTCCAAATGTATCGCGATATTTGATAGCAACCTTTTTGGCATCATCATATAATCCACGGGCAAGAAGCCTAGCCACCTCACCTGCAAGACAAGCAGATAGACAGATAATTCCCTCATGATATTTCTGGAGAATCTCAAAATCCACACGTGGCTTATAGTAGTATCCATCTACAAAACCTGCTGATACGATTTTTATAAGGTTTTGATATCCATCATTATTTTCTGCAAGCAAAATAAGATGATAGTATCTATCCTCTCCCTGTACTCGCTCTCTATCAAAGCGCGAACCAGGAGCAACATAGACCTCACATCCTAATACAGGATTGATTCCTGCCGCTTTACACTCTTTATAAAAATCGATAACACCATACATTACTCCATGATCTGTAATGGCCGCCGCAGTCATACCCATGTCTACGCATTTCTTAACATATGACTTTATCTTATTAGAACCATCCAGTAGTGAATACTCTGTATGTGTATGCAAATGAACAAAACTCATTTATACTAATTCCTCTAATTCCTTTACAATTTCGCCCATCTTTGCTAACGCAGCTTCGATTGGGGCCGGGGTGGTGAGATCAACTCCCGCTATTTTTAGAAGCTCAACAGGTGCATCAGTACAACCTGATGATAAGAACTTCTTGTAGCGAGCCACTGCTGGCTCACCTTCTGTAAGAATCATTTCTGCAATAGCTACTGCTGCACAGAAAGATGTTGCATACTGATATACATAGAAATTGTAATAAAAGTGAGGTATGCGAGCCCACTCATATGCTATCTCTGGATCAGAAATCATATCTGGTCCATAATAACGCTCATTTATGTCCTTATATATGGTCGACAGGTTTTCTGCGTTCAAGCTGTCTCCATTTTCTACCATTTCGTTTGTAATCTTTTCAAATTCAGCGAACTGTGTTTGACGATAAACAGTTCCCTTGAAGCTATCCAAATAGTGATTTAAAAGATATGCTCTTTCCTTTTTATCTGTACAGTTTTTAAGTAAATACTCTAAAAGTAAAATCTCGTTACAGGTTGAAGCAACCTCTGCAACAAAAATTTTGTAGTTTGAATAGATGTATGGCTGTGCACTATTTGAATAGTGGCTATGCATAGAATGTCCCATTTCATGAGCTGTTGTAAACATATCATCAAATGTATCATTGTAGTTTAAAAGCATGTATGGATGGCAGCCGTATGCAGTTGCTGAATATGCTCCACCCTGCTTCCCTTTATTTTCATACACATCAATCCAACGATTTGCAAAACCTTCTTTTAAAAGCTCCACATAATCATCTCCAAGAACTGCAAGGGCTTTACAGATAGTCTCCTGAGCTTCCTTATAAGTTACCTTTTTAGCAACATCAGCAATCATCGGTGTGTAGATATCATACATATGAAGCTCATCCACACCGAGGCACTTTTTTCTAAGTGAAACATATGCATGAAGCTTATCCAGATTTGCATTAACCGTCTTGACCAAGTTGTCATATACTTCAGGTGATACATTGTTTGCATCCACTGCGGCTTCAAGATTTGATGAGTATCCTCTCACTCTTGAATGGAACACTCTCTGCTTAACTTCTCCACTATAAGAAGATGCTAATGTATTTATATAATCCTTCATGGTGTCATAGTATGCCTTAAATGCATCTTCTCTGACACGTCTGTTAGCTGACATCAAAAATGGAACAAAACGTCCATGTGTAAGCTCTACTTCTTCCCCGTTCTCATCCTTGATGCTAGGAAATTTCATATCAACATTAGTGAATGCCTCGTACACTTCTGATGCAGTGTTAGACATTTCTGTTGTCATAGCAACAACCTTCTCCATTTCTGCCGAAAGAGTGTGTGCCTTTAATCTTTGGATTTCCTTTATCTGCTTCTTATATAAATCAAGCTTTGGCTCTTTATTATAGAACTCTTCTAGCTTTGCTTCATCACAGGCTAATATTTCTGGATCGATGAACGAAACATCGGAACTGATTTTGGCCATAATGCTGAAGACCTTCTGATTCATGCTTTGATGAAGAGTGTTTCCCTGGTCTTCATCAAAAAGTCGAGCTGCATAATTGTATGCAAACTCAAGCTTTTCAGAAATGAAGGCTGAAAGCTCAAGCACCTGCAAAAGAGTATCTGCGCTTTCACAAACTTTTCCCTCAAACTTAACAAGCTCCTCTGACTTGCTCAAAATCACTTTTATATCTTCTTCCCAGTCACTGTCGCTTGCATACATATCCTTAAGGTTCCAAGTATCTTCCACTTTGACCTGGTCTCTTGTAAGTAACTCTTTTGCCATCTCATTACCCTCCATCTAAATCCACTGAATCTTTCACTATTCTATCACAGATTATTCAAAGATACATTGTATTATAAAAATGTTCCCACCGGGAAATGGCGATAATATTTATCATAATTTATAGGAGGATTCCATGGATAGCCGTGAGGATTTAATCAAAGGACTAAGCCAGGCAATGAATGGCAACAAAGAAGACGAACTTGGTCGTCAATTTTTTGCAGATACAAACACATTGAAAACAGGTGCTGCTGGTGGAAACGTAGAAGTTAGTGTTCTTGTATCGAAAGCAGAATTTGGAAGAATTGCAAGCGGTGTTGCAAAATATCACGTAACAGACCGCCGCGGAATCGAAGACGGTAACGATATTACATTTAATGAAGTAGAAGCTGATGGCTTTACTCAGACTGGCCACAAGCTTACAAAACGTGTACTTGATGTAAAATCTTATCTACAAATCAATGGTCTGAAGGAAGGCTATTATATCGTAGCATTTTAATCATGTGCATTTGCTACTTGAAGCTACATGCTTCAGGTAACTTATTATAAAAGGGCTCTGGAGACCTCCCAGTTTAGTTGGAATCCAGAGCCCGATTTTTAGAGTTTGACACTCAAAATCAAATGCAACGTTTTTTAAGTAGAATGTTAAATCTCTTTTAGCATTTCATATACATCTGGTATGTCATAAATTAATGTTTCATAGACAATTTTCAAATCAACTTGCCCATAATCATGTACTATCCTGTTGCGCAAGCCAAAAATGTCGCTCCAAGGTATAACATTGTTCTCAGTTCTAAAATCATCCGAGAGTTTTCTTGCATTTTCAGAAATCTGAATCAATCTAAACATCATTGAATCTTGCAGGACTTCATTTTCTTCAAATTCTGGCTTTGTTACACCCATCATATTTCTATCAATAAACAGTAAATCAGATTTTATTTTTTCTATAAAATATCCGTCATGTTTCACATTATCCATATATCTTTATACCATCTTTTAATATTTCATTTAGTAGTTCTGGGTTATTTACAACTTGACCCATATCAAGTAAGTCAACTTTTTTTCTAAGTGAATTCGATATTTTTTCTACAAGTCCATAAAATTTTAGGCCCTTCACGGTAGAAGATATCAGCAAATCTACATCGCTGTTTTCCTTTGCTTTTCCCTTAGAATAAGAACCAAATAGATAGCAGTAATCTATATTATAATCTATAAATATATCTGAACATTTCTGTTTTATGTCTTCAATTTTGAGTATTCCATGTTCTTCATCAATTTGGTTGAGTTTACCAAGCATTTCTTCCATATATTTATATTTTATCGTACCAACTTTATCAGCATCATTTTCATATGATTTATACGAACGTAATGACACCTGTAAATAATCCGAAGCTTGTTCTTGGGTGTATCCAATTGTCTTTCTAATCTCTTTTAGTGTCATTGTATGAATCACCTCCACAATAGAATTATACAATGACTCTTGCACTTTTTCAATTATAAAAGGTGCAAATATTGCACTTATATAGTGTTGCCGTGCAATATTTGCACCTCTTTGAACTACAGAGTGCAATTATTTTTTTTCGTATGTGTCGCCGAAAATACTTCTTTCTATTATATATACATCTGATTTGTCTGTAGCTGAAACAGCCATATAATCTCCTGGCTTGCCAAGGTAATAATGCTCTGGGTCCCACTTTGTGAAGACCTTTGTTCGAACACTTACTTCCTTTGCATATATCTCGCTTGTGCCAACCGAAATACAACTGTGTGCCCATGGCAACAATTCTCTGCTTATGCCTTTATCTACATCCTTTATTGTAGGCGGGTAATTTCCAGGATAAACATATTCATCATCAGAAATTTCATATTTCTTTACAAAGGAATCCCATGACATAGGATAAATCTCACCCCTGATACCAATGGCAATAACTGTGTCTTCCTGAATTTCAAGCTCCACATCACCCTCTAATGTACGGATAACGCATCTAGTAGACGCTGGGAGGATATCTGTAGCCTTAACATATCCTACATGTAGACGTTTCTTTTTGTATTTAGTCATACCTTTGGTATTAGCAATATAATTATCTGTATAGATTATTTCGTTGTCCTTGAAGTATTCCTTCATGCGTTCTCTAAAGAACTGCTGAATAGCTGGCGCTGTGTACTCCATCTCCTGTAATTCCAAAAGAGAACGACGAATCTGTCCACCGGCCTTTACTAGATGGCCACCGCCATCGCCAACACCTGCACAGATAAATCTGGCAAGCTCATCTGCCTTTACTTCTTTTATACAGCTTCGTACGGAAATCTTTACACCACCTTCGTGGATAGAATATACAAGACAACAATGTACATCCTCTACTTCAAGAAGCATATCTGAAATAATACCTAGAACGTTTGGATCACATGGATCTGATTTTACAATTGAGTAATGATTATCGCTGTAATATTCCGAACCAAGCAGTGCAATTCCGGCAATTCGAAGCTCCGCCTGGGAAATGTTAGAATTTCTAAACTTGGTGATAATAGACGCACTATATTTTAACTCATCGCGCATATCCATATCTAAAGGATGATGAAGCTCTGAGAAATTGTTGCTATCTGTCATCAAGCCATAATAAAGGGCTGTTGCAAGCTTTACATCATCGTTGGCATCGTAGCCAGCTTCCCTAAGCATATCCCACACAACTGTGGCACAGCTAGCCTGATATGAACGAACCTCTGCTAATTCTGGAAGCTCATTTGCCACCTGATGATGGTCGATAATTGCAATATTCTTGGCTTCAAACTTTTGAATATTGCCCTCTCCATACTGACTATCCACTGTCACAAGTACATCTGGCAAGCCATCCTTATCAATTCCAAGGATTTCGTTTAGTTGCTCCTGATAGCGCACATGATGAATACGAATATCCAAATCCTCAATCATAAGTCGCAGATTGCTTTTAGATATTTCAAAATTACCACCATATACAAATCGGGCATGTTTGCCATTTGATTTTAAATATTTCATAACAGCAAAACCAGATGCAAGAGCGTCTGCATCAGGATTATTGTGGCATTGCACTATGATATTGTCGAATTGTAATAATTGTTCTAGTTTCATAAAAACTATTATATAGTTTTAACTATTAAAATAAAAGATAGAACTTATGTATAGAAGAGGCAGGACTTAATGTCCTGCCTCTTCTACTAAATGGGAATATAAATAGGTCAACGACCACTTTTTATTTATAGGTGTCACCATAGCTTTATAAGTTACGGATGGAGCCTTTGTTTGTTTATAAGCATCCAAAAATGCATCCAAACTGTCGCTTGTAAAGCCTTCAAAAATCATAAGCTCTGAAATCATATCATTAGAGTCCTTCATAGGCTTTGGCGTCTTGCCCTCACCAATAATGTACTCCACAGATTTATGGATATCATCCTTGGAAACGGTCACTAGTTCAGCACCAACTACGCTACAAGCTTTACTGACTGCGGCTATTTTATTAAACATTAAATTATATACAAATACTCTCATATCTGAGATTCTATCACTTTATTTAAAGAATGACATCTCCTCATTTAGCTTTTCAGCTATTTCCTTAAGATTTGATGCAGAATCCGCAAGTTGTCCAACAGTTGCCGAAAGTTCCTCTACAGATGCTCCTGTTGTTTCTGAAGAAGCTGCATTCTCCTCAGATATAGCAGAAAGTGAAGACATTGCATCAGATACAACCTCATTTGAAGTAACGCAAGTATTTGCACCTCCAGCTATGTCTCTTACTCCAAGAACAGTTCCATCAATGTCCTGAAGCATTCCATTAACTGATTCTAATGTCTCACCGATTGCTTCCTGCTGTTCCAAATTGCCTTCTTTTACAAGCTCTGCTGCTGCAACTGCCGCCTCTGCCTCTCTTAACAGCTCATCCATCTCTTTGCGAATTTCCTGAGCCATACTGTCTGAATCGTCTGCAAGCTTTCTGATTTCCTCAGCAACAACCGCAAATCCTTTTCCTGCTTCACCTGCTCTAGCTGCCTCAATTGAAGCATTAAGAGAAAGCAAATTTGTCTGTGATGCAATATCCGAAATACCATCAACTCTCTCATTAATGTTTGCAACTGCATCTTGGGTAGCTGAAATAGTACGAGCAATTTCTTCAATCTTTGAAGTCATATCACTGCTTGACTGCTGGAGATTCAACAAAGATGCACTTGAGGTTTCCGAAGCTTCCTTCATTTTACTTGCCAGACTTTCCATGTTTCCTGTAGAATTCTGCACACCTGTAACTGCATCAGTAATTCTTCCAACATTTTCTGCAGCTTCCTGAATTTCCTCTGCCTGCTGAACTGCTCCTGTTGCAATTTCCTGAACAGCATTTGATACACCCTCAGTTGTTGCAGAAATCTGGTTTGCCATATCAGCCAAGTCTTCTGATGAAATTGTAACTGTATTAGCAGACTCCTTTATGTTATTTACGATATCCTGTAGTCTCTTTATAACATCATTGAAGTTTCTAACAATTTCTCCAAATTCATCTTTACGTTTTGAATATCCACTAATTCTACTAAATCCACCATCAGCAAGCTCTGAGAGTGAGCTATTAACATCAAGTATTGGTTTTACAAAACTATTTGCAATTATAAGTGAAATAATTACACCAAGTATTACAAGGAATATGCCTATACCAACTGTGATTAAAGCAGATTGTCTTGCTTCTGCCATAACAACTGAATCCTGTTCTGCCACGGCAATTGTCCATCCAGATATAGGTTCCTTAACCCATGAAATATATGCAAGTTTTCCTGTAGCTGTGCTTTCATACATACCACTTGTTTCAGAGGATGTCATAAATTCTGATGTGCTGTGATCTTCCGGCTCATCCTCTGGTGTGATTTCATGTGCAGCATGTGCTGCTACAATACCTGTTCTATCTGTAATATAACCGTCACTTACATGCTCTGCCAAAAGCTCATGGAAGTTATTAAGATCAAAGCTTCGCTGTACTGTTCCAAGGAATGCGCCTGTTTGGTCGTCTAAAACTGGAACGATTACAACCATAATACGATTTCCATTCGCTTGGCTAATCAATATATCCGAAGTAGTAGGCTGTAAAGATGCTTTACAATCCTGGAAAAATTCTCTTTCACTTATATTCGAAAGCGCACCATCACCAGATCTTACAAGCTGCTGACCATTTGCATCTGCCAAAACGGTCTGATTACCATCTCCAATACTATTATCAAGCACCTGCATTTCAGCCTGCATTGCAGAATCTGGAATAGTAACCTCCTCTGCACCATATGTATTGAGATATGTAATTGTACTTGGAGCTGCTGCAAAAGATTGCAGACCAACTACATTCTTCTCAATTACATTAGCAAACTCTGACTCAAGCAGCTTTGCATTTGAATTCAGTATATCTAATGCATCATTTTTTGCCTTGTTGGTAGAGGTGTTATAGCTAACAATTATTGCTATAACCAAAGGAACTGCTACAAGCAACGCCATTATTGTAATGAGCTTTGTTCTAACGCTGTCCTTTACTGATACACTGCTAGTTACATTTTGTGTTGTCTTAACCTTCTTCTCTTTCTTTCCCATAGTCTCATCTCCTGTAAAAAAACCTTTAAGAAAAAAAAGTAGCAAATATGCGCCGGTCTTACGCCTCTTTGCTACTCACGCACACTGATTATACGTGTAAAATGTGGCTATTTTATGAAAACGTCCTTTATTTTTCATTTTTTATAATGTCATCCAATAACCGGCCAGACGCTTCCACTACCTTATTTATACCTTCTTTGTTAATTCCATCATAATGAATTCCTGCAGCTACCACTACCGGCTGCATATATTTCTCATGCAAAGTATTTGCCCATGATTCTGCAATAATTGTTTCTTTATGATTTGGAAATGTGGTTGAAGTCAGATTGCCATTCTCATCGATAATTGCTACTGCTCCAATGTGGGATTTATCCCCACCAGCCACAGTTACGTTTATGCCATTATCCGTATATACGATAATAGCTCTTATCTCTTTTCCAAGCACCTCGGCTTGTTTTTCAACTGTTTTAATCATAGACTTCACCTAATTATCGGGATTCCATCTCTTTAATCCTGCTTCTATGTCAAACCTATCAAGAATTCTTCCTACAATTTGCTGTTCTACATCAGCCAATGTCTTAGGATGAGAATAATAGCTTATTACAGGTGGCAAAATGAATACTCCTGGCATTCCTGCCAAGTACGCCATGTTATCCAAGTGTATCTTTGAAAGGGGAGATTCTCTTGTCACCAAAACAAGCTTACGTTGCTCTTTTAAGACTACATCTGCTGCACGAAGAAGAAGGTTGTCAGAATAGCCATGTGCTATACCCGCCACTGTTTTCATGGAACAAGGGCAAACCACCATGCCAATAGTTTTGTATGTACCACTGGCTATAGCGGCTCCTATGTTGTGGTTGTTATAGCAAACATCTGCATACGAACAAAACTCACTAAGTGAAATACCGCACTCTTCTTCAATAGTCAGTTCACCTCCGTGAGTTATAACCAAATGTGATTCCACATCTTCTACATTCTTCAATTCTTTTAAAAGCTTTAATGCTAGCGGTGCTCCTGAAGCACCGCTAACTCCTATAATTATTCTTTTCTTTATCATATTATGATACCAATGGGAGTACTACACTAACCCAAAAAGCACTTAAAGGCATAACAATAATCATAGACGGAATCATATCCGCCACTGGGAACATCTTTACCTTTATCATTCTGAATCCTGTTGCAAGCATAATAAAACCACCGCAAGCTTTGAAATCAGCAATCATAGTTTCATTTGTCATTGGGTAAATAAATCCTGCTAGTAAAAACAAAATGAAAAAGATAATAAACTGCGGAATAGCTACAACGCATACTACAGCACCAAGTGTGCAGGCAAAAATAAGACCAGTGAATAAATCAAGTATGGATTTGGCAATAAGAATACTATGGTCTCCTGTCATGCCTGACACAATAGAACCGTATATACCTGTACCTGAGGCACAGAATAAAACAATACATGTTACCAATGTTGCAATAAATTCATCCTGTGTGACATTGCTGTTCTCTACCTTGATAACCTTGCTAATAAGCTTTTGCATTCCCGCTGCAGCTACATTTATCTTGTCACCAAAGTGAATTGCAAGACCAATTGCTGTACCGATAATTACAGAAAAAATAACAGCCGGCATGTTTTTCATAAGGACGATTGTGCTGATTCCCATTCCCATAGAACAAGCTCCAAAAATCATGTTTAGCTTGTCCTTAAAATCCATTGAAAGCTTATTGCCAGCTACCGCGCCAACCGCACCTCCTATAACAACTGAAAGTGCATTTACAATTACACCTATTGGCATTTTTTATTTCCTCTCTTCTTTATAAAATTAAAACTCAAAATCTGGAAGCCACTTTTTAGGGTCAACTTCAAGGAATTTACATCTCTCAAATTTGTCCTTCATAGTATATGGCACTGTACAGTCAAAAATTGCCTTGCAGGCGATTCCATGTACTCTGATAGATGGGTCAAATGCAGGATCGTTACTTGGGTCCAGCACATGTGTGTGAACACCAGGAATTGGAATGAAATCCACATCACCTTGGAATCTAGTAGTCATTGCCCACATAACATCAGACATATCAAAGATATCTACATCCTCATCAACCAGGAACACATGCTTCATCTCTGAAAATGCCGAGAATGCCAACAATGCAGCCTGACGCTGACGTCCTTCATCGTTAATGTTGTTCTTTCTGAACTGGATGATAGAAACAAATTTTCCACCACCACATGGTGCCGCGTGGACATTAACAAGACGACCAGGCATTGCTCTCTCAACTAAATCGATAACGGAAGCCTCTGTAGGAATTCCTGCCATAGAAACATGCTCATGGCTAGGTCCAATACAACTTTCCATGATAGGATTCTTTCTTGTTGTAACAGCCTTTACCTTGATAACTGGAAGATAATTTGGTAAATCATCGCCCTTTGCTTCCCCTGTGTAACCTGGGAATTCCGGCATAGCTTTTCCTGTATTAGAATTAATATCTTCTCTCATTGTGAGACCAGGTGTAAGTTCGCCTTCGATTACATATTCTGCTCTTGCAATGCAGCGCTCATTGATGCTTACGCATTTTGCCAATTCAACTGGCTTTCCTCTAAGAGCACCTGCAATCTGAAGCTCATTGAATCCATAAGGTGTTGTTGGTGGTTCGAAACCTGCCGACATATAAATAGCTGGATCAAGACCGATTGAAACTGAAATAGGAAGTGGCTTGTTTGCCTTTAATGCCTTGTCCCACATAGCTCCAATGTGTCGGCTACCTGGTGTAATCCACATAGTCATTTCATCCTTCGACTGAATACAAAGACGATGGATTGTGACATCTGATACTGATGGGTCTTCTGGGTCTGTTGCCATGCAAAGTCCCATTGTTATGTATGGACCGGCATCCTCAGGTGTATTTGTAGGTGCAGGAACCAGTTTTCTCAAATCGAAATCTGCATCTGTCACTCTGTGTACAATTTCCTGGCAAGGAGCAGCACCTTCAATATCCACTGGTGGGATTGTATTTTTCACTGCATCTCTAAGCTTCCAACCAAGAGTTTTATAATCCGTATCAAGAAGCAATCCCACTCTTTTTCTACTTGAAAGAACTCCGATTGCTACTCTTGCATCAGGAAAACCTTTTACATTGTTGAATACCATTGCTGGACCATCTTCTTTTGTAGGGCGCATTACTGTTCCACCGCTTCCTACGTGTCTGTAGATGCCAGAAATTTCCGCATTTGGATCAGCTTCAACATCTGTTTCTACAAGCTGCCCTGGCTGAGTTTTTAAAAACTCCAAAGCACTTCTTAAGTCATTAATCTTGTTCATCTTTATTACTCCTAATATTTATTTTGCTAATGAATCTATCCAAGCGAATAGTTCAGGCAAATCATAATCACCGCTATGAGGCAGTCCCCATGGAAGGAAGAAATCTACTTCATAGCCTTTATTTTTAAGTAGCAGTGAAAGGATGGTTGGGATAGCAAGAGATGTATCTCTATCAAAAGCCCCGTGTCTAATTCTCCAATGTTTTGCTGTGTCTGCTTCACCGATATAGCGTGTAGGGTTTAACATCTTTACCACTTTGTCATCCGCCATTTCAGCTGCAGACTCAGAATGCATCATAGAATATTTTGTAAAGTGTCTTGCAAACACGTTGTCATCACCGAACTCTTCATTTTCTGGGCTCTTTAAATCCAAAAGATCGAAGGATGGTGCTGGCTTCATTCTAGTTATAGCCTTTACATATTTATCTGTATCTATAGCTGTTACTTTGCCACCTTCTATTGTTAGCGCATCCTGCTTTTCCACATCAGAACCCATCACTCTTAATGCTGGATGACGTGTTAGAGACTCATGTGTTTCCAATTCTTTTTCTGCCGACTTAATAACCTGTCCGAAGACATACTCCTTAAAAGTTCCCTCTCCATTTGAATCTAAAACTAAAGGATTTCCATTTTCATCCTTCAGCTCTAGGCTATTCAGATAAACAGGGAATAGACTCTTTAAATCATCACTTACTTTCATCTGCTCCTCTGTAAGATTGATTTCGATTGGATGCATTTCTACTTTTCCATCTACTTCTTCAAACTTCATCATATGAGCAACTTTTTCTTTATTGAAAAGCCATTCATATGCCATATCAGCATGCTCTAGATTATGAATTGGGCAGTAACAGTTTGCTGCAAAAATATCGTCTCTTTCATCTGCTGCACCAATCGCTTTTAGATAAGATTCATAATCCTTGCTGTTGCCTGATGCACCTGTTATTGCAGATAAAGCGCCTCCAGCTGATGTTCCGCTTGTTATAATCTTTTCCACATCGCCAGGAACTACATCCTTGTTGTGGCGCAAATATCTGATTGCCGCTTTCATATCTACAACTAAAGCAGGGGCACGACCTACTAGTTTCCCATTTTCCTTTTTGTCATTGCCTGCATTTGCTCCAACGAAAAATTCCTTTGAAGCCATGCCTGTATTTCTGCCTCTGATTCCCGCACAGGCAACCACATATCCATGGTCCAAAGCTTCAAATGTAGCATTAATAATCCCAAGGAAATTCTTTCCTGGTTCATCAGCAGGACCTTCCATATATCCGCCAACAGTATTTGGCATAAAAATCGGAACTGTTTTTAGTGTGTACCCATTAACAGTTTCCTTCTCATAAAAATCCTGAGGTACGTAAATATTCATTTTCTGTATCTCATTCACCGGATTCTCACAATAATCAATCCCCATATACGCCCTGTAGGTAATTGTTCTACCATCCAGTGTGCAAGTTTTCATTTCATAGCTGTTTTCATCAAATCTTAGTTTATCTGTCATGTAATTTTCCCTCCGTTAATAGTATAAAACGGGCTAGGAATCGCAAAAATTCCAATTCCTAGCCCCATTGATTCTAATATGGAATTAAACTGCCTCTTTACCAATAGTTTTTCTTATTTCTGGTAAATACTTTTCTACATCCATAAGCAACACACCGATCAACAATACCACACTTACAATTGCACCAAGCCATCCATAGTCAAAACGAATTGCTGAAACAACTGCATCAGACTGTGTCACAGAAGCTGGATCATAGTTTACTGCTGCAAGTATCCATGCTGTGCAAGCTGAACCGAATCCAATACCAATCTTTGATCCTATAGACTGGCTAGATGCCATAAGCCCTTCAGAACGGACACCATATTTCCATTCACCATAATCTGCCGCATCTGCTGTAAAAGCATAAAGCCCTGCAAACATTGGACCAATACCGATAGCTCTAACAACAACACCAACATTAAGTAATGTAAGATTTGTGCCTGCAACCCCTGCCAAACCAAATCCTATAATCATAAGAATTGCACCGCATGCCATAAATGCACGCTTTGAAAATTTATTAGCAAACCATGGCATGAAGAAAAGTATGATAATGCCAGGGGCCTGACCAATTGCCATAAGTGCTGCCATATACATAGGATTTTCAAGTACAACATTGCAGTAATAAATCTGAGCACCTATTGCATTTGCATTTACAAAAAGTGTGAGTGCACCAAGCACAAGAGCAATCCAGAAGTACTTATTCTTAACAACTGCTGGAAGCTGTTCTTTCATAGGTACCGTGTCATGCTTTGCTACCATATCCTCCATACCAACTGTTTCGTTGCAAACAAGACCTGGTATAAGAATCAAAGCACCTGCAATGACTCCCAAAATAACACTTGTTACTGTCCAGCCAAAGTTGAGCTGAAGTACTGTAATCATAGTTCCAATCACAAGACCTGATAAGTTATTTAAAATTGATGATACTGTTGATGTTGTATTTCTGTCTTTGTAATCACGAGTCATACGTGCAAGCAAAGCTGTGTGAGCAACTCCAAATATCGTATATACGATACAGTTTAAAAAGATATATGTAAGATATGCATATACCAGCTTTCCTGCTGCAGCCCATCCCTGTGGTACTGATAGAATAAGAATGATTCCAATGACCATAAGTGGTGCACAAACAATTAACCATGGTCTTGCTTTACCAAGCTTTGTGTTTGTTTTATCTACGATTCCACCCATGGCTAAATCAGTAACACCATCAAGTAATCTGGCAATGATAAACATTGTACCGATAGCAGCTGCCGCAATCCCTGCTGTATCTGTATAGTAGCTAAGCAAAAATGATGCAAGCAAAGTGCTCATTACATTTCCACCTGCAGCACCACATCCATATGCAATTTTCTTCCAAATAGGAATTTTAATTGATTCGTTCATTATGTCTCCTTCTCTTTTTAACCCACTAAATTACGAAGCTTCTTTTAGGCCTTTCTTTGTCTTAATTATAAAAAGGAAAATATTTATGAACAATTCGAGTTTCGGCTTGATTAAGTCGCATTTGGACTTAATATTGTGATAAAATATGGTTTAATTAGGAGGACATAACATGAATACTGAGTATATACATGAGTTTGTTGTTCTGGCAGAAACCAAGAATTTTTGGGAAGCTTCAGATAGATTGTTTATGAATCAATCCACTCTTTCAAAACATATAAAAGCATTGGAAAGCGAGTTAGGTATTCCTCTTTTCAATCGCACAACTAGGCGAGTAGAGTTGACTAATTATGGCAGAACTTTTTTGCCTTACGCCAAAACAATATCTGATTCAGAGTACGAAGGCCTTACGGCCATCAATAGATTGCAAAACATTGAAAATGGTCTATTGACTCTTGGCACCATTCCTTCCATGCCACAATATCAGGTTACTATGCTATTGGCTCAGTTTCAAAGTAAATACCCTGACACTTCTGTTCGTGTTACCGAAGATGACCCTATCAATCTTCAGAAGTATCTTGAAAACAAATCATGTGAAATAATATTTACAAGAGAAACAAAGTCCGACTTTGAGAATAACTTTTTAAACAACACCCAGATTATAAGAATCCCTTATATTAAGGATAGACTTGTTGCTTTGTTGCCAAAGAAGCATCCATTGGCAAAAGAAGAAACTCTCACTTTGCAGCAATTAAAAGATGAAAATTTCTGTCTTATAAAAGAGGGTTCTCTTATGTATGAAATAGGCCTTGATGCATGTAGACGTGCTGGTTTTATACCAAATATTATTTTTACTAGCCATCGAATCGATTCAATTTTAGATATGGTTTCAAATCAAAATTGTGTAGGACTTCTAATGGATAAGCATTTGGATAAGCCTTCAAATGCACCAGATTCAATGCTAGATGATGCTCCATGGACATATGTACCTATCGTCCCTGAGGTAAATTCCCAAATGTCAATTTGCTACGACAACACAATTCCACTTTCAAAAACCGCCCAACTTTTTGTAGACTTCTGCACCTCGAGACTTTTCAACGAAAAGCAGTAGAATCAAGGATTTCTTTATAATTCTGTGATAATACTGTGATAATTTATTTGCTGCCCCGTTCTCATGTTATGATGATTTTAGAATCAATCGTAACTCATTATTCGCGAGGTTATATATGGCTGTAAAGTTTAAGTATTGTAGAATTCAAGGAAAAGAATTAGCTGCCAACACCAAAACCGGAAAAGGCATTTTTAGCATATTCAATCAGATGCTAACTGATGGTGTGATGGACGAAGAAGATGTTGGATTGTTTAAAGAAATAGATGCGTGGTTTGCAGAAGAACTTCCTTGGCCTCCACAATGTAAACGCCAAGAGAAAGTCATCTGTTATTTTAAGATGGAAAATTCTGAAATGATGATGAAGATGATTAACCCTCTTTTATGGCTTCTTGAACGATATAAGCATCCATACTATGTGGTATATACAAATTTTCCAGGTGAAATTGTTTATGAAGATGAATACCAAATCGTTGTAAAGGTAGACGAAAATGTAGTAATCGAGGATGTCCAGGCAAGCTGGTCTCCTGAAGATTAATAAAAAGGCGGCCAAACGGCCGCCTTCATTGTTTCATTCTATTGACAGATTTCGTTTATCCAATCTATAAATGTACCTGTTGAAGTACCTTCTTCACTGCCATGTCCCATGTTCCATACCATATGATAATCTACATCGTAGCCTAACATAGAAGCTGCAAGTCCAATATTATATCCTACAGAAAATGATGTATGCTGATCAGCAGTACCATATCTTATTCTCCAATACTGTGCTGGATCAACTGCTGTAAGACCGTTGTTACCAAGCATAATTTCTGTAGCATTAAGAAGATTTGTCTGTGTTTCAACAAGCTCTGCTGATTCACCTTCAAGAGCTTCTTCAATATAATCATCTACTTGATCTGCATCAAATCCCTCAAGTTCAGAAAGCTCATCATAATTATCTGAAAGAATCTGTGCTACTGATGCAGAGAAGTGAACTACTCCATCCTCTGATGTACCAAAGGCATCACCCTCAGCAGATTTATCCATTGTGTCAAATCCAGGAACTGCTTTGTTTCTCTGATTTACAAGACCAGTTCCAATCATGAACTCATCCATATCAGTTACTGTGTATGTTCCATCATCATTGAGTACTAACCAGCTTGAATAATCGCCATACTCTTCCTCTGGATCGATTTCTCCTGCCTCTACCATAGCATTTAAAGCATCTGAAATGTTCTGAAGAATTGCATCATAATATGTGCCTTCTCTTAGTCCAGTAAGTGTAAGTGCATTTCCATCTTCATCTGTAAGACCTAAGCCATTTAAGTAATCAATGAAAGCTTCTGCTTCTAACTCCTGCAATCTGATTTCGAACTCAGAGAATCCATCTCCATACTGTCCTCCATCATCTACAAGATTTACCCACCACCATGCATAAGCAAGGTCAGCATTTTCAATATCTGCTATTGGGCAATATTCCTGTGCTGCATAGATATTATCAGGATAAACACTTGAGTATGTTCCATCCTCATTTTTTGTTACTCCAAGTACTCCTGTTTCATACATGTACTCATAGTATTCAGACATATTTCCTGATGCACCAAGAATAGAACTCATCTGTCCACCACCTGATGTACCAACTGAAATAATCTTATCTGTGTCGCCTGGGATTACATCTGTATTTGCTCTTAACTGTATAACACCAGCCTTTAAATCAACTGCTTGGGTTGGTGCCTTACCTGTAATATTTCCATCCTCATCATAAGCATCTCTACTTCTACCTCCGATTGTGACATAAATCATACCCTCTTCGATGTAGTCTGTATTAGCTGATTTCGGCTGACTAGATTTCCATCCACCAAATTCGTTTGAATATACTATAGGTGCTGTTGAAGCTGTATAATTTCCAACAACTGCATCCTCGTCAATTCCTATTACATTTCCATCTTCATCTACTTCAAAGTATTCAACCGGAACATAAATATTCATACGCTGCAAATCATCATTTGTAATATTGGCTGAGGTGTACACGCCCTCATATACAGTGCCTTGGTCGCCAAACATTCCGCCTCCCATGCCACCTTGACCTTTTCCACCTTCAGGCCTTTTTCCTTCTTCCATGCCCTCTGGTGCTTCGCCCTCAGCAAGATCAGGCATTTCTCCGCCAGCTATTTCTTCATTATTTGCGCCAACGTTTACTGCAGTCTCTTCTGTCTCAATTGGGTCTCCATTTTCATCTACTGCAGCAAGCACATAATAGTCACCGTCTTCGCTTAATACCCACTTGTAAACACCTGCTTCAATACCTGCTGAATAATCCAGATAAATACTTGTATCTATCGTTGCATTATCAATACTTGAAACATACTCGGAAGCATCTGCATAGGTTGTAGTGTCTGATGAAATTACATCCGCCTCGGCTTCTGAAGCAGTAGTTGTCTCTGCACTTTCAGTACTAGCGGCCTGTCCACATGCCACTAATGAAACACTCATCACACCTGCAATTGCCATTTTTAGATACTTGCTTTTCATTGAAATTTCTATACCTTCCTTTCGTAAAGATACATCATTCAACCCTAGTGTATATTATAATTTGCTAGCTGTTCCATACCAATTCCAAATAACATTCTGATTAAGTCATAATAGGAATTAAAAAGGCGGCCAAACGGCCGCCTAAGTTAAAATTATTAATCTACTTAGCCTTGTAACCACTCAAATTTCAAATAAGTCGACGCACCTATCATATTAGTTCTCTCCTCCTGATTTTTTGCTGTTTCTTGAATATTTTTCTTCACTTGACGTTGACTCTCGGCCCACTGTTGTTTTTCTGATATAAATTTACTCTGGAAAGGAATCTTCTTTTTAATCATATTTTTCTCACGATTTTCCTGTTTTATGATTGCCTTTTGAACACCTTGAATTCTATTAATTAGAGCTTCACATTCAGTCTCATCCAAAAGATCTACCATCATATATTTTATTATTTCTGGAGTCAAACTTTTAATCTTTGCTGCCAATTGGACATCCATTGCAGGAAGAACAAATACATCATCCACCTCCATATTCCTGATAAAGTGATAATAATATCCATTATTATGAATAGTGTTATAATCTAATTTTCCAAAAGATGTGTCATTGTCGATGCCCGTGATTTTTTTAATAACATTTTTCCCATGTTCATCCTTTTCCATTTCTATAAAATAATTGGCTCCATGTCTATCTACTTGGCCGCAAATGAAATCCAACACTTGAAGGGACAAAAGCTGCTGATATGCTTCTGTGGAATAATATGTCTTCTGATTCTCATTTGTAATTTCTCCAGTATAATCAACATTATCTTTTTTATACTCATTTTTTTCTTTCTTTCTATATGCATTCTCTTCCTCCCCTGGAGCCTTGTCCATCATTACGCCCCTCATTTTACGCCCATTAATAGTAATATCAGTCATCTCTGAATGAACTATCAGTCCGGATAATCCCAGCATATCAGCCATGCGTGAAGAAGCGACATTACGTTTTGCCATTTTTGAACCCTTCTCTATTTTAGGGACTCGCACAGAAAATTGCTGAAGTGTCAGAGCTTTTGTTACATTAAATACTGAATCTATAAGCTGCGCATAGTCGGTCATCGCCAATTGCTTTTCCAATTCAGCTTTCACTTCTAGTTCCTCTTCATTTTTTTCATCAATCACCTTGATTTTTTCTTTTATCTCATCATATTCTTTCTTAGCATTCATGAATTTATCGCTCATCTGTGTTTTCATAGACAATTCTGCTAAGTACGTTTCAACCAAATTTTTGCCTTTATATAAACCACGTAAGCCAGAGCTCTGATTCTCTTTATGGACCTCCCTGGATTTATCATCCACTTCCTTTATAAGAGATTTGTATAAATCTAACTTTAAAAGATGTTTTTCCTTGTCTTTAGCTTTATTATCTAAACTCTGTTTTTCCTGTTCAATAGCATTAATCTCCCTATCGAAAAGACTATGAGCATCAAACTCTGGCAGAGTTTCCTCTTCTTTAAAGAATTTTTTTTCGCCTTTAATATCTATAATATACAAATCAGAAGTGCAACCGCCTCCCCTATTAATAGTAACACCGTCCACCTGGTCTTCATATACATGGTTAGTACGGATTTCTGTAATAAGACTTTCCCACGTTGCTCCCTCAGGAACTTTATTTTTCCCGCTTTGGTAGCTTTTTATATATTCATAAAATTGTTGTGATTCCCAACTGACCTGCTCATAAAAATCCTCAACCATCTGCTTTCTTGCCTTTCCTTCACTGGTCCATGGGTTTCTATTTTTAATATATTTTCTGCAGGCATTGCAGACATCGAGAAAAGCTTTTTCCATTTTTTCTACTGACTCTTTTGAAAGACTAACTGGAGTTTCCAAAAGATTTTCCAGTTTTTTAAGTGTGCTGGTAACATCTCCCATAAGCCCATTTTTATAGGTCTTAAACTTGCCTTTAACAATTTTCTTCCCGTCTTTAAATGAATAGTTCTTATCCATCAACATTTGAGCTTTACCTTTAAATTCGAGTTTTCTAGGCATATGTTTTTGAACCGAATCAACCTTATCTTGAAGGCTGTTCTTCTCCATAGCTTCAATCTCATTCATACTTATAGGCGCCTGCTCTTTAAGCGAAAATTCATCCTCTTGCTTCTCTACAAAAATAGTTTGTGAATTGCTCTCTTCCCACTTATATAATGAATCCACTCTATCCCCGCTCATTCCATACCTCCTCAGCAAAAGCAAAAACTTAATCTACCTAATATGAATCATTGTTCTATTTCTAGTCCACCATGCAACACTTCAATTTGCTGAATGTCATTAGACAAGCCAAGAAGCATTTTTTCAGTTTCTTTTTGGCAACTGTATATAAGCAAGTATTTTCCCTTATGTCTAAGCTTATCTGCAATATCAACAAATACATAAAGCATACTATATAAATCTTGATTATTTCCCTGTAAAACCAGTTTTGCCTCATACACATCAAATGAATAAAGTCTAACTAGCAATATTCCCATTGAATTATTTGAACGATAAAAACAACAACTTAAATCCTTATCCCAAACATTCTGCCTCAACCAAATGTCGACGGGTAGATTATCAAATTGTATTTTCGTGCATAATTCTTGTATTAATTTTCTATACTCTTTTTTGCTTATCTTACCTATACTTTTTACATCAGAAACCCCTTTCGGCTTCTTTTCAAGCGCTAAATTATATATTGCTGAAATTGGCATTTTATACATTAATTCTATGCCTTTATTAAATTGATACCCATAATTTGCCAATGCAGATTTAATGTAAAAAGGCCATTGACGATATATTTCATTCTCTGGATAGTAGTCTCTTACCTCTACATATTCTGGATTCACAGCCGGTATACACATCCTACTAACACTGACTCCACTTTTATAAAGAATATTGGAGTATTCGTCCAACATCTCATATAGGACATCATATGCTCGTACCAGTTCTGTAGGTTTGTCTCCATCTTCATCTATATCAATAAATATATGCGTTATCCACGATACAAAATGTCCTCCTTCGGATTCATCCAAGATAAACTGCAGAAGTCCAAGAGGCTCTAAATCATCCGAACAAACTCCAATAGTGAAATAACCACTAAGATTCACATTCTCATATATCCCCCTGGGAATAAGCTCGAAAAATATTTCTATATTATCATTCGAAACAGTGAAGACTTGCATTAACCTTTCTCCTTATCTTTGATACTTTCATCCCTGATCCCCACATTAACTTCTCGTTCTTCATAATCAGGTAGCAGTTGTTTTATCAAAGATTTTACTCTATCGCTTAGACAATTAATTAATATTTCTGTTTCCGGTGGGTAATTTGAAATAATCATATTAATAGTACGTATTAACATATATGCAAGATTTAATTGTTTATTTGTACCAAAAGCTGTATAAAGAACAAAATAAAGTACCCCAGATGGTTGTTTTCTCACTAAAAGTAATCCACTTATTTTTCCGTCTTCCAGAGAACATGATGAAATTTCTTTTTCGTACCAGTTCAAAGGGAGATATGCAAGGTCCGATACTGCTCCGCTATATCCATTTGATATGGCACTCATTATCGCATTACGATACATCAATATTGAAACATCAGAAATATCCCTTATATTATCAGGAACCTCCTTTTTCAGATTTAAATTAATGTTATCAATATCTTTTAAACTAATCCTGAACTGACTGCTGACTTTCTTTTTAAATACAAAGTTATAACGTTGAAAAAGCTCTACTTGCTCTTTGCTTTCCGTTTCGAATATGCTCCTTTCTATGCCAATCTTTTGAACAAGGCTCTCATATCCAGTAAAAAGCATTTCAAAAGCTTCCTTATTTTTTGCTCTAAAACAATGAATCACACTAGTAATGCTCCTATTTCCCATAGTGACATTCAATAGTTCATAAACGAGCGCCCCATAAGGATTTCCACCATCATCAAATACCCCTAGTCCTCCATAAAAGATTCTTGAGATATCATGGATTAAATCATCATCTAAAAAGGTATTTAAATCCTTCGCATTATCTTCCGTAATTTTATCTAATCGCATTACTTTGTACTAATATCCCCTAATACCCATTTCTTTAAACAAACTATATATAGAAAATAGCACCTTTTATCTGACACATCAATCAAGCAGGAAATATGTTCACACATTTTTCAGTATATTAAACAAAAGAAAGGCGGCCATAAGGCCGCCTAAGCATTACTTAGCTTTTATCTTGCATATTCCCTGAGTCATTGTTCCCATAGGACAGAATGAGCACCAGGTTCTTTCCTTGTATAAAACCATCACAATTAGTCCGATTAATGTGGATGTTAGCATCAGACTGTAAAATCCAAAGCCGAACTGAGCAACCCAATCTGGGAAAATGCTTCCATTGTATGCCCATTTCCAAGGCACCCTGAAGGTCCAGAATAACTTGATAGCTTTTCTAAGAGTTCCTGCTCCTGAAAATACTAGGTATGTCTGGAATATCATTGTTCCAAACATAGTCATGAAGAATGTCAAGAAGCCGTATCTAAACCATTTTGATGAAAGCCACTTTGGTGCTGTCTTCTGTCTAGAAAATTTTAAATTTCTTCCCAACACCCAGAACAACTGACCTCTTCCGCACATATTGTTGCAGAACCATTTATTTCCACCTACTATTGCAAAAATAAGTGGAAGAATAAAATCTATTAATCCTAACCACGCAAATAGGATATTAAAAAATCCAAGTGCAAAATAAATAATCGACCATATCCAAAGGTAGCTATACCAAGGATTCTTCTTTGTCTTAGCCATTTGCCACCTCCGAATCTACGTCTTCTAATGTAATTGCGTCTGCTGGACATGCCTTCTTGCATAGCCCACATCCTACGCATTTGATTGCATCGACAACTGCATAGCAACCTTTATAAATACTAATCGCATCCCTTGGACACTGCAGTGCGCAAACGCCGCAGGCCACGCAGATGCTTTTAACCGGGTTCGCCTTCCTTTTTGCCATTTCCTATAACTCTTTTACTTTCTGCTTAATATTTACATACAAATTCCTGGCTGAACTCATCAGGATTTCTATGTGTAGACATGTACATTCTTGTTCCTGCTGGATAAACCTTTACATTTTCAAATCCGTTGTTTTTAAGGATTCTTGCCGCATTGTAAGCTCGAACTCCGATTGCGCATACTACAATGTATTTCTTATTCTTATCGAGCTCATCAAGTCTGCCTCTGAGCTGTCCAAGAGGAATATTGATTGCATTTTCATATGAATACATTGCAAGCTCGCCTGGCTCTCTTACATCAAGAATTGTAGCGTCCTTGTCTGTGTCTGGTTCGTTCCACTCTGCGATTTCTACTAATCCTGCTAAAACATTTTCAGCTACAAAGCCAAGCATATTTACAGGATCCTTTGCAGAAGAATATGGTGGCGCATATGCAAGTTCCATTTCAGTTAAATCGTACACAGAACCACCAAATCTGATAGCTGTTCCAAGTGTATCGATTCTCTTGTCTACACCTTCTTTTCCTACGATTTGAGCTCCGTAGATTTTGCTTCCATCCATTGAGAATACAAGCTTTAAAATCATTGGCTTTGCGCCTGGGTAATAGCCTGCATGAGAATTCTGTGTTACGATAATTGACTTGTAATCCTTGTCTTTTACCATGCCACGTCTATTGAGAGCCTTTTCATTTGCACCTGTTGCTGCAGCTGTTAAATCAAATACCTTCACAACAGAAGAACCCTGAGTTCCCTTATATGTTGAAGAAATGCCCGCGATATTATCCGCAACAATTCTTCCCTGCTTATTAGCTGGACCTGCAAGTGGCACCATTGTCTTGTCGCCAAATACAAAGTCTGTTACCTCAACCACATCACCTGCTGCATAAATATGTGAATCAGATGTACGCATGTGATCGTCTACTACGATTCCGCCACGCTCGTTAAGTTCGAGTCCTGCCTCTTTTGCCAAAGCGCTGTTTGGACGAACACCAATAGAAAGGATAACCAAATCAGCTGTTACGCTCTTTCCACTTGAAAGGCTTACTGTTACTGCATTTCCCTGGTCTTCAAACTTTGCTACACCATCTCCAAGGATAAGGTCAACATTGTTAGCTCTAATGTTTTCATTTAAAAGTAATGCCATTTCATAATCGATTGGAGCCATGACCTGATTTGCAGCTTCTACAATAGTTACCTTTAAACCTAAAGCATGAAGGTTTTCTGCCATTTCAAGACCAATAAATCCTCCACCAACTACAACAGCTGTTTTAGCATTGTTATTCTCGATATATGCTTTGATTTCATCTGTATCTGGAACAGTCCACAATGTTTTAACCTTATCTGAATCAATTCCTTCGATTCTAGATCTGATTGGTGATGAACCTGTAGCAATCACAAGATTATCGTAGCTTTCCTGATACTCCTCACCATCATTCTTGCGAATAGCAATGGTCTGGTTTGCTCTATCAATAGAGATAACTTCATTGTTTTCTCTTACATCTATTTTAAAACGATTCTGCATTACCTGTTTTTTAGTAACAAGTAAATCTTCTCTATTTTGAATTACATCACCTACATGATAAGGTAATCCACAGTTTGCGTATGAAATGTACGCACCTCTTTCAAGCAGAATAATTTCTTCATCTTCTTTTAATCTTCTAAGTCTTGCAGCTGCACTTGCACCAGCAGCAACACCGCCAATAATGACTGTTTTACCCATAATTATTTGTTCCAACCTCCTTGGACTTTCTTTATCATAAAACTAATTTATTGCAATTCTCAGCTGATAGGTTTATTATATGTGGTACGAAAAATATATCAAGTACGCAGAAATTATTAACCTAGTAAGAAAAAACTGACCAAGGAGATAGATAAATGAGTAAAAAAGAACCACTTTGCGATAACATTGCCGGAGAAGATTGCGGCTTAAAGAAAGTGTTAAATATAGTTGGTGGAAAATGGAAAATTATGATTCTCTGTGTAATCGACAAAGATGAAGTCGTTCGCTACGGAGATTTAAGACGTTCTGTTTTTGGAATAACAAATACCATGCTCGCTACTTCGCTCAAGGAGCTTGAAGAAGCAAACATGGTAATAAGAACTCAATATGATGAAATGCCAGTCAGAGTTGAATATTCCCTGACTGACAAAGCTAAAAGTATTATCCCTATTTTACTAGAGCTTAAAAGATGGGGTGAAAAGAATCTTTAGTTTTCAAACAACCATTCCATTACTGCAACGCATCTGTATGCATAATCGAATGATGCCATATGATACTGAACACTCTGCATCATAGAATCATTTCCATTACCTTTGCCACCTTCTGGCTTTTCTCCAGCTTCTGAAGATTCTGCATCTTCTGAAGCTTCTGTATCTGCTGACACTTCAGTTTTTTCACTGTCTGTATCTATAGCTGGCTTTTCTGAATCATCAGAAGAACTATTTGGACCTGCGAATGATGTTTCTGAACTAGCCTCAATTGTTCCTGATGCCCATGATACAAAGTAAGCATTTGTTCCACCAGATAGAAGTTCTGATGTTGCTTCTGAAAGCTCGTCTGGAGTCCATGTTCCATCCCACTGAGCATAAGTGTAATCTACACCATCTTCATCAAACATGCTCATTACTTCCTGCATGCCATTGTATGCGCTTGTGTCATCCTCTGCTGCGAAGTAGATAAATGTCTGATCTTCCAAAGCAGAAAGTGTACTTACATCCCACTGTCCATCAACAAACATGCAAGCTGCATAAAGATCTGGGTATTCAGATGCAAGAATAAGTGTTGTCATACAGCCCATTGACTGACCAGTACCATAGATTCTATCTGTATCAACAGCATACTCTTCTGATACGTCATCAATAAGTCTCTTTGTAAGTTCTACATATTCTGTTGTGCTATAACCATTCTGGTCATCAAGAATTGTTTCTGGATAAGTTGGTACCAATACGATACTTGGATTTGCAGCTTGCCATTCATCTGATGCCCACACAAGTGCACCTCGTCCCTGTGTTAATGATGCTGTTGCATCATCACCTGCACAGCTTGAATCTGCAATAAAGACTACCATTGGATATTCTTCTGATTCATCATAACCCTCTGGCAAATAGATATTATAAGTAACAGTAAGGCCTGTTTCATCATCTGTGTACTCAACCTGATCGAAAGCATCTGAATATGCCTCTACAAGGGCATCAGTATCCTCTGCAAAGCTGTTATCTACAGTACCTGTAGATGTTGTTTCAGCCTCGGCCGTAGTTTCTTCTGTTTCAACCGCCTCACTTGTTTCTGTTGTTTCTTCTGTCTCAGTTTGTCCGCAGGCAACAGCCGATAAGCCCATTGCTCCGCATAACATTAATGCTAATAGTTTCTTCATTATAAATTCCTCCAAACAAATTTATTTCTCCTGCTTTACTATTAAGCAGATTACGAGAGATACATTTTCATATTTGGAGTATTTTATAAAGCGAGC
>NZ_SVET01000014.1 GCF_015057245.1 Pseudobutyrivibrio ruminis
GTTGCTTCGTTCGACTTGCATGTGTTAAGCACGCCGCCAGCGTTCATCCTGAGCCAGGATCAAACTCTCATGTTAGATGCATAGTTCCATCGAAGATGGGACTATGCTAGTAGCAAGCTTGCTTGCTACATTTAAGTTTAATTCCGAATCAGTATAAAACTGACTTGTTTACTATAAAGGTTTCGTTTCATTAAGAAACTTAAATGAATTTCAAGGATACATGTTTTAAAAACTTGTATTAATTCAAGGTTTGTTTCACTGTTCAGTTATCAATCTTCTCTTTGTTGTTGCTCTCAGCAGCAACTCGTTTATATTATCACGATGTTGTGTTTTTGTCAACAACTTTTTTGATTTATTTTTCTTGATTTTCTTTGAAAAATCAAGGGCTGTGACTCTTTCGAATCAGCTTGTAAATAGTATCATCTGCATTGATTTTTGTCAAGCACTTTTTACTATTTTTTATCGCTGTTTCAGCGAAGCTTTCGCTCACGCGACAGCTTGTTTATAATATCAAACAGCCCTTTTGGTGTCAACAACTTTTTGCAAACTTTTACAAGATTTTTTTCAACGCTTCAACATCCTCTTTTGTAGTGCCCCAACTAGTTGCAATTCTAATAACTGTATGCTCTTCATCATACTTTTCCCAGAAGTCATAAACCACATTTTCTTTAAGTTGTTCTAGCTTGGCATTATCCATAACAACAAAAATCTGGTTAGTAGGATTTTCCATATATAATGTATATCCCTTAGCCTTCAAATCTTCTCTGATAGAATCTGCCCACTTAACACCATTTCTGCCCATAGACATATACAAATCATCAGTAAACAATTCAGCAAACTGAATGCCCAGTAATCTTCCTTTTGCAAGAAGGGCTCCATGCTGTTTGATCTGAGTAATCATATGTTTAGGAGTATTGTTCTTTGTAAATACTACCGCCTCACCAAAGAGAGCTCCAACTTTAGTACCTCCAATGTAAAATACATCACAAAGCTTAGCCATATCCGCCATAGTTATATCGTCAGCTGCTGCGAGTCCGTAGGCTAGACGAGCTCCATCTATGAAAAGAGGTATTTCATATTCATTACATATAGAATAAACTGCCTCTATCTCCTCCTTAGAATACAGTGTTCCATATTCAGTAGGATAAGATATATAAACCATACCCGGATTAACCATATGCTCACAGCTTCCATCTGCATAATGGTCTGCCAGCATTTGTTTTAATTCATCTGCGTGAATCTTTCCTGCATGCCCTGGTAAAGTTATTACCTTGTGTCCGCTATATTCGATTGCCCCCGCCTCATGAACAGCAACATGCCCTGTTGCGGCCGCTACTACTCCATCGAAGTTCTGTAGCATAGAATCAATAACTGTTTGATTCGTTTGTGTGCCACCAACCAAGAAATAAATATCAGCATCAGGACAATTAATGTACTCTCTTATTTTTGCTTTCGCAGAATCACAATATGGATCTTCTCCATAACCCGAAGTAGAAAGCATATTTGTTTCCTCAAGAGCTTTTAAAATATTAGGATGACACCCCTGAGCATAATCGCATTGAAAGTAAAGCATAACATTCCTCCTTTATATATCTAGCTAACACTAATATATAAATGAATACAATAAAAAAGGCAACCACTTTCGTGATTGCCTTATCCAGCGCAGAGGGTGGGATTCGAACCCACGCGCCCTTGCGGACAAACGGTTTTCAAGACCGCCTCGTTATGACCACTTCGATACCTCTGCATGCATCTCTCGAGCACGTTATGTATAATATCATCCTATAAGATGGATGTCAACAAAAAATCGTAAGTTTTTTTGAAAATCCTTGAATTCAGAAAATTGTGACAACACCGCATTTTATCGTACTTTTCTGTATGTTTTTAATGGCGGTTTCTAAGTATCGCTTCTCCGAAGGTTGCGTCCTCTGGAGTAGTGACTTTTATGTTCATATATGAGCCCTGAATCATGTGGACATCATGGTCAGTTGCCATCTCTACTATCATGGCATCATCTGTGATTGATGTGTCCGCATTAGGCATAATTTTATCGTATGCCCCTCTGATAAGATTGTATTCAAAACACTGTGGTGTCTGAACAGTCCATACAGTGCTTCTATCTGGTGTGTCTAATACTTTTCTGTGAGTGTCTGTAATCTTGATTGTATCTTTTGTAGGCATACCTACAACGCATGATTCATATAGAGCAACAGCCGACATACAGCGGTGGATTATATCCTCTGTAACAAAAGCTCTTGCACAATCATGTATCAAAACATAACCATCGTTAATTGCCTGGAGACCTGCGTATACTGAGTCGTATCGTTCCTCTCCACCTTCAACAATAGCAATGCACTTATCTATATGATATCTTTCGATTATTTCTTTGCGGCACTTTTCAACGTCTCCTGGGGCCACTACAAGTACAATTTGAGTAACCTTGCTTTCCTGGAATGTACGAAGACAATGAGACATAAGTGGAGCCCCACCTATATTCATATACTGCTTAGGAACTTCCTGTTCCATTCTTTTACCACTACCTGCTGCAAGTACAATCGCTGTAAATTTATTCATTGTTATCTTTCTCCCAGTTTAAGATTTGGAATAGCATTCAAATCCCAGCTATCCCTTCTGCCCGCTAAATACTCATAGTATCCAGCAGCGCCAATCATTGCCGCATTATCTGTACAAAGTATTGGTGATGGATGATAGAATTCTACACCCTTACTTTTGCACATTTCTTCCATAGCTGCTCTAAGAGTTTGATTAGATGCTACACCTCCAGCTATAGCGAACTTATCCATACCGAACTCATCAATAGCCATGGCGGCATGCTCGCATAAAGTATCTATAACTGTCTGTTGGAAGGATGCTGCAATATCCTTATCGTTTACTTCCTCGCCCTTCATTTGGGCACCATTTATATAGTTTAATACCTGTGACTTAAGTCCACTAAATGAAAAATCATACACTCCATCAGATACCTTTGGACGTGTAAATGTAATTGCATGAGGATTTCCTTCATGGGCAGCCTTTTCGATTTTAGGACCACCTGGATATCCTAGTCCGATAGCACGTGCCACCTTATCAAAAGCCTCTCCAGCTGCATCATCCCTGGTACGTCCAAGGATTTCGTATTTACCATAATCCTCTACTCGAACAAGATGAGTATGGCCACCAGACACTACTAAGCACAAAAATGGTGGCTTAAGCTCCTTATTTTCGATGTAGTTGGCGCTAATGTGGCCCTCGATATGATGAACGCCAATTAAAGGCTTGCCTGTAGCAAATGCTATTGCTTTCGCCTCTGCAACGCCAACAAGTAACGCACCAACTAAGCCTGGACCATATGTGACAGCTATTGCATCCATATCTTCCAAGCCCATATCAGCTTCTTCTAATGCCTGCTCAATTACCTGATTAATTCTTTCTATGTGTTTGCGGGATGCAATCTCAGGAACTACCCCTCCATAAAGTGTATGAAGTGGTATCTGAGTAGATATGATATTACTTCTAACGTCTCTTCCGTTTACAACAACCGCAGCCGCTGTTTCATCGCAAGAGCTTTCTATTGCAAGAATTTTTATTTCTTTAGTATCCATTTATTTCGTCCTCTGTGGACAGCCTCCATGTAAGAATCTTCCAATTACCATTTGAATCTTTTCTCAGGCAGAAATCCTCGTATGTACGAGTATATGAACTTCCTTCACGTACAAAATAGTACGCTGAAACAAAAGCACACTCATAACCATTTATCTTTTTATACTGAACTTCACCCGACTCACTAACAGAGCTCGATACGATAACTCTTTGACGATTATGATAATCCTCTATTTCAAGATTTAACGATGCAACATAAGTATCTTTTGGATTATATTGTAATAGTTCGTCATCCATAAGCTTTCTAGCCTGATCAGCCATCTGTTCAAGCTCATCCTGAGTAAAGTCTTCTGCATAGTAGGCTGTAATTATTCTATTGTACCATTTAACCACTGCACGAGGTGTGGCAGGGTAATTCTTATCAAAATCCTTTGAAATAATTGCCTGTACCTCTGACAGTTCAACACTATCATCTGCGGAAACAGAATCATTGCGGCGTGACAAATAAGCATAGTATCCCACTACAAGAGAAACCATACAGATTACCGCTATTCCTATTCGCAGTACCTTTTTCATCCTACTCCTCCGAAAAATCAAGTTCTATAAACTTGCCGTCTTCTCCCAATTGCGCCTGTGGAAATATATCACAGACAGCTTTCATATATCTTTTATGTCCGGTCATGGATGGGGAAAAATGTGTAAGCCAAAGCTCAGATACATGCGCATCCTTTGCAACCTTTGCCGCTTCATAGAATGTCATGTGTTTATTCTGACGAGCTTTTGCAAGTTTTTCCTCCTCTGCGTACATTCCCTCACAAATAAGCAAGTCCGAGCCCTCGGCTGCTTCTACCAGTGATTGTGTAGGCCTTGTGTCAGTACAATATGTGACCCTCAAGCCCTTTCTAGCCTCGCCCATAACCATTTCAGGGGTGAATGTTTTCCCTTCGAATTCTACTGTTTGTCCCTTTTGTAATGGGTTCCACAGCTGAACCGGCAAGCCCAATGCTTTTGCGCCTTCTACGTCAAATCTGCCTTTTCTAGGTATATCTATCGTATATCCATAGCATAGCACATTATGATTAACTTTGAACGCGTGAATGTGATAACCCATTATCTCGAAACGTTCATCAGGCTCTGTAATTTCATGAAAATGTATTTCAAATGGAAGCTCAGGTGCGATAACCCTAAGTGAATTAACCACCCTTTCAAGCCCCTTTGGACCAACAATTGTAATAGGCTCAGTCCTATCAGAATTGCCCATGGATAACAAAAATCCAGGCAAACCACTGACATGATCTGCATGATAGTGAGTAAGACAGATAATTGAAATAGGATTTGGTGAAAAGCCTGCCTCCCTGAGAGCTACCTGTGTTCCCTCACCGCAATCTATAAGTAACCCCTCGCCGTTAAATCTCATAAGACAAGAAGTTAACCATCTATTAGGAAGCGGCATCATGCCAGCCGTCCCCAACAAACAAACATCTAACATTTATAAATCCTCTATAACCCTTATTGCAAGCTCTTTGACATACAAATAGCATCTTCTATTGGGTTTGAATAAAAGTATTTGCGCTTTCCAATTTCTTCAAAATCAAAGCGTTGGTAAAGATTTCGTGCAGGTGTATTTGAAACACGAACCTCTAAGAATATTGTTTCAACATTTCTTTTGCCAGCCTCAGATATGGTGTATTCCAACAATCCTTTTCCAAGGCCTTTTCCCTGATGCTTTGTATCTATTACTATGTCTGGGAGTTCAGCCTCTGGCGCTGTTATGTATAAAACAGAAAAGCCACAGATTACATCATTCTCTGTGACAACCATAATCAATGAATAATCAGAATCAAACGCCTCCTGAAAAGATTTCATAGACCATGGTGTAGGCATAACCGCCTCTTCTATTTGAAAAATAGCCTGCAAATCTGCTGATGTTGCATGTCTATATTCAAAGGCCATTAAGCTTTCCCTTCCTTTTCCATGCGTTCTCTCTCTGCCTGTGACAATCTGAGATAATCAGGTCTGTGATCAGCCGCTGGCTCGCATTCACCATTTTGATAGTATATCTGGCCTAAAGTTGCAACTGATGCTGCATGCTGTCTGTTCAGATGGGCAGGTGCAAATCTGAATGGAACCTTTATGAGATTTGGTATTTCCTCCTTGAATACAGGAACTCCATCTCCTATAAATGTAACCGGCATCTGTAACTCGTTTATCTTTTCTGCTATTACATGGAAATCTACTGCACACTGACTGTGAAGTGTAGTGAACTGTCCATCCTGATCAAAAGAGTAAATGCCTGTGTATACCTGGCCTCTTCTAGCATCCATGATTGGACAAATAACTCCTGACTGACCCCAAAGATTGAAAGCCAAAGCATCAACTGTAGGCACGGAAACTATTGGGCATCCCAAAGCCAAGCCTAATCCCTTTGCAGTTGCTGATGCAATTCGAAGACCGGTAAAAGATCCTGGTCCTGCTGCCACTGCAATGGCATCGATAGTGTTTAAATCTAACTCAATCATCTTGCCAAGCTCATCAAGCATTGGAAGAAGAGTCTGAGAATGAGTCTTTTTGTACCCCGTAGTGTACTCACCAATTAAATTATCATCCTCTACAACGGCAACTGAAGCAACAAGCCCAGAACCGTCAATTCCTAATATCTTCATACTATATTTGCTCTATCGTAATTTTGCGATAGTCGAATCCTTTTTCTAAATTTTTCTCTATTGTGACCTGGGTGTAATGCTCAGGTAAAATGTCGGTGATAAGATTAGCCCACTCAATAAGAGAGACGCCATCTCCATAGATATAATCCTCGTATCCGATTTCATCCATTTCTTCGATATCGCCTATACGATATACGTCAAAATGATAAAACGGCAAGCGTCCTGTGTCGTAGACCTGAACAATAGTGAATGTAGGACTACAGATTGCCTCGTCTATTTCAAGACCATCTGCAAAGCCCTGGGTGAAGACCGTCTTACCAACGCCCAAATCACCGATTAAGGTGAATACCTGACCAGGACTAGCTTCGCTAGCAAGCTTACGTCCAAGCTTTTCTGTTTCTTCTGGTGAATTTGTTTCTATTACTTCAATCATTTTATTTGAATCTTATAATCCTCTACGTGAGTTTTGATGTATGCAACAGCATCTTCATATTGGTTTGCTATATCTTCCTTTGGGATGATATAAGCATTGATCCTGTTGCTATAAATAAGGAGATAATCCTTCCAAGTGGCTATCTTGTAAATATATTCCCATGGAAGCTCCGAATCCTCATCTGCTACTGGCGAGCTGACAACTATGCCTGTGTCAGTAAAACGGTATGTAAGAGGATGCATAAATACTTCCTGGCCCATCTGTGCCTTAGCTCTCATTTTGAGAGTCATTGGAATGTATAGTAAAAAAACTATGGCCACAAGCGGATATGCCACTCTGTATATTGGTGATAAAACTGAGAAACGCAGTATCCAGACAGCAACTAAAAGCACAAAAAGAACGATTGAAAAAATCCCCTGTGTGCTGGTGTATGCGTGATGGATATTGTAGCGATATAAATCCTCTTCTTTGATTTTTACGCTAAATGTAATTTCCTGTCCCATAATCCCAAAATCTCCCTATTTTTTGATATTTTACCATACTTTTGCACAAAAAAATAGAGCAAGCCGAAACCCCTAACGACTCGCTCTAACCCATTTCTCCTAAAAAGCAAACTGACTGTTACTTTCTCTAACTAAAGTAGAGTATAGGAGTATTAGTTATAATTGTCAATATAATATAGCTTCTATTGATACATTTTGTACAATTACTACAATTTGGCATAATCATTTATGTATATGATTACCCCTTGCAAAATAATTTGTTACTTCTCTTTCTTTCCAAGCTTCATTGTAAGACTGATTCTGCCCTTCTTTTCATCCACAGAAAGGACTTCAACATCAACAATATCGCCTACAGATACAACTTCCAAAGGATGCTTGATATATCTGTCTGTCATCTGAGAAATATGAACAAGGCCATCCTGATGAACTCCGATATCAATAAATGCACCAAAATCAATTACGTTTCGAACTGTACCCTTAAGCTGCATTCCTGGCTTTAGGTCTTTCATCTCCAGTACATCACTCTTGAGGATTGGTTTTGGCATATCTTCTCGAGGATCACGTCCTGGCTTTTCAAGCTCCTTGATGATATCCTCCAAAGTCATCTCTCCAATACCAAGTTCTGTGGATAACTCTTTGATATTATTAATGCTCTTGTGAATATCTTTAAGAGTGCCTGCTGCAATATCCTTTGTATCGAAACCAAGCTTTTCAAGAAGAGCCTTTGCTGCATCATAGCTTTCTGGATGAACTGCTGTAGCATCAAGAGGATTCTTTCCTCCAATAATACGCATGAAACCTGCGCACTGCTCAAATGCTTTTGGTCCAAGCTTTGGAACCTTTTTAAGCTCTGCTCTGGAATTGAATCTACCATTTTCTTCACGATATACAACAATGTTCTTTGCAAGTGTTTTGTTGATACCTGATACATACTCCAGCAATGATGCTGATGCAGTATTTAAATCTACACCAACTGCGTTAACGCAAGTCTCTACAACGCCTGCAAGCGTCTCATCAAGCTTCTTCTGGTTCATATCGTGCTGATACTGACCTACACCTACTGATTTAGGGTCGATTTTTACAAGCTCTGCCAATGGATCCTGAAGACGACGAGCCATAGATGTTGCAGAACGCTGTCCAACATCAAAGTTAGGGAACTCCTCTGTCGCAAGCTTACTTGCAGAATAAACTGATGCACCAGCTTCATTTACAATGATGTACTCAACCTTTTCTGGAATCTCTTTAAGCATATCTACTATTATTTGCTCTGATTCACGGCTAGCAGTACCATTTCCAAGAGAAATAAGTGAAACATTGTATTTTTTGATAAGTGCTTTTATTACTTTCTTTGTCTCTTCTACTTTATTCTGAGGAGCTGTTGGATATACAACTGTTGTATCCAAAACCTTTCCTGTTGCATCGACTACAGCAATTTTACAACCAGTTCTAAACGCAGGGTCCCAACCAAGAACATTGCGACCTGCAATTGGAGGCTGCATAAGAAGCTGTGTAAGGTTCTTGCCGAATACCTTGATAGCTCCATCTTCTGCAACTTCTGTAAGGTTATTTCTGATTTCATTTTCAATAGAAGGCGCAATAAGTCTTGTGTATGCATCTTCTATAGTTGCTTTCAAAGCTTCATTCGTATTTACGTTATCTTTGCTGATTACCTTCTTTGAAAGGTAATTAATTATATCTTCTACAGGAGCCTCGATAGAGACCTTGAGAATCTTTTCTTTTTCACCACGGTTTAAAGCAAGAATACGGTGACCTGGAAGCTTTGCAATTGCTTCATCATAATCATAATAGTTTTCGTATACCGATTCTGCTTCAGCATCCTTCGCCTTAGAGATAATTCGACCGTTTTTGAAAGTCTTCTCTCTAATCCATGTACGATAATCCGCATCATCTGAAATGCTTTCTGCAATAATGTCACAAGCTCCAGCTATTGCATCTTCTACAGTCTCAACACCCTTTTCCTCATTGAGGAAAGCCTTAGCTTCTTCCTCAAGAGATTTGTTTGTCATCTGAAGAATGATGATATTAGCAAGTGGCTCTAATCCTTTTTCTTTTGCGATAGTAGCTCTTGTACGGCGCTTTGGTCTGTATGGTCTATACAAATCATCAACAGCAACCTGTGTTGTTGCTTCAAGAATAGCTTTCTTTAACTCTTCTGTAAGAAGTCCCTGCTCTTCAATCGATGCTAAGCAAGTGGCTTTCTTTTCTTCCAAATTACGTAAATACGTTAATCTTTCTGAAAGTGTACGAAGCTGTTCGTCATTAAGACCTCCTGTAGCTTCCTTACGATATCGAGAAATAAAAGGGACTGTATTTCCTTCGTCCAATAATTTAATTGCTGCATCTACCTGAGCCGGTCTAACCTGAAGCTCTGATGCTATCTGTTTAGTAATATCCATGTTGTAACTCCTGTTTTATTATTTTGCCTTCTTTGGAAATAGAAAAGCGTTTACCTTTGCTGAAAGTTTTATTACAAGCTCTGCTCCGCCCCAACTTAAAAGAAGCATCATAATAAAGGCAACAAACAAATCCTTGCTTGTATAGCCTTGAACATCTCTTGTTGAGAAGAACAGTCCAATTAATGCATGATGTACCAAAATAACACACCAGCTAATTTTTGAAATATAAGCAACTGCTGCATACATTCTACCATCTTCTTTGAGAGTGACATCTCGAAGACCAATGATCATGGCAACTGACCATATCGCAAATGCGATTTCTCCCGCTTCAGCTGAAAGCATGAATAACGCAGACTCAGGCGCAAAGCCCTGCACTAAATAGTGCCCCCAAATGAGAACCGTTATGACAAGACAAACCCACTTAGTCCATGTAGGGATTTGCTTGGTTCCTATTGTTTCATGCATAAGCATTCCAATGTAGAAATAAACTAAAACAAAAAGAGGGTTCATCAGTACATTTATTTGGAATGGATTATAAACAAAAAGCATTACATTGCTAATAATCAAAAGAACTGCAAGGGTTATAAATTTTGCTTTTTTAAGAAGCCAAGCTAGCAGTGGATACACAGCATAACATATAACAATACAAGACATAAACCACTCACCAATAAGGTAGAAGTTGGCCTCAACCTGGAACATCATTCCATCAATACCTAATATTGTATAAATGAATTTCCATGGCTGTACAAATGACGCTGTGATTCCATTATTCACAAAGAAATACAGGCATGTCATCAGTGTGTATGCTACATAAAAAGGAATGTATAATCCCTTAAAGCGTTTAAGATAATACTGTTTAAGTGAAATGGTATCCTCCTTGTTGTACATAAGGGCATAGCCCGAAATAATAAACAAGAAAAGACTGGCTGGTCTGGCCATAACATTAAAGAAATAGTTAATGCCAGGCATTAAAGAATCAGTACCATTTCCTCTATAGATATAGTCCACTGTAAAGTGATAGCAGAATATAAAAATTACTCCAATGACTCTAAGAATATCAAGTCCTATGATTCGCTTTTTCATAAAACACTCCTAACTTAAATTATCTAGTTTAGTATATGCAATGTGGATATAAAAAAGCAAGTGGATAAACCACTTGCTTTCTCTTTATAAGCATGAACCGGATTATACTGCCTCAACATTTCTAGTTGCCACAACATCCACGCCTGTGCCACATACATTTTTAACTACTACATCACCAATGTGAACAGGAGCCTTCATAACGGCTGCATCAATTTCCTTCATTACATCGTCGATTTTATCCTTTGGAATATTACTAGCTGTTTTAACTGAAACTCTTGGCTTATCTCCTCCAAGAATAACAGCTGTAGATGTAACTGTTCTCTCAGGATGTGTCACTTCATTTCTTGCATATTTATCACCGATGCCGCAAGTGTTGCCTGTCACTGAGACAACCTCACCTTCATTCAATTCTACTGTAATCTGGCATCCCATTGGGCAGCCAATACATGTTAACTCTCTCTTTTCCATTTTCTGCCCCTCCTTACTCTGCTTCTATCTTAACTGTAATTTTCTTTAAACCTGGCTTTTCTTCTAGCTTAGATTTAAGCAAGATAACCTGTTCCATCTCTCCAGGAGCCATAATGCGTTTTTTATTATGCATTACTCGCTCGTCATCAAAGTATACGCTTACGTATGAATCCTTATATACAGCGCCCACTCTGAATCTTACAGTAAGTTTATCATCCATTCTTCCAAGGTCGATTGTTGAAGGAACAGTATAGCGAGCACCTTCTGTAGCCACGATTTCAATTTCTTCTCCACCGTTATCAGCAAGCTCACCCTTGATGAATTTAGCTGCATTCTGTCCTGCTCTATCAGCTTCTTCTGAAACATAGTCAACAAGATCATGAACGTGAAGTACATTACCGCAAGCAAATACACCTGGTATGTTAGTCTCAAGTGACTCATTTACGATAGGTCCACTTGTAATTGGACTCATCTCCACTCCTGCATTTCTTGAAAGTTCATTCTCTGGAATAAGACCGCATGAAAGAAGAAGAGTATCGCATGTATATCTTTCTTCTGTACCAGGAATTGGCTTTCCATGATTATCTACCTGTGCAATTGTAACCGCTTCAAGATGTTCTTTGCCTTCAATATCTACTACTGTATGACTAAGCTTAAGAGGAATGCCAAAGTCATCAAGACACTGAACGATATTTCTCTTTAATCCACCTGAGTAAGGCATAAGCTCTGCAACCACTTTAACCTTTGCACCTTCAAGTGTCATACGACGAGCCATGATAAGTCCGATATCGCCAGAACCTAAAATAACTACCTCACGTCCTGGCATATATCCTTCAATATTTACAAGACGCTGAGCTGTACCTGCAGAGAATATTCCAGCTGGTCTGTAACCTGGAATATTTAAAGCTCCTCTAGGACGCTCACGGCATCCCATTGCAAGAATAACTGCACCAGCTTTAATCTGATACATTCCATCCTCTCTGCTCATAGCTGTTACTACTCTATCTTCAGAGATATCCATTACCATAGTGTTCAGCTTATATTCGATTTTTGCATCAAGTACCTTTTCGATGAATCTGTATGCATACTCTGGGCCTGTAAGCTCCTCTTTAAATGTGTGGAGCCCAAAACCATTGTGGATACACTGATTTAAAATACCTCCTAATTCCTTATCTCTTTCAAGAATAAGAATTTTATCTACACCTGCGTTTCTAGCAGCTACTGCTGCTGCAAGTCCTGCTGGGCCTCCGCCAACGATAACAATATCATAATTAAGCATTACTGATTGCCTCCCTTCTGGTTCTTTGTACGATGTGTAACAATCTTTGATTGTCCACCACTCTTTGTAATCTCCTCATAAGGAAGACCTAACTCTCTATGGATAATATCCATAACCTTTGGTGAGCAGAAGCCTGCCTGGCATCTTCCCATTCCTGCTCTTGTTCTACGCTTTACACCATCGAGTGTGCGAGCACCAAGAGGTCTGTGAATTGCATCTAAAATCTCGCCCTCTGAAATAGATTCGCAACGGCAGATGATATTTCCATAAGCTGGATTTTTCTTAATTAATTCATTTCTTTCTTCAAGTGAAAGATTCTCAGGATTTAAAATATCCTTGCGTGTTCCAACCCAATTTTCTTTCTCAGTAAAATTCATTGCCTCTTTAAGAAGATTTGCTACCATCTCTCCAATTGCTGGACTAGCCGAAAGACCAGGAGACTCAATTCCTGCACAATCAACAAATCCCTTAGCATCTTCTACCTCTCCAATGATAAATTCATGGCCGTCTTCATGAGCTCTAAGGCCTGCGAAGGAAGTAATAACTTTTCTCATAGGAAGGTTCTTTACATGGTCGTTGGCCTTTGCAATAAGGTCTCCGATTCCCTCTCCTGTTGTATTTACTCCTTCTTTGTTTTCAATATCAATTGCTGTTGGTCCAACTAACAAATTGCCATGTACTGTTGGTGTAACAAGAACGCCCTTACCAAGGTCTGTTGGCTGAGGGAAAATTGTATGTGTTACATGAGTTCCTGCTTCTTTATCAAGCAAGCAGTAATCACCTCTTCTTGGTGTGATATGTATTTTATTTGCACTAACCATGTTGTGGAACTTATCAGCATATACGCCAGCTGCATTTACAACATACTTTGCAATGTACTCGCCATTGTTTGTACGAAGATGCCACATTCCATCTTCACCTTTTTTGATATCTTCAACTTCAGTGTTAAATCTGAATTCTACGCCATTAACATTTGCATTTTCTGCCATAGCAATATTGAGCTTAAATGGGCAAACGATTCCACCTGTTGGTGCATATAAAGCACCTTCAACGTTATCTGAAAGATTTGGTTCCATTTCAAGTGCTTCTTCTCTGCTTAAAATTCTAAGACCCTTTACACCATTTTTTACACCTCTATCGTAAAGGTCTTGAAGTCCTGGTAATGCCTCCTTGTGAATGCAAACTACCATAGAACCATTTCTCTTAAATGGAACATCCAAATCCTTGCAGATTTCATCCATCATCTCATTGCCTCGAACATTTAACTTGGCCATCAATGATCCCTCTGCTGCATCAAATCCAGCATGAACAATAGCTGAATTTGCTTTTGTTGTCCCCTCACAAACATCACTGCATTTGTCCAAGACACATACATTTACATTGTATCTTGATAACTCTCTTGCAATAGAGCTTCCTGAAACGCCAGCTCCTATGATTACTACATCATACATATTATCTACTCCTTCTTTCTAATCCTTCACTAAGATTTGTCATATAAAAAAGAGTTGGCAAAGAGACGCATCGTAAATGCGTTTCTATACCAACTCCAATCTCACGGTATCATATTATTTAATTAATCAGTCTTTAGCCCAACCTCTTGTGGCTGCAACTGCCTTTGCCCATCCCTTAAGAGCTTCCTTACGCTTTTCGTCTGTCATCTCTGGCTTGAACTCGCGGCAGATGCCCCAGTTCTTGATGACGTCTTCTTTGCTGTCCCAATAGCCAACCGCAAGACCGGCTAAGTAAGCAGCTCCCATAGCTGTTGTTTCAACACAGCAAGGACGAACTACGTTTGTATTTATTATATCAGACTGGAACTGCATCAGGAAGTTGTTGTTTGATGCACCGCCGTCAACCTTTAATGAGTTGAGGTGCTTTCCTGAATCAAGCTCCATAGCGTGTAAAACATCGTATGTTTGATATGCAAGTGATTCAAGTGTAGCTCTGATGATATGGTATTTGTTAACACCACGTGTAAGGCCTGTGATTGCACCTCTTGCATATGGATCCCAATATGGAGCGCCAAGACCTGTGAAGGCTGGAACTACATAACATCCGTTAGTATCATTTACTCTAGTTGCAAAGTATTCTGAATCAGGTGATGAATCTACAACCTTAAGCTCATCACGAAGCCACTGAATAGCAGCGCCTGCAACATATACTGAACCCTCAAGAGCATAAGTGATTTTGCCATCAAGACCCCAGGCAATTGTAGTAAGCAGATCATTCTTTGAGAAGATTGGCTTATCACCTGTGTTCATTAACATAAAGCAACCTGTGCCGTATGTGTTTTTGGCATCTCCCTCATTGAAGCATGTCTGTCCAAACAATGCAGCCTGCTGGTCGCCTGCAGCACCGGCAATTCGGATTGGACCACCAAAGAATTCTGGATCAGTCTCTCCGTAAATGCAGCTTGAAGGCTTTACCTCTGGAAGCATACTCATTGGAATATCAAGTATCTGGCAAAGCTCCTCATCCCACTCAAGAGTGTTGATGTTGAACAAAAGTGTTCGTGAAGCATTTGAATAATCCGTAACATGAACCTTGCCTTTGGTAAGCTTATAGATTAACCATGAATCCACTGTTCCAAAACAAAGCTCGCCTCTTTCAGCTCTTTCACGTGCTCCATCTACGTTATCAAGAATCCATCTTAATTTAGTTCCTGAGAAATATGGATCAAACTTTAATCCTGTTTTTGACTGGAACTTTTCAACGATTCCTGGAATTTTGCCTTTCATTTGCTCTGCAAAATCCGATGTTCTACGGCACTGCCAAACTATCGCATGATATATTGGCTGGCCTGTAGCTCTATCCCAAACAATAACTGTTTCTCTTTGATTTGTAATACCGATTGCAGCAATATCATCTGCTGTAGCACCGATGCTTCTGACTGCTTCACGAGCTACTGAAAGCTGTGTCTGCCAGATTTCGTTTGCATCATGCTCTACCCAACCAGGCTGTGGAAAGAACTGTGTGAATTCTTTATTGACCGCTGCACACATCTCTCCTTTTTCATTAAACAGAATACATCTGTTGCTTGTTGTTCCGGCATCTAATGCCATTACATATTTACCCATTATTACTCCACTACTCCTTCTATCATTTGGTAGAAATACCTGGTACTGCGCTATAGCTTCCAGACTGCTTCATTTGTAGAAGATACTGCAAGCACCCCATTATTAAGCGCATTCATAACATCTTCTCTATCTGAAATAAGTCCTCCAGCAATAACTGGAACCTTGCTAATACTGTTTATCTTTTTGATAATCTTTGGCTGAACTATTCCAGGGAGAATCTCGATGACATCTGGCTGAGCTATTCCGTGGCGGTCCTGCTTTTCGATATTAACAAGAGCCATACTATCTATCACGAAATACCTGAGCACTGTGTACATTCCAAGCTGATTTGCTCGCTCAATCAAGCTTCCTTTAGTGGTAATTATTCCATCTGCTTTGACGGTATTCTTGATGTAGTCTACTGCAACATCCTTACCACTTCCAAGGCCTGCTATTAAATCCATGTGCACCATAGCCACCTTGCCAGCTGACTTGATTTTTTCGACGATGTCAGAGATGTTGCAAATATCCCCATACAGAATGAAGATTATTTCGCACTCTGTCTTTAAGGCTTTTTCAAGGCCTTTATCATCTTTGACTGCTGCAATAACTGGATTGTTCTCTAGCTTTTCGATAAACTCTCTGTTCATAGTTTATTCTCCTAATCGTACTGTCTTTATTTAGACATAAAAAAAGAATATGCCTAAATAGACAAGGAGAAAAATCCTTATCACAGCCACATTCTCTTCTCTCACGGGCACATATTATCTTGTAAGTTAATAATACACTTAGATTTGGGAAATATCAATATATTTTTGCTGAATTCCCAAGCCTAAGTGTAAATAATTGACAAATTTGTAATTAGAAAAATAATTCTTCCAAAACTACAGCTAATCCTTCTGTATGATTGATTCCTTCTGATAATTCTGATTTTACGAAGAAATCATCGGTTATTCTATCATCAAACTGTTTGTAGGCTTCGATGAAGCTATCATATACGCCCGGTATATCGAACATATAACCAATGAGAACCACTCTGTCAGGGTCGATCAAGCTGATTGCGTTGCGAACATTGTGAGCAAGACGGTGTATCTTTTCGTCTAAAATTTCTTTAAGTGGTAAGTCACCAAGACCACTCCACTCCTTTATGTTCATAGGTGTCATCTGATTGCCTTTTGCAATCCATTCCTGAAGACAAGGCATAGTCTTATCTGATGCTTTGATATCGTTGATAATTGCATGCGTTGAAATGTAGGCTTCCAAACAACCTTTTCTTCCGCAATTGCAAACTCTGTCTTCACCAGAGGTCATGTGACCAATTTCTGCCGCCATACCATTAGCACCTTGGTAAATGTGTTGATCAACGATTATAGCTGAACCAACACCTGGCCCCCACTTCAAAAGAAGCAGATTACCTTCTTCTTTTCCTCTTCCAAAGTAAATTTCACTTTGAGCATAAGCTTTTAAGTTATTCTCAACGATAATTGGAAAACTCAGCTCATCTTTAACAATATCTGCAATCCTAACTTCGTCTGTCCAGATATTGTAGGTATTCAGGGAAATTCCACGTGCTCTATCTACTTTTCCTGGAACTGTTACTGCCACGCCAAGAATTGTATCCTTGAGGATGTCATTCTCCCAAAGGATTCTTTTGCACTCGGAAGTGATTTGTTTAAGAAATACTTCTGGCATTGTTTTTTTATCTGTAGGCATTGAATAGCTACATGTTACATTGCCTCTTAAATCTGTAACCGAGATATATGTTTCATCAGCCTCAATAGCAATGCAGAGAACTTTTTTATAGTCATGGTTAATATCCACAAGAATTTTCTTGCGGCCCGCACGTTTTTCTTCTTCTGCCTCCCCTAATTCTACAATAACACCTTCTTCCAAAAGCTCAGTGGTTATCAATGTAACAGAGGCGGCTGTTAACCCAACCGCCTCAGATATATCTTTTCTGGACATTGCTCCATTGTTATTGAGTAATCGGAGAATTGAAGAACGGTTATTTATTTTTACGTTTTCTAAATTGATTCCCTGATATTTCATACTCATTATTCTACACCATTTGCTTAGAAGCGTACAACTTCAATATCTAGCATGTTTCCAAGTATTTCTAACTCTTCGGATACGTTTTTATAGATTACAACATAGTGTGGCTCCCAGCCATGCTTAATCGTTTCCTTTACAATCTTTTCAGCTGACTCATTTGTCTTCACTACAATAGATGCTCCATTGAACTGCTTTGGTTTATCCATTACTTCACCATCTGCAATAAAGAAGCGGAACTTACCTTCAGCCGTACGTCCTACTCTGAAAATTGTTGCTTCATCAGAAGACTTACAACCAAAGTCCATAACAGGACCTATCTTTCTATTTGGGTGAACTCCGACAGTTGCACCTGTATCACATCTTGCCAAATTGCAAGCCGCCATTCCACAATGCCAAAATGTTATTGAGCTCTCCTCTTCATCCATGGATACTGGATCTCCAAAGAATGTGGATTCTCCAGTAAATGCAGTTCCAATAAACATTGAAAGAGCGCCATATACATCAGCCTCGCAGCTTGCCGGAACGTTGATAGCATTAAGTAAAGAAAGTACCATACATACTGGTGTGCCAAATTCTGTAAAAAAATCTGGCCAGCATCTGCTGGAGATTGCACCAATATGATTTTCTTCTACGTATGTTTTATATGCTTTATAAAGACGTGCAAAATCTTTGATATTTTGCTCAGGCATGTTTGAAAGACCAACTACCTGTCGCTTAGCATCCTCAAGGTACTCCGCACACTCTTCATCAGTGTATTCTTTTGCCTTGTTAATAAGTTCTCTTGCCTCAATCGCCTCAAGAGTAACTCCAAATTTGCTCATAAGCTCTGCATCAAGAGCTCTACCAAAGCCAAATCCCTGAGGAGTATGACCAATAGCAGACATCTTTAAACCTGTGAGTTCTACTTTGACTTTTGCTGCTGCAATTGTTGCTGCAAGAGCCAGCTTAACCTTTTCCTCTGAAGGCGCACCAAAGACATGTTCAAACTTTCCTTCACCTCTAAATGCGCAAATAGCATTAGCTGCAGAGTATGCTCCTGTAAGTGAGTTGCTACGAAGTCTAGTGCCATCAATAACTGGCTCTCTGAGTGTCCATAAAAGGATTGGGCAATCAAAGCGTCTTAATACTTCACTTGCATATGCAGCATTTGCAAAAGTAATGTTTTGCAAGATGACTAAATCAGGATTCTTGTCCGAGATGAAATCTGCCACTGAATCTACAGTAAGCAAGATATCATCTGGCACAATAATATCCTTATCGATTGATTTTAGTAACTCAATAGAATTGTTAAACTGTTCGTGAGCAGTTACCATCTCGTATGTACCTACGCCGATTGGTACATAAATAACCTGAAATTTCATTTATTATGCCTCGTTTCTTTCATTAATTTATTAAGCTGACTTCTCCATCTTTGCATGCTCAGCTTCCATCTCAGCAATGTTTGCTGCGTTTAATGCCTCAATCTTCTTATTCATCTTCATAAGAGAAATTACAAGAAGAACTGTAAGCACTAAGATTACAAGTGAGATTGGACGTCTAAGGAAGATTGTGTAATCTCTGTCGTAAGCCATTGAAGCTGTTACGAAGTTTTTCTCCATAATATCTTCCAAAATCATACCAAGCATAAGTGGTGTATTATCAATATCAAGGATTGTCAAGATGTAGCTGAAGATAAGAACAGCTGCGCAGATGACTAATTCCTTGGTATTGCCTGTTGCTGCAAAAGAACCAGCAAAACAGAACATGATAATAAGTGGAGCAAGATATGTGTAACGTACCTGTACAATCTTTGCAACGGTACGAGTCATTCCAAGACCAATTGGGAAAAGCAAAATGTTTGCAATTAAGCATCCAAGGATAATTGTGTAAGCCATGATGCCCTGCTTTGTAAACATTGTAGGACCAGGAGTGATTCCGTGAAGGACAAAAGCTCCAAGTAGAAGAGCTGTTACACCATCACCAGGAATACCAAGTGTCAAAAGTGGAATCATTGCTGAACCAACAACTGCGTTGTTAGAAGATTCAGCAGCTGCAATTCCTTCAAGTGAGCCCTTACCGAATTCCTCAGGATGCTTAGATGTACGTCTAGCTTCTGAGTAGCATAAGAACTGTGCAACACCGCCGCCTACACCTGGCATAGCGCCAAGGATTGAAGCAACTGCTGATGAACGAAGGATTGCTGGGATAATACCTCTTCTCTCTTTTCTTGTAAGTCCTTCCTTGTCGATTTTGTTTGCATCGTCAAGTTTTCCGTCTGAAAGTTTGAAATCACGAAGCTTCTGAACTACCTGAGTAAGTGCAATAAGTGCGATCATAGCTGGAAGCAAATCGATTCCGTATTTAAGTGTGCTTGTTCCGAATGAATATCTAGTAACACCTGTTACAGCATCCATACCCATACAAGCCATGAAAAGTCCAAGCATACCAGAAATAATACTCTTTGGAAGTGAATTTCCAGATACACCTGCGATAAGTGAAATACCAAGAATACCCATTGAGAAATACTCAACTGAAGTAAATCCTGCTACAAGCTTTGTGATAAGTGAAGCACAAAGTAAAAGTAAAATTGCTGAAAACAAGCCACCACAAACAGAAGCAAAAAGTGATGTATCTAAGGCCTTCTTAACCTTACCCTTCTTAGCTAATGGATAACCATCAAAGGTGGTAGCAATAGCTGAGTTGGTACCAGGTGTGTTAAGTGTGATGGCACTGATAGAACCGCCGTACATTCCGCCTACATATACGGCCAAAAGTAAGATAATTGCTGTTGCTGGGTCATCAATTGTGTACGTAATAGGTAACATAAGGATGATTCCAAGCATAACTGAAAGTCCTGGTATACATCCTACTATCATTCCAATTACAAGACCAATCAGGATCATGAGCAGGTTATTAAAGGTAAAAACCTGAACCATTGCCTGTGCAATCATTTGAAAGTCTCCCATAGTAAAACACCTCTCTAGAATAATAGACCTGCTGGCAACGATACCGTAAATACGTATTTAAATAAGAAGTAAATTCCTACAGCTGCCGCAATTGTAAAAATATAAATAAATGGTTTTCTTTCTCCGCAGTAGAAAAGAATAACGATAAATGTGATTGCTGATGCTGGAATAAATCCAACTAAAAGCATAAGTGCAACATATAAACAAAGTATTGCAATAAGTAAAATTGCTGGTTTTTCTTTATTCCAGTCGAACTCTACAATTCTCTCTTTTTTAAATACAAGACTTTGAATAATGAGTACAACTGAGAAAAATAACATAAGTACCAAGCACATGCCTGGGATGATTCTAGGGCTTGGTGCACCTGAATCGTATGCTGGAACTCTTACCTGGTATGGCATGATTAAAAGAAGAATCAAACTAAGTGCCCCCATGATTATTCCAGACCAAAGATTTGTTTTTATTTTAATTTTCATGTCTCAACCTCTTTAATATAAGAGTGGAACCTAGTCCAAGGCTCCACTCTAAAAACAAAATCATTTATTACTTAAGATTATCGTATGCCTTGAGCGCCTTCTCGCAAGCTTCGTCCATAAATGCCTGTGCATCATCACCATATAACTGGAAGTTATTAAGCATTACTGATTCAATCCATCCATAATAATCCTCTGACTCCCATACTTGCTTCATGATTTCAGTCATGTCGTTGTAGAATTCATCATCACATCCCTCATGACAAGCAAGTGTTCCACCTGCTGGAAGAATGCAACTAGAAAAATCGATAGAAGCATCAAGTTCTGGAGCCTTTGCATCACCTACAACAGTAGGAACTGTGATTGCTCCATCAGGAGTAGTAAATCCCTCAAATGCTGTATCAGAGAATGCAAGAATTGGAATAAGTGTACCAGCTTCAACCTCATCCTGAGCTGCCTGTGTTGTACCTACAAATACATCAACTTCACCATTTACAAGGCCCTGCTTCTGCTCAGCACCTCCATCATAGCCAGAAACTACTGTTACTTTTCCACCTTCTAATGCAATGAGTGAACCAAGTTCCAAGTGGCAATCTGAAAGTGGATTTCCACCCGACATCTTAATTCCTTCAGACTTTGCCTTTGCAAGGATAGACTCTAATGACTGATCTGGTGTTGTGTAAAGAATCCAAGTTCTATCATCAACAGTGCCAACAGGCTTCATTGCTGTTCTGTCGAAATCAACCTCTTCTGTACCATAGGTTTTTCCTAAATCATGTCTGTAGCAAAGACCATATCCAAATACCAATAAATCCTTTGTATTTGCATCTTCATCCGCAAAGAATGTTGCTGCTGCGAATCCATCTCCACCCGTCATGTTTTCAACTACGAAATTGTAATCACTCTGAATTGAGTTTGCTGTTTTAGCATATGTACGAGCTACTAAGTCTGCTGTACCACCCGCACCATAGCCACAAATAATCTTTACTGTTTCACCGCCGTTTGAAACTTCTTCCTCTGATGATTCCTCCTGTGTTTCTGCAGAATCAGTAGATGCTGTTGCACCTGTAGCTCCTCCGCAGCCTACAAATAAAGCTGCTGACATAGCTGTTGCCATTACTAAACTTAATAACCTTTTCTTCATTACTTTTCCTCCATATACATTATTATTATTTAAAACGAATCTTATTCCCCTTTCTCAAGATTCGTTTTCCAACTATACCCCATAGTTATATCTGATACTCTCAAAAAGCTCAGCATATTTTGAATTCTTTTTATAGAATACTGGCGTGTATCCAAGTTTCGCCTCAACTAAGCTTTCACCTTTTGAAAATTCTTTTCCCGTCCATAGATGAATAAATCCATCATCTGGAAGGAATACCTTTCTGTCGCTGACATTTGCTTCATAAACCGGAGCCACTAAAACATCTTCCCCTAACAGATATTCAAATTGCTCTGTGAAGCATCTTGGATCAGTGTTATAATGCATGAAAATAGGCCTTTGAACTGGTGTCCCTTTGATTGAATTTTCCTTAACCAGCTCCTTTAAAAGTGGTGTAATTGCTACGTAAATTTCTGTCAATCGAGCTAGTTGATTCATGCAATCTTCATCATCATAAAACTGGAAGTTTGTATCTGGTCTATTGCCCTCGTGTGTTCTCATGACTGGTGTGAATGCTGCCATCTCTGCCCATCTTAGGAACACTTCCTTTGTTCTTAGGTTGTCATACAAGGATGTATATCCACCTATATCACTATGGTTAAGTCCGCAACCACTCATTCCAGATGAGAGCGCTGCACAGATTACTGTGCAAAGACCATCATGTCTTGTGAAATCTACTGACTGGTCTCCCGCCCAAAGGAGTGTGCAATACTTCTGTGAGCCAATTCCTCCTGCTCTCATAAAGTAAACTACTTCCCCAAGCTTGCCACTTTCTGATACGGCGTCGTAATTACACTTAGCCCAAAGTGCTGGCCAGTGATTGTGTTCAATCATTGCTGGCTTGCCGCTTGAAAGGATGATATCGTCTGTTGGAAGATACTCACCAAAGTCAGCCATCCAACCATCAATTCCTATATCAATTGAGTATTTCTTGATTACCTCATCCTTAAACCATTCATAAGCTTCTGGCTTAGTCAAGTCGATTACTCCGCAATCAAACTCACCGAAATCTACCAGATAAACTGAGCCATCCGACTTCTTTGCAAATACGTCTTTTTTCAGTCCTTCTTCAAAAAGCTTGCCATCCTTTACAAGATAAGGATTTATATATCCCAAATACTTAATTCCTTTTTCATGTAAGACTTTTATTTTATCAGGAAGATTTGGATACATTTCCTCGTGATAGTGCCAATCCCACTGCAGTCTTTTGCCAAAGCTTGTCACTCTTTTTCCACACCAGTCTTGACACCAAAGTCCAGCTACTTTAATTCCCTTTTCAATAGACTTATCTAGGATTCCAAAAGATCTTTCATTGCCGCCTTGTGCGCCAATTATTAAACCGTTATATACCCAATCAGGAAGTTCAGGTTGCCTACCAAAGAATGCTGTTTCTTTCTCAAGCAAATCTACAAACGAATCTGCAGCTTCTATACGAATGTATTCTGGAACATCCCAGATTTGAAGCTCATTAAACTCATCATTCCTAAAATCAAAATCCGCATACGCGGTAGTTTGAACATGAACGTAAAACTTATCCGAAGATACGTAGGTAGGCTGTGGAAAGTTAGTGTTGTAATAATCTCCACCGCTCATTCCATCTACATCTCCCTTCCAAGTGATGTAAGTGGTCTTGTCTCTTCCTACGCCAGGTTCGCTTGTCCAAAGAGGAAAATGTCTTCCCTTTAAATCGAAATAAGACATCTGTTCACCACAACCATAAACATGTTCTTCCTTATATGATGACATTCGAATCCAGAATCTGTTAACAGATGAGTCTAACTTATTAAAACTAAGAGTACATAAATCCCCCTCTAGTACTATGTTCAGTTTTAAATATTTACCAAACTCTGCCTCTAGACCTTCCGCTGTCTCTTTAATTAAAGTTGCAACAAGAGGTTTTCTTTCAATCAGATAATCACTGATTTTAAAATTACCTCTGTACATCAACACATCCTCTTGGCCTTTTCCTATGTAGATTAGTGGCTTATCTGCGTTGTAACTAAGAATCTCTCTTTCTCCATTCTTAAGAGAAAAAGAGTTACTTGTAATGTTTAGCTTCATCAATATTTTAACTCCTTGTTCTCTCCAATAAGTCCTGGGAAAGCACCCTGCTTGATAAGTGGCTCACGCTCTGGATGTGCGATTACCCATTTATTCTTCTGAAGTAGCAGTTTGTTTTCTCCTTCACGATTTGCAGGTATAGACTCTAGAGGTGTATTGGTACCTCGTGGAAGAATAACAATTCCTCTAAAGCCTTCGTCAGAAATCCTGCAAGGAGAAAGGTGAAGTGTTGTTTGGAACATTTCTATTGCTGTGCCTTTAGGTACAAAAAAGACTCTTGCGTCTTCTACTTTGTATGTACCATCTTCAGCAATAAGCCATGTATGGCCAAGCACTAACATAAAATCTGTAACAGCCACATTTATCTCGCTGCCCTTGTGATATTCAAAGCCATTATATGTGCTGTTTCTTCCATTACAATATCCCACCTGAATTGGCATACCCCCATAAATTTCATTTTGTATCGTATTTACGATATTTATGTTTTCCATTTCAGGTACTGATGCAACATATATATTTCCATTTTCAGGAATATCTGTATTCTTTTCCATATACGCAGTTAGTTCAGAGAAATCATAACCTTTTACAACATTTCCATAGGTCCTGAACTCATCATCAAACACAGAAAAGATTTTTACATCATTCACTTCATTTAGATGTGCTAACATAATTCCCCCAATTTATCTACTGTTCTCTTACAACCTTTATTGTTGCACGAAAGTCTTCCTTACCCATGCCCTTATCGAGAGCTGTTTGATATACACGGCGTGCATTCTCTTCACCAGGCATATTCACCTTGCACTCTTTTGCAAGATTGCAGCAAATGTTTACGTCCTTTGCCATATTTTCGATTGAGAATGCTGTTGTATAATCCTCAGCATCAAGCTTTGGTGCCTGTCCATCCAAGTAGAAGTTTTGACCGCCGCCATATGAAATAGCCTGAGCAAAAGTAGGAATTGAAATTCCGTTTGCCTTTGCAAGAGTAATGGTCTCGTTTACTCCATTCTGAATCTGTGAAACAAGTGCATTGTGGCAAATCTTCATTACAAGACCTTTACCGTTATCACCCATGCGAATAACGTTTTCACCCATGTATTTAAGTATTGGAAGAGCTTTTTCATAGTCTTCTTCACTACCACCTACATAGATTCCAAGTGTACCTGCAATAGCTGCAGGCTTACTCTTTACAACTGGAGCATCAATAAAGTGTGCTCCTGTCTTTTTTACCATTTCAGAAATCTCTACTGAAACGCTAGGATCAATTGTACTCATATCTATGCAGAACTTGCTGCTATCAAGATTTTCTAAAATTCCTTCATAGACCGCACGTGAGTGTTCACTCTTTGGAACCATAGAAATAATAACGTCGCATGCTTTTGCAAGTTCATTGGAATTTTCGCATGGCTTTGCCCCCTTTGAAGCAAGCAAGTCAACTTTCTCTTTTACAAAATCAAATGCATAAACATCATCGTCATGCTTCTTTACAATATTCTCACACATTGACTCGCCCATAATACCGAGTCCAATAAAACCAATCTTCATATCCTCTCCATTCCGTCCTTCCACCTAGACTACGACTGCTGTTACGCTGTGCAGTGCCTGTTACGTTTACAAGCCTAATTATTTCTTCGTTCGGCAACACGCCTCACTCCAGAAATATTAGAGCTTGTCCACTACAGGCACATCCAGCATTTTTTAGAAGGACTTGTTTGTATTCAACGGTTATTTTGTAAAATCTAGTTACCTGCTGTAGAATCCCAAGCATCGCAGAAGGTGCCAAGGCCCTGGGTTGTGTATGCGTGCTTCATGCAATCCTGATATACTGCAAGGCCTGTAGTTACGATGTCAGCTCCTGCAACTGCGCAATCTGCAATCTGCTTTGGTGTACGAATAGCTGCACAAATAATTTCTGTTTTACCGTAGTAACCATAGTTCTTGTAAATATCTACGATATCTTTGATATATTGCTTGCAATCTTCTCCGTTTGCTTCCTTCCATCCGATGAATGGTGAAACAAAAAGTGAACCATTCTTTGCTGGAAGTATTGCCTGTGCTGGTGAAAATACAAGAGTTACATTTGTGCGAATTCCCTCTTTTTCAAGAATGCGAGCTGCTGCAATACCAGCTTCTATTGCTGGAATTTTGATTACAAAGTTTGGACTAATCTTTGCTACTTCGCGGGCCATCTTAAGCATCTCTTCTGTATCTGTCAGATGTGGATTAATTTCGACCGATACTGGGAATTTATCAACTCCTTCTAATCCCTCTTCTTTAATCCAGTTCGCAATATCTGTGATTGCTGTCATAAATGGCTTACCACTTAACATAATGTGACGTGGATTTGTTGTTACTCCATCAATTCCAAATGTGTTGTACGCATATTTGATTTCATCGAGTTTCGCACTGTCTAAGAAAAATTTCATATTTATGCCTCCCATAAATTACTATTAATTAAGTGTGTTAACTAATTAATATGATAACGCATTCAGTACAATAGTCAATTTATTTTCACAATATACACACACTTTTGTCGTTTTGTTTAATTTGTTTAATCTATTTTTGTATACTATTTTAATTTGGTTATAAAATATACTCAGTTTCCAAATAGACACAAAAAAGAGGCTGTTTTAAACAGCCTCTAAAAAAACAAGTATTAACTTATATGAGAATAGAAACATATCCAACCCCTATTGCCACAAGCATTCTAAGGAAGGTTACTAGTATACCGTTTTTCATCAGTTTCGCCGGATCTAATCCATATGAAACAGAAATTGCTCTTACCGATACTGGCAACAGTGACTCATAGTTCATGGCCATAGCTGTTGCAAATACATAAGGCAAAGAATCAAGACCAAGTTTGTTTGTAACTCCAATTACTATTGGAAGAGTTACTGCCGCAGATACAGTGCTATTTGTCATTTCTGATACAACACATGCAAATACCGCAAATATAACTACTGTTCCTAGACCTCCGGTAATGTGTGCAGCTGAAATCATGTTTGCAATTGTGTCATTGGCTCCTGAACCAGTAAGAATCTGTCCAAGTGCGAGACCACCTGCAAACAAAAGTAACATACCCCACATAACTTCTCGCTGTGCTCTATCCCAAGTAAGAAGCATCTCCTTCTTTTCCGCTGATACTATTACAAAGTTTAAAAATCCAAGTATTAAAAATAGGTATGCTGGCACGAGCCCCGGCAAAATATCTGCATATAATGGTCTTATAAATGATCCTAGCATTGCGGTTATAAATAGTACCAGGCTAATCTTTTCATCCTTTTTCATTGGACCAAGCTGCGCATAGCACTTCTCAAAGTACTCCTTTGTTCCAGAAAGCGAATCTGTCTTAAGAGGTTGCAGCAACATAGTTACAAGCACAACCACTGTAGCTATGATTGTGTATGGCAACATGTTTTTTAACCAGTCAATATACATAAACTCCTGTCCAGTATACTCCTCAATGAATGAAATCGCAGTGATATTCATTGCACCGCCTAGAGGAGTTCCTGCACCACCTACTTGAGAGCCCCATGCAATTGCGCAAAGAATTGGCGTAGCGGCCTCGCATTTCTTTATATCTTCATATCCAGCTGCTGCAAGCATTGACACTGCTATTGGAGTAAATATAGCTACTACAACAACATTTGGCATCATATTAGAAAGCACTACTGCTGCAAGTAGCCATACTGTAATCTGCGATTTCATGGATGGGCCTATAAGAGAAAGAGCCTTTAATGATATTCTCCTATCTAACCCGATTTCAGCCCAAGGTGCTGTAAGTAAGCATGAGCCAAAAATCAATATAATACTACTTGAAGCATATTGACTTATTACATCTTCCATTGGAACAATACTAAATATCGCATTTATTACCCCAGGAAGCAACGCAGTAACTGTGATATCCACCGGACGAGTTACCCACCAGTAAATCATCCACAATGCCGTTCCTATTCCTTTTGCAGCATTGTAATCTATCAATCCTGTTTTACCAAAACATATTGAAACCAGCATAAATAAAATTGGTCCCAAACATAAATGAACTAGTCTTTTTTTATTATCCATTTTCCCACTCATATCTGCCTATAATCTAACGGCATTTTCCTTCTTCCAAAGCTCATCATATTTAAAGCCTGTTACCTTCTCGCAGACTTTTATTTCTTCATCTGTAGCCTTGCTGCTATCTTCACCTTTTCTTCTTGCGATTTCTTTTTTCACAATGTCAAACTCCCTTTTATTCATTGGGAAAATGATTGCAAAAATAATTGTAAGAACCATAAGAATAATAGGTGCCCACACATATAACTGGGTAATTCCTGCTTGTGTAGATGCTGCCTGTCGAAGCTTTTCTGACGCTAATGTCTCGTCGTACCCAATCATCATTAGTAATAAACCAATGATAGTTGAGCTAAGGCCTGTTGCTATTTTTCTGATGAATGTTGCCATTCCAGAAACAATCCCCGGTCTGCTGATTGATGTGATTAATTCATCTACATCCGCCATATCAGATAGAATTGCATATATGCTAACTGATGATGCAGCCATACCAAGACCTATGATGAAGGATAATACTAGAATGATTGCAAATGGCGCACCCTCATATGAGAAGAACAACAAAGCTATAGTTGCCAATATTCTGACTGGGAATCCTACCAAAATTGGGAATTTCTTTGATGTACGTGGCATTACAATTGAAAAAATTATAGTGCCAGAAAACTGTGCAAGCAAAAGCACGCCCATCATGATTGTGAATCGTCCACCCGAGTATGCGTTCAAAACATCATCTACGTAATATACAGCAAGTCCTGTGACGAAATCCGCTGCTCCTTGTCCTGCCAAGAATATGCAAATAAAAAGCTTAAACGAAAAACTCTTATAAACTGTAAATGACTGAACTAAGCTTTTCTTTAATGGCACGTTTACAGGTTCTTTTTCTCTTTCCCAAGTTCCTAAAAATGTAAGTAAAATAACCACAAAGAATATGATTGAAAAAATAACTGCAACCAAAAAGTACTGAGATGCATTTGTGTTATCTTTAATGATTATTGTTGGAACCAAGCCAGCGATTATTGCTCCTAAACTCGAAAAGACTGTTCTAATACCAGAAAAGCTTCCACGTTTTACATAGTCATCAACCATATCCGGCAAAAGACCATTATATGGCACCATAACAATGGTAAAGCCTGTCGAGAAGAGCATATACATCAATACATAAAATGCGTACTGACCACCGGCGCTTTGACCTCCAACATTTGTCCACAATAATAAAAATGTAATTGCAGAAATAATGCTTCCTACAAGGATGTAGAATCTTTTTGCTCCAAATCTAGAGCTGGTTCTATCAACAATATTTCCCATGATAGGATCAGTGATAGCGTCCCATACTTTTCCAATCAACGGAATTGTTCCGGCAAGTGCCGGTGACATGCCAAGAGCCTTTGTCAAAAAGACCGTGAAGAATGTGCTAATAACTACAAATGCTCCGCCGCCGTAAATATCCGCAAATCCATAAGAGCATTTCGCCAGAAAACTATTCTCCCTGTTTTTCCCCATAGTAAAAACCTCCCATTCCTTATTTAATTATTTCCCTCAAAAAATTAAACTCTTCTGCTTCCTTCCTTATGAACACAGGCGGTTCACCAATTTCTGAGTCAACATATACAGTACCTTTTTTATATTCTTTCCCAGTGAATAAATGTACCCATGTATCGTCTGGTAAATTAACCTTCCTGCCTTTCGCCCCCTCTGAAAGAACAGGTGCCACAAGAATATCTCTTCCCAAAAGATATTCTGTTGTTTCGCTATATGCCCATGGCTCATCATAGTGATAAAAAATCGGTCTCATAACCGGCGTTCCACTATTTATTTCCTGGCTCACTAACCCCTTAATATAGCCAGATAATGCGCCATGCCACCTAGTGCATTTTGCTAAATGTGATATTAACTCTTTATCATCATCAAACTGAACATTATTTCCAGGCTGATTTCCCTCATGAGACCTATACAATGGCGAGAATACATTCATCTCCTCCCATCGCATAAGCAATTCCTTGCTGCGCCTCATATGCATGATTGTTGTATATCCGCCAACATCAGAATGTGTGATTCCATAGCCAGACATAGCTAGTGAAAGCGTAGCAGGAATCACAGACGGCATTCCATCATCAATTGACCAGTCAACGTGCTGGTCTCCCGTCCACATCATTGCCGAATTCTTAATAGTATCTGTGTAGCCTGCTCTAGTGAAGAAGAAAACCTCGTCTGCAGCATTGCATTCCTCTATAGCTTCTCGATTGAGCCCAGCCCAAATTGCAGGCCATCTATTATGTAAGACCTTTGCATCTCCATTAAAAAGCACTGCATCCTCAGGCAGATATTCTCCAAAATCTGCCATCCATCCGCCCATGCCTATACCAATCATGTTTTCCTTTATTAAGTTTTTGTACCATTCATAGGCCGCTGGATTTGTAAAATCAACCATCGCTGCCGGAAAAGTGGTAATAGTAACTAAATAATCTTCCCCATCTTTATTTTTAACGCAGTACCCCTTTTCTTTGGCTTCCTGATATATGTCTTTTTCAAGAGCGATGAAAGGATTAATGTATCCCAGGAAACGGACGCCTTTGGATTTCCACTCTTTTATTTTCTCTGGAAGATTTGGATATTGCCCCTCACTATATCTCCAGTTCCACATTACCTGATAACCAAATCCAGTACATCTACATCCACACCAGTCTTGGCACCAAACACCTACAACCTTTGCGCCAGCCTCATCTAATTCCTTAAGCTTACGATCAATATTGCCACAGCCATCATGACCTTCTACAACTTTGTCTCCATCCTTCACCCAGTCTTGCATAGCGATTATGCCACCGTCATAAACCCAGTCAGGTAGTTTATGCTGTCTTCCAAGAAGAGATGTAAGCTTCTCTGATAACTCCACAAAACTATCTGCTTTTTCACTATATATATGAGGAAGTTCCTGGGTGTAAAGAGTAATAGAATCAGGCTTTGTAAAATCAAATTCCCCATATGCGTTCATATCAACATGAATGTAATACTTATCAGATGAAATAAATGTAGGCTGAACATAATACGATTCGTATTTATCAAATTTAAGTTTTTTATTAGGACGTTTCCCTCTTATCTTTTCTTTGATGATCTTTTTTGAAATACGATTTGCATTCTGATGCTCGGCAACCCAAATCCTTACATTTTGTCCTTTTAAATCAAACTCTGAATATGTTTCTCCGCAGCCGTAAATATGCTCCTTACTGTTGGTAGGAAATGTAAGCCAAAACCTGTTCACTTCCTCATGATTACCTTCTAGATGAACCATGCTTAATTCCTTTTTATCGCCATCCTCTGACAAAACTACTTTGAATGTTTGATTCTTACTGGATGCCGAAAGAATTACTTCAACGCCATTTTCAGTTTTCTGTTTCGAAACTATCTTGCATTTTTCTTTCCAGTAAATTTTCTGCTTGTATTTAAAACTGCCTCTATCCATAGTGAAGTTGTTTTCGCCAAATCCAACTTCCACTGAAAAATTATTGTAATCTACTATAGTAATTCCCCCTTTGCACATTTAATTAACTCTCTTAATTAATTTAAACCTATTTTAGTTTAATGAGTCCTTTTAATCAACCATTTTCCCCTTATTTATAGCTAAAAAAATACACAAAAATAGAAGCCCTATTTTTGGGCTTCTACAATTGCTTCATATAAATCATCATATTCTTCAAATGCAGGATACTGTGGGTAATCCCTTTTGATTGCATCTGTTGTTCTAAAAAGGAATCCAGCTTTAGATGCTTCAATCATAGCTAAATCATTGAAGCTATCACCGCTTGCGATTGTTTCAAATCCACAAGATTGTAAAGCACGAACTGTGGTAAGCTTGCTCTTCTCACATCTCATCTTGTATCCTGTGATTTCTCCATCATCTGCAACTACTAATTCATTACAGAAAATAGTTGGCATGCCAAGCTTTTCCATAAGCGGTCCTGCAAACTGTGAAAATGTATCGCTGATAATAATTACCTGCCCCTGCGCTCTAAGCTTATCTAAAAACTCCTTTGCTCCAGGAAGTGGGTCAATACCTGCAATAGTTTCCTGAATCTCTTTTAATCCAAGACCGTGTTCTTTTAAAATGCCTATTCGATAATTCATAAGCTTATCATAATCAGGTTCATCTCTTGTAGTCTTTTCAAGCTCAGGAATTCCTGTGGCTTTTGCAAATGCAATCCAAATCTCTGGTACTAAAACACCCTCTAAATCCAAACATGTAACAAACATAATATCCTCCCAATCGTGTCCCAAGCAGCAATAATTAATAGAATCTAATTGCGGATATTATACCGCCTAGAGCAGTTTTTCTTTCATTGAACTCATGCTCTGTCATCTCAGCTGTAATAAATCCAGTCTCATCATCCAAATCTAAATTTGCATACTCTACATTTTCAAATTCATTTTCAATATTTGATTGAAGAGCTGAAGTTCTAACGAAATATCTAAATCTCTGTTCATTAGCATCTGCAAGTTCAAGCTTTTCAGCTGACCAACCGATTCTAACATGTTTGTCTACATTTCTTGCAAGGAAAACCATATCACCAACTACTGCGGAAGCTGTTGGTAGAGCACCAGCACCTGCGCCGTAGTACATAGATTCGCCAAGCATATTTCCACGTACCGATACTGCATTCATAACACCTGCCACATGGTAAATCATCTGACTAGGCTTTACTAAAAATGGAGCTACGCGACATGTATAAGTATCCCCAACCTTTGAGCTACGAGCAACCAACTTTATGCTGTATCCCATAGATTTTGCATATTTAAAATCTGTTGCAGTAATTTTACTAATTCCTTCTGTAGGAATCTCGTTAAAATCTACATTTTTACCTGAAACAAGGGAAGTAAGAATAGCAATTTTTCTACAGCTGTCATGTCCCTCAACATCAGCTGTTGGATCCTTCTCTGCGTAACCGAGTGACTGAGCTTCAGCTAAAATTTCATCGTAGTCACTGCCAAACTGCTCCATATTTGTAAGCATGTAGTTTGTAGTACCGTTACAAATAGCTGAAATGTCCTCGATAACATCACCAGTAAGACAAGCTGTAAGTGTACGAATAATTGGAATACCGCCACCTACTGCAGCTTCAAATACAAAGTTAACATCATTTACTTTAGCTATTTTCATCAACTCTGCACCTTTGTCCGCTACAAGTGCCTTATTTGATGTAGTAACAGATTTGCCAGCTTCAAGCATAGCTTTAACAAAAGTAAATGCAGGCTCAACACCGCCCATAGTTTCAACAACAACTTTTACTTCTTTGTCTTTAGCTATTTCTTTGTAATCCTTAACAAAGCAATCCTCATGTGGATCACCAGGGAAATCTCTGAGGTCAAGAATATACTTAAGCTCTAGTGGCTCACCAAGTCTCTCTTTGATGATTTCACTGTTAGTATCAAGAACTTTTGCTACACCAGAACCAATAGTTCCGTATCCCATAATTGCTACTTTCATGTTGTCACTCCCTTGCTAATATTTTTACGTAATGGACACCGTTAACATTTTCAATTGCGCTAACTAGATCTGAAAAATCCCCTGAATCTTCAAGAACGTCTACCGAAATGGTAAGAGTTGCAAATCCCCCGACAGGGATACTCTGATGAATCGTAAGAATATTTACATGGAAATGAGCCATCTCATCCAATACACTAGACAAAATACCTGGCTCATCCTCTAGCTGGATAACCATATTTACAGTCTTTCCCTTGGTGTCCTCATGAAAAGGAAATATGTCATCCTTATACTTATAGAAGGAACTTCTACTAATTCCTACAGACTCCGTCGCATCTTGAACAGAATCGCATTTTCCTGTGGCTAGAAGCTTTTTAGCAGCCACAACCTTTAGCAATACCTCCGGTACAGCTTTTTCTTTTAAAACAAAATAGGTAGTTTTCTCTGCCATATCTCCTCCATAAGTGTCTTTCGTACAAAAACATTTGTACTCGTTCAGAAGATAATAACATTAAAAGCTACCTATTTCAAGTGTTAATTCATATCTGTGGCTCCACGATCTGGACATCCAAGTGAAAGCCATTTTAAATAAGCATTCATAAATGGTGTAATTTTACCATCCAGCACTGCATCAGTGTTTCCTGACTCTTCGCCGGTACGTAAATCCTTCACCATTGTGTAAGGCTGTAATACATAAGAACGAATTTGATTTCCCCAGCCTATTTCCGAAACTTCACCACGAATTCCGCTGGCCTTTGCAGCATTCTCCTCTTGCTTTAACAATAGAAGTTTTGTTTTTAACATCTGCATAGCTTTGTCTCGGTTTTGGTGTTGGCTTCGTTCATTCTGACATGTTACAACAATTCCTGTAGGGAAATGTGTAATACGAATAGCTGAACTAGTTTTGTTGATGTGCTGTCCGCCGGCGCCTGAAGAACGATAAGTATCAACTCGAATATCATCATCCTTAATCTCTACATCAACATCTTCCTCGATGTCTGGCATAACATCACAGGATGCAAATGAAGTCTGTCGCTTTCCCTGAGCATTAAATGGTGAAATACGAACAAGTCTATGAATACCTTTTTCTGATTTAAGATATCCATATGCATTTTCTCCATTCACCTGGAAAGTTACGGATTTAATCCCCGCTTCATCACCCTCAAGGTAATCCAATTCATCTACTTCGAAACCAGCATCGGAAGCCCATCGGGTATACATACGGTAAAGCATCTGCACCCAATCACAAGCCTCAACTCCGCCGGCGCCTGAATGAAGTGTAACTATGGCGCTATAAGCATCGTACTCTCCAGATAAAAGAGTCTTCATTCGAAGCTTCTCTAACGAATCCTCAAATTCCTCTATAAGCACAGCTACTGTATCAACGATTTCTTGGTCCTCTTCCTCGTTTCCAAGCTCTATATAGTCTTCTATTTCTTTATATAAGTCCTCTAGTTTATCGATGATTGAAACATCATCTTTCATGGATTTCAGCTCCTTCATCTTGGTCGTAGATGCTGCTGCATCTGTCCAAAAATCTGGTGCTTCCATTTCGCGCTCAAGCTCCTCTATACGAGCCTTTTTTGCTGCGACGTCAAAGTGAATCCCTCACTTCCGTCATAGAATTTTTCTGCGCCACAAGACGCTGTTTGAACTGATCAAGTTCTATCACGAAATCACCTCTTTTCAATAATGGCAATATTATCAATATTAATTAGAAGCTAAAACCTCTAACGCTTTTTGTATTTGGTTATCTAAGTCTACACTATATTGGTCGTCTTCACCACCCATAAACTCGTACTCAAGAACCTCGTCTGGTGTAATGCCGGTTCCGTGGATGCACTCTCCACTAGGTGTGTAGTATGTTTGAGTTGTAAGCTTTACTGCAGATCCATCTGTAAGAGGAATTGTTGATTGAACAATACCTTTACCAAATGTCTGTGTTCCGATAATTGTACCGTACTCAAAATCACGAATTGCGCCAGTAAATATTTCAGCTGCTGATGCTGTATTTCCATTAACTAATACTGTCATTGGAATAGATTTATAATTAGCAGCATCTGATGTGTAATCTTCTCTATTTCCGGCCTTATCCATTGTATATACAACTGTTCCCTCTGGAAGAAGATAATCAAGAATATCAACAACTGAATCAAGTAATCCACCACCGTTATTTCTCATATCAAAAATAACCGATGTCATTCCCTGAGCTTCAAGGTCTTCGTAAGCTGCTACAAAATCATCATATGTTCCATCAGTAAACTGAGAAACCTGAATATAACCAACATTATTATCAAGCATCTGATGCTCTACAGTAGGTGTTGAAATTGATGCACGTGTGCATGTGACAGTCATTTCTTCACCTTCACGATTAATGACTAATTCAACATCTGTTCCCTCTTCACCGCGGATATGTTGTACAAAAACGTCCAAATCTTCTTCGGTTGCAATGTTTCCATCAGCTGAAACTATGATATCGCCTTCCTGTAGACCAGCTTGCTCTGCAGGTGTATCTTCATATACCTTTGTGATTGCTACTTCGCCTGTTTCAGCGTTTTTCTGAAGGAGTGCACCAATACCGGCATAATTACCTGTAAGTGTATCCATTAAATCCTCGTATTCTTCTGCTGTATAGTATGCAGAATATGGATCATCAAGACTTTCTACGATACCAGCATAAACACCATCGATTAATGTCTGATCATCTACATCCTGATAGTAGTAATTCTTAATGATGTAAAGGATTGTCTGTAGTTTGCTTTCTGATGTTGCTGAATCGTCTGTCAGTGTGTCAATCACTCCCTGCGAGCTATCTGACACAGATGTCTTACGACCAAATAAAACAATAACAGCCACTAATGTAGCAAGTAAAAATCCAACAAGTACTCCGACTGTTGTACCTATTACAACGGGCCATTTACTATTCTTTGGCTTTTCCTGGAGCTCAGGTGAATAGTTAGATTCGAATTCTGTATTCATATCAAATGCCTTTCCTTTATATTGATAAGAGTGCCTTAGCTACTGCCAAGGCACTCCCCGTAACTTCAAATATTATACTAGACTCTAAGATGCTTATGCAAGGTTACTCGTGAACCAAACCAGCCGATACCAATACCAAGTACTAATGAAATTGGAACTAGTGTATTGAATATAGTCTCGATTGGTATGAAGGATACCATGCTACTAAGGAAACTAAACTCTGATGCAGCATACTCAATTACCTTGCCGTAGATGAAATACAAAAGGATAAGTGGTATAGCTGAACCAATTAATCCGATAAACACACCTTCAACAACGAATGGCTGTCTAACGAATGCATCCTTTGCACCAATTAATTTCATGATAGCAATTTCTTCTCTTCGAACAGAAATACCAACCATTACAGTATTACTAATCAAGAATACTGATACTGCAAGAAGAATAATTACGATAGCCATTGAAACGATTGTAATAGCTTTATTAATATCTGTAAGTGTTTTAGCAGCTACTTCAGATTTGTTTACCTGACGCACTCCATCAAGTCCTTCAAGGAATGAAACCAAGGTAGACTGCATCGAAACATCACTAAGATAGATTTCGTAGTTTGCTGAATTTGCAAGAGGATTGTCGTCTGCAAATCCTGCAGCCAAATCTTCGTTACCTCCGAAGTATTCTTCTTTGTATTCTTCCCAGGCCTGATCAGCTGATATGAAATCATAGCTTGATACTTCTGGGCGTTTTGAAATCTCTTCTCCTATTTCGTCTATGCGTGTCTGTGAGATTCCCTCATCAAAGAAAACTGTAACCGCTACACCTTCCTCTGCGGATTTAACCATCGCCTGGAAGTTTGTTCCTAATGAATAAAATATACCAAACAAAAAAATACAGGCTGTCATTGTTGCAATTGACGCCAGAGAAAACATTTTATTTCGCCAAACGTTTTTCAAACCTTGGCCGATGTTGTAAATATGTGTACTAATCTTCATAGTCATCACCTCCAACATCGCTAACTACCACGCCTTTTTTGATGGTGATAACTCGTTTATTCATTGCTCTAACTATTTCCATATTGTGGGTAACTACTACTACAGTTGTTCCCCTTTGATTGATTTCTTCCAAAAGACGCATGATTTCCCATGTATTATCGCTATCAAGATTTCCTGTAGGCTCATCTGCAAGGATAATCTTTGGCTCGTTTACAAGAGCTCTAGCAATAGCTACACGCTGCTGCTCTCCACCAGAAAGCTGACTTGGACGAGATTTATATTTAGCTGCAAGTCCAACTAACGAAAGCATAGTTGGCACTTTCTTTTTTATTTCTCTGTTTGATGACTCTACAACTTTCATTGCAAAGGCAACATTTTCGTAGACATTTCTATCAGGCAAAAGTCTGAAGTTTTGGAATACAACTCCAACATTTCTACGATACATTGGAATCTTTTTATGTGTAACCTTTTTAAGGTCCTGACCATTAATATAGATTTTTCCTTTTGTAGGCTCTAATTCCTTTAATAACAATCGAATCAGGGTGGATTTACCTGAACCACTATCACCCACTACGAATACAAACTCGCCTGGATCAATGTGTATTGTAACATCTTCCAAAGCTGGTTTACCAACTTCATACGATTTACTAACATGATCTAATCGTATCAATATCAATACCTCATTTCTATAAAACTAAGTGTACTTAGAATTTTTCATCTTCCATATACTTCATGTATTTTACAACCATCAAAGCAATTTTGAAAGTGATTGCATCTTCAAAAACTCTTAAATCCAATCCTGTGCTCTTTTCAAGCTTATCAAGACGATATACAAGAGTATTTCTGTGAATGTATAACTGTCTAGATGTCTCAGATACATTTAAGCTATTCTCAAAGAATTTATCAATAGTTGTAAGAGTCTCTTCGTCAAAATCATCAGGAGATTTGTTGTCGAAGATTTCTGATATAAACATCTTGCAAAGTGGAATAGGTAACTGATAAATAAGACGTCCTATTCCAAGGGCTGAGTAGGCAATGATTTTCTTCTCATTAAAGAAGATTTTACCAACATCCATAGCCATAGATGCTTCTTTGTAAGAACGAGAGACTTCCTTGATTTCGCCAACAACAGTACCATAAGAAACTCGAATGTTTTTGTTATCTTTATCGTGGAATGCATCGATTATAACTGCAGCAATCTTATCTACATCCTCGAATGTATCGTTCTCTCCAAGTTCCTTAACTACAATAATATTATGCTCATCAACGGCTGTTACAAAGTCCTTTGTCTTGCCACCAAATACTGAACGCACTCTATCAAGCTCGTCGCCGTCTTTATCAGGACCCACTTCAACAATCATAACAACTCTTCGTGCATTAATATCCACATGAAGCTTCTTAGAGCGATTGTAGATATCAACAAGAAGCAAGTTGTCGAGAAGCAAATTCTTGATAAAGTTATCCTTGTCAAAACGCTCCTTATAAGCAATCATTAATTCCTGTACATGGAAAGCAGCAATCTTTCCAACAGTCGATGCCTCTTCATCATCCCCTTTGGCTAAAATAACAAATTCCAACTGCTGATCATCAAATACCTTGAAGAAGTGATATCCTAAAGCAACCTGACTATCTGCCTCAGATGCAGCAAATACAGATATAGCATCTGCAAACTGGGCTGTATCATTAAAAGTAGATGCACATACAACACCTTCTGAATCAGTAACTGCTAAATCTACTTTTGTAAGCTGATGTAATCCTTCTATTGTATTTTGCATGATTTGATTAGAAATCATAGGTCGTACCTCCTGATTAACTATGCAATATTAACAATGTCAAAACCTTTTTTTGCATACAAATTCACATAACCTATGCTCATTCTAATATAAATAACCAAAAAATGAAATAGCAAACTTATATTTATTTATGCAAATTCACAACTAGCCATAAAATTACGATTGTGTGGAGCTTTTGTGAACAGAGAATCAAATTGCATTATTGTCAGATAATAGACAGTGTATTCAGATATTTTTTCTTCTCTTCTAAAGTCAAGCATATTAAGCAATTTTACAAGTTTTGTTGATTTAGGCCAAAACAAGCGTTCTCGTAAATTGTGGATAACTTTTAAGATTCGTTCACATTTTCTGTGGATAAAGTGGATAAATGGTTTACAAGTCCGAATTTACGTGATGATTTTGTGATTTTTTGTTGAAAAAATATTTCATTTCCACATTGTCTGAAATTATATTCTAGTTTAACAATTTCTGTTTTTGTGCAAATTTTCACTAAACGCTTCATGGTTTGCAAAATAAGTTTTCTGACAATTGTCTTCAAATTATTATAAATATTATTATTTTTATTATTCTATCCTCACGGATTCGCAATATAACATTTCTCAATTTAGCACAAGAAGAGAAAGTTTTACCACAAAAAAGGCACCGCCTAAATGCGGTGCCTCGTACTTTTTTAAATTAGAAGATTCTTCTGATTGCAAGAATCTGCTTGTAATTTACATTTGAGTATGTAATACCAGTTCTGTATGTAGATGCATGAAGCAACTGACCATTACCAGCATAAATACCAACATGACCTGAGTAGCAAACGATATCACCTGGCTGCATCTCATCATAAGATACTCCATAACCAACGCTACGAAGTGCACTTGATGAATGAGGTAAGCTTACACCAAATGCTGAGTAAACACTCATAACAAATCCTGAACAGTCTGTTCCGTTTGTAAGAGATGATCCACCGTAAACATATGGATTACCAACGAACTGTGCACCATAAGCAACTACTGAGCTTCCATCAGAACCAGAAGGAGCTGAGTATGACTTGCTTGATGATGAAGAAGATGATGAAGAGTTTGCTTTCTCAACTGCAGCTGCTGCCTGAGTAGCTTTCTTAGCTGCTTCCTGAGCCGCTTTCTTTTCTTCCTCTTCCTTTGCTAATCTTGCGATTTCAGCGTTCTTAGACTCTGCTACTGTAAAGTCTGTTGAAAGATCAACGTAATCTGTGCTGACATAACCTTCACCAGCGTTACATGTAACCTTTACCCAACCTGTATCAGCCATTGACTCATCAATAACTGTAAGGTCATCACCTACAGGAATCAAATCGATGATGTCGGATTCTGTAGTAGCTTCCTCACGAACATAAAGAGTAGTTGTCTTAACTGTAGCTAAACGTCTTGAAACTTCCTTTGCAAGCTCCTGATCACCCTGAACTACGTATTCGCTCTTTACATAACCTGTAACATCACCAGATGTGATAAGTAACCATGTACCATCCTCTGCCTCAACAGTTTCAGAAACTGTAGCAGCTGAGTTGTTATATAACTTTCCGACATAATCGCTATCAGCTGATGCCGACTCACGAATATATACGTAATTATCTACCTGAGCAATTGCAATATCTGCATATGGATTTTCCTCAGATGCAGCAACTGTACTAGCTTCGTTGTCTGCTAACTGTGATTCTGCAGCAAGTATATTTGCATTTGCAATCATATCATTAACTGAAAGCTGTGCACCTGCGAAAGCAGTGTAGTCTGTTGTTTCTAAAACGCCTGTTGCACTAGATAATGCGCTGACACCTGATGTAGCTGTAGCAGCACTAGCGCTAAATGAAAGGCTTGAAACAACAACACAAGCAGCAAGTGTATAACTAACAGCTTTTGTCATTTTTGAATTCATTCTGTAAAAAAACCTCCGAATTTGTTACAAACTTATTACAACTGTTGTCATTATATAATCTAACAGTGAATGTGTCAAGTCCGATTTAGCCCTGCATTTTCTTATAATCCGAAAATATGTTGAGTTTGTAACATTTTAGTAAACTATTTTAAATTTAAATAATTGGTTATAGATGTTATTGCATTCGCCCCATCAGCGGTTGCAGTAATTACCTGACGTAATTGCTTTGTTCTAACATCTCCTGCTGCAAATACTCCTGGAATATTAGTCTCGCATGTTTCGTCTGCAACAATATAGCCTCTTTCATCTAATGAAGGAAGACCCGAAATAGTTTTGGTGTTTGGCACTGTACCTACCGCAATAAATACACCATCTACTTCTAATTCTCTTTCTTCATTTGTTTTCTTATTCTTTATAAGAAGTTTTTCAACTGAATCATTTCCAATTATAGATTCAACTGTGGAATCCAATACCAACTCTACATTATCAAGAGACTTGATTTGGTTTTGTAAAACTACAGCTCCTCTAAACTCATCTCTTCTATGAATAAGATAAACTTTTTTGCAGGTTCTAGCTAAATAAGCTGCATCCTCGAGGGCTACATCTCCACCGCCAACTACAGCCACTACCTTATCTTTGAAGAATGCACCATCACATGTAGCGCAGTATGAAACGCCCATGCCTGAAAACTCATCCTCACCAGGACATCCAAGCTTTCTGTTTGTTGCTCCGGTAGCAATAATAACTGTCTTTGTCTGGAAAGTTTCTTTTTTAGTAACAAGCTCTTTTGTTTCGCCATTATCTACAATAGAAGAAACGCGACCTCGCGCAAACTCAACTCCAAGCTTTTCACAATGCTTTTTCATTGCCTCTGCAAGCTCAGTTCCTGATACTCCTGGAATACCAGGATAATTATCTACCTCGTATGTGTTGAGTATCTGACCACCGCTGATAGAACTTGTGTCTAATACAAGAATATTATAGCCAGCTCTCTTACCATATATTCCAGCAGCAAGGCCCGCAGGACCCGCTCCTATAACAATAACATCATAAACCATAACACTTCTCCGAATTTATTTGATTGCAATTGCCTCTGCTTCCAAGAGAACATCCTTTGGAATACGAGCAACTTCAATACATGAACGAGCTGGAAATGGCTCTGGGAAGTACTTTGCATATACTTCATTAATTGCTGCGAAATCATCCATGTTTTTAATAAAGACTGTAGTTTTAACAACATTTCCCATGGATGTACCGGCTGCCTCTAACAATGCGCTCATGCTCTTGAATACTCTGTCAGCCTGTGCTGCAGCACCTTCAGGAATAACACCTGTTTCTGGATCAACTGGAATGATACCTGATGTATAAACCATTCCATTTACCTCGATGGCCTGTGAATATGGGCCAATTGCCGCTGGCGCAGCTGTTGTTGAGATTACATTTTTCATAAGTATGTCCTCCTTATAGTTTGCGTATCTTTCCATCTACTAAGGAAATCTTTCTTTCCTTGTAGAGTCTTCCAATAGCACGTTTAAAAGCTGCTTTTGAAAGACCTGTTTCCCTTTTTATAACTTCTGGTGATGCCTTTTCTGAAAATGGCAATACACCAGCATAGCTATCTATTAAATCAAGTAACGCTTCTGCATCATCTTCCATTTGGATGTATGCTTTATCTCTGATTGTAACATCGCATTTACCGTCTTCTTTGATGCCTGTGATGCGAACCATAAGAACATCGCCAACTCGGTACTTGCTTGTATCCTCATGCTTTGGAATCATTGCAGAGTATTTGTCCTCGATAGCAACAAAAGTGCCAAAGTCATGTCCAAATTCGTATATTCTAGCCTCTACTTCGTCACCAACCTGATATGGTGGCTTTGTAGAAAGCATCTCGTATAAGCCCTTCATGCTGGCACAGAGGCGCTGACTTTTATCAATGTACACTCTAACTAAAATCTCATCACCTTCAGATGGCTGCTTTGTCATTTCCTTGAAAGGAAGGAATAAATCTTTTTCTAATCCCCAGTCAAGGAATGCACCTACTTTATTGACCTGGCTAACTGAAAGAACACCCATCTGTCCAAAGGTAAGCTTTGGAGTATTTGTTGTACAGATTAATCTATCCTTTGAATCCTTGTAAACAAATACCTTTAGCTCATCTCCGATTTTGGCATTCTCTGGAACCTGCTTCTTTGGCAAAAGAACTCTTTCTGTTCCATCTGAAAGATAAACACCAAACTCAACCTTCTTCTCTATTTTTAAAACTTGTATTTCGCCTAATTTCATTATTTGTACTCCACTATTGTATAAACTTCATCTTCTTTTTTGAGGACTACCTGATATCCCTGTTCTATTTTCCCTATGTACACATCTAGCTTGTCATCTAACAATGCTGCTTTTTTATAGTTGATATTGATTGTGTTGAATGACTGCTCTGGTAAATAATAACGAGTGACATCTATGTAGTGAGAGTTATTCATGTGATTGTTTGTATCTAAATATCTGTCTGTAACTGTAAACTCTCCTACCTTTTCTAAGGCTGTGCTAAGCCTTAGCTTGTTGCGATCTAAATTGAACTGTGGAAGACTTGCATCCTCCGGATAAGCTTTTGCAATTTCCTCTGTAAATCTGGATGGTTTAAGCTTATCCAAATCCATAAGTACCCAGAGGGAATCTGCATAAACCAAAACCTCTCCATCCTCGGTTTCGATTGAGTAAAGACGATGCGCCATCATGCCTCTAACCTGATATGGCCATGTGCATACCTTAACTTTTTCTGAATACCTTGGCAATCTTTTAATATGTATTTCATAGCTTGTCACAAACCAGCCTAGTCTTTTGGGCGCTAAGTAATATACGCCAACGCCAACATCATCAGAATGAAAACAGCTACAGTTTTGCATGTAATTAACTAAGCCAAAATATGTGAGATCAAGATTAGCATCAACTTCACTGTATTTAATTCTGTCCTGATACGAATACATCACTTACCTCCAAAACCACCGTTAGCAAATATTATATATTAACAGTTTGATTTGTTCCATAAATTTCAGGTAAAAAAAAGACCTAAGCTAATGCTTAGGTCTTAGCTGGCCCACAAGGATTCGAACCTTGAAATGACGGAGTCAGAGTCCGTTGCCTTACCATTTGGCGATGGGCCAATATTATTCGCTGAGCGCTTTGTTTCAACTGCTTTACCGCGTCAACGAATGCTATTATAGAGCATAGATTTTAAAATAGCAAGCACTTTTTTCAACTTTTTTTAAAATTTTAAAATCTGGCCATCTAAAATATCGAATTTAATCTGAGAATCCCACGTAATTTCGGCATTTCCCGCAGTTTTATCTGCGATAATTTTTTCTAGATTTTCTTTAAAATTACATTCAACTACAGAAGAAATTATTACTTCCGCTCCAAAATCTGTATTTAAAATTGGAAGATTATTTTCTCTAAGAACATATTCTATTTTTCCATAGCCATTGTAGTCTGTTTTTATTTCACATGGATATCCGTCTTTAGGTTCTAGAATCTTGCAATTCTTCAGTCCCTCCTGGACAGCCGCCTGGTATGCTCGCACAAGGCCACCTGTCCCCAAAAGAACTCCACCAAAATAACGAGTCACCACTACTGCACAGTTATGAATGTTTTCTCTAAGAAGAACATCCAGCATAGGACGACCTGCAGTCTGTGCAGGTTCACCATCATCGTTGCACCTAGTGACTTCGTTGTTGTTTCCAATAACAAAGGCTGAGCAATTGTGTCTTGCATCCCAAAATTCTTTCTTTTTTTCAGAAATAAAATCTACAGCCTCTTTTTCAGTTGTAACGGGGCAAATATGAGCAATAAATCTCGATTTCTTTTCTTCTATCTCCCCTGTTCCACCTTCATATACAATTCTAAAAGTCTTATTATCCATGTGGTTTATTATAAATGATAATTTTGGTATAATGAAGTCTAAATTGGAGGTTATTATGAATTACGGAAAAGAAAATGCAGCTAAGCAATCCGCTCAGCTTTCAGGACGTAAGAAGCGAAAACGTCACAGTGCCGGATTGGCCATTATTCGTATTTCGCTGATATGCATCGTCTCTGTAGTCGTAGCTGGTGGTATTTTTGCTTACCTCTATGCAAAGAATCTCATTGACCAGCTTCCAGATGTATCCACAATCGATATCTCACCAACTGGCTACATGAGTACAGTTTATGATTCAGACGGAAATGAAATCGAAACCTTAGCATCAACAGGTGCCAATAGAACCTATGTTACTTTAGATAATATTCCTATCGATTTACAACATGCTTTCGTTGCAATCGAGGATGCTCGATTCTATGAGCATAATGGTATTGATCCACAGGGTATTATAAGAGCAGCAATGCAAGGTATCCTGGACGGTTTCCATTTTTCTCAGGGTGCCAGTACAATCACCCAGCAGTTACTTAAAAATAACTACTTCACCACATGGACATCAGAGCGAACTAAGCTTGATAGTATTAATCGAAAAATACAGGAGCAATACTTAGCCGTTCAGCTTGAAAAAATAGTTAGTAAAGATGTTATTTTAGAGAACTACCTTAACAGTATCAACTTAGGTCAGAACACACTTGGAGTTGAAGCAGCAGCTGAGAGATACTTTAATAAATCTGTTTCGGATTTGACCCTTTCAGAATGCGCAGTTATCGCTGGAATCACACAGAATCCAACAAAATACAATCCTATTTCTCATCCAGAGGAAAACGCAACACGCCGTAAAAAGGTGCTTAAAAATATGTTGGATCAGGGTTACATCACAGAGAGCGAATACGAAACAGCTCTCGCAGATGATGTTTACGATAGGATTCAGGTACTCAACACCGAGATTTCTACATCATCAACTTCTTATTTTGTTGATGCGTTGACAGATGAAGTTATTGAAGATTTACAAACAAGACTTGGTTACACAGAAACTGAAGCTTATTCACTATTATATTCAGGTGGTCTTTCAATTTACTCTACACAAGATACTTCAATTCAAAATATCGTAGAGGAAGAAATAAACAATACTGACAACTATAAGGGAATTGAAAAATATTCATTCTCATACAGATTGACCATTACAAAATCAGATGGCTCAACAGCTAATTATTCTGATACCACAATGCTTTCTTATTACCAGTCAAGTAACTCTAGCTACACTCTTGAGTTTGACTCAGAAGAGGAAGCAGCTGCTGCAATCGAAGAATACAAGGCAGCAATTATGGAAGATGGCGATGAAATCGCTGGAGAATCTGTAACATACACACTTCAGCCTCAGGCCGCAATGACAATTATGGACCAATACACTGGTCAGGTTGTTGCAATGGTTGGTGGACGTGGCGATAAGACAGCAGCCAAGACTCTTAACAGAGCTACAGGTATTACTCGTCAGCCAGGTTCAACATTCAAGGTTATTGCTTGTTATGCTGCTGCACTTGATGCCGGCGGAATGACACTTGCTTCTGTTGAAAATGATATGCCAACTACATATGCAGATGGTACATCACTTAAAAACTACAACAACACATACCTTGGCTGGACCAATATCAGAACTGCCATTACAAACTCTATCAACGTTGTTACTGTTGAAGTAATGGGCGATATCGGAACAAGCCTTGGCTTCCAATATGCAAAAGATTTAGGAATTACAACATTGACTGATGGTGATAACAACCAGGCTCTCGCTCTTGGTGGTATCACAAATGGTGTTACTAACGTAGACCTAACATCAGCATATGCTACAATCGCAAATGGCGGTGAATACAATTCACCAATCTTCTACACTACTGTAGTTGATCATCAGGGAAATATAATTCTTGATAATAGAGATAACACTTCAACTAGAGTATTAAAAGAAACAACTGCTTGGTTACTTACAAGCGCCATGGAAGACGTTATGACTTCCGGCACAGGTACAGCTGCCAACTTTGATGTAAATGGTATTGCTGTAGCCGGCAAATCCGGTACTACAACAAAGAATCGTGATACAGTCTTTGCAGGCTTCACTCCATACTATACAGGCGTTATTTGGGGCGGATTTGACGATAATACGCCTCAAAGCTACACAACATACTCAAAGGTTATTTGGAAGGCTGTAATGAGCCGAATTCACGAGAATCTATCTGCTAAAGACTTTACAATGCCAGATGGAATTGTTACTGCTCAAGTATGTAAAAAATCAGGCAAGCTTGCCATTGGCGGTGTTTGCGACTGCGACCCTCGAGGTTCTATGGTTTACACAGAATACTTTGAGGAAGGCACCGAACCTACAGAATACTGTGATAAGCATTATCTCGGTACTGTTTGTACACAGTCACATATGTTTGCAAATTCTGAATGTCCTGCCTACTCAGGAGTATTTATTGTAGGCGCAGCTGCCGGAACTGCTGACGAAGCATACGGCGTAGATGCTGCAACATTCGGAACATATTGCCCATACCATGGTGGTTACCAAATGCCAAACACTGGTGTAATTGGTGGTTCATCATCCACGACAAGTGATTCTTCAGGAGGCAGTGAAGGAACTATTCAAATAATTGGTGGCGAATAAAACACAACTCAAAAGGCCCCGCTCAATTACGAGCGGAGCCTTTTTTTATTATAATTATTTTATACTTCGAAAATCATGTCTCCGTAGCTTGGCATTGGCCAGCATTCCTTGTCTACAATCATTTCTAAGGCGTCTACAGGAGCACGAAGCTCTTCCATAGCCTTTATAACTTCATCGTGGTAGAAGTTGGCTTTTTCGCAGCTAGAAGCCTTCATAGTATATGCCTTATTGTTTGTCTCTTTAAGCTTTACAAGGGCTTCTTTTGCTTCACGTAGATGGTTAGATACCTTAATGAGAAGCTCCTTCTGTGTGCTTACATCAGCCTCAGGACAAGCATCCTGAATTGTACCGATAGAAAGTCCAAGCTCTGTAGCATAGCCTATTACAGCTGGAATAATCTGCTTAGAAGCCATATCTATCATGGTCTTAGCTTCAATATTGATTGACTTGATATACTGCTCATATTCGATTTCTGCACGTGATTCAAGCTCTACCTTTGAGAATACACCAAACTTTTCAAACATTGAAACTGTTGCATCTGTTGTAAGAGCAGGAATTGCTTCTACCAAAGAATTGATGCTTGGCAAGCCTCTCTTCTTTGCTTCCTCAATCCACTCCTCTCCGTATCCGTTTCCGTTGAATACGATGCGCTGATGCTCTGTAGCAAGCTTCTTGATCATGTCATGAACTGCACTATCAAAATCCTTTGCTTTCTCAAGCTCATCACAAGCCTCGCAAAGTGCTTCTGCCATGATTGTATTGAGAACTACGTTTGGCTCTCCAACTGAATCCTGTGAACCAACCATTCTGAATTCGAACTTATTTCCAGTAAATGCAAATGGTGATGTACGGTTTCTATCTGTTGCATCTTTTCTAAAGTCTGGAAGTGTTTTAACGCCTGTAGCAAGCTTTTCACCCTTCTTTGACTTAGTAGCAGTACCAGTAGAGATAAGCTGTCTTAAAACGTCCTCTAACTGCTCTCCAAGGTATACAGAGATGATTACTGGAGGTGCTTCATTTCCACCTAATCTATGATCATTACCAACGTCTGATGCAGATTCACGAAGAAGATCTGCATGTAAATCAACAGCCTTAAGAACAAGACAAAGCACAAGCAAGAACTGGATGTTCTCATGTGGTGATTTACCTGGCTCAAAAAGATTGATTCCATCATCGGTAACAAGTGACCAGTTATCATGCTTACCTGAACCATTTACGCCTGCGAATGGTTTTTCATGGAGGAGGCACTGTAAACCATGGCGGTTTGCAACCTTTCTAAGAGTCTCCATGATAATCTGGTTGTGATCAACAGCAACGTTGCACTGTGCATAGATTGGTGCAAGCTCGTGCTGAGCTGGAGCAACCTCATTATGCTGTGTTTTAGATGAAACGCCAAGCTTCCAAAGCTCAATATTAACATCACGCATATAAGCTTCAATTCTCTCTGGAATTGAGCCAAAATAATGGTCGTCCATTTCCTGTCCCTTAGGTGGCATTGCACCAAAGAGTGTACGACCTGTATACATTAAATCCTTACGGGCAAGATACATTTCACGGTCAATAAGGAAGTATTCCTGTTCAGCACCAACTGAAGGAATTACACGCTTAGAATTTGTGTTACCAAATAATCTAAGAAGTCTGATTGCCTGCTCTGATAAAACTTCCATAGAACGAAGCAGAGGTGTTTTTTGATCCAAAGCTTCTCCTGTGTATGAACAGAAAGCTGTAGGAATGCAAAGTGTTGCACCTGCTGCATCCTGTCTAACAAATGCTGGAGATGTTGGATCCCAAGCAGTATATCCTCTTGCCTCAAATGTGGCTCTAAGTCCTCCTGAAGGGAACGATGATGCATCTGGCTCACCTTTTATAAGCTCTTTACCAGAAAAGCTCATAAGCACCTTACCACTTGGCAGTGGAGCAGAAATAAATGAATCATGTTTTTCTGCTGTAATACCTGTAAGTGGCTGGAACCAATGTGTGTAGTGGGTTGCCCCCTTCTCAATAGCCCACTCCTTCATTTCGTGTGCAATAACATCAGCAGTCTCTAAATCAAGCTCTTCTCCCGCAAGAATAGTCTGCTTAAGCTTCTGATAAGTCTTCTTTGGAAGTCGTTCCTGCATAACTGTATCGTTAAATACATTTTCTCCAAAGATGTCTGCCACATTAAAATATTCTTCCATTTATAAAGTATCCTTTCCCATAACATATATAAAGAAAGACAATCAGCAAGGATCCCCACCGATTGTCTTCCATAAAGCTCATAAGAAAGCTAAATCGGGCAAACCGATTAAGCCTTTCCAACTGAACCGAAAAGTTCCATCTTTTCTTTAACTGTTGCCTTGATAGCATCTGTACCAGGAGCTAAAAGCTTACGTGGATCGAAGCCCTTACCCTCAAGGTCCTTACCAGCCTCAATATATTTACGTGTAGCGTCAGCAAATGAAAGCTGGCACTCTGTGTTAACGTTGATCTTTGAAACACCAAGCTCGATAGCCTTCTTGATCATATCAGCTGGGATACCTGTACCACCGTGAAGTACGAGTGGCATTGCACCTGTCTTCTGCTGAATAGCATCAAGTGTCTCGAAAGAAAGTCCCTGCCAGTTCTCTGGGTACTTACCGTGGATGTTACCGATACCTGCTGCAAGCATATCTACACCAAGGTCAGCGATTGTCTTGCACTCGTTAGGATCAGCACACTCGCCCATACCTACAACACCATCTTCTTCACCACCGATTGAACCAACTTCGCACTCGATAGAAAGGCCAAGTCCGTGAGCAACATTAACAAGCTCTGTAGACTTTGCAAGGTTCTCCTCGAATGGATAGTGTGAACCATCAAACATGATTGATGTGAAACCAGCTTTGATGCACTTGTAGCATCCTTCGTATGTACCGTGATCAAGGTGAAGTGCTACAGGAACTGTAATTCCGAGCTCCTCGTCCATAGCCTTAACCATAGCAGCTACTGTACCGAAGCCTGTCATGTACTTACCAGCACCCTCAGATACACCAAGAATTACAGGTGAGTTAAGCTCCTGAGCTGTAAGAAGAATGGCTTTTGTCCACTCAAGGTTATTAATGTTGAACTGACCAACTGCATAGTGGCCTGCTTTTGCTTTATCAAGCATTTCTTTTGCAGAAACTAACATAATTATATCCTCCATATAATCGTTTTTGGGTTCTAAAGAACCCCATCTACCGCAAATTTTAACATAACGTAAAATTCTATTCAATAGCTATTTCAAGGGCACTGTTCTCGTCTACGACGTTAACAACCTTATGATTGCCACCGAATTCTCCGTCCAATGTCCATGGGACATCTTCACTACATGTAAACTTTATTTCGCTGGTTTGGAAACTGTATACCATCTCTGAATCTGGAATAATACCAGTCATAAAGCCTAGGATTTCATTGAGCTCCATTGGGTTACGTGGCATTTTGATTAATGTTGCCTCAAACACACCATCGTTCAAACCAATATTTCCTCTTATGATACCCTGAAAACCACCGACAGACTTTGAATTAGTAATCATGCCATAAATAAACTCATCATAAATAACATTGCCATCATACTCCACCTGCATGCGGAATGATGGTATATCGCGAAGCTGTTTAGCTCCTTCGATTATGTATGCAGCATGTCCTAGAAGATTCTTTAAATCTTGTGATGTGGCATAAGAAACTTCTGTAAAAATACCAAATGCAGCCACATATACAAATGAATCTGAATTGAATCTACCTATATCACATGGAAATAGTTTATCAGAAACACTAATCTGCGCTGCATTTAACATGTTCTTATCTATACCAAGTGAATTTCCAAAATCATTTGTAGAGCCAGCTGGAATATATCCAATAGGCTTTCTTTCTGATGGAGCCAACTGCATCATACCAGTAACCACTTCATCAAGTGTTCCATCTCCACCAGAGCAAACGATTCTATCGAAATCCTTGGACTGTTCAATTGTCTGTCTTGTTGCATCGCCACCAGACTGTGTAATATGTACACTAACCTGATAGCCAGCCTTAATCATTATATCCAGAATGTCAGCCAGATGTTCTTTTATCTGCCCTTTACCAGAGCGTGGATTGATAATAAATAATAATCTTTTTGACATATATCCCTCGATAATAATTTATTTTGTAAGGAAATCAGCAAGTTCTGTGACAGCCTTTTCTTCATCATCTCCTGTAGCATCAATAACTACCTTTGATCCTGAAGCCAATACCAAACTCATCATACCCATAATACTTTTAGCATTAACCTTCTTTTCATCCATCTCGAAATAGATTGAACTTCCAAACTGGTTAGCTAACTGCACAAGGTGTGCTATTGGTGTAGCTTCCATTGAATTTGTCATCTGAATAGTAACTTCTTTTTGCATGACGTCCTCCTGAAAAACTAAATAAAACCTAACGCTGGCCTTTTTATAACTGTTCTGCCATTTGAACCAGCTTTTTCAATCGATGATTAACTCCTGACTTGCCTATAGGTGAATCTAAGTACTGTCCCAAGGCTCCTAGCGGTGTGTCTGGGTTATCAAGTCTTACCTGAGCAATTTCCTGTAGCTGTGGTGGCAATGTATCAAGCCCCAGCTTTTCATCCAAAAGATGAATTGCTTCGATTTGTCGAACAGCTGCATTAACTGTTTTGCCGATGTTTGCTGTCTCGCAATTGACTTTTCGATTGATTGTGCCTCGCACCTCTTTAACTACCCTGATGTTTTCCAACTCCATTACTGAGTGAGCGGCTTCCATAACACGTAATATTTCAACGATTTGTGCGCCTTCTTTAAGGTATACAACATATTTACCATTTCTGCTAACATATTTTGCTTCCACATCGAATGTGTTCATAACCTTTGTTAGCTGCGAAGCCATAGCTTCTGTGTTGCATACAATCTCAAAATGATATCCCTTATTGGGATCTGAAATGGAGCCTGCCGCCAAAAACGCTCCTCGTATAAATGAACGCTTACAGCATGGCTGTTGGATAACTAAATCGTTTGCTATTTTGCTATCATCAGATAGCTTAAGCATTTTTTTAGTCTCCAATAAGACATCAGTAGACAGTGCTGTGACATCTTTTCCTATATTAAGTGTTTTATTTAATAAAGTAAAGACTTTTCTGTTTAATGGTTCATCTGAATAGTTCTGAAATGCATTTATTCCTTCCATAAGAAAAATGCCAGACATCTCTGCCACCATACAATGCCTACTTTTAGGAATAACAGAAAAGAGTTCCTCTTTTACATCTTTTGAAAATGACAATTATTTTCCTCTCAAAGCATCCTTGCCTATATCACGATGCTCAATTTTAAGTCCATAAGACTCATCATGATTTAGTGCCTCAAAAATCTCATCTGCCAGGCATACACTTCTGTGTTTACCGCCTGTACAGCCAACTGCAATAACCAGCTGATTCTTTCCTTCTTTTATATAGTTAGGAATCAGGAACTTGATTAAGTCAGTTGTTTTCTCCAAGAAAATCTGAGACTCCTCATATTTTAAAACGAAATCCTTGATTGGCTGGTCGTTTCCTGTGAACGGCCTAAGATCTGTATCATAGTATGGATTTGGTAAGAATCGTACATCAAAAACCAAATCCGCATCTTCTGGGATTCCGTACTTAAAGCCAAATGAAATGATAGTCACGAAAAGGCTCTTGTAATCTGCATCATCAACAAATATCTTTTCAAGCTCTTCCTTTAACTCTCTTGTTAAAAGATGGGTTGTGTCGATAACATAGTCTGCCTCATCACGCAAAAATCCGATAGATTCTCTTTCCTGCTGAATGCCTGCTGCAATTCTTTCTCTACCAGAAAGTGGATGATTACGTCTGGTCTCTTTGTATCGTTTAATTAACACATCATCCTCTGCATCCAAGAACAGAATAGAAAAATGTTTGTTGTCGTTGTCTAATTCCTGCAAAATATCCGGCAAAAGCTTCATAGCTCTACCATTACGTACATCTATTCCAACAACAATCTTTTGATCAAAGGCGCCATTCTCAGCCAATTCAACAACGCTCTTTAACAATTGGATTGGAAGATTGTCCATGCAATAGTAGCCCATATCCTCCAGCATTTTAAATGCTGTGTTTTTACCTGCACCTGACATTCCTGTTAGAATTAATAGCTTCAATTTACGTTCCTCCCTATAATTCGAACCTCTGGAACTAAATGAACTCCAAATTTATTAAATACTTTATCATTAACATCTGACATTAATTGTAAAACATCAGCTGCTGTTGCATCGCCCTTATTTACTACAAAGCCACAGTGTTTTTCTGAAACCTGGGCACCACCTACAGTATATCCACGCAATCCTGTGTCATCAATAAGCTTTCCAGCAAAATATCCCTCTGGTCGCTTAAAAGTAGAACCTGCACTTGGGAAATTAAGTGGTTGCTTTTCAGTACGCTGCTGTCTGATTTCATCAATTCTAGCCTGTATTTCTTCTAGATTTCCTTGACTAAGCTTAAGCACAGCAGAAAGAACATATCCGCCATCTTCCATTAAAGATGAATGACGATACGACATTGATAATTCCTCTGGTGTAACAGTTTTCTGCTCCATTGATGGAGTAAGAATAAGGACTGATTCGATTATGTCCTTCATTTCCCCGCCATAGGCTCCTGCATTCATAAATACTGCACCACCTATTGAACCTGGTATTCCTGATGCGAATTCCATTCCAGTAAGCCCTGCTTTTGCAGCTTTGTTAGCTACAGTTGAAAGCAAAGCACCTGCTTCTACAACCACTGTATCACCATTGATTGTTATGTCATTTGATTGTTTACCAAGGGAAATAACAACACCTTCGATTCCCTCATCAGACACTAGCAAATTGCTTCCATTTCCTATAACAATAAATGGAATCTCCTGCTCTTTAAGAAATTGAATTAAAGGAATAATAGAGGCATAATCCGGCTCGATATAAATATCGGCCGGACCTCCTATTCTAAAAGTCGTATGACTTTTCATTGCTTCCTCTAAAAGGATTAAAGATTTTGGAAATTGTGCTTTTAATTCTTCTGCTAATTTCTGGTATTTCTCATTAAGCATATTTAATAAACGCCTCGTATCCTAATAATGCTTCGTATAAATCAACCTTTGAAATAATCTCACATGGAGCGTGCATAGAAAGAACAGCAACACCTGAGTCAATTACCTGCATGTTGTAATTGCCCATGATGTAGGCGATTGTTCCACCGCCACCCTGGTCTACCTTACCAAGCTCAGCTGTCTGCCAGAATACATTGTCCTTGTCCATGATGTCACGAACCTCTGCAACATACTCAGCGGATGCATCGTTTGAACCACTCTTACCTCTAGCGCCTGTATACTTGTTAAATACAAGACCACGTCCGAGATATGCTGCATTATTCTTTTCAAATGCCGATGCATAGTTTGGATCAAATGCTGCAGATACATCTGATGAAAGTACCTTGCAGTTTGTAAGTGCTCTGCGAAGCTTAAGCTCTGAATAATCACCTGTAAGATTGTAAAGCTCTGCGAAAATATTCTCGAAGAATCTAGATTCCATACCTGTTGCGCCTACAGAACCAATTTCTTCTTTATCTACAAGGAGGCAGCATGCTGTCTTCTTTAATTTTTCCTTGCAATCAATAAGTGCCATAAATGATGAGTAAGCACATACTCTATCATCGTGACCGTATCCTAAGATCATTGAACGATCAAAACCAAAGTCTCTAGCTGGACCAGCTGGAACAACTTCGATTTCTGCTGAAATGAAATCTTCTTCCTCAATATCGTACTTGTCTTTGAGAAGCTTAAGAATATTCTTCTTTACAGATTCCTTTTCCTTCTCGCCCTTTTTGTCAAAGCCTGGGATGCTTCCTACGATAACATTGAGGTCTTCACCTTCTACTACCTTTGCACCCTTCTTATCCATCTGGTCTGCCGCAAGGTGAATAAGTAAATCTGAAATACCAAATACTGGGTCATTCTCATCCTCGCCTACGTTAACAGGCATTACTTCACCGCTCTTCTTTACAAGTACACCGTGAAGTGCAAGTGGAATAGTTACCCACTGGTATTTCTTGATACCGCCATAATAGTGAGTGTCAAGTAATGCGATATCTGAATCCTCGTATAATGGATTCTGCTTTAAATCCATTCTTGGGCTATCGATATGAGCACCAAGAATGTTCATGCCAGACTCTAAATCCTCTGTACCTACGATAAATAAAGCAAGCTCCTTACCCTTATTTACAGCGTAAACCTTTTCTCCTGCTTTAAGCTTCTTACCACTTGCAATAGCTTCATCAAGATTCTTAAATCCTGCTTTTTCAGCCTTTTCTACAAAGAATGAAACACATTCTCTTTCTGTTTTGCATGTTGACAAGAACTTTCTATAGTCTTCTCCAAAGGCCATAACCTTTTTCTTATCGTTTTCTGAAGTATATTTACTCCAAGCATTCTTACGTTCCATAAGATTTGCATCTCCTATCCATTAATATTATTCTGAACTCGCCTGTAAAGCTCTTCAGCAGCATTATAGCCCATCTTCTTCTGACGATGGTTAACTGCGGCAGCCTCACAAATAATAGCGAGATTTCTACCTGGTCTGATTGGAAGTGAGTGACATGTTACATCAATTCCTAGAATATTCATATATTCATCTGTCATACCAAGACGGTCATATTCTTTTTCCTTTGACCAATCCTCAAGCTTAATAACTAAATCAATACGCTGCTCATCCTTTACAGCCTCAACACCATAAAGTGATTTAACATCGATAATTCCAATACCTCTAAGCTCAATAAGGTACTGTGTGATTGATGGTGCGCGTCCGTATAACCTTTCGTTGTTTGGACGACGAATCTCTACAACATCGTCTGATACAAGTCTGTGACCACGACGGATAAGCTCCAATGCTGCCTCTGATTTACCTATTCCAGATTCACCAGTAATAAGCAAACCTTCACCATAAACATCAACTAATACTCCGTGAATAGTTGTGTATGGTGCAAAGTCTTTATTTAAAGAATATATCAAAGCTGACATAAACTCTGATGTAGCACGATCAGTTCCTAATACAGGAACATTTGCCTTAACAGCTTCCTTGAGTAATATTTCTCCTGGCTTTTCACCTCTACAGAAAATTACACATGGAATATCATATGTTAATAACTGTGCAAAGCTTTCTGCTTTTTCTTCATCTGTCTTTTTATTTAAGTACGCTGCTTCTACATTTCCAATAACCTGAATACGGCTTGAATCAAAATGCTCATAAAATCCGTGTAGCTGAAGCGCTGGTCTATTGACATCTGCAACTGTTACCTGAGCCTCTTCAAGATTAAGCTCTGGTGTGAAATTGGTAAGATTAAATCTTTCCTGAATTGTTGCTACTGATACAAATTTATTATTTGCCATAAAAACCTCCCATCTACTGAAAATTCATAGACTATTTTAGCTCATTTTCTGCGGAATTAATAGGGTGAAAGTAATTGTATACATTCTCTGCTGCTTCTTTACTCATAGATTCTGTATCCATCAAATCTTCCACTGTGGCATTTGCCATTTTTTCTGCAGAAATATATTTTTTCATAAGGGCCTTGCGTCTCTTTGGTCCAATGCCCTCAATATCATCAAGAAAACTTCTAACCTGTCCTTTGCTTCTGAGGCTACGATGATATTCTATTGCAAATCGATGTGCTTCATCCTGAAGTCTTGTAATTAACTGGAAGCCCTCAGAATGTGTATCTATAGGTATTTCTTCATCCTTATAATATAGGCCTCTGGTTCTATGGTGATCATCCTTTACCATACCTGCTATAGGAATATGAAGGCCTAGCTCCGCCATAACCTGCTCTGCAATGTGCACCTGTCCTTTACCACCATCCATCATTATAACATCAGGGAATTTGGTAAAGCTGTCTTCTATTACACCGCCATTTTCTTCAAGTTCTTCTAGGCCATGAGAAAAACGACGAGTCAGCACCTCATGCATAGATGCGTAATCATTTGGACCTTCAACGGTTTTGATTTTGAATTTACGATAATCCGAGCGCTTTGGCTTACCTTTTTCAAATACTACCATTGAGCCAACTGATTGGAATCCTGAAATATTTGAAATATCGTATGCCTCCATTCTGCTTGCTCCTGGAAGTCCTAATATATCCGCTATTTCCTTCATGGCTCCAATTGTGCGGCCCTCTTCTTTTTTGATTTTTTCTCTATCCTGATCCAAAACCATCTGAGCATTTTTAGCCGCAAGTTCAACAAGCTTTTCCTTGGCTCCACGCTTAGGAGTTCTTATGTATACTCTGGAACCTTTTTTATTTGTAAGCCATGTTTCAATTAATTCCGATTCAGTCATTTCAAACTGAACAAATATTTCTCTAGGGATAAAAGGTGTACCTGTGTAGTAATCCTTAAGGAAGTATTCAAGCAAATCTTCATCTGTATCATCCACGCGAACATTAATAAAGAAATGCTCTCTACCAATCATTTTGCCACCGCGAATAAAGAACACCTGAACAACTGCATCCTCTTTGCCCTTCGCCATAGCAATGATATCTCTATCCTCTCCATCAAGCTGGGTAGCTTTCTGTCTTCCTGCACAGGCCTTAACTGACTCAATTAAATCTCTGTAAAGTGCAGCTTTCTCATAATCCATATCCTCTGATGCTGCAAGCATTTTTCTTTGAAGATCTTTTATTGTATCGGCGTAATCTCCATTTAAAAACTCGATTACTTTTTCTACGTTTTTACGATACTCTTCCACTGGAACATTTCCCTGGCAAGGGCCTAAGCACTGACCAATATGATAGTTCAAGCACGGTCTGTTCTTACCAAAATTTTCTGGAAGCTTTTGGGAACAGGTTCGTATCTTATATAGTTTTTGAACTAGCTCAATAGTGTCGTGAACAGCTCCTGCAGATGTGAATGGGCCAAAAAACTTACTACCATTCTTTTTCATCCTTCTAGAAAACAGCACCCTTGGATATGCTTCCTGTAAAGTAACCTCAATATATGGGTAAGTCTTATCATCGCGAAGCATAGTATTATATTTCGGACGATATTCCTTTATTAAATTACATTCTAAAATAAGAGCCTCTAATTCAGAGTCAGTGACTATAAACTCAAAATAATCAATATTTGCCACCATCTGCTTTTTCTTGAGGCCCTCATCATGGCTTGGTTGAAAGTATTGTCTCACTCTATGACGAAGAGACAATGCTTTACCTACATATATAATTTCATCATTTTTCCCGTGCATTAGATAAACTCCCGGTTGATCCGGGAGTTTACTAAGGTCTTTTTCAGTTACCATATAAATTACTCATCAAAAATACTATCTTTTACCACATTCTGTAGATCATTATCATCGTCAAAAAGACTATGTCTTTCTGGTTCTTTCTTTTCTTCTGGATCAGGAATTCCCTTTATTTCTCTAAAGATTGACATGAATTCCTTACCTGTAATTGTCTCATGCTCAAATAGATAGTCTGAAATCTTATCAAGGCATTCCATGTTGTCTGCAAGAAGCTGCTTAGCCTTTGCATATGCATCTGTAATCATCTGAAGAACTTCTTTATCTATTTCTGCTGCTGTGTTTTCTCCACAGATTAATGATGCTCTTCCATCAAGATACTGGCTCTCTACTGTTGCAAGTCCCATCATTCCAAACTTTTCAGACATACCAAATCGAGTAACCATTGCTCTGGCAATCTTCGTAGCCTGCTCGATATCATTAGCTGCGCCTGAAGTGTACGAACCAAACTTAATATCTTCTGCTGCACGACCACCCATATATGTAACAATCTTTGCAATTAACTCATCTTTAGTTTCAAGGAACTTTTCTTCTTCTGGAGTCTGAAGTGTGTATCCCAATGCTCCCATTGTTCTAGGAACAATTGTAATCTTTTGAACTGGCTCAGCATCCTTTTGCAATGCAGAAACAAGAGCATGTCCAACTTCGTGATATGAAACGATTTTGCGCTCCTTCTCACTCATAGCTCTATCTTTCTTTTCCTTACCGCCAACTGCTACAAGTTCAAATGCTTCGAATAAATCTTTTTGATTTACAAACTTGCGCTTATCTTTGACTGCTAAAATAGCTGCCTCGTTAATGATATTTGCAAGATCAGATCCAACAAGACCTACTGATGCAAGTGCGATAGCATCCAAATCAACTGTCTCGTCCATCTTTACATCCTTGGAATGAACCTTAAGGATTTCAAGACGTCCCTTCTGATCTGGCTTATCAACGATGATTCGTCTATCGAAACGACCCGGACGAAGTAATGCTTTATCAAGTACCTCTGGTCTGTTTGTAGCTGCAAGAATAAGTAATCCCTTATTTGAATCGAAACCATCCATCTCTGAGAGAAGCTGATTTAATGTCTGCTCACGCTCGTCGTTGCCTCCGCCATAATGTGCATCACGGCTCTTACCAATGGCATCAATCTCATCGATGAAAACGATACATGGTGCTACTTTCTGCGCCTCTTTGAAAAGGTCACGTACACGCGAAGCACCAACGCCAACAAACATCTCTACGAAATCAGAACCTGCAAGTGAGAAGAATGGAACACCAGCTTCACCTGCAACTGCTTTTGCAAGAAGTGTTTTACCTGTTCCTGGAGGTCCTACTAAAAGCGCCCCCTTTGGTAGCTTAGCACCAATTTCTGTGTACTTACGAGGGTTATGCAGGAAATCTACCATTTCCTGAACTGATTCCTTTGCCTCATCCTGTCCAGCTACATCCTTAAAAGTAACTCCGGTAGCTTTTTCCATATTGTAGAGCTTGGCATTTGATTTACCAACGCCCATTGGGCCACCACCCATACGTTTCATAAAGAAACCAAGAAGCACCCATAACAATACGATTGGCAGAACAAATGAAAGTACGTTATAGATAATTGCCGCTGTGGAGTCAGCAATTGTACCTTCGTATTCCACACCGTGCTCATCCAACTTATCAAGCAAATCATCATCACGAAGATATGCTGTATAAAGCTTTACAGATGTGGACTGGCCTGTGCTTTCATAAATCTGCTGAAGCGCACTTGCCTCATCAGATGACATACCATATGTTTCACCCTCAACAAGAGTAATATTGATGACATCGTTATCGAAGTTTACTTCTGCAACTTTATCATCTTCGACAAGTTGTAAAAACTCTGTGTAAGTAATCTCCTGATTTGAATTTGAACTAGCCCCTCTATACATCATACTTGTAAAGAAAAGTGCCACCAGCACTAGTATTCCTAAAGTGTAGAAAGGCTGACGATTATTCTTTTTATCTCCACCGTTTTGGTTGTTATTATTCTCGTTCACAACTGCCTCCGTTTTGTAGAAAATTCTTATATTAATTTATCATAAAATAGTGGAAAAGTAATGATTTTAATAAAATTTTAATAGATATAAAAAACAAAACCGTCTGCAAACATTGCTGACGGTTTTGTATAATTTACTTTGATAATATTTCTGTATCGTTAGTGAACTCTGTACCAGATACCTCTTCAAATTTATGTAAAAGGTCCTCAATTGTAAGATTCTTTTTTTCTTCTCCCGAAATGTTGAGAATAACTCTGCCCTCATTCATCATGATAAGTCGATTACCATAATGGATGGCATCTCTCATATTATGGGTAACCATCATGGCTGTAAGATTATTCTCTTTAATTAGCATATCAGTTATTTCAAGAACCTTTGCTGCAGTCTTTGGGTCAAGGGCTGCTGTGTGCTCATCTAGCAGTAAAACCTTTGGCTTCTGAATAGTTGCCATAAGAAGCGTAAGTGCCTGACGTTGTCCTCCTGAAAGCAATCCTACCTTTGCTGTAAGTCTATCTTCCAAGCCCAAATCCAACTGCTTTAGCATTTCGTGATATCTTTCTCTTTCAGCTTTCGTAACGCCCCAGCCTAAACCTCTTGTTTTTCCTCTGCGTGCTGCCAAAGCCATGTTTTCATCAATCTGCATGTTTGCTGCAGTACCTGTCATAGGATCCTGGAACACTCTTCCCAAGTAACGGGCACGCTTGTGCTCTGGAAGGCCGGTAACATCAACACCATCTATTGAGATAGAACCTGCATCTACTGGCCACACACCTGCAATCGCATTAAGAAATGTGGATTTTCCTGCACCATTTCCACCAATTACTGTGCAGAATTCGCCCTCCTCTAAATAAAGAGATGCACCTGATAATGCTACTTTTTCATTTATTGTCCCAGCATTAAAAGTTTTTCTAATTTTATTAGCATTAAGCATTATCGTTTACCTCCTCTTTTTGCCGCCTTAAAGAAGGAGCTATTCATTTTATTCTTTAAATATGGCACAGCAAGGAATATTGCTACTATTATCGCTGTGAACAATTTCATGTCATTTGCTGGCATCTTGAGCCACAATACAAATGCTATGAAAATGTAATAAAGAATACCACCTACAATTACAAAACCAAGTGCAAGCCAGAATGTACTCTTTTTCTTGAAAAATGCATTACATAACACATCTCCAATAATGATGGATGCCAATCCTATTACAATCGCGCCTCTACCCATATTTACATCAGCATTACCATTGAACTGAGCAAATAGTGCGCCTGCAAAAGCTACTAACGCATTTGATACTACAAGTCCTAACGCTTTCATAACATTTACATTAATTCCCTGAGCTTTTGCCATGGCTGGGTTTGTTCCTGTAGCACGAAGTGCAGAACCCATTTCTGTTCCAAAAAACCAATACATGATTGCTATTATAATCACAGCAATCACAAGAACAGTGATTAACGCATCTGTTTTATATCTAAGTGAAACAGCCAAATTGTACTTATCTACTGAGATAGGAGTATTTGGCTGATTTTTAGCAATTCTCAAATTTATTGAATATAATGCGAGCTGAGTAAGAATACCTGCCAATATATCAGGAATTCCAAGAACTGTATGTAATACACCTGTAATCAATCCTGCTAAAGCTCCTGCGATTAATGCAAGTACTAAAGCCAACACCCAAGAATGGCCTGATATAATCACCATCGCTGCAACAGCTCCTCCTGTTGCAAATGATCCATCTACCGATAAATCTGCAAAATTTAATAATTTGAATGTAATGTAGATGCCTAGTGCCATTATTCCGTATATTATTCCTTGTGCAACTGTACCAGGCATTCCTGCAATTAATGTTTCAATTCCCATTTTAAACTCCAAAGAGCAAGGTCAAAATTTCTGACCTTGCCCCAAAATAATTTTATTTTGTTGCTAAATCTTATTATTCAGCCTCTTCTTCCATCTCGATTGCAACATAATCATCTGGAAGCTCAATTCCGAGCGCTTCTGCAATTACTGGATTATATTCCTTTGTAAACTCTGTTGCATACTGAATCTCATATGTAGCAGGGTCCTGTCCATTAACAAGAATTTCGTAAGCCATAAGACCTGCTGCGTATCCGATATCATAGTATGAAATAGAAAGTGTTGCGATACCGCATCCCTTACAGATTCCTTCCTCACCAGCGATGATTGGCACGCCTGCTGTAAGTGCTACATTGTTGATTGTTTCAGCGCAACTTGCTGCTACATTATCTGTAGGAACATATAATACATCGCTTTCTCCGCATGCTGTCTGAACTACTGTTGCAACGTCTGCTGAGTCAGAGAATGTGTATGCTGTAACATTGTATCCATAGTCCTCAAGATATGTTGTAATCTGATTTGCCTGATATAATGAATTATCCTCGCCAGAGCAGTAGATGATTCCTACTTCTTTTGCATCTGGGAAAAGTTCATTTAACATTTCTGCCTGTCCATCAAGTGGAGCCAAATCAGATGTACCTGTTACGTTGATTCCTGTTGTACCTTCCCAATCTTTAATTCCAAGTGCTGTACCATAATCTGTAATAGATGTAGCTACGATTGGAATAGAATTTGTTGCTGTTGAACTAGCCTGCATTGCAGGTGTTGCATTAGCCATAATCAAATCAACATTATCTGATACAAATGAATTTGCAATTGTAGCACATGTAGCTGTATCACCAGAAGCATTCTGTACGTTGATTTCTACCTGATCCCCAAGCTTCTCTTTTAAAGCATCTGAAAATCCCTCTGTTGCTGTATCAAGGGCTGGATGCTGCACTAACTGAATTACTCCTACATTGTATGTCTGATTAGCATCTGTAGTAGTTTCTTCTGTTGTTTCGGTTGTTGTGGCTGTTTCTGCTTCCTTTTGAGCGGCTGCATCTGTACCGCAACCAACCATGCTAAGAACCATTACTGACGCCAAAACTGATGCAAGTATTTTCTTCTTCATGTTTTCCCCTCCTGATTATTCTTCTTTGAAGTACTTTAGCACTTTTAATCACTAAAGTCAACAAGAACAAAAATATGGGCCCCACAGGCCCATATTGATTACATGCATGTATATCCGCCGTCAACTGGAAGAATTACACCGTTAACATATGTACTTGCTGGAGATGCAAGGAAAATTGCTGCTGTGTCTAGCTCGCCCTCTTTACCATATCTGTTAAGAGGAATCATTGTCTTTGCATATTGCTGGAAAAACTCACTATCCAATGTTTCTTTTGTAAGTGGTGTCTCAAAGTATCCTGGGCAAATAGCATTGACCGTAATACCCTTATTTCCCCACTCTGACGCAAGTGCTCTTGTAAGATTTACAACACCACCCTTTGCAGCGTGATAAGCAGCTGCAGGAGCAATATTATTACCTACTAATCCATACATAGAAGCAATGTTGATAATACGGCCATATCCGGCTGGAATCATAGCCTTTTTAGCAATGGCTCTGGCCATCTTAAAGCTGCCTGTTAAATCAATGGCTACTTCTCCTTCAAATTGAGCATCTTCAACATCCTCTGCCGGTGTAGCACCTGAACCTGTACCAGCATTATTAATTAAAATATCAATTCTGCCAAACTCTTTAAGGACTGTATCTACTGCAACATTTACTTTCTCAGTATCTGTAATGTCGCAAGGAACTCCAATGGCCTTTACGCCATATGTGTCAGAAATCTCTTTTGCCACCTCTTCGATAAGATTCTGGCGGCGGGCAACTGCTACTATACTACATCCCTGGGCTGCCAACGCCTTAGCCATCTGTACGCCAAGACCTGATGAGCACCCTGTAATAAGCGCTACTTGACCTGATAAATCAAAATACTTTTTCTCCATAAAAACTTCCTCCTTTAATTTTATGCCATTGTATCAAAATCTCAGGGAAAATGTAAAAGTATTTTTTCATAATTTTGTATTTATTTTGTATTTTTCTGACAATTTGTTTGTTAATTATCAAACATTAAATGTGGATTACTTTATCTCCTTCATATTTATCAGTTAACTTTTTACAACAATAATAGAATCCTGGCACTAAGAACAGGTCTGCAAAAAGCCATGCTACAGGACTGGCCCATATAGCTCCGCTAAAGCCTATCATAGGTACCAAAGTAAATGCTACTAATATACGAGCTATCATCTCCATTACGCCGGCAAATACCGCAAATGTGGAGAATCCCATTCCCTGGATTGCAAATCTAAATATATTAACTCCTGCAAGCAAAGTATAGGTAATACTATTTGCCAATAAGAACATTCTAGCCTGTTTAATAACAATGTCCGTAGATGTAAATAACCTTAAGATTGTACTTCCACTAAAGAACAATACTATAAAAATGAGTATTGCATATATCGTTCCTAACATCTGCGCTGACCATACACCTTTTCGAACTCTTTGGATATCTTTTGCGCCAACATTTTGACCTGCAAATGTGGCCATAGTGCCTCCAAGTGCATCAAAAGGACATACTACAAACATAGATACTTTAGAGCCTGCTGTCATAGAAGCTACAGCGACAGTACCTAAGCCATTAACAGCGGTCTGTAGAACAACCGAGCCAATTGCTGTTATAGAGTATTGCAAGCCAAATGGAAGACCCATTGATATTAAGACAGCAGTATGGTGTGGACCAAGTTTTAAATCTGACTTTGCAAGTTTAAGAATAGGGAATTTCTTTTTCATGTATATCAAACAGCTTATACCTGCAATAAACTGAGATATTACAGTTGCAAGTGCTGGTCCATCTACGCTCATGCCCAAAACTATAATAAAAACAATATCTAATACAATATTGATTCCTGCTGCCATAATTAAGAAGTAGGTTGGCGTTTTGCTATCTCCTAGTGAACGCATTATACCAGCGGTAAGATTATACAGAAATGTAACCGGTATTCCGAAGAATATAATTGAAATATAGGAATACGCTAGCTTGATAATATCATTTGGGGTTTGCATAATCTCCAATATTTGATAACAAAAGATACTTACTACTAATGTTATAGCAAGAGCAAATATGCCAGATATTATTATTGAGTTTCCTACAAACTTACGCATCGAATCATAGGATTCTGCTCCAAATCGTTGGGCAACAGGAATTGCAAAACCCGAACAGACTCCTATACAAAAACCATTGATTAAAAAATTAATAGATCCAGTTGAACCTACTGCAGCTAATGCATTATCTCCTAATGTTTGACCAACTATAATAGTATCAACAAGGTTGTACATTTGTTGGAATAAAAGTCCCGCAAGCATAGGAATGGAAAACCCTAATATAAGCTTCATTGGGCTTCCTTCTGTCATTTTCTTTGTGCTATCGGCTGCCATATTTAAGACCTCCCATTAATTTCTTTCTTGCTTTTAGAATACACCACATTTTATTTTTAATATAGTATCTATTTTAGCATTTTATATAATATTATAGATTTTTCACCATAGGCAGTATACATACGGAATCTATTATTTCAATCAAAACCACCGGCTTAGCCGGTGGTTTGTTCTAGCCCTATAAGGGCTTGTTACCGGCACTGGAGTCTAAAGACT
>NZ_SVET01000033.1 GCF_015057245.1 Pseudobutyrivibrio ruminis
ATATCAAGTTTAAATTCTAAAATTAGAAAGCAAAGTTCTTATCTAAATGACATTGCCGCCGTCCTAGCGGCAGCTGCTCATCCATATCAAATATCTCTTTTTGTTCTACTAAACTCATTCCAAAATCGCCCAAAGGTTACCATAGTTTTGGAAATCCATATATATACAACAACATTGTGTCCGTCCTTAGACATACAGATTCAGAAAATGTACAGACCTGCAAAAGACACCTGCAAATTAAGAATGCGAGCCTTGCGTCTTAGAAAAACATAATATTCATGCGATGTTACATACTGGCAGTGGTGCGGCGTGGCCCAGGGGGAGCCCAAGAGACAGAGTGTGGGGATTAGGTGGATGGTGGCTTTGCTATAGGTTTTGTTGATAACGGTGTATAGGAAACCTTGATTATAAAACCTATTGACCTAGTAGGTAATAAGAGATAAGATATCACACATAACAAGGAAGGAGGTAGCAGATGAAAAATATATTGTGTTTTGGAGATTCAAATACATATGGTCTTCGCCCAGATAATGGGGATAGATATGGTAGTGATATCCGCTGGACAGGAATTCTTTCAAAGAAGCTTGGTACCTCCGACTACAGAGTTGTTGAGGAAGGGTTGTGTGGAAGGACTACAGTGTTTGAGGATAGGACACGAATCGGCAGAAACGGTTCATTATATCTTCCAGTATTTTTAGAGTCACATTATCCAATAGACACGGTGGTGCTGATGCTTGGTACAAATGATTGCAAATCAATTTACAATGCATCGTCAGTTGTTATTGGCCGAGGGATAGAAATTCTTCTGAAACAGATTAGGTCATATAAGAAGGATATGGAAATCATCCTGGTGTCACCTATTCACTTGGGAGAAAAGGTATGGCAGAACAATTATGATCCTGAATTCAATGAACACTCTGTAGTGATTTCTAAAGAATTGAAAGCAGTCTTTAGAAAGCTCGCCGAGGAGTATGACTGTAAGTTTTTGGCAGCATCTGATGTGGCGAAGCCATCAGAATTGGATCAGGAGCACATGGACGCCAAAAGCCATGAGTTACTCGCGGGAGCCATATATGAAAAATTGGTAAAAATATAAGAATAGAAAGAGGACGATTATTATGAAAAACAATTTACTTAAGAAATTATCAAGCGGATTACTTATTACAGCACTTACAGCTACAGCATTTGTTGGATGCGGAAATTCCAGTGCAGATGCAGGAGAGGAAGTAAAGGATGCAAGTGTGGAGGCAGGCGCAGATGCTGCAGATTCAAATGCAGGCTTTAGAACACTTGATGAGATTAAGGAAAGCGGAACAATTAACATTGGTGTTTTCTCAGACAAGAGCCCATTTGGTTATGTAGATGAAAATGGAGAGTATGCAGGATACGATGTTTATTTTGCAGAAAGAATTGGTGAGGATCTTGGTGTTGAGATTAACTACGTATCAACAGAAGCTGCAAACAGAATTGAGTACCTTCAGACAGGAAAGGTTGATATCATTCTTGCAAACTTTACTGTAACAGAAGAGAGAGCACAGGAGGTTGATTTCGCACTTCCATACATGAATGTTGCACTTGGCGTTGTATCACCTTCAGATGCAGTTATCGAAAGTCTTGATGATATAGGTGAGGATGATCAGGTAATTGTTATTTCTGGTACAACAGCAGAGACATACCTTACAAAGAACTATCCTGATATCAAGCTTCAGAAGTACGATGCATATGCAGAGGCAAAGACAGCATTTGAAAACGGCAACGGCGTAGCATGGGCAAATGATAATACAGAGGTTATCGCATTTGCGATAGAGAATGAAGGATACACAGTAGGTATTCCAGAGCTTGGTGACCAGGATACAATCGCTCCAGCTGTAACAAAGGGTAATGAGACACTTCTCAACTGGCTTAACGAAGAGCTTGATACACTTGGAGATGAGAACTTCTTCCACGCTGACTATGAGGCAACTCTTCTTGATACATACGGTGCTGACTACGAAGAGACTCTTGTAGTAGAGCAGTAAGATTCTTAAAGAAAATTTGAAAGGCTATTTATTTAGTAATGGATATAAGTATTCTTAGAGAATATATTCCACTATATAAAGAAGCACTTTTACTTACAATGAAGATAGGATGGCAGGGCATATTAATGAGTCTAATCATTGGACTTGTGGGCTCTGCTATCCTGCATTTTAAAGTTCCAGTGCTTAAAACGATTATTGGAATATATATTGAAATTTTTAGAAACACACCACTTTTGGTTCAATTGTTTTTTATCTACTTTGCATTGCCAAAGGTAGGAATCAGAATAACTGCGGAAACATGCGGTGTTCTAGGACTAGGACTTCTAGGCGGAGCCTATATGATTGAAACCTTTAGAAGTGGTCTGGAAGCAATTCCTGTAATACAAACCGAAAGTGCACTCAGCCTTGGTATGAATGAATATCAGACCTTGTGGCATGTAATTATGCCTCAGGCAATCTCTATCAGTGTGCCAGGACTTTTGGCCAACGTAATATTCTTATTAAAAGAGACATCAGTGTTTTCAACAATCAGTCTCATGGACCTGATGTTTACTGCAAAGGATTTAATAGGAATGTACGCAAAGACAATTGAGTGTCTGTTCCTTCTGGTTGTATTCTACCTGATTATGCTCCTTCCAGTATCAATTATAGGAGCGATTGTGGAAAGGAGGTTGCGCTATGGCCAGTTTGGGGATTGATGTTCTGTTCAAAGGAACAAACTTCATGAGATTGCTTCAGGGCTTGTGGGTTTCAATTGAAATCAGCCTTATATCCGTTGCAATTAGCATTTTACTTGGACTTGTTGTCGGTGTATTGATGACAGTCGATAATAAGATTTTAAAAGCTGTATTGAAGCTATATCTTGAAACAGTAAGAATCATGCCACAGATGGTGCTTCTTTTCATTGTGTATTTTGGAACCACCAGAGTCTTCGGTTGGGACTTATCTGCGGAGGCTTCAGCAATATTTGTATTCACCTTCTGGGGCACAGCAGAGATGGGGGATTTGGTAAGAGGTTCTATAAAAAGCATTCCTCGTATCCAATTTGAATCTGCATATGCTCTTGGTATGGATAAGCTTCAGACCTATTTATACATAATACTGCCACAGACAATAAGACGTTTGATTCCACTATCAATCAACCTTATTACCAGAATGATTAAGACAACATCACTGGTAATGATGATTGGTATTGTGGAAGTTTTGAAGGTAGGACAGCAGATTATCGAGGCAAACAGAAACACTTCACCAAATGCTGCATTCGGTGTGTTTGGCGTGGTAATGCTTCTGTATTTCCTGGTTTGCTGGCCAATTAGTAGACTTAGTATTTATTTGGAGAAAAGGTGGGCGTAATGAGCGAATTATTAAAGGTTACACATTTACATAAGGAATTTGGAAACAATGTTGTTTTAAAAGATATCAACCTTTCTGTAAAAAGAGGAGAGGTTGTAGTTATCATCGGACCATCAGGCTGTGGTAAAAGTACATTTCTTAGATGCTTGAATGGTTTGGAGGAAATTCAGGGAGGCATCATTACCGTTGATGGACTTCCAGTGGAGGCTGATAAAAGAGATATCACAAAGCTTCGCCAGAAGATTGGAATGGTGTTCCAGTCTTA
>NZ_SVET01000034.1 GCF_015057245.1 Pseudobutyrivibrio ruminis
TGTCTACCGCCAATTAGGCGGGCAGTGAACGACAAAACTTGGGCACCACCCGAGACAGCTCCTCGGGCACTCAATTTCATCATCCCATAAGTTTAATTTTATTTTTCTCCTCAATCTTTCATTTTTATATCCACTTTAATATAACGTTGCAACAATCTCGTTGTGATTTATAGGATAAAAAAATGGAAAGTAATATTACACCAGATCAGATCCGATCTATTTTCAAACTTTCTTTTCAAGATCCAACTCTAGGAGAACGAAAGCTCGAGCAGAGGCTAGGTATCGGTCACACAACTATTGGCAAATATAAGAGACTTGCCAAAAAGCTTAATTATACTGCTGAGTACATCATGCAAATGGATGATCTGTCTATCATTGAGCTTTTTAAGCTTAAATCAAGAAAGGTTGATTTCATCGAACCGAATTGGGATGAGATACGTAAATACCTGCAGGAGAAAGGTCATTGGGGGCAGATGCTTCCAACCATTAAAAGCGCCTGGGAATATATTTACCTCAAAAAACTTTTCCCTAACTATGTTACAGGAGATTTACCTGACGGTGTCATGTCAGAGCGAACCTTTTGCCGTAGATACGACGAATACCTGCATAGCAAAGGTCTTGATTTACTGAAGCACAAGGCAAATCCAAACAATAATTTCGGGCCAGGCTCGGTAGTAGAAATCGATACCATCGGTGACAGATTAAAGTATCTGGATGCTGATAACAATGAGCATGAGGCAGTTATTTTTACAGCAGTTCTCAAGTATTCACGACTTCTGTATGCAGAGGCGATGCCTTCTGGTACAGGTATATGCTGGGCAGGAGCCATTATCAACGCTTTATATTCATTTGGCGGAGTACCTGAGGTTCTACGATGTGACAACGATTCTGCACTAGTGATCCACGGTAACAAGTCCAAAAGGACCAAGTTAAGGGCTTCTATCGAATTCACTATAAATGAATTTGGTCTTATCACAGATCTCTGTCCACCAAGAAGACCAGAGTATAAAGGAAGCAATGAACGAGCCAATGGTTTTGCCTTGAAGCACTTTTTCGAGGGTACATCGTACGGCAAGGAAATACATGCAGATAATCTCGATGCTTTAAATGAGCTGATAAAAAAAGAAACTCTCCGTATCAATTCATTGCCAAGAAACCACGGTCAGCTATCGAGCATTGAGGTTTTCAACAGTTTTGAGAAAAACGCCCTAAAAGCATTGCCCTTAATCCGACCTGATGTTCGCTATATATCTTATGCAGTAGTCCATAAGGATGGCTACGTTAACTACCAGCGCAACTACTATTATGCAGGCAAAGATAACGTCGGCAAGACTATTCTGATTGAAAACATGAGGGGAAAGCAGATTGTTCTAAGACATGAGAAGACATTGCGCTCTATTGTCGAATATGAATTAGACAGAAACTGCATTCCCCCTGGAAATCATCATAAAGCAGATAAATTTAAAACTGAATCAGAAAAAGTCACTTCTCGAACAAAAGAGTGGTTTATCTCCGAATTTTCCAAGATAGAAAAGGCTACTGATAACATTCAGCTGCTCATAAACTGGGTATTTGAGATAACTTCCCGTTCTAATCAGGTTGGAACAAAGATCTGTAACTCCATCTATAAGCTCTGCACGGACAATCTGAATGATTTGGACTGTCTGGAACTTGCCTGTAAAGCAGTCTTAGAAAGGAAACACAAAGTTGACATCGTGGTTCAGTTAAGCTGTAACTTCGATATGTTCCGCAAGCTCAAAAATGAAAAATCAAAGCTCTATACAGCTCTTGTACAGTCGGCTCTTGGTGTGGATACAAAAGCTCAGGACCAAACACAGGTCAAGGCTGATATTAGTACTTCAGACAGTGAAGATTCAGTAAGAGGTGAGGAGTATTATGATGACTTGTTCAAATCAATCTAAAGAGCCTCTGGTCTCAGGCTCTATTCACTCTGTAGAAGAGAATATTCACATTCTAAAACAACTGCATCTATCTGGAATGGCAAATGCCCTCAATGAGATAGGCTCATCAAAGGAGTTTATAGAAATGGGATTCAATGATCAGCTTAATGAGCTGCTTTCACATGAGCTTATAAAGAGAAAGAACAGTCGTTACCACCGAAGACTTAAAAAGGCTCAGCTACATTCAGGAGCAACACAGGAGGTGATTATTGAAAGAAAGACGAGCTATAACCTCAGTCGTAACAAGCTTGATTATTTGATGGGCTGTGAATGGATTTCTGAAGGAGGACTGGTGCTCATCACAGGAAAGTGTGGCTGTGGAAAAACCGATTTGGCATCGGCCATCATTGATTCAGCCTGCAGGAAAGGGCTAAGAGCAAAGTGCATTGATTATTCTCTCTGTATGCTAGATCTGCTGTGTGCTCAGCAATCAGGAGATCCAATGAAATATGAAAGCAAGAAGAATGAATATGCCTCAAACCAGCTGTTACTACTGGATGATATCTGTATTGGTAATCCTCTGGAAGGTGAGTCATTTGTTTTTAAAGAGTTGATACAGCAGTGCAGAGAACGAAACCGTTGTGGTCTTATTCTAGTATCCCAACTGAAGCCTGCCAAGTGGCTGTCCCATATGGGAGGTACTAAAGAAGCCGCTGATGCCGCCCTCGATAGAGTATCGACCAACTGTATCCATATAAATCTGGAAGGAGATTCTCACCGCTCAACTAACAACAGATTAACCAAGAAGGAGGACATCCATGAATAAAAATGAAAGCGCAGAGGTTAGTGTAACAGATGATAACAAAAATAATGAAAATTCTGTTTCACAAATGGCTGAAAATGGCTGTTACTTAAAATGTAACAGTTATTCGTTATCATTGTTATCATCAAAACAAAAAAGCCGTAGCCCTATTACAGACGAGGAAATCAAAGAACTTTTCATGAAAATGAAGTCCTCTGGAATAACTCCAACAACAAGACTGCTTCATGAGGCGTTAGGAAGAGGCTCATTTACAACAATTCAGAAAAAACTCTCAGAGCTTAATGCATCATTCTCAAAGCAGGGAGTAGACGATATTTTAAGGCACAAAGGGGCTGATGATATTGTCATCTTTTTAAGTAATGAGCTTGCTGAACGAGCAGCCAAAGTTACAATCAAAGAAGATGAATTCAAGATAAAATCCTTAAATGAAATGATTCTGAAGATACTTGAAGATCACAAAAAATCAGAAACTGATATGGCAGTAGAGCTTGATGCAGCCAATGACAAGATATTAGAACAGCAGAAAAGGATTGAGAAATATCAGTCTGAGGTCAGTTCTTTAACAAAGGAGAATGATAAATTAAAAAATCAGCTCTCAGTGTTAAATACAGATTCCATTCAGAAGAAAAGTGAATACGAAAAACTTTATGCGCTTAGATCATTACTTTCCTATATACAAAAGAGTAAGGATATAAATAAAACTATGGAGGAATTATTTAAGGCCATAAAATTATAAAGGTGTAACAAGTGTAACAGCAGGACTAGATTTGGGGATTAATGTTCCCTTTTGTACTGCCCGCATATCTGTCGGCGGTAAATTTAGGGCAACTGCCCGCGCTGCTGTCGCGTGGTGCCCTATTAATTGGCGGTAGACA
>NZ_SVET01000015.1 GCF_015057245.1 Pseudobutyrivibrio ruminis
GTCTCAACTGTAGCAGGCTTTGTAGCACCTGTAGCTGTATCGCCCTTGAAACCTGGCTCTGTATCTGTAATCTGAAGCTCAACAAACATAGGTGGCTCAACTGAGAAGATTGAACCGTTGTGTGAAAGCATCTTTACGATTTCATTTTCCTTAACGAACTTAAGAGCGTCACCAATCTGATCTGATGTAAGAGCTACCTGATCGTATGTCTCAACATCCATGAAGTTGTAAAGATCACCATCGTTGTAGAGATACTGCATATCCTTACGATCGATACGTGCTGCTGGGAACTTCTCTGTTGGACGGAAAGATGTTTCTGTAACACCACCGTTCTTTATGTTCTTAAGCTTAGTACGAACGAAAGCTGCACCCTTACCTGGCTTTACATGCTGAAATTCAATTACCTGATAAACCTGATTATCCATTTCGATAGTCATACCGTTTCTAAAATCACCGGCTGTAATCATTATAAATTCCTCCTTAAAAGCTATACCTATACCGAGCCCTACCACATCGCCCGGATATATTAGCACTCGTAATGGTAATTTTACTCCAATTTCACTGTTTTTTCAATATGTAATTGGGTTTACTATTCTTTAAGATACTGATAACATATAATATATAAGATTTTTGGGATTGTTTTTGAGATAGGAGTATCTTATGAAATTAAACAAATTTCTTAGTAAAATTCTTATATATTCTTTAGCATTTTGTCTTTGTGGCTGCGGCTTAAATTCTGCCAATTCGTCCACAAAAAACACAGTCACTGCTGAAACTCATTCACAAGATTATTCAGTCACATATTCCGGAGAAAATATCAAAAAAATTGGCATTTGCATGCCTGCTATAGAACTCGAACGTTGGGTTAATGACGGCAATCTTCTGAAGCAAAACTTTGAAAAAGCTGGCTATGAAGTGGAAATATCATATGGCGACAATTTAATTGACACTCAAATTAATGATATCAACCAAATGATTGACGACGGTGTGGATTTATTAATAATTGCTCCTGTTGATTCCGACTCTCTAGGCACATGCATGGAAAGAGCTAATGAAAACAATATTCCCGTTATTGCCTATGACAGATTGATTTTCGACGCACCATATCTTTTAGCTTATGTAAGCTATGATAATTATATGGTTGGCGCCCTCCAAGCAGAATATATTATCGATGCTTTAGATTTAGACAACGCTACTGGTTCCTATAATTTAGAGATTTTTGCTGGCGATCCAGCCGACAATAATGCTCTTTATTTTTACAATGGAGCAATGGATGCACTAACTCCATATATTGAAAGCGGTGCTCTTACTATCCCATCTGGCCAATCAGACTATTATAGCTGTTCTATTTCATCTTGGTCTACTTCACTCGCTAAAACAAGAATGGATATTCTTATATCAAGCTACTATTCTAAGAATACACAACTAGATGCCGTTCTTGTTTCAAATGACTCTTTAGCTCTTGGCGTAACAAGTGCAATCGAAACTTCATATAACAAGGATAATTCTGTAATAATAACCGGCCAAGACTGTGATACTGCTAATATTGAAAATATCACAAATGGTCTTCAAAGTATGTCAATCTATAAAAATCTGCAGAATGAAGTTTTGGTTACTTGCTATATTGTAGAAGCTTTCACTAATGGTTATTCTCCTAATAACAATTTATGTGAAGGAAGCCAATTCGATTTCCAAGTTACATTTGACACTACATCCTATGGAACAAATGAATACTCAGTTAATTCATATCTTTTAACCCCGCAGGTTGTTACAAAAGATAATATTGATTCAATCACTAATTATTAAAAAGATCTGGACTATACATTCTAAAACCATTGCGTCCATCCTTTTTTACGCGATATAATGCTTGATCCGCCATTGTCATAAGTCTACCTGGATTTTCTGTGTCTATAGGATATATAGCTCCCCCCATTGATAATGTAGGGGTAATAATATCTTTCTTTACCCTTATACCATTTTTTAAGGCCTCCCTAACTTTTCCAGCAATCTCTTCGCACTTATCTGTATAAGGCTCTTTGACAAGTATTACAAACTCATCGCCACCTATTCTGGCAGCTGTAGCACCATATTCTTTTGATACCTTCTGAAGTAATCTCGCAATATCTATAAGCACCTCATCTCCAACCTGATGACCTTTTGTATCATTTATCTGCTTAAAATAATCTACATCTACAATAATCAGCGCGTGCCTTTCCTTATGTGCTGCCAATGGCCTTACAAGTTTGCCTATATATAATCTGTTGGCAATTCCTGTTAGCGGGTCTGTATTTATGGTCTTCTCGCGCCTTCTATTTGTAATAGAAAGTATTACAATTATAGTTATTAATAATATACAAACCAATCCCACAAGATTAGTAATAAGCACATTTTTCCTATACCATTTGCCAAAGGTTTCATGTTCATTAATTACGTATGTTCCTTCAGGAAGATTTTTTATTTTAATACCATACTTATCTAAGGCAGATTGCTCAAAATATGTTATGGTAACTGTATCTGAAACCATGCTTATATCCTTAGGTGGAGTGCCCATAAGTATTCTTGCCGCCATGTCTCCAGCTTCTTTTCCAGCTTCATAAAAGGAATAAGAAACACCTCCCAAAACTCCATTTTCTATATCTGCAGATGATGTTCTGAAAATCGGTACATTATTAACTGACTGAGATATAAGCTTTGTTGCCGCCTCCAGTGAATAAATATTACCATCTCCATCTTCAACAAAATCCAAATACAGGATAATATCATTTTCATCAAGATTTCCAAGATATTCTCTCACACCATTTTTAGAATATCTGGAAGTATTTAATATCTTATACTTCTGGTCCGGATACTTGGAAATAAAGTTCATAAACTGAACGTACTCACCTTGGCCAGTATTAGTGCCATCTACAATAGCAACAATTGTATCTCTCTCAGGAAATAGCTTTTTCATCAGCTCGTAGTTTGACTCGAAATCTGGTATTTCAGCAACGCCTGTAACATTTTCCAGTACTGCTGCAGATTCAGCCTCTGAAATACTATTTATTCCCATAAATACAATCGGCATGTCCTTAAACAAGGTGTCTCTATAATTGAGAGCAAATCTAAGCGCTGTATCATCAGCCACGATTAAAAGATCATACTTTTCAGTTTTGCCCATTTTGTATGCTAAATAATCATAAAATTCCTGAATATCACTGGAAGTAAAGAAATTTTTTGTATCCATAGATTCATATGTCAATGATATATTTAAATCATATTCCTCAGAAAGCAATCCTGCTTCGATGCCATCTGTTTCATCAGGAACTATATCATAGGCATAGTTATAAGACAGAAGACAAAGTACCCTATAATTTTCATCACTAGCGTTTTCTGCTTCTGTTATAGAACGACTATTAAAAAATATGATTAAGAATAAACAAATTATCGCAAAACTACGTAGCCACCTTCTCATTTAATGCCCCCACATGCTTAACAAGTAACAGCTTTGTAATATTCGACAAATACATCATAATTGATTTTTTTGAAATTTTAATGAATAATTTTGCTGCAAACGGTAAAATATCCTTATATTTATATTAGTTTATTTGAGGAGTCAGTCAAATGGAAATCGAGAAAAAATTTTTGATTAAGAATTTACCAGATTTATCAGAATACAATTATGTAGATATTCAGCAAGGCTATTTATCCACTCACCCTGTAGTTCGAATCCGTCGCAAAGATAACGATTATATTCTTACCTACAAAGGGAGCGGTATGCTTGCCCATGAAGAAATCGAAGCAGCTCTTACAAAAGAAGCCTATGAACACCTTTTAGAAAAAATTGACGGGTTTGCAATCACTAAGCGCCGCTATCTCATCCCACTAGAGCCATACACTATTGAGCTTGATGTCTTCGCCGGACATATGGAAGGCTTAATCATGGCAGAAGTAGAATTTCCTACAATAGAGGCAGCCGAAAGCTTCACCCCACCAGAATGGTTTGGTGAGGATGTCACCAATGACCGCCGCTACCACAACTCCAATATGATCTTCGGAAATCCGCTAAAATAAAAGCCAACTTGTCAACGTAACAAGTTGGCTTCCTTTTATTTAATTTGGTACTCTAGGCTTTCGAAATCTGCCTCTAGAGTAATGGTGTCATTATCCTTTGTCCATGTAAAGGAAACAACTGAACCATTGGTATTGATTGAAAGTTTACTATCAAAACCAAATGCAGGATGTGACTTACGAAGCTGCAAAAGCTCTATCTGCTTTTTAACAACGTCCTTTTTAAGTCCTTCCTCAATTTGCTCCATTGTAAGATTTGTTCTGTTGATTTCTTTGTGACCACCTGCGCCTGCACGAGCAACAGCTTCGTGATCATTTTTACCTGCGAACAAATCTAAGTACCATACCTGTGGCTTACCTGGCATAAACATCTGAATTGCTCTGGCAAAGAGCATTTTCTTATCGTCTTCACCTAATGCACTGTAGTATGTGGCATTTACCTGATAGTACATATTCTTTGCTCCGTGAAGATCCTTTACAAATCCTCCTCTAGAAACAAGTACATCTATCATCTTCTGGATTTCATCTTCTGGAAGGAGTCCCTTCAAATCAAGAAGTGGTATACCATCGTGGCAACCAAGCATGTTTACAACTCTGATATCCTTTTCAACAAGCTCTTTTGCCCAGTTGATAAGAACTTCTGGATTGTGATTCTCGATTGCGTATATAAGAAGTCCTGGTAAGAAGAAATCGTATGTCATGTAGCCTTTGCCTGCTACTAACTCATAAATCTTCTCGCCGTAGCTTGCGTGAATTTCTGGAAGTAATGTTACTCCGTTTTTGTCTGCAAGCTCTCTAACCTTCTGTAGTAAATCCCAAGTACCAGGATCATTCAAGAAATTCTTCTCGCCTGGCTCCTTAGGAGCATATGCGAATGCATCAAGTCTGACGATTTTAGCACCGTATGATGAAAGTGTCTTAAGAGTGTTTTCATAGAATTCCCAAACAAGTGGAGACTTGATATTCAAGTCCATCTGTCCTAAGTATCTACGGCTGCTCTCAAGTAAATCAACAACCTCATCACGATACTGTTCGTATTTTCCAAGCTTCAATTCTGCTACGCTTGTTCCCTGGCTGATTTGGGAATTAACACACTGTGCCAAACGTGTAGCAGCCACATACTGGATATCCATCTTTTCCATAAGGTCTTCAGCTTCAAGATTCTTGTAGCGAACCTCCTGATAGAATGTGTTCCAATATGGTACGTTTCTGCCATCTGGGAATCTTACCATAAGAATTGGTAAACCTGGCTTGCGGAAAAACATATCCTTGATATATTTTTCATCTGGCTGAATGTAACCCTCTTTTGTGAGAGTACCGCAACCTTCCCAGAATTTGTTCCAGTCAATGAAGAAATCCTTGTACTTAGAATTCTCACCATTTTTGATGATATCCTGGAACTCCTTTGATAATACAGATGCGTGGTTAAGGATGAAATCAAGCTTAAGGTCGATGCCCATATCCTTGATAGCCTCAATGGCTTCCTTACTACCAAGCTCCTCATTGATTCCATAATCAATTACTGAGAAACCTCTGTCTAAGTCTGTATTAAAAATACTTGGAAGGATGTAGAATGACTCGAATACGTCCTTCAATTCATCCTTACTAAGAACCTTTACAATATCATCTAATGTGCCTCCCATAGAATCTGGGTAAGCATTTAACATTGGTCCATTACTCACAATTAATCCTCCTAGTCTGTCTGTTACGATAACAAGCATTATGAATTCTCCGTTCCGCATAAAAAGCTTCACTTGAGAATTATAATAGCTTGTTATCTACAGACCCATCTAAATTTTAAATATTACATTACTACATTATTAGTTACCCATTAGCGCTTGGTATTCGCTATACGAAAGTAACTCACCTGATTTAGAAAGAATAATTTTTGCCTTGTGAGCCTGTGACTTTAAAAGGTTCTGCTCGAGTTCCAACACAAGCATAGTGAATGCACTATCAGTCTTGCCATCACGATTTCTAGCTCTGCGGTGAGCCAGTGTCTCTTCTGGTGTGCTGTTGAGAAGGATTGGAATATCCACGCCTTCATAGTTATCACTATTACCATGTGTCCATTCAATAACTAGAACTTTTTTGTTTGTAAAATCAACTTCATCATACCAAAGTTCAGAATCGGTTCTACCCATTCTCTTAAGGTAGATCTTATCCTGGCCGGATTTGAAAGCCTTAACAATACCAGTTACTTCATCGAAATCAATTTCGTTTGTAGTTCCAAGATAGCCTGTGAGTCCTTCTCTACCAGCATCAAGATAAGCCTTCATCCATGGATCAGTTGAAACATGGTCAGCTGAAGCATCTGTCTCCTCCTGTTGCCAAGCTCTAAGCTTGTCGAAGTGTTCAGGTGTTGCTTCATTAGCCTTTACAAGGCCTCTTACACCGCTAGTTCTAAAGATGCGAAGTCTCTCAGCATCGTTGTACATAGGAATTCTTCTAGGATAGTTGTCTCCTGACATTGTATAAGCACCAATGCCCTTCTCATTTAAGAAATAAGAAATGAGAGACGCTGTCTCAGACTTTCCTACTCCTGAGCCACCGCAAACTGCTATGACAGCTCTGCCATCCTTTGCGATAACCTCATCTAGCATGCCCTCAAGCTTCTCCATAATAAGAGTTGCCTTTCTAACATGCTCCTCACCTATTTCTACCTTGTCACCTGGCATATCGCCATGTGGAAGTGCCTCGTATTGTTTAAGATCAATAGCCATAATAATATCCTCCTGCTCACTATAGATATGACATAAACAACACGCAATAAGTATACCAAAATATATTTAACGTTAAACCGCTTTACCCCAATTTTATTTAATTTACCGAAAAATCTGTCTGAATGCACAAACAAAAAAGCTGCCACACTTTCATTGTGTGACAGCCTAATTAAAAGCTAATGATTAAAGAGAATCTTCGAATTCATCAATACCTTCATCGCTGATGTAATCATCGTACTCATCAATATATTCATTTGTGTTATCAATCAAATCGTCGATTGAATATGAGCCTTCGAAAAGAACCTCATCTGCGTAGTGAGTGTAATCTGTACATACAATATCAACATCGTAATCTGCACTATTCAACTCATATCCTAAGATAATTGGAATAGACTCACCTGGTTTAATTTCTGCATAGTTAAGCTTTGATGTACCAGAAATGTATGCTCTATCAAGAGAAATACCATCCTGCTTTACTTCAACATTAACTACACTCGCAAAATCCATTACCTCATCAGAGTTGTTTGTAAACTCACCTACAAGGTAAACAATAACTACATCATCATAATACTCATCTGTTCCAAGTAATGCTGTATCTACATTGAATGCGAACTTACTTGATGTGTCGATTGTGCCTGCTACGATAACATCGTCATCATCCTCGTCATCCTCTGACTTCTTCTTTGAATCCTTGTCATCGTCCTCATCATCCTCTTCGTCTTCAGAATCTGCTGACTGTTCAACCTTATCCTTGATAGCAGAAGATTTGCCACATCCTGTTACGCCAAATACAAGTGCAAAAGAAACAAGAAGAGCTGCTAATAATCTCTTTTTCATATCGGCCTCCCTTATTTAACCTGGATTTCCTTTTCCAAGATTACAGCCTGATCAAAGCTCTGCCAATCTGTAAGCTTGATTTCAACATTTGAATCGCTAGTAAGCTCATAAACTCTGCGAACCTTAATGCTAGCACCAGACTTAATATCTGTTGAGCTTGCTGAATAAGAATCTTCGTCATACATTGGATGGTTGTATGGAAGGTAGCCAGACTGAAGTTCAACACCATCCTGGAATAATTCTTCCTCAACTGCTGAGCTAAAGCTTATAGCTTCGTCAGAGTTGTTTGTAAATGTGTAATCGATAACTACAATGTTATTTCCATCGCCATCATCTGTAACTGTTACATTGTCGATAGAAACATCGAATTCGCTTTCAGAAACCTTAGCCTCAACATCAGCCATTGAAATAGTCTCATCAAGAACGCCTACAGTTTTGTAATCCTTGATTGTGTATGATGTTAATTCAAGCTGAAGTTCAGAATCCTCATCATATTCAATACCAGAGATATCAAAAGTAGCCTGAACCATTCCTGATTCTCCACTCTTAATCTTTCCATCGGCGATAGCATATGGGTTGTCAGATCCTAAATAAGATGTGCTAAGTGTTGTGCCATCAAGAGTAGCTACAAGATTATATGCAACTGTATAGTTGTCTAAGTATGAATCTGTGTTGTTTGTAGCATCAAGATTTACAACCAATGCTGTTCCGTCGTAAGTGCCACATGTAAAAACCTCGTCAACTGTTGCCTCGTACTGTGGGGTAGAGCCTTTACCACATGCTGTGAATAGTGAGCCTGCCATAACAACTGTGGCAGCTAATAGCGTTACTTTTTTCATAATCATCCTCCTAAACGCTTTTTTTCTAATTTTATAGCTAGTTAATTTTATATCATCTTTGAACTTATTTCAATAAATTAAGACAAAATAAAAAAAGTCGTTGAGTAATATTACACAACGACTTTATTCAGTCTATTATTGAACTTCTGAAACATTTGAAGCGTCAACTGGAACAAATGGAACCAGCACGTATTTCAAATCATCTGTAGCCCCTTCAATTGATGAAATTGACTGGCCTTTGGACAATACTGCACATGCATTTACCGCTGCAACTCCCTGGCCCTGAGCATCCTGTAATACTGTCATATACATATCGCCCGCCTTGATTGAAGCGCATCCATCTGCAGTTGCGTCTACTCCTGCTACAAGGTACTTTGAAGGATCATATCCATTATCCTTAAGCCACTTAACTGCGCCAAGCGCCATTGTGTCATTGTTACAGAAGATTGCATCAAAGCTCTGATTTGTAAGCTTAAACACATCCAGTTTTTCATATGCTTCTGTATCTGACCAGTTTGCATAGTCCATAAATACTATGTTTGCATCTACTCCATTATCACGGTAAAAATACTTGATAGCATTTGTTCTACCAATAGCTCCTGCGTGGCCCTTCTCGCCCTCAAGAATCACAATATTCATGGATGATGGATTGCCTAGCTTATTCCATACGTATTCAGCCTGGAATGCTCCAGCATCCTGTTCAAAAGATCCTGCATAAATATATTTATCTGCCTTTAAATACTCTGAACTAGGCTCATTATTTACAAATACAATAGGTAAATCTCCTGCTGCAATTTCCATCTGCAGAGCAGTAGAAATATCTACAATTCGGCAAATGATAGCGTTGTACTTTCCAGATGCCGCTGCTGCTTCAATCATGTGAAGCTGGTCATCTGTACTGTTGCCACAATACTCAGTTGTTACTGTTGCTCCTGATTCAGCTGCCGCCTCATTTATAGCATCGCTAAGCGCAGCTCTGAAAGTGTCATCTACATCAGGGATTGAAAAATAAATATTTGTCCCCTTTGCTGAAACTTTTCCTGAAGCCGAACTACCGCTTCCGCATCCCACCATAGAAGCTATAGCCAGCACACCTATCATCGTCATACATAATAGTTTTTTAATATTTAATCTCATGGCGTAGCCCCCTCTATATCTTGAATTGCTGAACATAAGCTGAAAGTGTATCTGATGTACTTGCAAGCTCATGGGAATTGTCTGCCACATCCTGGCTGCTAGCAGTGATACTATTTGCCTGCTCAACCATGTGATGGCTTGTTTCAAGGATTTCATCAGCACTAGCTGCCTGCTCCTCTGAAATAGCTGCAACGTTGCCTGCAACATCATCAACCTTTTGGACATCCTGAATCATTAAATCAAGCAATTCATTTGACTTTTCAATATTCTGGTAAATCTGATCAAATGTATCAACAGCTGTATCGATAAGTTGGCTGTTTGCGTCGATATTTTCAGCGCTAGCCTCTGCCTGTTCAACTACAGAATTTATAGCCTTCTGAACATCATTTATAAGTCTTGATATATTATCTGCACTTGCTGCTGAATTCTGTGCAAGCTTTCCGATTTCACTTGCTACTACTGCAAATCCCTTACCAGCCTCTCCAGCTCTTGCAGCTTCAATTGAAGCATTGAGCGAAAGAAGATTTGTCTCGTCTGCAATTTCTGCAATCAAGCCAACAATCTTTGTGATTTCCTCTGATGCTTTGCCAACATCATTAATCTTATTAACAAGCTCATCGTTGCTATTTTTGATTCCCTGCATAGCAACCGAAAGCTGTTCCATATCATCTCGGCCCTTCTTGCTGATTTCAACTGTTTCCTTCATGCTAGCGTTGGCCTGATTAGAATTCTCCCTGGTGTCAGAAACAACCATGGCAAGAGTTGTGGCGTTTTCAGCGATTTCATTAACTGCCACTGCCAACTGATCAACAGTACTATTTAAGTTCTGCATAGCATCTGCCTGTGAACGAGATGCCTCAAACATATCTTTTGATACTTTATCAGAGTTATCCGACTGCTCTTTAAGCTTTTCAGACTCCTCATTAATTGTAGAAAGCATGGTACGCATCGATTCCACAAATTCGCTAACCTTGCTTCCCATCAAGCCGATTTCATCATCGCTCTCCTGCTTAACCTCAATTGTGAAGTCGCCAGCTGACATATCTGTAATGTTCTTTGTGATATGTCCAAGTGGGGCAATAACTTTCGAAACCAGCAGATTAATCATAATAACAATAATGATTACTGCGATGATGCCTACTATAATAAGGAGATTTGTCAGCATCATTACATCCTTAAGGATGACTGAATCTGCAATATATGAAACAAGCACCCAGTCTGTTCCCTGAATCTCGCTAAATGCAACTTCGTATCCGTTTAATGCAACTGTGTCGTAATCTCTAGTCTCAAGCTTTTCTGCGATTGATGCCATTAGCTTGTCACTATCCGAAGTTGTAAGAGTAGTAGATATACGTTCTGGATCTCTGTGTGCAAGAATGGTGTTGTCTGATGCATCGATAAGGAATGATGCAGCAGAATCCATCTTCACTCCTGAGTTTACAATAATACTGATTTGATCAAGAGATAAATCAGCAGCGATTACCTTAAGCTCACCACTGCCATCATTTAAGATACCCGATGCACTTATTACAGATGTGCCCTCATCATTTATATAAGCAGTGCCATAGTTCATGTTTACACTAGTGATACCCTGCTTGAAGAATGTTTCTTCTGTAGGATTTGTCACTCTTAAACCGGAACCACTTGAAGCATAGAAGCGCCCATCTGCTGTAGCAACGTATGGACCTTCTGTGCAATACTTATTATATCCATAGAAGGAATCAAGAATTCTCTGCAATCCCTCTTCATCTGGCTGGGTCTGTTCGATTACCTGTTTTACTGTTGAGAAATTTTCAAGATTTTCGTCAAGCCAGGATTCGATATTATCTGCCTGATTAGAAATTGATGAATCCAATTGAGCAGTGGCCATGTCTGTCATACTATTTCTAGAAAGAACAGTTGCTATTCCAACTAAAACGAGAATAGTGACTATTACCACTGGTAAAAGCAAAAATATTAATTTGTTTTTAATCTTTTTTTGCCTTGCTTTGTTTTTTGTATTTGCCATTTCTATCTCCTAAATCTTTCTGTCTCGTATTTAGCTCTAGTACGTACACAAACTTTTAAGTCCTGTAGTCTTGATTCGATGTCCCCATCATCGATTACAACATCAATGGATGATGCCATGTTGTCGATAAGAAGATCGTCAAAATCCATTGTTGGTGTTGCAACCAAAAGCTTGTATTTATCCTCGAAGGAATCCGTGTCAAGGAACTCCAATAGTATTGGATTTACCTCTTCATTCTCTAGCTTTTCCATGTACTTTCCTCCTATATTATTTTCTATAGTATTTAAAACTGGTTTGTATAATATATATGTCTTGCTAAATCCTTATTTCCAAAATCTACAATAATAATTCCATAGCTAGTATCATCTTTTAACTGGTATTCCATTAAAAGTTCATTTAATGTATTGGCATATCCACGTGGATGTCCAATCTTTCCATCTCCACTTGTGCTAACAAAGTTCAGGAACAATGTATTCTCGTCTGCCTCGCAGTTTTCAAGTCCATCTACGATTGCTTCATACTTATCCTCAACGTTGTATTTATATCTGTCCTGTATCCACACTCTGAAATTGTTATACACATAAAGCTCATATGGAATATCGATAGGTGTATTATTATTCTGCTCTGCCCACTGCATATTAAGTCCCATCATATCTGTTGCAGCTGCATCAGAGAATCTTGTAGCAAGCACAATACGCCCTCTTGCATCACTCAGCAAAGGTATCTCATCCTCAGTGTACCAATAATCTTTATTAGCACTTATCTGTTCAGTTAATAAATTTTGGATATCGCTTACCGAATGGTCATCGTCTTCTATCTTAATATTTACAATGACTGTCTCTGTAGGATACTGCTGCAAAAAGCTATATACGTCAGCGCACACATCATCAAAATATAGATAATCCGAAAATAGATTGCCATCTTCATGACAGCTGGCAAAATTATGTACCATCTTTACTTTATTCGTCTTTTCGTCTAAGGCAACGCGAAAATCTAAATATCTATAGCCATTCTCCAACTGTTCTGAAACATCTGTATCCTGGCATCTCATCACATATCCCAGCATGACATTTCTTGCACAGCTATCATGTGTTCCAGGAATAGTAATTTCTGATAAGTAAAGGTCGTCAGACAGGTTGCCCATCCAACTAGTTGTATCGGCATAAGGAACGGATTCATCAATACTTACGCTTGAATAAGTGTCATCATCACTTACAAAAAGTACCACAAGAATGACTACTATAATAGCAATCATTATACCGCACACAATTCTAAAGATTCGTCCTTTTCCCATATGGTACATCCCCCTATCTCCATTTTTTCTTATGCTCATTTTACCATTTATTAGTGACAAAGTCTTATAGTTTCTTTAAAATATAGCTTATGATAGAACGAAAGAGACTCCTTTCAATAGGATATTACAAAAAAGCTCCCTCATTCACAGGAAGCGATGGCAACAAATGCTACAAAATTCAAAAATTAAGTGAAGAAGGTGCTGATGACAAATTCCAAGCAACCATCTGGCCTGGCCCATTCAGCTCCGAAAACACTCCCGACGAAAAAAAGCTCTCAAACACCGCCCCATTTACCGAGGACGGCCTCCAAGAGCTGGTAGACTGGATGAATTCCACCCCCATAGAGTAACCCCCACGGCTTGCTTGTACCACGCACTACATACGGCGGTGGAATTCAGACGGTTAGGATATGGCGGCCTTGAGCTCACGTTTATTTTCGTACATGTGAGCATCGGCGCGTTTTAGTAGAGCACGGAAGTCTCTGTCTAATTTGGCGTCATATTTTGCATCTCCAACGGCTACGCCGATATCGAAGACGTGATCACCTTCAAGGTTGGCTGTGTATACTTTTGCCATGAAAAGCTTTTTCAGGCGTTCCATATTTATGTGGCGTCCTGCTGGAATTATACAGCAGAACTCATCACCACCAGTTCTATAACAGTTGCCGTATTTACCGTAAACACTGTTGAATAACTCGGCTACGATTGAGATGTATTCATCGCCGGCTTCATGTCCATAAGTATCGTTGCAATGTTTTAATCCGTTGGCATCAGCTACGACTGCTACAAGTCCCTCTAGGCTACCGCCTTTTTCTGCTTCTACCTTAGTCTGTCTTTCAAATGCATTTCTGTTGTAAAGGCCCGTCATGCTGTCGGTAAGTGCAAATAATTCAAGCTGCTTTGCTCGACGTCCTTTTTCTAAAATCTCATTGGCTTCTTTAATCATGTCCCAAGCAAGCATAAATACGAAGATTAAGAATACATATCTGCCTACTTTATCAGCATCTCCAAGAGCTCTGTAGTATTGAGCTACATCTACAAATAGTGCGAACACAAATAAAGATAATCCCGCTGCACATATCTCAAGTCTACGTGAAAAGTTTCTACGAATGATCTGCCCAACCATTCCTGTGATGAGGTATACTGCTGCAACCATTAAAAGGACTTGTGTAAATACAAGTGTTTCTCTGTACTCTGCAATTTTAGTGAAATGAAGCACTGATAACACTACGGTCTGCACTACTGAGTACCCAATGATTATTTTGTGGAATATAGCTGCTTTTATTTCCAAGTATGAATCAAAGAACATAATCATGGATGGTACTGCAAGCATCAAGCAAAAGTATGGTATTAATGAATCTACAATCTTATTATTCATTATAAGTGATGATACGTCTGTCTCGTTTATTGACCAAACACCGCAGAAGAATGAAAAATATCCAAGGTATAATAGGTCTCTGCTAAGATTTTGTTTTTCATGCATAACCGCATAGTATATGAACAATAGTATGCTAAGAAAAACTACCAGCATACTTGCAAAAAATCTAGGCATTGATGCTGTCATTATGTCATCGTACATGCCATATGAACTTCCGATGTAAAAGGTGAGTTTTTGATCTGCAACAATATCATAAGATGGCTTTATAATAACTGCGATTTGAACCATCTTTTCATTGATTTCAACAAAATTGTATGTAGAACCAGGACTTGATGTCCAGAAGCCACCAGTCTTATTGAAAGAATAAATTTCTCGGCCCATATTATAAGCCGTAACTTCCTGGTGGGCTGTATAGAACGCTATACCTGAATAATGATAATCATAATCTACTAGCTTAAAGAAATATTCCTTTGAACCATCAGATAATAGAGCCACGGAATACGGCTCAATTTCTTCTGTTATAACATTATCTACTGAGTTTGTTGTTGTAAAATAACATAATGCAAGAACTATAGCCGCTGCTACAACTATAGCTATGTTTATTTTCCCTAATAACCCTATTTTTTTACCCTTATTTTCCTGTGCCATAACTACCCCTGTACTTGCCTAGCGGTGCGTTATATTTTATAACGCATATCTTCTTTTTCATAATTTTATAACAATTTTACCATGGATAGTACACAAACACAAGGAATACTTCTACCTCAAAAAGCCTGAAATGTACTTAAATAAGCGGTTTGTCCCCACTATATAACTGTCATGATTTTCATCTGGTAAGATGTGTAATTCTGCCTCAGGAATGTTGGCAGCTATTTTTTCAGACTCTTTCTCCTTGATGCAATCATCCTCTCCCGCAAATATCATTGCTGGCACCGATATGCGACGCAGATCCGATGGAGAAATATCAGGTTCCTCAAGCATCATAAGAATTTTAGGGTCATTTGTTCTCTTATAATCCTTTTTCATTTCGCGAAGCACTCGGTGATGTATTCCTGACGGTGAAAGATTTGCACCACAGCATACAATACCTGAAAGTAATTTGCTTGCTTTTATAGCGACTAAAAGAGCAATTATGCCACCATCCGAATATCCGATTAAGTATGGCTTTTCTATATCTAAAGCTGTAATAAGATTGATTACATCCTCTGCCATATCTCTATAATGATATTCCTTTGGAGTTGCACTCTCTCCATGGCCTCTTGAATCCATAGCGTAAACTGTATGATACATGCTCATAGTCTCTGCTAAAGCATCAAAATCATGAAGATTTCCGTTATTTCCGTGTATAAGAATAACCGGCGTACCCTCGCCGGTCTTCTCATAGCATATTACCTGTGAATTGAGTTGAATATACATAATTCGCCCTCTATATCTTTCCTCTTATTTCTCAGCAATAACCTGCTTCATATCGTAAAGCCCTGCTGGCTTTCCTGCTAAGAATTTTGCTGCCTCAACAGCTCCCTTAGCAAATACGCTCTTAGAATATGCTGTATGCTTGATAGTAATAACTTCATCAAGTCCTGCAAAAATAACCTCATGCTCACCAACAATATTTCCACCTCTAACTGCAGAAATACCAATTTCGTTCTTAGGTCTCTTTTCTCTTCTATCTGCTCGTCCATAGCAGTACTCATACTTTTCATCTAATGCTTCATTGCAAGCATCTGCAAGTGCAAGTGCTGTTCCACTTGGAGCATCTAATTTTTGATTGTGATGCTTCTCTACGATTTCGATATCATATCCTGCATCTGCAAATACCTGAGTTGCCTTTTTACAAAGATCAAATAATGTATTGATTCCAAGTGACATGTTAGCTGAACGAAGAACTGCTACCTTCTTGCTAGCTGAATCAACATGATTAATCATATCATCTGTAAGTCCTGTTGTGCAAAGAACAACTGGCTTGCCATTTGATTCGCAATATGTCAAAAGGTCATCTACAGCTGCAGCATTTGAAAAATCAATAATCACATCAAAGTCTACATCTACATCTGAAATAGAATCAAATACTGGGTATTCATTTTCAATTCCCTTGAATTTATCTACACCAGCAACAATTGATACTTCGCTGTCAGCTTTACACAAATCAGTAATAACTCTTCCCATGTGGCCGTTGCAGCCGTGCATAACTACTTTTGTCATTTTGTCACCTCAATCTAAAAAACTTATATTACTAGTAAACATCCTAAGTGATTCGTCGTATTCCTCCTCTTTTGAAGGATTAGCTTTGATTTTCATTTCCTTGTACATTCGTTTGTCCTCGTACATGGCCTGATCAGCTTTAACTACAACATCATCAAAATCATCGGATGGATTATACATATTTATTCCAAAGGAGCAGGTGTATGGTGTTTCCTGAAGCTTTAATCTTATATCATGTATAAGCGTTTCAGCCTCATCCTTTGTGGCTTTTATTCCAAGCATCATAAATTCATCACCGCCTGTACGATAAAGAATGAATTTGCTTGATTTAACAGAACGGCATACCTCTGCAAAAGTGAGCAGAGCTATATCTCCTGCCTTATGTCCAAAATTGTCATTGATATACTTTAGGTCATTTAAATCCATTGATATAATGGCCATTTTATTCTTTGAATGTCTTTCTGCGTCTGCATAAAAACATCTGCGTTTGTAGCACCTGGATACAGAATCTATGTTATATCTAGTTGCATACATATACATATACAAAAATAGGATTCCAATAGCCAAAAATGGCAGAATATAAGAAAGAACAGTAACTATTATATAACCTGATGTTGAATAAATTATTGTTCCAAACATGGCAATTAATAGAGCTGTTGCTCCATAGATAAACCTGAATTTGACCTTGTGATCAAAAGCTCTCATTGTAAAAATGAACACAATCAAAGCAATACATGAAAACATGCCAAAAAACAGTCCGCTGCTATTTCCGATTATCCACCCTCTAACCATAGCTTCTCCTCGTAAAAACCCTACAATTGAGAATATAACAGTAGCCAGAGATTATTTCTCTGGCTTAATGTTTAATACACTGTCTGCTATTTCAAACAATCCAGGCGTCATGTTAAGACCTGTCAATATCACATTAGTGAAAACTGACTTGCCTTCTAATACTTCCATTATATCCTGTTCTGAAACGATGCCCTCGTCAACAACGCCGAGGATTTCATCAAGAATGAGTAAATCACATTCTCCTGTGCCAAGAACCTTTTTTGCATAATTCAAGCCATTGAGAATGTTGATTTTTTCTTCCTGCTTTTGCTCGTCTGTAAGATTTTGAAAACCTTCCTTTGAACGCTCAAATCTGAAAAGCTTGATTTCTGGTTCAAGCTTTTCAAGATAGTCTGAATCGTTTTCTGATTTTAAGAACTGGATTATGATTGTACTTCTACCTTCCGAAGCAAAGCGCAGAGCATATCCAAGCGCTGCCGCTGATTTGCCCTGACCGCTTCCGTAGTAAGCCTGTATAGTTCCCTTTTCCATAAATCTCCTACTTTCTAATGCTAGCTCTCTTTCTCATAAGAGGATCAAGGATTCTCTTTCTGATACGTAAAGACTCTGGAGTAACTTCCAAAAGCTCATCTACATCGATGAAATCAAGAGCCTGCTCAAGACTAAGAACTCTAGGTGGTACAAGAGTAAGTGCCTCATCTGCTGATGATGAACGAGTATTTGTAAGATGCTTCTTCTTACATACGTTAAGCTCGATATCTTCAGCACGTGAGCTCTGTCCAATTACCATACCTGAATATACTTTTTCGCCTGGTCCAATGAAAAGTGTACCACGCTCCTGAGCTGAGAAAAGTCCGTATGTAACAGACTCGCCTGTCTCGAATGCAATAAGTGAACCCTGCTTACGATAAGCAATGTCACCCTTGTAAATCTCATAACCGTCGAAAATTGTATTGATTATACCATTTCCTTTTGTATCTGTCATGAACTCTCCACGATAGCCAATAAGACCACGTGCAGGAATCTTAAACTCAATACGTGTATAACCACCTGTGATAGGTGTCATGTTCTGAAGCTCACCCTTTCTCTGAGAAAGCTTTTCGATAACTGCACCAGTAAACTCATCTGGTACATCTACATATGCACGCTCCATTGGCTCAAGCTTGTGTCCCTTTTCATCTGTCTTGTAAAGAACCTCTGCCTTTGATACAGCAAACTCGAAACCTTCACGGCGCATGTTCTCAATAAGAACTGAAAGATGGAGCTCACCACGTCCTGATACCTTAAGTGAATCAGGTGAATCTGTGTCTTCAACACGAAGCGAAACGTCTGTGTTAAGCTCCTTCATAAGGCGCTCTCTGATGTGACGTGATGTAACGTACTTCCCTTCCTGACCAGCAAGTGGGCTATCATTTACAATGAAGTTCATTGAAATAGTAGGCTCAGAAATCTTCTGGAATGGAATAGGATTTGGTGCATCTACTGCACAAATAGTATCTCCGATGTGAATATCTGAAATACCTGAGATAGCTACGATTGAACCAATCTCAGCTGAATCTACATCTACTTTGTCAAGTCCATCATACTCAAATAGCTTTGAAATACGAACCTTATTGTTTTTCTCAGGATCATGAGCATTAACTACTACTGCATCCTGGTTTACCTTGATTGAACCATTTTCTACCTTACCGATACCAATTCTACCAACGTACTCGTTGTAATCGATTGTAGAAATAAGAACTTGTGTAGGAGCCTCTGGATCACCAGTTGGAGCTGGAATGTAATCAACGATTGTCTCGAAGAGAGCTGTCATATCCTTATGCTCTTCATCAAGACTTCTGATAGCGAAACCTTCCTTTGCTGACGCATAAATGAATGGGCAATCAAGCTGCTCATCAGACGCATCAAGATCCATGAAAAGCTCAAGGACTTCATCGATAACCTCATCAGGACGAGCCTCTGGTCTATCGATTTTGTTGATACATACAATAACTGGTAAATCAAGATCAAGTGCCTTCATAAGAACGAACTTTGTCTGTGGCATTGCACCTTCAAATGCATCTACTACAAGAACAACACCGTTTACCATCTTAAGAACACGCTCAACCTCACCACCGAAGTCAGCATGACCTGGTGTATCTATAATGTTAATCTTTGTGCCTTTATAATATACTGCTGTGTTTTTTGAAAGAATTGTGATACCACGCTCACGCTCAATGTCATTTGAATCCATGACACGCTCAGCTACTTCCTGATTCTCACGAAATACACCAGACTGCTTTAAAAGCTCATCTACAAGTGTAGTTTTACCATGATCTACGTGTGCGATAATCGCAATATTTCTAATATCTTCTCTACTCTGAATTGCCATAAAACTTCCTTTTCTACTGCAAACCTATAGTTACAGTAAAAACCCCAAATCCGTCGGTTACGCCTACAAGCATTATATTTCCACGTTCGACAGCACGTCTCACTTAGGAAACATAATAGCTTGATGTCTACCGACTCATTTAACATCCATACCTATCAACCTTTACATAATACAGCGGCATCTCAGTCTTGGCAAGCGCGAGGAGGATATGACCATTATTTTCCGAGTGTAATGAAGGAAAATGATGGTCTAGTAAGCGAAGCTTACATCTGGCCTCCGGGAGCATGAAAAACTAGGATGCCGCATATTTATTGCTAAGATTATTTTTCGGGTACGAGGACTTCTTTGCCACCCATGTAAGGCTGGAGTGCCTTAGGGATAGCTACGCTGCCGTCCTCGCGAAGGTTGTTCTCCAAGAATGCGATAAGCATACGTGGTGGAGCAACTACTGTGTTGTTAAGTGTATGAGCAAAGTACTTTGTACCATCCTCAGCCTTAACACGAATCTTAAGACGACGTGCCTGTGCATCGCCAAGATTTGAGCATGAACCAACTTCGAAGTACTTCTTCTGACGTGGTGACCATGCCTCAACGTCGCAAGACTTAACCTTAAGATCAGCTAAATCTCCTGAACAGCACTCAAGTGTACGTACAGGAATATCTAAGCTACGGAATAAATCAACTGTGTTCTGCCAAAGCTTGTCATAGTACATCTTTGAATCCTCTGGCTTACAAACAACAATCATCTCCTGCTTCTCGAACTGGTGAATACGGTATACACCACGCTCTTCAATACCATGAGCACCCTTTTCCTTACGGAAGCATGGGCTGTAGCTTGTAAGTGTATATGGCAAGTTTGCTTCATCATTAAGTGTATCGATGAACTTACCAATCATTGAATGCTCTGATGTTCCGATGAGGTAAAGGTCTTCGCCTTCGATTTTGTACATCATAGCGTCCATCTCTTCGAATGACATAACGCCTGTAACAACGTTTGAACGAATCATGAAAGGTGGGATGCAATATGTAAATCCTCTGTCAATCATGAAATCACGAGCATATGAGATAACTGCTGAGTGAAGACGAGCAATATCTCCCATTAAGTAGTAGAAACCATTACCAGCAACCTTACCAGCTGCATCCATGTCGATACCATTGAATCTCTCCATGATATCTGTGTGATATGGGATTTCAAAATCTGGAACCACTGGCTCACCAAATCTTTCGATTTCAACGTTGCAAGAATCATCTGGACCAATTGGAACTGAAGGATCAATGATGTTAGGAATCTTCATCATAATTTCTTCAACCTTGTCTGAAAGTTCCTTCTCAACTGGCTCAAGGTCTTTGATACGCTGCTTAAGCTCTGCAACTTCTTTCTTTGCAGCCTCAGCCTCATCCTTTTTGCCTTGTCCCATTAATGCACCAATCTGCTTTGATGCTTTGTTCATCTCAGCACGGAGGTCATCTGCCTCCTGCTGAGCAGCACGTCTCTTGTCGTCAAGCTCAATTACTTCATCAACAAGACCAAGCTTGTGCTCCTGGAACTTCTTTTTAATATTCTCTTTAACTGCGTCTGGATTTTCACGTAAAAATTTAATGTCGATCATATTATATCTCCTAATCTATACTAAATACTTTAATAACTATTTGATGAGTGATAATTAATTCGACTTCTTACCACTAACTCTAAATATGTACCAAAGCTGTGTTGCGATAAAGATAGATGAATATGTACCAGCAATTACACCAGCAAGAAGTGGTAATGCGAACTCTCTGATTGATGAAACACCAAGGATGAGAAGCATAAGTACCATGATTGCTGTTGTGATTGATGTTGAAATACTACGAGACAATGTCTGTGACAATGAGCTATTAGCAAGTTCCTTAAGGTTCTCCGCTGTTTCTGTTCTGATTGCCTTGTGGTTTTCTCTGATACGGTCAAACACAACGATTGTATCGTTAACTGAATAACCGATAACTGTAAGCATACATGCAATAAATGCTGAACCAACTGATATACGTGCAAATGCGTAAAGTGACAATACAACAAGTACATCGTGGATAAGCGCTATTATTGCAGATGATGCAAATCTGATGTCTTTAAATCTGAACCAAATATATACAAGCATGCAAAGTACTGCAACGATAACTGCAATTGTTGACTGGCTGCGCATCTCTCCTGAGATTGTAGAACCAATACTCTGTGAAGTAATTGAATCCTCTGCAACTGAGTACTTTGACTCGAACATTTCATTTAAAGCTGTACGCTCATCAAGTGTAAGTGTACGTGTCTTGAAAATTGCCTGGTTGGTTCCATCAACTGTTGTTGTCTGGATACTGCCCTCGCTAATATCAAGTGCAGAAGCGATATCTGGAACAACGATGTTATCTAACTGCTCAAGTGTATATGTTTCGTTGAAATCAACTGTTGTTGATGTACCACCAAGGAATTCAAGCGAGTAGTTAAGTCCTGCACCATCCTTTGCTTTAAATACGCCAATTGTTACAAAGCCAGCTGCAATGATTGCTACTGAAATACCCATAAAGATTGCTTTCTTTCCAACGAAATCGAACTTTGTAGGTTCCTTAGCCTTACCGTATGCCTTTGGAGAACGAACGCCAAGTGCATAGAAAGAGTTCATAAGGATACGTGTAATAACAAGTGCTGTAAACATTGATAAAACAACACCGAGTGCAAGTGTAATTGCGAATCCCTTTACAGTACCTGAACCGAGGATTCCAAGAACTGCTGCTGCAATAAGTGTTGTGATGTTTCCATCAAGGATAGCTGAAAGAGCCTTTGAGAATCCTGTCTCAATTGCTGAGATAACAGGACGTCCGTTCTTAATCTCCTCGCGGATACGAGCGAAACAAATAACATTGGCATCAACCGCCATACCGATTGAAAGAATCATACCAGCGATACCTGGCAATGTAAGTGTAATATCAAATGCCTTTAAGATTCCGATAAGCATTGCTGTGTAAAGAGCAAGTGCAAGTGAAGCAACAACACCTGGTACTAAGTACATAGCAATAAGGAATAACATAACGATTACAAGACCTACGCCTGCAGCGATGAGTGATGTTCTAAGAGCGTCAGAACCAAGCTGAGCACCTACTACCTGAGACTCAAGCTCTGTAAGCTCGATATCAAGACCACCGATACGGATGTATGAAGCAAGCTTCTGAGCCTGCTCGTATGAATCCATTCCCTCGATGACGCAATTACCATCTGAAATTGCACTCTTTACTGTAGGAACTGAAACAAACTTACCATCATAGTAGATTGCAATTGAATCGCCTGTTAATGAAGCTGCTGTTGTTGCTGCTGAGAATGCTGTTGTTCCCTCATCGTCGAAACGAAGCTGAACAACATACTCTGTAGCGTTTGTTGTCTGGTTTGTCTGAGTAGCTGCCTGTGCGCTAGTAACATTTGTACCAGTTGCAATAACTGAGCCATTATCAATCAATGTATCGATGTCATAGTTAAGTGTGCCATCGATGTTGCCATCTGCATCATAACCGTTGATTGTGTAGTTTGGATTTCCCTCAATATCGTACTGTGTAATGAAGTAAAGTGTACCTGGTGTACCAAGCTCTTCCAAAAGAGCATTAGCATCAGAAACACCTGGAATTTCAACTGTGATACGCTTATCGCCTACACGATAAACATTAGCTTCTGTTGTTGAGCTTTCTTCGCCCAAGTCGTTTTCGATACGCTGCTGAAGCTTAAGGATTGTATCCTCCATCTGCTCGTCAGTAGGTGTATCTCCAACTGCTTCGTATGTAATGCTGACACCACCGTCAAGATCAAGTCCTAACTTAAGGCTGTCGTCAGTCTTATTGATTGTGCCTGTAAGAACAAGTGCTGCATAGTAACCAAGTAAACCAAGGATTACTACGAACGCAACAAGCCAGGCAATACCCTGTCCCTTTTTTAAACGTCTCATTTTTATTCTCCTATTCTATTTATTGTGCCTCAGCCTCTAGCTCGCTTGCGTGAACCTTTAATGCAATAGCACATTCAATACGTTTTTTCTGTAACTCGCAGCCAACGTGATAGTTCCCCAAAATGCTGCCAGTAAAGTTGTATGCATTAGCTGCACAACCGCCACTACAGTAAAATCTTGCGAAGCAATTCTTACATTCTTCCTTAGCGTATACATTGCAGTGCTTGAACTGATTAACAACATCAGTCTTTTTAACTCCGTTATATACATCGCCAAGACAGAAGTCTGTGTTTCCAACAAACTGATGACATGGATAAAGCTCACCAGTAGGTGTAACTGCCATGTACTCAGTTCCTGAACCACATCCTGAAAGACGCTTGTAAACACATGGGCCACCTTCCAAATCAATCATGAAGTGGAAGAAATTGAAATCCTCATCTGTGCCCTGACGTCTCATCATCTCTGCAGCAAGATTATCGTATTCTTCAAAGAGCTTTGGTAAGTCTTCCTCACGGATAGCATAATCATCTGTATCCTGAGCGACTACCGGCTCAACTGAAATCTGCTTGAAGCCTTCGTTTGCCAAATGGATAACATCCTTTGAGAAATCAAGATTGTTTCTAGTGAATGTACCTCTGATGTAGTACTTGTCCTGATTTCTGGATTCTGCCAACTTTTTAAACTTTGGCATAACGATTTCGTAGCTTGGTGCGCCTTTTCTGAATGGACGCATAAGATTATGAATTTCTGGACGACCGTCGCAGCTAAGTACTACATTGGCCATCTCCTTATTTGCAAATTCCTGAATCTCATCATTTAAAAGAACGCCGTTTGTTGTAAGAGTGAATCGGAAGTTCTTTCCTTTTTCCTTTTCAATCGAACGACCATACTTAACAAGATCCTTTACAACCTGCCAGTTCATAAGTGGCTCGCCACCGAAGAAATCAACCTCGAGGTTTCGACGGCTGCCTGAATTAGCAACTAAGAAATCAAGTGCTTGCTTACCAACTTCGTAGCTCATGAGCTCGCGCTTACCTGTGTGGTATTCGCCTTCCTCTGCGAAGCAGTATTTACATGCCAAGTTGCAATCGTGTGTTATATGTAAGCAAAGAGCCTTCACCACTGTAGGGCGTGCTGTAAAATCCGCAATGTGAGGCTCGTAGTTATCCTCTGTAAATAATGAGCCATCGTCAATAAGCTGCTGAATTTCGGATTTGATAGCATTAAGCTCCTCCTCTGAAACTTCTGAATGGCTCTCTTTCATCTTTGTAAAAGCGACCTCTGCGCCATGCTCCTGCCAGAGAGCAAGGTAATCGTATGTGACATCATCAACTACGTGAATCGCGCCACTGTTAATATCTATGACAACGTTATAACCGTTGTTTTTAAACTGGTGTATCACTAAAAATAAAGTCCTTTCATAAACGCACAATAGACCGTTCCCCTAATTTGCATTAGATAGGACCGGCCTTCGCGTTAAATATAAATAATCTTTGTAAGATTAGTTCTTGTGCTCACAGCTCTGGTTACCAACTGTGCAAGATGTCTTGCAAGCTGACTGGCATGATGTCTGGCACTCGCCACATCCGCCTTCTTTAACTGTGTTCTGTAATCTCTTTGTGTTAAGTGTCTTAATGTGTTCCATCTTATTTCTCCTTTTATATTAATTGCTCCTAAGAGCCAAAAAGCTAGAGTAAATTATACTACAGCTAGGTAAAAATAGAAAGTATTTCCTACTGTTCATCAGCTTCTACTTCTACCTCAGATTCCAATTCTTCGTCTGTTACAACTTCTGAATCTTCCTCTGTATCAGCATCTGCATTAAGAACGTTTGTAGAATTAACTACAGCATTCTCTACACAGAAATCTGTTGCCTTTTCTGTACGATATGCAAGCTCAAAATATTTCTGTCCGCCATATCCATCTACAGTGAAATCAGCATAGAATGTATCAAGGTCTGTGTAACCCATATTCTGATAAATTGGTGTGATGAACTCTGTGTAACCCTCTTCATCAACCTCTATACCTTCCTTATTAGCGATTGCTTCAAGGATAAGCTCTGTCTTAGTTGATTCCTTAACATTTTCTGTGAGAGTATTGATTACTTCTTCATAATCATATCCCATAGATGTAAGGTATGCTTCCATTGTTGTGCCGTATGCTTCATACTGCTTACTCTGAATAGAAAGGATAAGATCTACTCTTGCCTGAAGAAGTCCCTCTGGAACTTCTGAAACAGTGCAGTTGTTAATGAGAGCATTTAATACTGCTGTCTCTGTATCATTCTCAAGATTGTCCTCTAATGAAGCTGTATATTCTTCCTTAAGAGCAGCGATATATTCATCAACTGTATCGTATCCGAAATTAGCTGATACTACATCATCTGTTAAATCATCCTCTGACTCAATAGCCTTAGCAATGTAATTAATCTGGAATGTAAACACTACTGTCTGGCCAGCTAAATCTGTATTGCCATATGACTCAGGGAAAGTAACATCATATGCAACTTCATCGCCAACACTGTGTCCTACAAGACCTGCTGTAAATCCATCAATAAATCCTGTAGTACCGCCAGCCATACAATTGCCTGCCACATCTATCATCTGATCCTCTGCCGAACCACCATCAAAAGGCACTCCGTCCTGTGAACCAACATAATCAACATTTACAATGGAATCTTCCTGAACCTCTGTCTGGCTATCATCCTCAGCATAAACAGCCGCAGACTCAATAGTATCTGCTACATACTGCGCAAATCCTTCGTCAGTATACTCATACTCACCTTCGATTGTAACTTCAATCCCCTTGTAATCCCCAAGTGTAACGTAGTCGTCAACATTGTACTCTATCTCTGCTACCTGTGTAGTCTCCTCTGTAGCTTCATCAGATGAACTTCCGCAAGCCACCATAAAAGTAGCCATCACTGTAGCTAAAGCTAATGCTAAAACTCTATTTTTCATCACAAAACCTCCGTCAAATATGCGAATCTTGCGCTATTGTACCACATATACCCCTCGAAATCAAAAAACTACAGCCCCGCATTTGCAGGGCTGTTTTAATTAGTCTATTATTTTTTAGCCTTTGATTTTGCAGGCTTTTTAGGGGTTTCTTTTTTCTTGGTGCGGTCGTACATGACAGACATTTTGTAGATTTTTTCTGCAAGGTCGTCTGTGATTTCGCCATCGATGAGGCGCCACTGCCAGTTGCCTGAGTCTGTGCCTGGGATATTGATACGATTGTATTTGCCAAGGCCAAGGAAGTCTTGCATCTGAGCTACGAAGAGTATGGCCACAGAACTCATGCCACCACGAATCATGCCCCAGTTGAAGCCCTCTGATTTGGAGATGCCAAGATACTTGCTAGCATACTCTTTGTCTTTTTTGTTGGCCTCCTGGTACCATTCCATTACGGTTGCATTGTCATGGGTGCCTGTGTAACATACGCAGTTTTTGTCGTATGTGTGTGGCTGATAGTTGTTAGGTTCTCCAGAATCAAATGCAAACTCAAGGACTTTCATGCCTGGCCACTTGCTGTCATGTAGAAGCTCCACAACAGTTGGAGATGGTTCTCCCAAGTCTTCGGCAATGAATTCGATATTTGGGAATTTTTCAGATAGAAGGCCTACCAAATCCATTCCAGGGCCTTTCTTCCATTTGCCCTTCTTTGCAGTCTTCTGTCCTGCTGGAACAGCCCAATATTCATCAAAGCCTCTGAAGTGATCAATACGCAAAACATCGTAGAGCTTTGCTGCACCTTCAATTCTACGGATCCACCAACGGTATCCATCCTTCTTTAATGCTTTCCAGTTATAGCATGGATTACCCCAAAGCTGTCCATCTTCGCTAAAGTAATCTGGTGGAACACCGGCCACCTCAACAGGATAGTTTTCCTCGTCCAAGCTAAAGAATTCAGGCTCAGCCCAAACATCACATGAGTCAAGCGCTACATATATTGGTAAATCTCCAATGATTTCTATTCCTAAATCATTGATATACTTTTTAAGCTTGGCCCACTGCTTGAAGAATAAATATTGAATATATACAAAGAATTCAATGTCTTGTTCTAATTGCTTTTTGTATTTCTCTACTGCCTCTGGCTTGTGAAGACGAATATCTTCCTCTGGCCACTCCTGCCAACTAAGCTGTCCAAAATGTTTTTTAATAGACATAAACAGGGCATAGTTTTCCACCCATGGATTGTTCTTCTTAAAGTGAGAAATCTCACCTAGTGCATCCTTGTAGCCTCTTTCCTTTGCCTTTTCAAGAATCTTGAATCTGCTGCTGTAGATTTGTCCATAATCCACGTATCTAGGATTTGTTCCCCAGTTTTCAGCCTCTACTTCCTTTTTTGTAAGAAGCTTTTCCTCTATCAGCATTTCAAGATCTATAAAATAAGGGTTTCCGGCAAAAGTAGAAAAGCTCTGATAAGGACTGTCACCATAGCTGGTTGGTCCTAGTGGTAAAACCTGCCAATACTTCTGACCTGAAGCTTTCAAAAAATCTGCAAACTCATATGCTGCCTTACCAAATGTGCCAATGCCATATGCAGATGGCAATGAAGATATAGGCAGTAAAATACCGCTACTTCTTTTCATATTCTCTCTCCTAGCCTTTTACAGCTCCCGCAATTACGCCTTTGATAATATATTTCTGAAGGCAAATGTACATGATGATGATTGGTAAAACTGTCATCATGATGCATGCCATCATTGGTCCCATTTCAACATGTCCATAGCTACCGCGGAAATACTGAATAAGAATTGGAATAGTCATGTATTTCTTGCGGTCTAGAACAAGATATGGTAATAAGTAATCGTTCCAAAGCCACATTGTCTCAAGAATTGCTACTGAAATAAGTGTAGGCTTCAATATAGGTAAAACAATTTGGAAAAATGTCTGGATTGGATTACAGCCGTCAATCATTGCTGCTTCCTCTATTTCCAGAGGAATAGACTTCATAAATCCTGTAAACATAAACACTGCAAGTCCAGCGCCAAAACCTAAATATATTATACATATATTGAATGGTGTATCCAAATCCAATCTATCAGCTGTAGATGAAAGTGTGAACATAAGCATTTGGAATGGTACTACCATTGAGAACACGAAAAGAGCATAGCATACTTTTGAGAGCATTCCGTGAACTCGAGTTATGTACCAAGCGCACATTGATGTACCAACCAAAATAAGCACATCAGATGTGACAGTGATAACTAAGCTGTATCCAAAAGCTGCTGCAAATCCCTTTGAAGCAAGAGCATCCTTATAGTTTTCAAGACCTATAAAGCTCTTCGCATCTGGCAATTGAAATACCGTGTTAGTGCTGATAAATGTATCACCCTTAAGCGAGTTAATTAATATCATAAATACTGGATAAATCCAAAGTACAGCCAAAATACACAAAACAATAAATACAATAGTCTTGGCAATTTTCTCTTTTGCTTTCATTACTGCTGCACCTCCTTTGATTTAGTAAACTTTAACTGAATCATGGAGATAATAATTACCATAATACAGAAGATAACAGCCTTTGCCTGGCCATAGCCCTTCCACTGTGGGCCTGTACGGCTATAGAAGGTGTTGTAGATATTAAGTGCAAGCATTTCAGATGCATGAGCAGGTTCACCACCAGTCAATGCCAGGTTCTGATCAAATAGCTTGAATCCATTAGTGATTGTAAGGAAAGTACAAATTGTAATTGAAGGCATTACATTTGGAATCTTTACTCTGAAAAGAATCTGATTTGTTGTAGCACCATCAATCTTTGCAGCTTCAATATAATCATCAGGAATAGATTGTAAGCCTGCAATGTAGATAATCATCATATAACCAATCTGCTGCCAGCACATAAGAATTGTCAAGCCGATAAATCCATATGTTGCATTAAGTGCAAGAAGTGGCTTTTCCAAAAGTGAAAGGACACAGTTTATAAGAATCTGCCAAATATATCCAAGAACAATACCACCGATAAGGTTTGGCATAAAGAAAACTGTTCTAAAAAAGTTAGATCCTTTAATTTTGTTTGTAAGTGCCAGAGCAATAGCAAATGCTATTACATTTATTAACACTGTGGATACCACAGTAAAAAGCGCTGTAAACCAGAATGAATGCCAAAACTCACTATCTAGTATTGCATACGCGTAATTGTCTACTCCAATAAATGTTGCTTTTTTAATAGTTGTAAATTTACAGAATGATAAATACAAACCTTGTACAAATGGATATATAAAACCGACGCAAAAAGCCGCTAAAGTAGGTAGTACAAATATGGGCCAGTATTTTCTTATAGCTTTCTCCATAGCAATCTCCAATCCCAAAAAATTTGGAGGGCGTTAGGCCTCGCCCTCCTAAGAATAAAAGAAGAAAAAATACTCTAAAAAGAGTCTTTCTTTAGTTATTAGCTGCAGCGTATTCTGATGCCCAGCCATCAACGAATGCTGAAACAACATCGTCCCATGAACCTGTGCCTGCTGCATATGCTGTAAGAGCACTACCTACGCCATTCTTCCATTCTTCTGAAGGCATAGTTGTGAAGTTCCAAGAAACTGGTGTCTTACCTGCTTCTGTGTATGCTCTATCGTTAAGTACGAAAAGGTTAGTTGTATCTGCTGCATTCTTGAAAGGAATTACACCGATGTTCTCAGAAAGCATCTGTGTACCTGCCTCAGATGTAACCATCCATGTAAGGAAATCAATTGTTGCCTGAATATCTTCTTCTGATGCTTCAGAGTTTACACACCAGTAGTTTTCTGTACCTGTGCAGAGTCCCTGATTAGCCTCATCGCCTGCGCCAATGTAAATTGGAATCATTGCAAGCTGATCATCTGTCATACCCTTGTCTGTAAGGTTCTTATATTCCCATGAACCATTCTGATAGAATACTGCCTGGCCTTCTGCGAATTCGTTTTCTGCATCATCACCAGTCTTACCAGCTAACTCAGAAGGATCACATGTTGCATTGTTGATGTAAAGATCCCATATAGCCTTGTAGTTATCAAGGTATGTTCCCTCGATAGCATCTGTAGAATCAATGCCCTTGTCCTGATACTCGAAGTAAATAGGAAGGTTTGCAAGGTGTGTCTTGAATCTCCAATCAGAAGAACCATCCATACCTGCTGATGTAAATGCTGAGAATCCAAGCTCACTTGAACGAGCAGTGATATCCTCTGCAACTGTCTTTAAGTCATCGAAGCTTGCGATATCATCAAGTGTATATCCAGCCTGCTCAAGTAATTCTGTGTTTACGATAAGTCCATAAGACTCGATTACGTATGCAATACCTGCAACAGCATCTCCATCGTAAAGTGCGAATGAATCACTTGTTAACTCATCATAGAGAGATGTGCCCTTAAGGTCATAGCAATAATCCTTCCAGTTAGCGAGACCTACTGGACCGTTTACCTGGAATAATGTAGGAGCTTCGTCTTTAATAATCTCAGATGACAATGTCTCCTCGTATGTACCAGAAGCTGCTGTAATTACTGTTACAGGAACACCTGTCTCCTCTGTGTACTGTGCAGCGATTTCCTGCCAAGCCTCATCTGCCTCTGGCTTGAAGTTAAGATAATAAACCTGTCCGCTTGCACTAGCACTATCGCCTGTGCTTGCAGAACCACCATCACTGCTTTCGCTTGAACCGCAGCCTGCAAATGCAGCTGTCGACATCATTGCGATTAACCCTAATGCCAATACTTTCTTCATCTTCATTTCTTACACTCTCCTTTTTGTGTATGATAATTTCTATGTTTCAACAAAGGACTTTATACCTCCTTTGTAAAAACCAAGAGAATTACCTACTTAAGAGTCTCACCTTCTCTTAAAGTAGTTGGAAGAATCACATGTCTGTACGTGCGTTTTCCATTAATGATATCTACCAACAATTTCACTGCTTCACTGCCCATTTTTTCCATTGGCTGACATAGAGTTGATAACACAGGATTCATGTATTCAGAAGCTTCTATTCCATCAATCGCAATAACTGCAACATCATCTGGCATCTTTTTACCAGCTTCCCTTAAAGCTTTCATTGCCCCCATTGCCATATTATCTGAGATGGCAAATACTGCTGTGAATTCTCTATTCTTTTTTAACCAATCTTTCACGCCTGCATAGGCATCCGCAATATTGAAACTATTGATTTCTATTATCAGATTTTCATCTAGTTGTATTCCAAAATCCTTTAACGCTCTTTTATAGCCGGCAAATCTCACCTGGCTAACAGAGCCATCATCCACGCCAGATAGCAAAACAACTATCTTTTTGTGGCCTTCATTAACCAAATATTCCACTGCATCATATGCAGCCTGGTTATCATCTATACATACACTCGAATAATCAGATTTATCTAATGTTCCATACTGATTATTGAATGTACAACATACATAAGGGACATTGATGCTAGTCATCCGTTCCTTTGTATAATCCAAATTTCCTCCAAGAAAAATCAGACCCTGGAGCTTCTTATCCCTTTCCATTTTGGCTGCGGTCATAATCTCATCCTCGCCTGCTGCGATTTGCTGCATCACCATAGTGTATCCAGCCTTTTCTATGCCACTTCCAATTTCAGTAATAATCTTTGTATAGAATGGGTTGGACAATCCTCTCACCACAACACCTATATTGTCTGATGAAGTCCTACCAAGCTCCCTTGCGCTAGTGTTAGGTATATAGTTGTACTCTTGCACAACAGCTAATACCTTTTCCTTAGCTTCCGCACTTACGTCAGGATGGTCGTTAAGCACCCTTGAAACGGTACTGACACTTACACCTGATAAACGTGCAATGTCTTTAATTGTCATGATTTTTCCTTCCTTTATTGAAACTTAATAGCCTTTTTATTTAACATTCCGGGGCCTAATCCTTCCTGCTAAGAGCTATTATCAGTTTTCTGGAACCGTTACTGGTAACGTTTCCAGCACATGTTGATATTAGCTCTTTATCCCCGTCCCGTCAATATCTCTAAAGGCTTTTCGTCCATTCTCACAAATCAGCTGTGATAATTTTGTGAAATACTTTTGTTTTCTATTTATGTATTTTCTATGTTATTTTTTTGTATATTTTATATTTTCTATGATTTTTGATAATAATCATGATATATTTTTAAGTGACTCCGGCTACCGGAGAAGATTCATCGGCTGAAAGGAGCTATGATATATGAAGATTTCTAAAAGAATTGCTAGCATTGCATTCGCATTAGTTTTTTCGCTTAGTGCATTTCTAGCAGTACCTAGCCTTAACGCAGAGGCTAAAACAAAGTCAGCAGCTAGCGGTGTTACAATCGCTGCAGCTTTGATTCAGGGCACAGATGTTGTGGTTACAACTTCAGGTGCATCATCATCTGAGGATGGTTTATATCACCTTGTTGCATCTGATGCGAACCAGACAGCACCAGCAGGTGTAGATGTAGCACAGGCTACAGCAGCTTCTGGAGCAACATTCTCTGTTCCACTTGGAAAGGGAACTGCAAGCACAATGCTTTTCAAGAAGTTTACTGTTTGTGTTATGAAGGGTGGAGCTCTTTCACCTGTTTCAAACAGCATGTATATTACAAATCCTGAAGGATGCGCTACATATGCATGTGCAAGAATGGATTATGGAAAGAAGGGTATTCTTCCAGCACTTGATGTTGCAACATTTAATAAGAACCAGCCAAGAGACCTTGGTTGCCAGCAGGTTCAGTTAACTCTTCCACTTTCATGGATTTCAAATGGTGGTGGTTCATATAGTTATAACGGAAAGATTTATCACTTTGAGACAGCTAGACTTTCTGGATATGATAACGCTATTAGAAAATACAACGGAATGGGATGCCAGGTTACATTAATTATTGTTGTTGACCAGGCAGCTCAGACAGAATTTATTAATCCTTATTCTTATGATGGATTAGGACTTCACAATTACTATGGTTTGAACGCTTCAACTACTGAAGGTGTAGATATCCTCAGTGCTGCAGCAGCATTCCTTGGCAACAGATACTCAGGCCACGGATTTGGTCAGGTTGATAACTATATCATTGGTAACGAAGTAAATGCTTGGGGCGATTGGAACTACATGAACTGCGGTTCATTAGAAGCCTTCACACAGCAGTATACAAATGCATTCCGCGTTATGTACAACGGAATCAAATCTGAAAACGCAACAGCTAACGTATACGTTTGTACAGATCAGCAGTGGGCTAGAGCCGGCGCAGCAAATTACTATGCTGGTAAGTCTTTCTTAACTCAGTTCAACTCAATGATTAAGGCAGAGGGAAATGTTGATTGGAGACTTGCAACTCACGCTTACATGACACCACTTACAAGTGCAACTCCATGGGCAGCTTCTAGCAGCTTAACACACAGCCAGAGCTCTCCATACATTTCACTTCAGAATATCGATGTAGTAACAGACTTTATGTGCCAGAGCGATATGCTTTCACCTACAGGTGCAGTTAGAACTGTAAAGCTTTCTGAGCAGGGCTACACATCACTTTCAGGTGAGGACCTTCAGGCAGCAGCTGTTGTATACGCATACCTTGTTGCTATGAACAACAGTCATATTGATGGAATGATTCTTTCACGTGAGAAGGATGATCCAGGCGAAATCGCACAAGGCCTTGCCAACGGACTCTGCAACGTAGACGGTTCCAAGAAGATGTCTTACACATTCTACCAGAACTGTGCAGACCCTAATGTAGTAGCACAGGCCAGCGCAATCGCAGGGGTGGACCTCAACACACGTATCACACCACGATAAACCACTACACTAAGAGAGCCATGCCGTTACGGCTACAAGCCTACTGCATGGCTCATATAAAAAAGGCTAGCCAGAATTATCTGGCTAGCCTTAAATTATTATTACGGGTAAGTCGACGCCATTTGATATTTGCCTTCGGCAAAGGCGTCTCCAGTAATACTTATCTTGTGACCAAGATAAGCATTAGCTTATTGTACCGCATCAACCTTGTGGGTGAGGGTTACTTCTACGGTTTCTTCTTCGTAGTTGTTGGAAGCCTTAGCGACAGTGACCTCTACGGTTGTGCCGGCTGGAAGGTACTTCATGATGTTGTTGAGGGTGTTTACAGATGTAACTGTACGTCCGTTGAATGATGTGATTACGTCATCAACTTCGATACCAGCTTCTTCAGCACCTGAACCTGCAACTACCTGAGCTACGTATACACCAACTGGAACATCGTACTGCTCAGACATTTCTGATGTAATATCCTTACCAGCGATTCCGAGGTAAGAAGCATCAAGCTCTGAAACAACATCGTTATCAATCATCTGCTGGATAATATCCCATGCATAAGAGATAGGAATTGCATATCCCATACCTTCTACAGATTCATCTGCAAGCTTAGCTGATACGATACCGATAACTTCGCCTGTGGCGTTAAGTAATGCACCACCTGAGTTACCTGGGTTAACAGCTGCATCTGTCTGGATAAGGCTGTTTGTAACAACATTTCCGTCTTCGTCTGTGATTGAAACCTCACGGTCCTTAGCAGAAATGATACCAGTTGTTACTGATGTACCATAACCAAGTGCGTTACCGATTACGATAGCTGCCTCACCTACTACTGTTGAATCTGAATCGCCAAGAGTAGCAACCTTGATTACTGAAAGAGTATCTGAAGGAATATCTGCTACTGCAACTGCTACAACAGCAAGGTCACATGATGAGTCAGTTCCTTTGATTGTTCCTTCAACAGCTTCACCGTCGTTGAAAGTAATTGTAAGTGTTTCAGCACCTGAAACTACGTGGTTGTTTGTTGCAATGTAGATGTAGTCATCATCCTGTGAAATGATGATTCCGGAACCAGCTGATGTTGTTTCCTGCTGCATTGTTCCGAAGAATGTTTGGTATTCTGTAAGACCTACATTTGTAACCTGTACGATTGCTGGAAGTACGTTTTCTGCAATTTCTGATACATCTGAAGTAACTGTTGTAGATACATTATTTGATGTTGTAGAAAGAGCTGTACCACTTGCACTTTCAGATGAGTCTTCTGTCTCAGTAGATTCGATTGTAGTCTCTGATGATGCAGACATTGGTAAGAATCTATTTGAAACATATACCACTGACTGGAACGCTGTACCTGCAATCAAACCAAATACTAATGCAATTGCAGCTGCACGTCCTAGCTTTGCGCCGAAGCCTGTAGACTTCTTCTGCTTTTTGTTCTTATTACCATTGTCGTAAGGTGACCATTGATAATAGGACTCACCTTGGTTTATCTCGTCCTTCTTGTAGGAATATGAACCGTTGTTGTTTTCTGGCCCATTGTTTGAGCCTCCATTGTATAAATCACTCATAAACTCGCCTCCATTTAAACTTTTAGTAAGAATAACCCAGTAATGTGATAGTCAGGTGACGGTTTATTCAACAGTAACTGACTTTGCAAGGTTTCTTGGATGATCAACGTCAAAGCCCTTGCCCACAGATACATAGTACCCAAACAACTGAAGTGGAATAATCGCCAATGAGTTAGTAAAGTATCTGTTTGTCTGTGGAACATACATTACATAATCTGCCACTTCTTCAATGTCTTCATGTCCAACTGTTGTAACAGCAAGAATGAAAGCACCACGTGTCTTGCATTCTACGATATTTGAAACAGTCTTTGCATAAACGTTTTCCTGAGTTGCAACTGCTCCTACTAATGTGCCCTCTTCAATAAGAGAGATTGTTCCATGCTTTAATTCGCCAGCTGCATATGCTTCTGAATGAATATATGAAATCTCCTTAAGCTTAAGAGAACCTTCCATTGCAATAGCATAATCGATTCCACGACCAATAAAGAATACATCCTTTGCAGCAACAAATCTGTTGGCAAATTTCTGGATACGTTCTTTATTTCCAAGAAGCATTTCTATCTGCTCTGGAAGCTTCTTTAAGTCTGTGATAAGTGACTTCATTTCATCTGCTGAAAGAAGACCTCTAACATCAGCAAACTTCATAGCAAGTAAGTATAACGCTATAAGCTGTGCTGAGTATGCCTTTGTTGTAGCAACTGAAATCTCAGGACCAGCCCATGTGTACATAACCTTTTCAGCCTCACGAGCAATTGAAGAACCTACTACGTTTACAATAGCAAGTGTCATGTTGCCCATTGCACGAGCCATACGAACTGCTTCCTTTGTATCTGCTGTCTCACCAGACTGGCTGATAGCAATAACAAGCTCGTTCTCCTGAAGAATTGGATTTCTGTATCTAAACTCTGAAGCTATATCAACCTCAACAGGGATACGTGCCATTTCCTCGAAAACATATTTAGCTGTAACGCCTGTGTGATATGCACTACCGCATGCAACGATGCGAATACGTGAAATAGATTTGATTTCATCATCGCTCATGCCAAGCTCTTCGATATCAACAGTGTCATTTTTAATTCTAGGATTAAGTGTATCACGAACTGTCTTTGGCTCTTCGTGAATCTCCTTAATCATGAAGTGGTCATAACCACCCTTTTCTGCTGCATCAACATCCCAATCGATTGTCTTAGATTCCTTCTCGATTGGCTGTCCATCTACATCAAAGAACTCAATTGAATCCTCTGTAAGGCGTGCAATTTCTTCATTCTCGATGAAGTAAACGTTTCTTGTGTATTTAAGAACAGCTGGTACATCAGATGCAATTAAGTTGCCATCCTTTCCAAGACCAACAATAAGTGGGCTGTCCTTTCTTACTGAATAAATCTGATCTGGATAATCAGCAAAAATAATTCCAAGAGCATATGCGCCCTCTACACGGTGCATAACCTTTGTTACGCATGTAAGGGGATCATTGCCCTGCTTATAGTAATAATCAAGTAAGTGAGCAACAACCTCTGTATCTGTCTCAGACTTAAAGTTGTATCCACGCTTGATAAGCTTTTCCTTAAGCTTTGCATAGTTTTCAATAATACCATTGTGAACTACTGCGATTGTCTCTTCCTCATTGAGATGTGGATGAGCGTTTGTCTCGCTTGGTTCACCATGAGTAGCCCAACGTGTGTGACCAATACCGATTGTACCCTGCATTGTCTCACCGTCGTGAGTTTTCTCGCTAAGAAGACGAAGACGTCCCTTTGCCTTTTCATATTCGATTTTGGTGCCATCATAAACAGCCATACCAGCTGAGTCATATCCTCTGTACTCAAGCTTGCTAAGTCCATCCAAAAGGATTGGTGCTGCCTGCGACTTACCAACATATCCTACTATTCCACACATATATTTATTCCTTTCATAATACGCTTTATTAATAACATACAAGCCCTTTGATTTTACTACTATTTGCTCTAAAAGTAAAACAGGGACCAGCCATAAGGCCAGTCCCTGTGAATGAACTTTATCGATATATTAATCCGTTGTTTGTGTGATTGTCGCACTATCTTCCGTGAATCCTGTTTCATTAACAATGTGGTCGCTAATAACATCAACCATATCGTCAGTAGGATCGTAATCAGTCTGGTCATACAAGAACTCATGTAACTGCGAAACATTTGATGAAAGTGTACATGGTACCAATACTGAACCAGTAGTCTTGCTTATTGTAGTGTCCTTAAGTGCAAATGGGAATCCTGTTGAATCAGCAATCTCATAATCACCAACTGATGCTGCCATTGAAAGCACCTGTGAAAGTGATAAGCTTGTTGAAATGCTAGGGAATACATCATTTGCAATATCATTTAATGTAGCCACATTAGCTTTCTTTGCTTTTTCAATAATCTGCTTGATAACAGCACGCTGATTCTCAGCACGACCGTAATCGTTATCTACTGCGTATCTGTTACGGCAGTAACCAACAACCTGTGCACCGTTAAGTGTGTATGTTCCTGGGCTGTCGAAGTAGCAGTCTGAATACTTCCATCCATCCTCTTCGTTTGGATAGTAATTAAGTACGTTCTCAACCTCTGCAATGTAACCAGCAAGAGCGTTCTGATGTGTCTCTGGGTTGTCTGTGTCAATCATCTTCTGAGTGATTTCAAGCTCCAAACCGCCTAAGTCATCGACGATAGTAGCAAGTGCGTAGAAGTCAACTGATACGTAACCAGAAATCTTAAGATCGAGGTTAGTATTAAGCATGCTGATAGCAGTCTCAACACCACCATGGTTGTATGCATAGTTACATTTTCTGTATGTGCCCTCTGTAATCTGGAGATATGTATCACGCTGTACAGAAACCATCTTAACTTCTTTTGTATCATTATTGATAGAAACAAGAATGATTGTATCTGAGTTACCACTATCAAGGTTACCATTAGAACGGTTATCAACACCGAACAATGCAAGTGTAGTGTAGTTACTTAACAGCTCTTCTGTCTCTGTATCAAGGTTGTTAACTTCGATTTCATCCATGTTGATGTTGTCCCAGTTAACCTTGCCGAATTTGTTCCAGAAGAAGAAGATAAGTAAAAGAAGTAACAATACTACGATTTCAACAACAATAATTGTTCTTCTTGTCTTCTTTTTCTTGCCGTTTCTTCCTGAACCCTTGCGTCCACTAGGAACATTTCTTCCTCTAGATGAAGATGTGTTTCTAGTTGGTCTGCTGCTTGAGTGAGAAGAAGAAGGCTTCTTTTTTCTTTTAGCAGAAGATGAATGAGCAGCTGCTGCAGAAGTTCTGTGTGAACTTGCTGAGCTACGTGGTCTGCTTCCACTTGCGCTACGGCTACCACTAGGTCTGCGAGCGCTCATTGATTCGCTCTGTAAGTCATAATCATATAAATCGATTTCATCGTCCAATGAAAGATCTGGAGAAATATCAGCATCTCTACCGTATGATCTAGATACTGGTCTTCCTGTTGCTGGTCTACCAGATGCTCTATTGGCAGAAGTTCTGTTTGTAGGTCTTGCGCTTCTAGTTGCACCAGAACTTCTTCTTAAATCGTAATCTTCGAAATTACTCATCGGATTAGTACTCCCATCTTAGTATTAATTTAACTATGCTAGTCTACTCTATGGCTTAATAAATTGTCAAGAAACCTGAAATATTTCTGTCACATTCTATAAAAAACGGGGCAAAAATTAATCATTTTTACTCTTGTGTTCCCGGCAGTATGTAATTTTCCATACCAACAGGTAAATTCCTATTGTAAAATGTGTCACCATTCTTAATAATTTCACCATGTTTTTCCATCAATATTTCATGAGAATCGGTGGATGTTATTGTCACTCTGTTCTTTTTTCTAGCAATAACTTTTGGAATGACTATTGTTCTAAATCCTCTGGCTTTTGCCCTGAGACAGAAATCAAACATTGCATCCTGACCGGAAAGTCTGGTGTCGAAGCCGTGAAGCATTCGATACACCTTTGCATCAATCATGCAACAGCCTGCATCTACCATCGCTACATCCCTTGGCATACTAGCCAGGTTTTCATAGGTATCTCTGAAAATACGCTGGCCATGAAATGCTGGATACCAGGCCCCATCTGTATCAAACACATATCCAACATTGTCGTAAGTGAAGCCTCTGTCTATAAAGCGAGCACCTACTACAGCCACGTCAGGCTGATTAAGATATGCATACATTTTCTTAGCATTATTTCTCGTGTAAAGCTTTACATCTTCCTCTTTAAAGAACATGTAATCTTTGGAGAAGCGCCTAAAAGATGTTTCATCGTAATCCAAATGCCATTTCTTTAGAGATGCGTCGATACGTCCCTCTGCAATAACTCCTGTTTGGCGAAGATAAGAAATAGCAAGTGCCATGTGCTCCTTGCAATAAAAATTAGCTTCGGCTCTTTGCTCCTTAGTAAGAAGCTTGTCGGATGTACGCTTATGATATAAAAGGGATGGAATATGCTCTATAGATTCTTTTTTGAATGCTGCCCGAAGAAGATATTCATAGATATAGGCAGTCTGAGCCTTTTCATTGAATTCTCCCAATCGGTTATATACATTCCTTGCAATTGCAACAAACTCACCAATGTAGTTGGTCTGCAATAATAGTTCTTTGTTGAAATCACTTTTAAAATGAGGGTTTCTTCTATCCTGTCCAACGATTTCATCGTTATCCGTATATACGATACTATCATTGTCCAGCTGTGAAATCTTTTCATTTAAAAATGATAAAGTCTTAAGACTTAATCTATCGTGCTGTCCTAAATAAACTAGATAATCCCCTTCTGCAAAATGGGCGCCTATGTTATACGCATAGGCACCTCCAGATTTCTTTTTCAGTCGACGATAATGTACCTTATCTACAATGTCAGGGAAGAACTCCTTAATGGTAACTTCGATGGCATTGGAAGGATTATTATCTAGTATATAAAGTTCAAAATTACGGTACTCCTGCTCATCAATAGACTCTAGACAATCTTTGAAATAATCCATATCTGTATCTATAGTCCAGATGACCAAAGAAAAATATGTATCCGCCACTATTTCGAGCCCTTTCCGCCAAAAACAACAGCTATAGTCTTAAATATTATCTTGATATCTAATCCAAGAGACCAATTAGATATATATTCTGTATCAAGAGCAACTACCTGCTCAAAATCCTTTATGTCGCTACGTCCGCTAACCTGCCACATTCCTGTAAGACCTGGCTTGATTGACAATCTAGCCTTGTGATGGAGAGCATAGTTTTCGTATTCCTCTTCAAGTGGTGGTCTTGTTCCAACAAGAGACATCTCTCCGATTAGAACGTTCCAGAACTGAGGTAATTCATCGATAGAATACTTTCTAAGGAAATGTCCGATTGGTGTGACACGTGGGTCATTTTCCATCTTGAACATATTTCCCTTCATCTCGTTCTGCGACATAAGCTCTTTTTTGCGCTCTTCAGCATCAATGAACATGGTTCTGAATTTGTAGAATTTGAATCTACGACCATTTTTTCCGATTCGTGTCTGAGTGAAAAATACTGGTCCTGGAGACTGAAGCTTAATAACTGGTGCAAAAATAACAAAAGCAATAAATGCTAAAACCAATCCTACGATTGCACCGCAAATATCCATCAATCTCTTTAAGAATGCCTGTCTATTGTTGGCAATATGCATACTAGTTGTAAGTACAACATAGTCGCCATATGTCTCCATAATACGGTTTGGCATAAGGTTGTTTGTGTGAATCAAGGACATGTGAACTGTAAGTCCCTGCTCAACCAAACGTCCTGCCAAGCTTTCCTCGCTAGCTCTAGTGTTTCCATCGAGGAAAACTTCATCTACAACATTTGTCCTGAGGTATTCAAAAAGGCTATCCGCATTTGCAACTACTGGGATTCCCTGAATCTCCTGACCTGTCATATCTTTATCTACAACTACAACGCCCTCAACCTTAAACTCTGTATATGGACTGTGAGCAATTTCTGAAAGACAATGATCCACTGTGGTCGACTCTGCAACAACTACCATAGATGATTTATTAACATCCAACAGCTTTCTTCTGCGAATAATTCTCTTCCAGAAAACTCTGACGATGTATGTAACAACAATCATTGCTACACCGAAAGCACCTAAAGCAAATCGAGAGTAGTAGTATGATGTCTGGTTGGCATACATGTAAAGCAATACGCCAAGGAAGTTTATCAAGCTATGCCATACAGTGGAAGTAATCTCTTGATATTTTGTTCTTCTTAATATTCCTGTGTAAGTCTCGGTAAAAAGTACACCTGTCAAATCAATGAATGGCAAAATTTTTGCCAAGCTTTGATACAGATTGTACCATTCAAAACGATCCAAAAAGATTACGCTGTGGAACTTAATATAAACACCAATAAATAGTGCCAGCTCCGCAGCGAGCATATCAAGGATTATAAAATCCAAATGTTTTACCCAGGAACGCTTCTTTTTTTTGTACAAGTCTTTCTCCTTTAACCTAGGCAGCTAAGCCACCTTTAGTTAGAGTATAACTCCATTTTTCTTAAGCAATTCTTTTGCGCTGTCTACTGAATCTACACCGTGAAGATTTTTGATTGGTGCAAATTCGTGTACTCTGTCTACCTCAAATGCAAGGTTTGAATCCATCATATGAACCATATCAAGAACTAAAAGCTCGAACTTGTAGCCGTTTGGTTCTTCTGGTGAAACGTGATTTCCATCAGCATCGATGTGTGGAATCTTTTTCTCAACAACGTGTACAAGCATGTTGTTGTTAACGATTTCATCAAGCTTCTCAAGTGAGAATAGGTAGTTGAGGATAACGCCGTATTTATAAAGAAGGCTTCCGTCCTCAGCTCTTGCCTCTGCCATCTCGTCTGACATTTCGTAGTACTCAACGATTGATGGCTTACCGTCCTCAAGACAAAGAAGACCCATTTTTTCCTGTGGATCTACCTTACGAACAACCTTTGAGCCTGCTTCGTATCCGCCTGCAATTGTAGCTCCAACAAATACTGGATCTGCAATTCGCTGACACACATTATCTACTGCAAAGATGTTAATCCACTTAACACCCTTTGCCTTCATTTCTTTATCAAGGCCTGCTTTTACCATTGATGCATACCAACCACCATTTCCATTTGGTGATGTAGCAAGACGTCCCTTCTCCTCAAGAAGGAGCTTGCCATTGTAATCAACAGCACAAGCCATATCCTGAATGAAGTATTTAACGTACTCAGGATTGTATCCAAAATAATCGTGCTCTGCGAAGAATTCGCGTGTAGCCTGATCATTCTTTTCACTTGTCATAATATAAAGAGGGACAAAACAACCTGCCTGATTAACAACATCCATAAGGTTGTTGATAAGGCACTGGAAAATGTAGAGCTCTTTTGTTTCGCCAACATTGAAGCATCCCTTTGGTAAATCAAATCCAAGACGAGTGCCCATTCCTCCTGCAAGAAGAACTGCTGCCACTTCGCCTTTTTTGATTGCCTCTAATCCGATTGCTTCGAACTCATCGTGCTTCTTTGCAATTTCAGAAATACTTACTGCTGGAGGAACGCTAAACTCTCCTCTTGATGCAGCTTCGTTTGAGCCGATAAGCTTGAAGTCTGGCCAATTAATATTTTCAATCTGATTAAGAAACTCTGTCTTGTTTTCCTCAGGAAGCTGGTCAAAGAATTTCATTATGTGTTCCTGATTATTCTCCCTCAGTAATTCGAGTGCTTTTTCCTTATTTAACATTATAAATTATTCTCCTTTTTATATCCATCTTTATTATTCACCCCATCGTAATCCATCTTTCTTGTATGGTACTCAATATCCTCCAAAATCTTACGATTCTTTGCAAGAAGATCACCAATGAGCGCAATCATTAGGGAAATGAATCCCATGATTAAAAGTGTACAGCCAAGTATAAGTGACTGAACATGTCCCGCTGAATTACCCATTGAGACATATACCAAATATCTGATGATAACCCCTAATCCAACAATAAATGGTATTATAGCCAAAAGACTGAATGTCTTCAAAGGCTGATACATTAAATAAGCCCTAAGAATTGTAACCATGGACTTTTTAACATAGCCCATCATGCTGTTGAACAGTCTTGATGGCCTAAGCTCGTCATTAGTACGAATTGGAACACTGGTCTGAGCGATTTTATTGCGCCCCGCTTGCACAATAGTCTCAAGTGTATATGTATAATCGTTTGTAACGTTGAGCCTCATGGCTGCATCCCTTGAATATGCTCTAAATCCACTGGGAGCATCAGGGATATCTGTGTTGCTGGCCTTTTGAACTACCCAGCTTCCGAAGTGTTGTAACTTCTTTTTCAGTGGTGAGAAATGCTCCGTCTCATCGATTGGTCTTGCACCAATAACAATATCTGAGCTTCCCTCTAAAATAGGTCTAACTAAAAGTTCTATATCGTCTGCAACATATTGATTGTCTGCATCCGTATTTACGATAATGTCTGCCCCATGGCGAAGGCAAGCATCAATACCTGCCATAAATCCATAAGCAAGACCTTTGTTACGACGGAGATTTACAATGTGATGTACGCCCCACTTTTTTGCGACCTCAACAGTGTTGTCTGCGCTTCCGTCATTTATAATTAAATATTCTATTTCATCGATTCCATCAATATGCTTAGGCAAATCATTTAAGGCTATTTCAAGCGTCTCTGCCTCGTTGTAGCATGGAATCTGAATGATTAATTTCATAGCTACTCCTTACTTCTAAATGAATAGTCGAATTTGGTGAGTGATAGATTTGGGTTGTAGTATGGATCTCCCTTATCAAGTACTGACTGCCACTTTGACATAAAGTACTCTGTCTCCGATTCCATACGAGCCTTTTTTCCCTCATCCTCAAGGTCCAGTCCTCGGCTCACCGACTCTAAATGATACCACTCTGAAAATGGAGTGTAAACGCACAGTAAATTCTTGGCACGAAGTTTAAGACAAAAATCTACGTCGTTAAAGGCAACTGCAAGGCTTTCATCAAATCCTCCAACTGACTCAAAATCTGACTTGCTAGTAAGCAAGCACGCTCCTGTAAGGGCTGATAAATCCTGGACGCAGGTGCTTCTGTAGAAATATCCAACCTGCTCCCTGCCGCTTCCTAAGAACTGTGAGTTGGCAACTCCACCAAGGCCAAGCACAAGACCTGCGTGCTGCACAGTATTGTTTCCAAAGTAAAGTCTTGCGCCTACAGCACCTACATCACTTCTGCGAACAAATCCCATCATCTCGGAAATACTGTCAGCATTAATCATGCGAGTGTCGTTGTTGAGCATCAGGATGTACTCACCATCAGAATGGGAAACTCCATAATTCATAAGGGCTGAATAGTTGAAGACTCCCATTGTGTCTGGATGGTCCTTTGTGAAATCAACAACCTTTGCTTTTATATCAGATCTATTTACAAGCTGTGTATAGTAGTTTCTTATTGATTCTTCTGTGGAATTGTTTTCTACAATTACAAACTCCACATTTGGATAATCGTTTTTTTCCACAATGCTATCGATGCAAGCCTTTAAATCATCTACGTGATTCATGTTTGGAATCACAATAGAAAGAAGTGGTGAATCTGGCCACTGATAGATTGTACGGTAATATCCAAGGTGTGTATCAAGCTCTACGCGAGCTGGAATGCCCAAGCGCTTGTAGTGATTTTCCACTGCTCGACGACCATTTTCATAGGCGTACATTTTTGCCTCTGGATGATCTGCCGTAGAATCCGGATGACATCTCCAATGGTAAAGGACCCTAGGGATGTGATATATATTGGTACATTTCTCCAAAACTCTAAGGTCGAAATCGTGGTCCTGTGCGCCGTCAAACTCAGAGAGAATTCCGCCGCTCTCTTTTACGATGTCTGCTCTAACTACAAAAAGATGTGTGATGTAGTTGTGAGAGCAAAGCAAATCAATATTGAAATCCGACTTGAAATGAGGAAGGAAATATTCCTTGCCCTCCATGTCGATTTTATCTTCGTCAGAATAAATAGCTTCGATTGTGTTATCTTCATTTAAAGCTTTTGCAATATAGTACATTGCATCTGGAGTGATTAAATCATCGTGGTCCGTAAATCCGATATAGTCTCCAGTAGCAAGCTCCATTGCTGCGTTTGTATTGCCTGCAATACCTGTATTGTCACTTAGTTTTTTATAGATAATTCTTTCATCCCAAATGCCATCTGTAGCCTTTAGAATGATATCCTTTAACCCTTCTTCTGGACTGCCATCCCCAAGGCAAAGCTGCCAATGTGGATATGTCTGAGCTGTAAAGGACTGAATTAATTCAATAAGGAATTCTTCCTTTGTGTTATATAACGGAATTACGATACTGATAACTGGATTGTATTTAAAAACAGTATGCTTTTGCTTGTCTAATTCTTCTTTGGTAATTGGATTTTCTTTCAGGAACTGTCTGTAGCTGTAGTGCTCCTGATCGTGTTTCATAAGCTTTCTGACTGTCTTTGCAACAGTCTTTTTAAAGCCATAATGCTGTAGATAAAGTAATCCTTTTTCTATTTTATTAGTAGGTTGCTTGTATTCTTTTATTTCACTCATAATCGAAAAAATCTTTTATTGCTTCAGCTAATGCTGTAGAATCTCCCATTTTAACAAAAATATGGATGCTGTCCGCAGTGAACAGCTCGTGGTTGGCTGGGCCATCTCCAAGAATCATTGGCCTGCCCATTGCCTGATATATGTATGCCTTTCCAGGAATTGTCCTTTTTGCCTTATCGATAGTTCCTGAAAAATGGCCTGCCAGGCATAAATCTGCCTGAGCAATATGCTCTGCCAACTCCTGCTGGCTGAGCCAGTTTATATAAGATATATTATTCTGGATTGGTTTGTCCATAGCCGCTGGCACTGGACCTATTATTTCAAATGAAATATCTGTATCATCCTTGAAATGCTTTAATGCATCTAAAATCACATCCACTCCCTGAAGATTTAAAATAGATCCAAAATACAAAACCTTTTTCTGTGAAGCCGATGGCTTTTTATCCCTTGGATAATAGATGCTTGCATCAGCCTCAAGATATAGAACCCTAAGCTTTTCCTGACAAGCCCCAAGCTCATCTGCAAAAAAATCACCGTGAGCCTTTGTGTCGCACACTATATAATCTGCCTTTTTAAGTGTGCCTTCATCCAGGCGATGGCAGAACTTTGAAAGAAAACCGCCATCCTTGAACTTCTTTCTATCAAGCACCATAGTGTCATAAACAGAAATAAAGAAGTCGATGATGACAGTCTTTGCTCTAAACTTCCAAGAAAAAATTGGCATAACCAGCTGAGGAGCAAATCCCACAAATACAATATCAATGTCTTTCATGGATTGCTTGAACAAGCTAGCAAACACAAATGCAAGACGCTTTGGATAGCTAGAAGATTTGCTTCCGATTATCTCCACTTGAGATGCCAAATGCGATAGATAATTAATCTCTTGGGAAACTCTGATGTAATCTAAATTTTTAGTTGTTATATAAAGAACCTTCTTCCCTTTGATGAGGGAATCCAGTTGACTAAATTGTTCCATATTATAATTCCTGACAACACAGTTTGTATAAGTATACCACACTTGCACATTCCTTGCATTGCCTAGGGTATTGTTTTAGAATAGTTTATATTTAATTACATGTGAAAGGCGCGCTTTTATGGCAACCATTTCAGTTTTATTGTCCACATACAATGGACAAAAATATATTACCGAACAAATACAAAGCATACTGAAACAGACTTTTTCAGACTTTGTTTTATATATTCGAGATGACGGTTCTAGTGATGACACTTTAAACATCATTCATAATTTAGCTTCTACCGATTCAAGAATTGTTATCATCAACGATGTTTCAGAAGATACAAATAAAAATTTAGGCTTTGGCGAAAGCTTTAGCACCATCGCCAAATATGCTCTTACAAATAGTGATGCTTCCTATTTTGCTTTTTGCGATCAGGATGATTATTGGGAAGAGGATAAATTGGAAGTAGCTTTGTCTTATTTTGAAAAGGCAAACTCAGATAAACCTATTCTTTTTGCTTCTAATTACTATATTTGTGATGATGTGTTGAATGTGACCGGCACTTTCAACGAAACTAATCCTATGACAGGAGTCACCTTCGAGAATCTTTTCTTTGAAGGAGTCTTTCCTGGTTTCACAATGATGATAAACAGAAAGCTTGCTGAGCTTTCATTTGATAACAATTATTCCAAAGATATTTATTATCATGATAAGTGGGTCACTTTGATTGCTCTTGGGTTAAATGGACAAATCATTTACAGTGAAAAGCCTTTAGCCAAATATAGACGCCACAGCGACGCAGTATCATCCACAAATCTTGGCATCATCAAAAAGATTAAATGGCGTGTGGATAAGGTTTTAAATGGTGATTTCTGTCCTAGAACAAGGCAGATGTTAAAATGCTTTTCTGAATTGTTTTACAGTCAGGTTGATACTGAGACAAAAAGGTTTTTGGATGTTTTTAATTCAAAAAAAATCTTCAAAAAGACTTTTTATCACAAGCATCTTCGTAGAAGTTTTTCAGGAGAAGTTATGCTTCGACTAATTTTATTACTTGGAAAACTATAGATTTTTGTTTTCATCAGAAAAACAGAAATCGTAAATACCTTTAGGAATATATTTTAATGAAAGAAAAAAACGTAAAAAAGAATTATATATATAATGTAGCATATCAGTTACTGGTTATTATCACACCACTTCTGACTGCCCCTTACATTTCCAGAGTGCTGGGCGTAGATGGCATCGGTGTATTTTCTTATGTAACTGCTATTGCTGCATTTTTCATTATTTTTGCCACCTTGGGCACATCTACTTATGGTCAGCGTGAGATTTCATATGTGCAGGCTGATGCCCACAGACGTTCTGTGGTATTTTGGAACACAGTAATTTTCAGATGTACTTCCACTGCCATATTTCTTTTAATCTACGGCATTTTTGTTTTTGCCCTTCGCCCTGAGTGGATGATTATTTACATCATTCAGTTCATCGAAATAATCAATGTTGCCTGTGATACATCATGGTTCTTCCAAGGTCTTGAGGAGTTTGGCAAAATTGTTGGACGTAATGCTATCTTTAGATTAATAAACCTGGCAATGGTTTTTACCCTTATCAAAGATGAAAACGACCTGGCTCTTTACACTGCAGCCACTGCAATCATCACCATGGCCGGACACGTTTCACTTTGGGCATACCTTCCAAAGTATCTCACAAAGGTTTCAAAATCGGAGCTTACACCATTTGCTGACACTCATGTGATTCTTGGATTATTCTTGCCAACCATTGCAGTTCAAATATATCAATATTTAGATAAGATTATGATTCGCCTCATCAATGGCGGTAGCACTGAAAACGGCTACTATGAACAGGCTATGCGAATCACAAAAATGGTGCTGGTACTTGTCACATCAATGTCTACAGTTATGGTACCTCGCATTGGCAGATATTTTGAAGAAGGCAACAAGGAAGCCATCCGAAATGCAATGTACAAGGCCTACAGATTTGCATGGTTTTTAGGCTTGCCTCTTATGTTTGGATTATTTGGAATTGCCGACAATTTCATTCCTTGGTTCTACGGCCCAGGCTATGAAAAAGTAATCGTGCTTTTAAAGATTGTTTCAGCTATCACAGTAGCCATCTCAATCAACAATGTAACAGGCATCCAATATTTAGTTCCTACAAAAAGGGAAAACTTATACACAAAGACAGTGCTTTACGGAGCAGTTATCAACTTCTGCTTCAACCTGATGTTAATACCAAAGCTTAGCTCCTATGGAGCTGCAATCGCTTCTGTCATCGCCGAAGCATCAATCGCAATCATCCAGCTTTTTGTCATTAGAAAAGAGCTGGAAATCAAGCGCATCATAGCGCCAATACCAAAGTATTTATTCTCCGCAGCTATGATGTTACTATTACTTATAGTAGAAAGTCGTCTCCTGCCAAACACAATCGTCGCAACATTTATCATGATTGTCACAGGAGCCGCAGTATATTTTATTCTTTTGCTTATACTTGCTGATTCATTCTTCATTGAGAATGCAAAATCAGTTATTAATAAGATTTCAAGTAAATTGAGTGGAGTTAAGAAATAATGAAATTAGTAGCTTACATTTTAATTGCAGTGTTTTTTATATTAGCTATCGCTGCCTTTTATTTTGCAATCAACGTAAAAGGCAGAAAGGCATTTATAGCTTTTATATACCTGTTTTGTTTAGTATTCACTGCAAGCGCAGGCGTCTTTTACGCCAACTATGTGCCTGGCACATCACCAGATGAATCAGCTCACATTGCATATGTTTATTACCTAGAAAGCACAGGTGAGATAATTCCTCATTTCGAAGACATGCACATCTTCAGCAGTGTTGTAATGAAATGGTCGGAAACTCCAAACTATGCATACATGGAAGATCTTGTTAACTATCTTTGCCACCCACCTCTTTATTATCACATCATGCGTCTTGCTGGTGGCTTTTCTCCTACAGAATCAGATGTAGTTATTACCATCCAAAAAATGCAGCTTAGATACTTCAGCTTAGGCATCAGCATCATTGGACTTTTGTTATTCTTCTACATCGGCTACTCCAGATTATCAAAGGATATGCCATGGGTTCATCTTGTCTACGCAATGACTGTATCATCAATACCAATGCTTTCATATGAGCTTTGCGCCGTAACAAATGATGCACTTACACTTACAACTGCAGCACTTTGCATCCTTGGATTGATAAGATTCAGTGAAGGCAAGCGCAACATACTAACTTATGTTTTAATTGCCCTTGGCATCACTGCATCACTTTTGACAAAGCTTACTGCAGCCATACTTTGCATCGTAATGGCACTTATCGTACTTATCGCAACCATGATAAAAGAAAAAAGCCTCGCACCACTTATTTGCAAGGCCTTCTTTATATCATTGCCTATATACGCCGTAGCCATCGCATACTACGGAATCATTTACTCTCGCTATGGCACATTACATCCTTCATTGGAGCTTATCTCCTCAAAGGAATACTTCGAAAATACGATATACTACGTTGCTGAGTCAGAGCGTCGTACCTACAACTTCAGCCAATACTTATCGTACTACATAGAGAGATTCTTCCTATCATGGTCAGGCATCGAATCTGTATACCGTTTCACAAAAACCTACATATACAGCCTCACAGCCATACCATACGAAATCCTCTGGGTAATCCCAGCACTGGTATTCACACCTGCCGTAAAGAAATGTGCTGGCAAGCTCAGCCTACCAGTTATCGCAGGATGGATTTCACTAATAGTAACATTCCTCTACCAGTTTAAAAGCGCCTACGGCTCATTCCAAAGCCGCGGCTACCTTGGAGGCTTCGCATCACGCTACTACATGCCATTCATGCCAATCTTTGGACTGGCCGTAGCCCTACTATTCCTTGGCATGCACGCAGACAACGGATTCGAACCAAGCACCGGCGTCACCACAATTTCCGGCGACTTCCCAACCTACCGACGCCGCCTCCTGTACAACACGCTCATCTACACCCTGGCCCTGGCCTTTGCCTTCCTCATGTACTACGGAAGCCTACCATTCTTCCTGCTGCACTACGCAGCATAGATCTTTTTGTAGTGCTAGCATATATAGAATTATTCTATTCTTTCAAGCTCATTTAATAGTACAAGCTGTCATAATAAAAGAAAGCTGTGTTTAATAAAACCAGCTTTCTTTAGAGTTGTAGTCCTCATCTTAAAGAGTTAATAAAATGAGTTCCTAACACCGTTATTTACTTAGGAACCGCCTATTCTTCAGCGCCACTTATACTTGGTAGTTCGTTAAATTCCATTTACCTTCAAAGTTTCCAGAAATAATATCAGCTTTTTTAATTCACTAATAACTGCGTTATAAAATTTATATTTACTAATAACTTGCTTTTCAAATAAATTATCCAGAGCTTTTTATATAGAAGTCAATCTTCGTTATTACTACTTAAATAATCTTCCACCATAATGTTAACCTTATAATTAATATTTTTAGAACTATCCGAGAATACATTTGAGTCTACATCTATTTTCAGTTTTCCATTTACTATACTCCAACTAATATTTCTTTTATCCGAAGCTAAGAATAGTTCTTCATAGACAGTTTCACAATCCAAATTATTGTCTATCTCACATATCTGATTTGTTGCATTAGCCAAAAAATCAATGTTAGATAAAAAAATATCATTCAAATTTGCAAAATCCTTATTGTATTTTTCTATAACGTATGTCTTATTGAAACTGAAAGTTTTTGATGACTTAGCTATTCTTTCATTTATTGTTACATACGCAAGGTTGTCTATTTCGTCAATATCAATACTTTCGCATGTTATTGCATTAGTATCGTTGGATTTCTTTGCCTCCGTTATCATTTCTAAATAATCTTGATTTATTGCTGTTAATACATAAGCATACCGTACATTGTCAGAGGATAATACTGGATATTCGCACCCTCCAATTGATTTAATTGAATAATCTATTACAAAATCATCTATATCATAATAATCATAACATGAAGAGTTTTTTTCTCGTTCGGATTCTGCTCTTACATTTTTGGCGATTTCAATTTTCCCTTTTCTAAGTTGACTCAAATTATACTTATTAAGAACATCTAAGCTGTAATTATTATGTTCACCACTCCATGAAACAAAACCATTTGAAGACATTTCTTCAACGTAAGCATTATATTTTTCTTTTGAAACAGAATTTCCACTCACATAGTACTTTTCTTCTATAGTATAAATCTCTTGCTCATCATTCATTGGCATATAGGCTTCACATAGTGTTTCATTCTCGCCTTTATCGTTTATTCTAAAGTACCTATAAGATGTCTCACCTGCCCAAGAATTACATTCACATAATATATTTTCATTCGGAATATAATCTATGCAATTATAATGACCAAATGGCCCAAGTTGTTTCACATTACCATCCACATACTTTAAAATACAGATATCAGGTGTTTCATTTAATGCTTTTGTCCACCCAACAACAAGTTCTGGCATATTATCCTCATCTATATATTCTAAGGAAAAAACAAGTCTTGTTTCATTGTTTTCGAGCTCTCCCTTTTCGAAACCTTCATACAAAGAATGACTCTCTATATAATCTGCATATGCGCTATAAACCTTATGCCTTTCAATGATTAGCTTAATTTTCAATGAGAGCAATACAATAATTGTCAGTATAATAATTATAAAAATATATGTACGTTTCTTCATGTTTAATTCTCATTGTTTTTATATAACCTTAATGCTTCCGCTTTTTCTTCATACGCAAGTCTATTGTATACTCCAGCTTTCTATTCAGCGTTGCATATGCTTGGCATTTCGTTTAATTTCCAATTCTCATCATTTGTATAAAACGAATTATCTTCATCAAATAACTGTAGATAAACTACCCCTTCACTTGTTATGAATACATTGTACCCCATGCCTGCAGTTGGAACGAACACATAGATATTTTTTGCTTCTATGCCATCTATTATAGTTATCTCTTGCTCATCAAATAATCCATTTCTTGAACAAAAGACAAAATATTCGCTGTACTTTTCTTCAGGCATCATTCCTTTAATAGATTTCAACTCATCCTTTGAAAATAATGTCTCCAATATATCCGGATTTACATACTGGGGTTTATTTAAAGTATATTCGCCTTCAATATCAACACCAGGACTAATAGGACAGCCTTCTTTTTCAATATACATAACATCTGCATTTAATATAAAAGAAATACTACTTTCATCATCATATTTGTCCACATATTTGGCTATAGAAGGAGATTCGAATACTGCTTCCCCTTCTATAACATCTGAATGCATAAAGTAATTCGCTTCAACAACAAAATCAAATCCATTATCATCTTGATTATAAATTGTAATTGTAGATGAAATTGATGAATGAGTGTCTGTTAATTTCCATTTACCTTCAAAATTACCAGAAACACTATCAGGTTCCCCCTTAATATCGTTTACATTTTGTTCATGTTGAATTGAGTTTTGTTTATTATTACTACTTATCTCAAAAAACATCAAAATTCCACACAATACTGTCGCACATAACAAAAGATGAATTATTATTTTTTTTATGGCACTCACCTACCTGTTCTTCCTTTGCTATCTTTAATAATCTTTGTTATAGTCACCATCTGCAAAGAGTTCTGCCTCTTCTTTTGTACGTTTCATCCATCCATCTTTATTGCTTTCCCAATTATTAGCTTTTTTTAATTCACTAATAACCGCGTTATACCATTCATCTTTACTAATCGTTTGCTTTTTTAATAAACTATCAAGCGCTGTCCCTTCATTTGTTATAGCAGGTCTTAGGTATGTAGCTATAAATAAAGCATCAAATTCTTGCTGAGACGCATTATAATTATTACGTTTAAGTAGATTATTAACTGATTTTTCATAATATCCTTTTTTGTCGTTATATATTTCTAATGCAATCTTATTGTCTATTTGGGTTCCTACTTCAAATGAAATACCATACTTTTCTTCATATTTCGCCTTTTCTGAAGCGTCAATAGCGATACCATATGGTAAAGTTATTTTATCATCCTTAACTTTTATAACCGGTACCGACTTAACTGTTCCATCCGTATTATATTGAATATTTTTTATAGTATCATTCTCTATATGGGACAATAATTCAAACCCTTTCTCACTAAGAGTCCCTGAATTTGTTTTCTTTTGAACATAATCCTCCTCAATTACAACATTCTTTAAAGCATCGGCCAGCATATCATTAACTGCTTTTGTAGCCCCGGCATATGGAGAATTATTCTGTTTTTCAAGTTCATTTAATCCTTTTGCACAAGCTGTCATAGTAAAAGAATCAAAAACCTTATTTATAGCTGTTGTAAGAAAACCTGCTTTCTTTAGCTCATTTTGCAAATTTTCAACCTTAGTTCCAGAATGACCTCTAGCTATTTTACCTTGGTTAGCATACGCAACTGATTTTGATAATGCATTTCTTGTGTTAGTCCCGACTTTTCCATCTACATCTAATCCCATAGCTGATTGAAAAATCTTCACTGCATTGCTAGTAGATTCCCCAAACGAACCAATTGTGTCGGTAATACTATACCCAATATTTTTCAAATCATTTTGAAGCTTCTTAACTTGTTCTCCGGTACTACCTATTTTTAGAATATTATTAGAAGAAGGCACTGGTTGAGTTTTATTTTTAACAGCGCTATTTATTTTATTTCTTGTATCAGTTCCAGCTAATCCATCAACACTTAAACCATGGTTTTTCTGAAAAGCTTTAACCGCAGCTTCAGTATTAGCTCCAAAAGCTCCGTCAGGATTAGTTGATAAGTAGCCTAAAGTTTTTAAATTATTCTGTAGCGTCTTAACATCATCGCTCACTTGACCTTTAGAAAGCACTCCATTATTTTTATAGTGCAATGCCTTTCTTATTGCCTCTTGTGTGTTCTCTCCTGCTTGGCCATCAGCAGTTAATCCATAAGTCTTTTGAAATTTAATAACTGCATCTTGTGTACCACTACCAAATTGTCCATCAGCTTTTCCTGCATTGTATCCCAAAGAATTCAGGTTGTTTTGAAGAATAATAACATTATTTCCCTTGCTCCCCAGTTTTAAAACGCCATTATCCTTAGGTTGTGTTTTGGCATTAACCGCAGCAGCAATCTGGGCTCTAGTATTGCTGCCAACAAGACCATCCACCGATAAATTATGCTTTTGCTGAAATGCTTTTACAGCCGACTCTGTACCAACGCCAAACGCACCATCGGCTATGCCTGCAAGATAACCTAGTGTCTTCAAGTCGTTCTGTAAACTTTTAACATCATTACTAACCTGCCCTTTTGATAAAATCCCCTTACTTTTTCTACTAATTGTTATAGCTATAGCATCCTGAGTTGCTTTTCCTGCAACACCATCTGCGCTTAAACCATATGTTTTTTGGAATGAAACAACTGCATTTTTTGTTCCATTTCCAAATTCGCCGTCTGGTTTTCCTGCATTATATCCTAAAGAATTAAGGTTGTTTTGCAGCTGAGCTACTTTAGCTCCTTTACTTCCAACTTTAAGGATGTTGCTATTTGCCGCTGCATTTTTTTCATTTAATGCCCTAGTTATTGCGTTTTGTGTACCTGAACCTACAATACCATCAGCAGTAAGCCCCTTCGCTTTTTGAAACGCTATAACTGCGTTCTTTGTCCCATTTCCAAAGATTCCATCTGGCTTTCCTGTGTTATATCCTAATGTATTCAGGTTCTCCTGTAGCCTTTTTACATCATCTCCGCGGCTACCTACCTTAAGTGTTCTAGATGCAACTTTACTTTCCAATAACATAGATGAACTTGTAGCAGATTTTTCTCTAAAATAATTACCACTCAGTTCAAGAGTTGCTGCCTCACCAAAATTAGGTTCTGTCCTAGAACTGTCATCCTCTAAGTCTTTAATGGCAGTAACAACTTCACTATTATTTGTCATCACATGACTTGCACGAGGATTAATTGGCTCTTTTGTAAAATGTTCCCATGTTCTCCATTTAACTGGCATAATTTTTTGTCCTCCCTGACATAAAAACTTTCGACCCCTTGTCGACCAAACTGTTATATCACAAAGAAACAAAAAAATATGGATTTTTGCCTGAACTACACAAAATTTGCCTAAACTACACAAATTACATATTGGCTTTCCGCCTCCAGTTAAAATATTTTAATTTAAAGTCCTGCACTCTATCTCTGCTGATTGGAAGCTTTGTGCCATCTATCATAGTTACATTCCTACTATCATGACACCTGATGTACTTCATGTTCACCACATAGGAACGCTGAATTTGAATCAAGTCAAGTTTTTCGTACTTTTCAGCGAGAGATTTCAGGTTTCCATCACTAAAGTAGTTTTTTCCTCCTGCAAAATTAAAACAAAGCTTATGTTGAACAGTTTCTACATAAAGTACCTCGCCAATATTTATTGTCTGAACCAAATCATTTTCATCCCTGCACTCAATATATTCAGCTTTCGCCACTGAAGATAGATAGTTACCTATGGCTTCATCAATCTCATCTAAATGTAACTTGTCAATATATCTGTACGCACTTACTCTATAACCCAATCTGGCATATTCGATGTGTGAAGTCAGAAAACAAATCTTGCAATTACTGTCTAACAACTGAAGCTGTTCAGCTATATCAAAACCATTTTCACCATCACTTAATTCAACATCTAGAAAAAGCAAATCAATCTCATTGACACACTGTATGAAATCCGTTCCACTTGAAAAGACATTTATTTCATAATCTGACTCACCAATTAATGCAAAATATCCCTCAATATACTCTCTGATTTTATCCAGCCAAACAGGCTCATCATCCACTATTGCAATTTTCATATCTGACTTCCCCTTGGAATAGAAAAATCTATTCTAAATACCTCAATATCTTCTTTTTTATCCATAGAAAAATAACATTCACCTTTATATTTGTTTATAACATTTATCATGCTTTTTAGTCCAAAACCATGATTATATTTGTCTGCTTTGCTCGTTACTGAATCATGATAATCCGGAAGATTTTTTCCATCACACGTATTGGCAATGGCAAAAAATACTTCCTCCTCGTGATCAACCATTTCAATCTGAACATGCTTTATACTCACCTTAAGCGCAGCTTCATAGGCATTTTGTAGGGCATTACCAAAAAGCGCAGTAATATCCATCAAATCTATTTCAAGCGGACGCTTCAGTTTTCCTGAAATTTCAAATGCAACATTCCCCGCTTCACATATATATGAATAATAGTTGAGAATAGCATCTAGATAATCGTCCCTCGTGTTTGCCTTGCTTGAAAGACTTTCCGTAACATCCCAGATTTGTTCTATATACGAATTTGCCTTGTCATACTGACCTTTTGAAAGTAACTCTTTAACCGCTCCAATATGATTAATTAAATCATGTCTGAAACGACGCAAATCAATATTTTTTTCTTTTTGAAATAGATACTGTGACTGCTGAATGCTAAGAGCAAGCTGCAAATGCTTATTCTGTTTATCATAAAGGTGATTTTTTACTGCAAGCGCAAGTGTTACATATAATGCATAAATAGTTCCAACAAGACATAATAAAAATCTGATATGCAAATACCATGTAAAATTCCCTGGATTCTCATAATAAACACTAAATACACCAACCACCATAAGTTCGAATATGAGTGTCATCAATAAAAGCCCCAGTTTGTATGTGAGCTTAATTTCATTTAGATATACGTCTGATCGTTTGAGCACACATAAATACAAAAAAAATTCTATTCCGAAAGAAATAGGATACGCAAAGAGTTCATTCCAGGTTAGTCTTGCTGTAGCTGCCGTTGTATTCATTGCTATGACTTGTACAATTATAGATGAAAATGTATCTATCATTCCCATGAACCATGTTAGCGCTATTGTCAAAAGCGCCATATGCCAAATCATATCATCGAATAACAGTATCATTGCTATTAAGGCCCATATGATAAATACAACCATATATTCCTCACCTAAAAATAAATCAACTATTCCAGAGAAAACGACCGATAGCACTGATAATAAACACAAGAATTTATTTTTTCTAAATTGAATTCGAAAACAGAAATGAATTAAGAAAATATATATTAAATAATTGATTAGCTTGTCTATAATAAAAATCATTTTCACTCCCAATCATTTACTAGTCTATTTTTTCAAAGTGCTGGTAGTCTTTGGATGAAGACCAGGCGCCGCCCCAGGTGAAGCCATGGGCTGTGAAGAGCTGGTAGGCCAGGTCCGTTTCGTCGATTTTGTATGGAAAGTCGGCGCTGCGATCTACGTATGGTGCTCCGTTGGCTGGTTCTATGCTGAGGGCGCCGTCCACGGTTTTGACGTATGGATTGTACAGTGGGTTGATGTCTATAGCTAGGCCTGCACCGTGGTTTGAGACCTTTGTGGTGTGGCTGATGAATCTGAAGTTGAAGCATGAGGAGTTGTTGTCAGCCATTGAGGCTTCATCCTCTGCGTTGTATTCGTCTACAAGCTTTATTTTTTCGATTGGATATTCCGCCTCATATAAAGCTTCGAAGATTTCAAGGAGGTCTTCTGCTATAGATTTGTTGCAGATGATTTCGCCCTCGTGAGTCTGTCCGTCGAAGCCTACATGGAGCACGTGAAGGTATCGTAAATCCGATACTGGAATTGTGCAGTCATCCTTGTAGGATTTTCCTTTGATTCGTGCGAAGATCTCGCTATCCTCTGTGAATTCTATTCCATAAAAGTTCTCTGTGTCTTTTACATTTGTGGTAGTCATTTTTGTTTCTCCTGGTTGTGTAGATTCTTGTAGTTGCTCGGCAGATTCCAGATTAGCGGATTCAACTGAAGGAACACCTTCAGACGTCACTTCAGATGTATCTTCTTCCGCAGGCTCTTCGGTTGCGGGCATCTCTTCCTCTACTTCCGGCTCAGAATCATATGATTCAGCAGACTTATGATAAAAGAGCACCACAGCGCATGCTAACACTATAAGAATTAATATAAAGCCAATTAATAATTTCTTTTTCATAATTCCTCTGAATCATCCATCCACAAATGTATCTGTACTCCACCAGGAATATCCGATATCGTTCCAGTGATATCAGCAGTCTCAAAAAACGCTAAATCGATGCTATCCGTAAGAATAGTTGGATGAGTAACAATATTTCCATTTTCATCAAATGAGCCATTGTTCTCTACAAAGATTTTACATGCATTACCCTTGAAATCTTTTCCTTCAAGAATATATCTAGCAGATAAAACTCTGGCACTGCCTTTCATTTCCCTTTGGGTGTCCACACCACCTGGAAGAATAATTCCGTTGAAGTATTCTCCAGTAGCATCACCATCGAAGTGAATCATCAGTGCTTCTCCACTTTGCCCTTTCACTTCATCAAACTTTGTAAGTTTTACATTTACTGTTAAGATTTCTTTTCTATTCATAACAAGAGTCCCTTTTACTCTTTATTTCTCGTCAACAACCTGGAACACTAAGAACTTGAGGTAGTAGCTTTCGTCAGCGGCCCAGAGGATTGGATGATCTGGAGCCTGTGTGCGGAATTCTACCTGGCGAAGGCGCTTGTGGGCAGCCTGTGCAGCCTGGCCGATTACCTTTACGAAGAGTTCCTGAGTCATGAAATGAGAGCAAGAACATGTAGCAAGGTAGCCGCCGTCCTTAACAAGCTTAAGTCCCTTCATGTTGATTTCTCGGTAGCCCTTCATTGCGTTCTTTGTGGCCTCACGCGACTTTGTGAAAGCAGGTGGGTCAAGAATTACAACGTCGTACTTTTCTCCAGCTTCTGCAAGCTTTGGAAGCTCATCCAAAACATTTGCCTGACGGAATTTGACAGTTGAATCCAAGCCGTTGAGCTTTGCGTTTGCTGTAGCCTGAGATACTGCGAACTCTGAAATATCAAGACCTGTTACGTCTGCTGCTCCCGCGATTCCAGCATTAAGAGCAAATGTACCCATGTGTGTAAAGCAGTCTAATACTTTCTTGCCTTTGCAAAGGCGCTGAATAGCTAGACGATTATATTTCTGATCTAAGAAGAAGCCTGTCTTCTGTCCGTTTACTACATCTACCATGTAGTGAACACCATTTTCAACGATTTCTACGTTTGTATCGAACTCATCTCCAATGAATCCCTTATATGGTGCTAAGCCCTCTTTCTTGCGGACTGCTGCATCACTACGCTCATAAACTCCGCGCACGCTAAATCCGTCTACAGCCATAGCCTCTTTAAGGTAATCTACAATCTTCAGCTTGAACTTATCTATGCCAAGTGCAAGTGATTCCACAACAAGCACATCATCGTACTTATCGATAACAAGCCCCGGAAGGAAATCAGCCTCTCCGAAGATCACTCTACAGCAGTTCAAATCCTTCTCAAGTAATACGTTTTTACGATAATTCCAGGCATTCTGCACTCTCATTTTGATGAAATCATCATCAATTATCTGGTCCTTTTTACGTGTCATCATGCGAACACGAATCTTGGAATTAGTGTTGATGAAACCACGGCCCATCATGTATCCATCGAAATCATGGACAACAACTATATCTCCATTCTCAAAAGAACCCATAACTGAGTCTATCTCATTATCAAATATCCAGGCGCCTCCAGCCTTAATTGTGCGGCCCTCGCCTTTTTTTAATGTAACAATTGCTTCGCTCATAATAACCTTTCTCTAATCACTAAATATTTATATATTTTATCATCATCAGAGTGCTTTATCAAAAATAAAAGGAGGCTGATTAATCAGCCTCCTAAATCTTAAGACTTTTTGCGGGACAAATAATGAAAACTCCCGCAAAAATCTGGCTTCGCCAGATACGCCTTTGCATAAATGCAAAGCCTAGTCAAATACGATTAT
>NZ_SVET01000035.1 GCF_015057245.1 Pseudobutyrivibrio ruminis
ATGCTTGAGACAGGTATCAAGGTTATCGACTTACTTGCTCCTTATGCTAAGGGTGGTAAGGTCGGACTTTTCGGTGGTGCCGGTGTAGGTAAGACAGTACTTATCCAGGAGCTTATCCATAATATCGCTACAGAGAGCGGTGGTTACTCAATCTTTACTGGTGTAGGAGAGCGTTCTCGTGAAGGTAATGACCTTTGGACAGAAATGGCTGAGTCAGGAGTTCTTGATAAGACAGCCTTAGTGTTCGGTCAGATGAACGAGCCACCTGGAGCACGTATGCGTGTTGCTGAAACAGGACTTACAATGGCTGAGTATTTCCGTGATGTTAAGAATCAGGATGTGCTTTTATTCATTGATAACATTTTCCGTTTCGTACAGGCAGGTTCAGAGGTTTCAGCTCTTCTTGGTCGTATGCCATCAGCCGTTGGTTACCAGCCAACACTTGCAAACGATTTAGGTGAGCTTCAGGAGAGAATCGCTTCTACAAAGAACGGTTCTATCACATCAGTTCAGGCTGTATACGTTCCTGCTGATGACTTAACTGACCCAGCTCCAGCAACAACATTCTCACACTTGGATGCTACAACAGTTCTTTCACGTAAGATCGTAGAAATGGGTATTTATCCAGCTGTAGATCCACTTGAGTCTACATCACGTATTCTTGAGCCAGACGTAGTTGGTGAGGAGCATTATCAGGTTGCCCGTGGCGTACAGGAGATTCTCCAGAAGTACAAAGAGTTACAGGATATCATCGCTATCCTTGGTATGGAAGAGCTTTCAGACGAGGATAAGATTACTGTATATCGTGCAAGAAAGGTACAGCGTTTCCTTTCACAGCCATTCTCAGTTGCTGAGAACTTTACAGGTGTTAAGGGACAGTTCGTAACTGTAAAGGATACTATCCGTGGATTTAAAGCTATCCTTAATGGTGAGATGGATGAATATCCAGAGGCAGCATTCTTTAACGTTGGTACAATTGAGGATGTCAAGAAAAAGGCTGCAGATCTTGTAAAGGAGTAGCGTATGGCATCATTATTTAATCTTAAAATAATCGCTTGTGATGGCGTGTTTTATGATGGTGACTGCGAAATAATTATTATTCCTAGTCCTGATGGAGAGGCTGCAATCATGAATCATCATGAGATGATGACTGGTGTAGTTTCTGTCGGTGAAATACGCTTTAAAACAGGTGATGGAACATGGCGAAGCGCCATTGTATCTGATGGATTAATATCTGTCTATAAGGATGGTTCAGTAAAGATGATTGCATATTCTTGTGAACGTCCAGAAGATATTGATACATATAGAGCCCAGGAAGCTTTGGAGCGTGCTCAGGAGCAGCTTCAGCAGAAGCAAAGCATGGTTGAATACCAGATTTCTACTGCAAACATGGCTCGTGCTATGGCTCGATTAAAGGGCGCTAGAAGACATTCATAATATTTATAATTTACACACCTCTTTACGAATGTGACCATTGTTTTGGACACATTTGGTAAAGAGGTGTTTTTTTGCTTTACTTCGAAAATACGTTATGGTAAAATCCAGTTTGTTAACATCAAAGTAAAAAGAAAGGAGGGCGTAGTATGACTTGGAAAACAATTAATATGCATCTTACAAAAGGTTCTATTTTTGCAGTTTACGGGGATAGTGCGCCCTTTTTTAAGCGATAGAAACTAATCGTTTTTAACATTGTGCCGCACTATCTCCTTATTCTAAAAAATAGATAAGGAGATTTTTTTATGGAAATAAATAATACAGAATTTGAAATTCAAGGAAATAATGAGCTTTGTCAAAGCGTTAAAAAGATTAATATAAAGGCACAACTTGGAAAGATTTATGCTATAGATACTTTTGGGGCATTTATGCTGGCAGGAGCTTCCTGGGTGGCACTACTTGCAGCCCGTGGCTTTTCTACATTGGAGATAGGCTGGTTTGAAAGTATTTTTCATGTAGTGAGTATGATATGTGAAGTTCCATCAGGAGCTGTGTCAGATGTGTTCGGCCGCAAGAAATCCATGGTGCTTGCCCAGATAATGTCCATGTTATCAGCAATGATAATGATATTTGCAGATTCATTTGTATCAATTGCATTTGCCATGGGAGTCAGTGCTTTAAGCTATAATTTGGCTTCTGGAACTCGTGAAGCATTGGCTTATGACAGTATGAAGATAGCTGGTGTTGAAAAGAACTATGAAGGATTCTTTTCAAAAGACATGATTATCTATGAGATAGTTAGTTCGCTAGCTACGTTGTTAGCTGGTGTTGCGTTGATGTTAGGATATCGTAAAGCGTATCTGGTTGACATCGTCGTGGGAAGCATAGCTTTATTATTTGCTTTATCACTGACGGAGGTTCATGCTGAAGGCCATGAATCAATGGATGTAGCTGGCAGATTCAAAGAAGTTGCTATAGGTTCAATCACATTCTTAAAGGAGAATCGCAGAGCTAGGCTGATAATTCTTTTTAATGCTGCAATTGGAGCTGTTGCGGTATTGATTGGATTTTTTATGCAGGCAAAGCTGCCAGAAGTTGGCTTAAATCCAGTCTTGCTAGGACCGGCACTATTTATTATAGGATTGTCAGGTGCCCTTGGCTCAAAGGTAGTCACATTTTTCAACACGGTGGTATATAGGGCTATTGGTGTCATTTCTCTTGTTGGAGTTATGGTAGCTTTTGCTTCGGTATTAGTTGGCAATCCATACATAATGATAATAGGAGCGTGCATTGGTTCCTTTGCGGACAGCTTCATAGAAATCAGATCAGATGTAGTGTTGAATGAAATGATTCCATCTGGCCAGAGAGCTACCTTGATGTCTGTAAATTCATTTACATATTCGGTTATAATGATTCTGCTGTCACCGTTGTTTGGATGGATATTTGGATAGAGCTTTAGGTGGAGTCTCGGGGTTTGTTTCAGGTAGAACTTTAGTTAGTGCTTTAGTCATTTGGAATGATAAAATCTGGTTGAATATTTAGATAATTGATAGGTCTTTTAGATGTATTCTGAAAGGCCTATTTTTTGTTGCAATGGAGGGGGCAGTGTGATATATTATTGGAGTCGATGAGCCGACAAACGCAATAGTTTTCTTTCGTATGAAAGAAAGCTATTGCCAGAATTGCCTTTTGCGAAGCAATCTTCAATGGCAATTCTTCATTTTGTCACACGCGGGTGTGGCGGAATTGGCAGACGCGCTAGATTTAGGTTCTAGTGGGAGACCGTGCAGGTTCAAGTCCTGTCAC
>NZ_SVET01000016.1 GCF_015057245.1 Pseudobutyrivibrio ruminis
TTTTCAAAGTATCTATTTTATCTAAAATAAAAAAACTAAGACTTTGAAAAATAGGGCCTTGCCCTAACAATAAAAAACTAGGAGCCTTTACCTAAGACTCCTAGTTCAAAACTTCATATTATGGCACTTCTAAATACTAATACTACAACGACAAATCAACATGGGCTACAGTCCCCGCAGCTCCTGTGCTTTCTTTTAGATATATTCCTGATTTTCTAAGAACTGCATCGGTCTGACCAGCCACATTCTTATATGAAAATTCAGTATCTATATTACCAAGGTAAATGGCTCCCACATCAGCCTGCTTCAGATTCAGAAGTTTGTCATTTCCCTCTGCATCCTTGGTCCAAACTTTAAGTTTGTTGAAGATAGAATCATTTTCGTCAATCCAACCATTTTTGTCTTCATCATATTCTGACAAATCTCTGAAACCATCACCTGACTTTGTTCCAAATAATTCTGAACCATCGTTAATCTTGCCATCCTCATTTTTATCCAACGCCAGGAAGCCGCTTCCCTGTCCAACAAAAGAAATGTCATCTTCCTTTCCATCTGAATCAATATCAAACTTAAATTTTTGGTCTGATATTGATGTAGCATTTGTATCCATATTTATTACAAGAGGGTCTGTTAGAATTCTTGTGTAAGTCTCTTCTGATATGGAATCAATCTTTTGAGACAAGCTGCGGCCTAGCTGAACTTCCACATTAAAGTTTATGCTACGGCCATCGGAGGTTTGCACTGTTCCTGTGCTCTTAAATCCTGTATTTTCATACTCCAAATGAGACCCCGATGTTGCTGTGATACGCTGCCATACCTGGGTAGTTGTACTACCTGCAGATGATAAATCAAGTGTGTTTTGCTTTGCTCCGTTTACACTAAACTTAACTCCATCCACTTCGCATTTTGAAAATACATTGCGCTGCCAATCATTGAAGGCTCGCACTTGATCAGACAACTTTTTGTCGTTAGGGCTTGTTTTTCCATTGAGAAGATCAAGAATCTTCTTCACAAGACTGATCTGCAAATCTTCGAAATCCCACTGGGACATCTGAGCATTAGCCTCTCGAATCTGCTTATCATGCTCAGCCATTTGGTTAATCATGCTTTGAAGATTCTTTTGTTGTCTTTCCTTTTCCTGTTCCTTTTCAGTTTTCTGATACTCTTCTAGTGATTCTTTTAATGATTTTTCCCCATCCTTTGATAACTCAACAATCGCACCAAGCGTATCCACATTCGCTCTCTGTTCAATTGTAACGGTTTCAATATGGGTGTAAGAATAAGAATTGTGTTGAGATGCCATGTTTACATGGCTGTTTTCAATCTTCATAGCGGACTCCTTTCCACAAATAAAGAATATAAAAGTGCCAAACGCCGAAAACTGTTGCACATCCATGTGCCTAGTCTTCGTATTTTATATCGGATAAAAAACTGACAATTTATAGTTCCAACGCTAAAAAATGTGATAAAATATTTTTATAATGTATTAAAGGGGCTCACGTTATGGACAATAAGGTAATTTCAAAATCTGGAATCGATCCAAAAAAGCAATATTCTGAGTATCTCATTATTGCGTATCTGACTTACATGTCGCTGTATATCATTTTTAATTCAGCCATCGATTATTTTTATGAATCCGCTTCCATATACAGAATCGGGAACTATGTTGGACTGATACTAGCAGTCGGTACTCTGGTGCCGCTGGTAAGAAAAGTGCCTACAGACTTTCTGATTGAACCACTAAAAGTAAACAAAGCAAAAATCTGGAATGCTATTACGAGAGGCTTTTTGGTTTGTGCCTTTTTCGGTGGATTAATGATTCTATTAAAATTTGCAATACTGCAGCTGAATCCAATTATGCTTAAGCGATGCCAGCCATTCTTTTATCTTGATAGATTGACTCCAGGAAAAATCACAACCAACACAATGTTGTACCCATTCACTGCATTTTGGCAGGAATATTGTATGAATGTCATGGGTTATGACGGAATGCGCACACTGTTAGTTGGTAACCACAGGAAACATAAATCTGTTTCTGTTGTGGCACTCTTCTTTGGTGCTATGCATTACACCTACGGTTTTCCAATGATAGCGCTCACAATTCTATTTGTTTTATTTATGAATTACATTTATCGTCGTACTAAAAACCTTTGGGTTTGCATGCTGGTTCATATTATTCTTGGTCAGTTGTTATTTACTTTACAGCTGCAAAAAATAACCTTTTCTTTTTAATTGAAAATATACAGTCATTTATCTATAATAGATTGTGTACAATTCATTTCATAAGGAGGATATTTTCATGAAAGAAGTTTGTCAGTTTTTAAAAGATGCTGGCGTTTACTACCTTGCAACAGTAGAAGGTGACCAGCCAAGAGTTCGCCCATTCGGCACAATTGAAATTTTCGAAGATAAGCTTTACATCCAGACAGGAAAGTCTAAAGATGTTTCAAAGCAGATTCAGGCTAATCCTAAGGTTGAAATCTGTGCTTTCAAAGATGGTCAGTGGATTCGTATTTGCGGAGAGCTTGTAAGAGATGATCGTGTAGAAGCAAAGGCTCACATGCTTGATAACTATCCTGACTTAAAGGCTCAGTACTCTGCAGAAGATGATAACACTGAGGTACTCTACTTCAAGAACGCAGTAGCTACTATCTCATCATTCACAGCAGCTCCAAAGACAATCAATTTCTAATATACTAAAAGGGAGGTTCAAACCTCCCTTTTTACATGCTTTTCTTACATTCTGGACAGATATGCTTCCTGCCATCAGCAATATATAATTTCACATCATTAAAATTCAAATAAACCTTCTTTTTGCATTTCGAGCAAACATACATATATAAAGCCATTACGCTTCTCCCTTTTATATGGCGACTTCTAGCATTCACCATAAAATAAACATTACGAGAAGTATAATCCCTTTTTCGTTATGTATCAAGATGTTTTTGTGAAATATTTATCGTTTTATAACTAATTTTGCAACCGTCTCTGTGTGCATGGTGTGACCGAATTGATCAACCACTGTATATTTCTCTAAATGATAGCCATGCTCCTCCAAATGCTTGAGGTCACGTGCTAGGGTGGCGCTGTCACAGCTCACATAAACGATGCGAGATGGCTGCATTTTTATCATGGTATCAAGAGCCACTACATCGCAGCCTTTACGAGGTGGGTCTACCATGATGACATCCGGATGGGACATCTTCTCATAAATCTCCGGAAGGACTACTTCCGCTTCGCCGCAATAGAACTCTGCATTGCCAAGTCCATTTAGCTTTGCATTGGCCTTGGCGTTTTCGATGGCCTGAGGTACTACCTCGATACCGATTACACGGCCTGCTCGCTTTGCCATAGAAAGCGAAATGGTACCAATGCCGCAGTAAAGGTCCCAGACCTCCTCTGTACCGTGCAAATCTGCATATTCAAGCGCCTTACTATAAAGTCTTTCCATCTGGTCGTGGTTCACCTGATAGAAGGAATTGGCACTGATATCAAAGGCGATTGTATCACCGCTAGTGAGGGTGATTGTATCGCGAATTGCTTCTTTGCCGTATAAAGCTTTTGTCTCATATCCCATGATGACATTGTCACGGCGAGTGTTAACATTAAGCACAAGTGATGCAAGCTCTGACTCTACTGTTTTGATATGAGCCACTAGCGAATCTACCTTAGGCAGTGAAGCTCCATTAACTACTACGCATACCATTGTCTCACCTGTGGCCTTACCCTCGCGGACCAGGACGTGACGAATCTGGCCTTTTCCAGTAGCCTCGTCATATGGCTTGATGCCACATTCATTCATATAATCGATTACCGCATATACGATATCCATGCTCTTCTTCGAGCAAATCTTACAATCATCTGATGGAACAATTCTATGGCTTCTGGCTCCGTAAAAGCCTGCAATAATATTGCCATCTTTATCAAGGCCGATTGGAACCTGGGCCTTATTGCGATAGCGAAGTGGCTCGGTCATGCCGATAATAGGCTCATGTATAGAGTCCACAAAGGCTCTATCGTATCCGCCGATTTTGACAAGGTTGTTTGCTACAATATTATCCTTAATCTCAAGCTGCTTATCATAGGATACCTGCATAATCTGGCACCCACCGCACTGCTTTGCATTTGGGCAGGCAGGCTGCACTCGATATGGGCTGGCCTCCACAACTTCCTTAAGAGCAGCAAAACAATAGGTCTTTTTAACCTTTGTGATGATGACGTCACATACATCCCCAACCACGGCATCCTTCACAAAAATGGTCACACCATCAGTGTGACCAATTCCTGCTCCCTCCAAGGACATATCTTCAATTGTAAGTCTTACAATATCATTCTTATTCATTAATTCTTTCCTGTTCTACGGATGTTTGAATCCAATAAACGATTGAATCCCTGCCATGTGAGGTTGTTTTCCTCAACATTTTCGAGAGCTTCAAAGATTGTTTCCATCTTGGCATCGATATTGTCAGCAAATGAAAGGGCGATAGCCTCTGCAATAGCTGGCTTCTTTGGTGAGCCAAACTCCAGCTCGCCATGATGAGAAAGAATACAGTGGATAAGCTCTTTACGCTTAACCTCTGGGAAATTTGGGATGTCGTCGATAGCTCTGTCTACCATGCTGGCACCAACAAAAATGTGACCAAGGAGCTGGCCTTCGTCAGTGTAGTCATTTCTAGGGAATTCTGAGAGCTCACGTACCTTTCCGATGTCATGGAAAATAGCTGCTGTGATAAGCAAATCTCTATCTAAAAATGGATACTGATTGCTGAAGTAATCACAGTTTGTAGCAACTGAAAGAGTGTGCTCTAAAAGGCCGCCTGTGAAACCGTGATGAACAGATTTAGCAGCTGAGTGTCCCTTGAATGTCTCGATGAATTCTTTATCTTCAACAAAGTATTTGTTAAGTAATGCTTTCATATATGGTGACTTTACGGAATTGATAAGCTTGATTAAAGCACTCCACATTTCACCGATATCCTTCTTGCTAGAAGGGATATAATCAGATATTTCGAACTCGCCAGGATTAGCCTTGCGAAGTCTTTTAATATTAAACTGTAAAGCACCATTCCAGCTAGTGATATCGCCGGTAACTGTAATGAAATCAAGCTCATCATAATCGCTGATGCCTTCGGAATCTACATCCCAAATCTTGGCATCGATAGTGCCTGTCTTATCACACAGAGTAAGTGATTCGAATGCCTTTCCAGTCTTAGATACACCAAGTGTTTTCTTCTTACATAAGTATGTCTCTGTACCTCTGTCTCCCTCTTTGAGGGTGTTAATATATTTCATTTATTACTCCATTCTAAGGCAAATAAATTGCCACAAAAGATGTATTTAATTATAAGTGATAGCCCATCGATAATCAATGCGAATGGGATGGTCGAAAATATAAATTATTTCTCTTTTTTTTATTCATTTTTGCACTTTTCGTATGATATTATTCTTTTTAGTATAAGGAGAAGAAAATATGGAAAGAAATAGGCTTTTTACAAAGATTTCTGGGATTTTACACGGGGGTGATTACAATCCAGAACAATGGCTTGATAGACCAGATATTTTGGATAAAGATATTGCCTACATGCGAGATGCCCATATTAATACTGTCACTTTAGGTGTTTTCTCTTGGGCTGTACACGAACCCACTGAAGGAAACATCAATTTAGACTGGCTTGCAGCTATTATTGAGAAGCTATACAACAACAATATCTATACTGTACTTGCAACTCCATCCGGGGCTCGTCCAGCATGGCTTGATGAAAAATATCCATCTGCTATGCGATGTGATGAAATGGGTGTAAGAAATCATCATGGGCTTCGTCACAATCATTGTATGCAGTCCCCAGAATATAGGGAGAAGGTTCGCATCATTGATACTGCTCTTGCAAAGCGTTTTGCTGGAAATCCTGCCATTCTAATGTGGCATATTTCAAATGAGTTGGGTGGATATTGCTACTGTGATACTTGCCGCAAGAAATTTCAGGAATGGCTGGCAGATAGATATGATAATGACATTGAAAAATTAAATAAGGCTTGGTGGACCACATTCTGGTCTCATAAATTCAATAGCTTTGATCAAATTGATCCGCCATATGCAAATGGTGAGAACTGCGTGCTTGGTCTCAATCTAGACTGGAAAAGATTTAACACCTGGTCGGCTACAGATTTCATGAAGTTTGAAATAGATACTTTAAGAGAAAACGGTGCGACAGAACCTACTACCACAAACTTTATGGAAATGTTTATGGATTATGACTACCACTATATGAGTCAGTTCATAGATGTAATCAGCTGGGACAACTATCCTGAGCTCCACAACAACTGGCAATCCGACGCAGATACTATGCTTGAGCGAAGCTTCAATCATGCTTTATTTAGGAGTATGAAGCCAGGTCAACCTTTCATGATGATGGAGTCTGCTCCTGGTGTAGTTAACTGGAGACCATATAACAAATATCGCCGTCCTGGGGTACATAAGCTTATTTCAATGCAGGCTGTTGCAACTGGTTCGGATACAGTTCAATACTTCCAGATTCGAAAGGGTAGAGGTTCTTCCGAACAATATCACGGTGCTGTTATAGACCATATTGGTACCAATGATACAAGAATTTTCAAAGAAGTAGCCTCACTTGGTGATGATTTAAATCACATATCAGAGATAACAGGATCTGTTTCAGACAATAAAGTAGCTATTCTTTTTGATTGGGACAATAGGTGGGCCATAGATGATGCTTGGGCTCTTGCAAAAGATACGAAGAACTACGACAAGACCTGTATGGAAATCTACAATGAATTTATGAGCTTTGGAATTGAGCCGGATATTATTTCATCTGATATGGATTGGTCAAATTACAAAATTATTTGTGCACCAATGCTTTATCTTCTTCACGATGGAATTGGGGATAAGATAGCTGATTTCATCGGCGAAGGTGGACAATTCATGGCAACCTACTTTACCGGCTATGTTGATAAAAGTTGTTTGAACTGGCTTGGAGGATTTCCAGGTGATGGGCTTCACAATATTTTTGGCCTTCGCTCTGAAGAAATCGATACACTTTATCCAGAGGATGTTGTAAATATTAGAATAAGACATAAAACAGGATTTACATATCACTCTGCTGCAGTTCGTGATTACCAGGAATTACTTAGAGATGTAACTGCAGATGTTTTGGCAAGATATGACAACGACTATATGGCTGGAACTCCTGCCATTACAAGAAATCAATTTAAAAAAGGATATGCTTACTACGTAGCATGTCGTACTAATCAAGATGACATCGAATTCCTATATCGTGAAATGCTTGATAGAGCTGAAATTCCTTATAGCAAGCTTCCAGCAGGAATCGAAAAACACACTAGATTCGCTAATGATATTAGATATGACTTCTATCTCAACTGTACCGACAAACCAGTATGTATATCAAAGATAAATGGATTTGAACTGATTTCTTGTACATCAGTTGATGGAAAACTACACCTAGACAAATATGGCGTAGCTGTAATAAAGAATTAAAAAATGGACTGGCTCATGTAGCCAGTCCTAATTTTTACATATTTCGATTAAATGACACTACTAACACATCATCTGTTTCTTCATCCTCAACAAAGAAATCTGTTATTTCCACTCTGCGAAGCTGACCATCATCACCTTCTTGAATAACTCTGATTTCCACCTTATCTGCACCTTTCTCGTGCTCCTTCAAAAGATTTTCTCTAGAAAATGTTTTCTTGAATAACTCTTTATCCATATCATGGATGGTGGTACACCCCGACTCTATTAATTCATCAAAGGTGCCAGCAGCGCTACACTTAGTGGATGTGAAATTCTCACTAGTAAGCATGTAGTATGTGTTTTGTGTCAGATTACCCAATATTAAAAGTGGGTATTTCTTAAATACAGCCTGATTTAAAAGGCTATTTAAATGATCATCTGTTAATAATTCTTTTCTATTAGTCTCCATAATGCTCCCCTTTATTTCTCGACAACTTTATATAATATACTTCTATTGTTGAAAAATTGCAAGGATTAACATTATATAGTAAATCTTTTAAACTACTTAAACGTTACAATTGTGACACCTGCATCACCTTCGCCAAACTCTCCAAGATGGAATTCTGCTACGTTTTTACACTTGCGAAGATACTGCTGTACACCTGCTCTAAGGGCTCCAGTTCCCTTTCCGTGAACAACACGTACAGATGTAAGATGGCTGATATATGCATCATCAAGATATTTTTCAAGCTTCGCTATACCTTCATCTACTGTGCAACCAAGAAGATTGATTTCCGGTGAAATAGATGCTGCTTTGTTGAAACCACCGTAAGTCATATTCTTGACTCTAGTTCCCTTCTTTGGAACGAATTTATCTTCCTCTTCGATAAGTACCAAATCTTTGATATTTACTGTAGATTTCATAATACCCATCTGAACAGTAACATCTCCTTTGGCATTAGGCGCAGTGCATACGTTACCAGTTAGATTCATAGACAATACCTTTACCTTATCTCCCACATGAAGATTTGTTGGTACATTATGATTCTCCTGAACCTCAACCTTTTCTTTTGCTTTGCTCTTAGATTTATTAATACCTTTACCAAGGGCTGCACGTTTTGCTTCCATTGCGGAAATGTTTCCGCCGCCCTTACCAAATTTATTGAAGTCACGAATAGTTTCGTCTGCAATATCCTTTGCTTCCTGAAGGATTGCTGCTGCATCCTCGTGAGCCTGACGAATAAGCTCCTCACGCTGTGATTTAATCTTTTCCTCTTTTGCTGTGGCATTAGCAAGCTTTGCTTCTGCTTCCTTTAAGTCTGCAGCTGCCTTTGCCGCATCTTCCTCCACCTGGTGACGCTTCTGTTCTAGGTCTACCATCAAATCTTCAAATGATCTATCATCCTCTGAAAGACGGCCCTGGGCGTCATCTATTAAATCCTGAGGAATTCCAAGCTTTGATGAAATTGCAAAAGCGTTGGATTTTCCCGGCACACCAATTATCAAATGATATGTAGGGCTAAGTGTTTCAAGTGAGAATTCGCAAGATGCATTCTCTACTCCTTCTGTCGAAAGAGCATAAACCTTAAGCTCACTGTAGTGAGTAGTTGCCATTGTACGTACATCCAAGGTATGTAATCTATCAAGAATAGACTGAGCTAATGCTGCACCTTCCTTTGGATCTGTACCAGCGCAAAGCTCATCAATAAGAATCAAGAACTGTGGAACCTTAGCTTCCTGATTAGTTCCATATATTACCTTTGAGTGATGCAAATCTTTTTGAGTCTTTGCAAGCATTTCCTCTGTCTCATGGGAATAGCTTCCACTGTTTATTGCCTCAAGAATGTGGACAATGTTTACCATATGAGATGAGAATGTTGATAAGGACTGCTCAATTGACTGCTCATCTCCAATGTCTGCGTATACATCATCAAAAACAGCAATCTGGCTTCTATCCTTTGCTGGAATGTGAAGACCTGCCTGCGCCATCAAAGTAAGAAGACCACATGTCTTTAGCGAAACTGTCTTACCACCTGTGTTTGGACCTGTAACAAGCAAGAGATTGTAATCTTCACCAAGCTTGATATCTGTAGCTACAACCTTTTTAGGGTCCAATAGTGGATGTCTTGCACCTCTAAGATTAATAATTCCATCCTCGTTAAACTCAGGATTGCTGGCGTTAAGCTCGATTGCATAACGACCCTTAGCAAGAATGAAATCGATTTCTGTAAGAAGCTCAAAGTTTCTGATGATACCTTCTGATGATTCTGCAATTCTGTTTGAGATATTTGCAAGAATGCGGGCAATTTCATCCTGTTCACGAACCTGCAACTCTCTCAACTCATTATTTAAATCAACAGCCTGCATTGGCTCAATAAAGAATGTGGAACCTGTAGATGACTGGTCGTGTACCATTCCAGGAACTCTTGATTTAAAATCTGAGCGCACTGGTAAGCAGAATCTGCCGCCACGTACTGTAACAACTGGCTCCTGTAAATAGCCACGAGTAGTTGTATTGTTGAGAAGTGAATTCATAACTGACTTAATCTTGTCATTTGTTCTCTTCATTCCCATACGAATATCATACAAAGCTGTGCTGGCATCGTCGGCAATTGTCTCTTCATCAATAATACATCTTCTAATTTCATTTAAGATGGCCACCTCTGGTGAAAGGCCATTAAAATAGAATGTTAATGCATCTTCCTCTTCCATCTGCTTGCCATAGGTAGCAACTCTTTTTGTAACCTCAAGAACTGAAGCCACTGCAAGAATCTCTTCTATGGTAAGGCTTGAGCCAAGCTCCAATCTGGCAAGGGATGGACGCAAGTCTGTGGTGCCGCTAGCGCTAACATCTGAAAACTTTACAAGACGATTAAAAGCGCAAGCTGTCTCCTGCTGCATTATTTTGATTTCTTCTATATCGTTTATTGGCAATAGCTCAAGGCATCTTTTCTTTCCCGCCTCGCATGTTGCCAATTCTGCAAGTCTATTTATTATTTTGTCATATTCAAGTGTCTTTAATACTTTTAAATTCATTTAATCACTCCTGATTGGGTTAGGCTTCAAATAAGCTTTTCATATCCATTAAACTATCTAGTCGTGCATATAAAATCTTTTGCAGTTCTTCGTCTGGCTCAGATAAATCCGGAATCATTATTACATTACATCCCGCTCTATAGGCACTCATGCAACCGTTTGGAGAATCCTCAACTGCAAAAGTGTCTGCTGGATTCACCTGCAACTCTTTACATGCATAGGCGTATATATCTGGCGCAGGCTTCCCCTGCTCTACCATATCTGCGCATATAATAGCGTTGAAATAGTCAAAGAGACCGATTTTTTTAAGATATCTATGGGCACGCTCTTTATCATTTGCTGTCACAAGAGAAATAAAGATGTTATGCTCCTTAAGCCATGAAAGTGTTTCATGAACACCTGGCTTTAAAGGGATTCCTTCTTCTTTTAAAATATCCTCTACCAAAGCTTTTCGATACTCACGAATTGCCCAATAGTCTACATCTTCGCCATACCATTCCCTAAACTTTTCGAATACGAATGGCCTTCCTAGGGAGCGAAGCTCAAGTGGCTTCTCTGGTGACATCTCATATCCAAAATGCTTAAGTGCCTCTGGCCATGCTGACTGATAGTATTTTTCTGTATCTGTAAGGGTTCCATCTAAATCAAATAGAACTGCCTTTATTTTTTTCTCCATACAAGAATCCTTCATCCTATAATCTTAACAAAAAGACTTTAACACTGCCTACCTGCAAAAGCAAGAATTACCGGGTTTAAAGCACATTAAAAGAGAGTTGCTTTGATTGCCAAAGTAACTCTCTTTAATAGTTAATCTTATCTGTTTTTAATATCGATGTATGACTTTACTACTTCGATTAATTTGTCATAATCCATAACTCCTGTATCTAAACAGAAATCGTAGTTCCTAGCATCATTCCAATCATGACCTGTGTAATAACGATAGTAGTCGGCACGATGTTTGTCGATATCATGCATACGTTTTATCAGCTCTTCATCTGTTCCACTAACCTGTTTGTGGAGTCGCTCCAAGCAATCATCCTCTGATGCATAGAAGAAAAGCGATAATACATATGGTCGATCCTTTAAAATATAATCTGCGCATCTACCAACGAAAATACAACTGCTTGTGTTAGCTATACGTTTGATAACATCCGCCGTCAGTTCGAAAAGATTGTCGTCGGAAGTAAATGCTGCATACTCAGGTGTCAATGGCATGCCTTTGTATTTGCCCTTTGCGGACATGAATATCTTTCTAACATGCTCATCAACCTGTCCGAACATCTCCTCGTTGATACCACTTTGATCTGAAGCCATACGAAGAATTTCTCTGTCGTATACAGGAATCCCCAATTCCTTTCCCAGCTTCTTTGCCAGAGTCAAGCCTCCTGAGCCATAGCTTCTGGCGATTGTGATAACTAGTTTTTTGTCATCCATGTGATGTACCCCCTACTCACCTAAATAAGCTTTCTTTATGGAGTTGTCATTTAGAAGAGTTGTTGCATCACCAGAAAGTACTATATTGCCTGTTTCAAGGACATAAGCCCTATCCGCAATAGCAAGAGCTTTTTTAGCATTCTGCTCTACTAAAAGTACTGTGGTGCCTGCCTTTGAGATAGATTCTATGATATTGAATATTTCTTCTACATAGATTGGTGAAAGTCCCATTGAAGGCTCGTCCATCAAAACTATACGTGGCTGGCTCATCAAGGCTCGTCCCATAGCAAGCATCTGCTGCTCTCCGCCTGATAATGTTCCTGCCAGCTGATTTTGACGTTCCTTAAGCCTTGGGAAGCTCTCGTAAACTTGCTCAAATGCATCTGCAATCTCACTCTTGTTACTTCTAGTATATGCTCCCATTTTCAAGTTTTCAAGTACTGTTAATCCCGCAAAAACTCTACGTCCTTCAGGCACGTGAGCCATTCCCATGGACACGATTTTATGCCCTGGAACCTTAGTAATATCTGTGCCTTCCAACAGTACTTTTCCTGAGGTAGGAGTAAGCATTCCTGAAATTGTTTGTAATGTTGTTGTCTTACCAGCGCCATTAGCTCCGATAAGGGCAATTACCTCGCCTTCATTTACTTCAAAGCTAATGCCCTTGAGTGCTTGAATAACACCGTAATTAACAACTAAATCTTCAACCTTTAACATATGTAAACCTCTAGATTTTATTCTTAATTATTCTCCTAAATATGCCTTAATTACTTCTGGGTCGTTTAATACATCAGTTGTCTGTCCCTGTGAAAGCACACGACCAAAGTTTAAAACTGTAAGCTTCTCACAAATACCTGAAACCAGCTTCATATCATGCTCAATCAGGAGAATTGTTACGCCGAATTCTTTTCTAATCAGCGCGATTGTGTTCATCAAGTCCTTTGTCTCGTTTGGATTCATACCAGCTGCTGGCTCATCCAATAAAAGAAGCTTTGGATTTGTAGCAAGGGCTCTGGCAATTTCAAGCTCTCTTTGCTTTCCATAAGGAAGATTTGATGCCAGTACATCTGCTTCCTTATCAAGTCCAAACACCGACAAAATTTCAAGCGCCTTTTCATCCATTGCCTTTTCCACATTGAAATATTTAGGCAATCTGAAGATTCCAGTGGCCGTTCCATAGTCAAAGGAATTGTGTAATCCGATTTTTACATTATCAAGTACTGATTGATCTCCAAAAAGACGGATGTTTTGGAATGTTCTAGCTATACCAGCTTTATTGATTTCTGCAGTTTTCTTTCCTGTAATATCTTTTCCATCAAGGAAGATTTTGCCATCTGTTGGCTGGTAAATACCTGTAAGCATATTGAAAACTGTAGTCTTACCGGCACCATTAGGACCAATCAATCCGTACAGCTCTCCCTGCTCAATTTTCAAATTGAATTCATCTACGGCTCTAAGTCCACCAAAGGAAATGCCAAGATTAGTAACTTCAAGTAAGCTCATTAGCGCACCTCCTTTGTTTTTTTAAACTTGCCAACAATTGCCGCTGTAGTAATGCCGTGTTCCTCACGCCACTTAAGAATTGCTGGAGCCCAGTTAAATAACATAAGCACAATCAAGACAATTGAGTAAATAAGCATTCTGTATGTTGAAAGTCCTCTAAGCATTTCTGGCAACATTGTAAGAACAACTGCTGCAATTACAGAACCAGAGAAATTTCCGATTCCACCAAGAACTACGTATACAAGAATCATGATAGACATGTTGTAGCCGAAGTTGTTTGTTGTAGCTGTAAGTGAGTTGATGTTGTGAGCATATAAAACTCCACCAACGCCTGCTATGGCTGCAGAAATAGTAAATGCAACAAGCTTATATTTTGTAACTGGAAGACCTACAGTCTCTGCTGCAATCTGATTGTCTCTGATTGCCTTTACTGCTCTACCAGTTCTTGAGTTTACAAAGTTGTGTGTAACGATAAGCGCAATTATCAAAAGAATAACTGCTATAGTAAATGTTGATTGTCTAGGTGTTCCTGTGATTCCCTGGGCACCATTTACAAGCATTTTGCCGGTAGGCTCCATCCCAAGTGACATCTGGTCCTTGATTGAAAAATGAAGTCCATTTGAATCAACACCTACGTACAAAACATTGATTACGTTTTTGATAATCTCGCCAAATGCAAGTGTAACGATTGCAAGGTAATCACCGCTTAATCGAAGTACTGGAATGGCAATCAAAAATCCAAATAACGCTGCCATCAGTGTTCCAATGATAAGAGCAAGGATGAAACGTGGTACATCTGGGATGGAATCCTGGAATAACTTTGAGAAAAACGCAGATGTGAATGCGCCGACGCACATAAATCCTGCATGTCCAAGTGAAAGCTCACCCAAATATCCAACACAAAGGTTAAGTCCTACAGCCACCAAAGAATACGCACATACTGGAACTAATAAACCGCTCATTAAAGAGCTTAGATTTCCAGTTCCATCCACTATCGACATTATGATGTAAAGAACAACTATTACCGCTACGGTTGTTATTAATTTCTGTGTAGATTTGTTTAGTTTCTTCATTTCTGTCACCTACACTTTCTCTTTAATCTGCTTGCCTAAAATACCAGTTGGCTTAACAAGCAATACAATGATTAATACTGCAAATACGATAGCATCTGCAAGCTGACTTGAAATATAAGCTCTAGCTAATATCTCGATTATTCCAAGTAATAATCCACCAACAAGTGCTCCTGGAATAGAACCGATACCACCAAATACAGCAGCTGTAAATGCCTTGATACCTGGCATTGAGCCTGTGTATGGTGTAAGTGATGGATATGATGAACAAAGCAATGCACCTGCTATTGCTGCAAGCCCAGAGCCGATTGCAAATGTAAGAGAAATAGTTGCATTTACGTTAATTCCCATCAGCACTGCAGCATCCTTATCTTCTGATACAGCTCTCATTGCCTGACCTGGCTTAGTGTTCTTTACAAACCACATCAATACAATCATGATAACAACGCAAGTGATGATTGTAACAATGGCATTTCCTGTAATCTTTAATGCACCATCTGCAAATGAAAGGCCTTCCCAATTAATAACAGATGTAAAGGATACTGGATTTGAGCCAAATATCATAAGTGCCATATTCTGCAAGAAGTAGCTGACACCGATAGCTGTAATCAAGACCGCTAGGTTTGTTGCCTTTCTAAGTGGTTTGTATGCTATCTTTTCTATTATCATTCCTAAGGCTGTGCAGCATACTATTGAAATAACAATAGAAACAACAGCAGGCATGCCGGAATTAGACATGCACATAAACACCACGTATGCACCAATCATGATTACATCTCCGTGGGCAAAATTAAGCATCTTTGCAATACCATAAACCATGGTATAACCAAGTGCTATAAGGGCATAAACGCTACCAAGGCTTAACCCATTAACTAAATAAGTTAAAAAACCCATAATTACTACTCTCTTTCCCGTATAATTTAAACACGATGCGGCCTCCCCCGTGGTGGAGGAGTTCGTCCGCATCGTCTTTGATGTGTACACTATTTAGATGAGGATGTAGCACACATTCGATGTGTACATCATCTAGATGAGGATGTAGCTAACAAGCTCTGATAATTCTTAAGCGAGAAATCTTCGAGCGAAGAATTCATCAGGCTTGTGAGCGTAACATCCGGATGTGGATTACTGTACAGATACGTATCCACCATCCTGGATGATGACAGCCTTTGGTGATTTAGAAACTTCACCAGCTGCATTCCATGTCATGCCTTCTCCTGTAAGTCCATCGTAGTTTACTTCCTGGATTGCTGCGATAAGTGCTTCGCAGATTTCCTCATTTGAAGCCTCTGGAGTGAGATTTGCTGACTCAAGAGCTTCCTTAAGGATGTAGATTCCATCGTAAGCATCAGCTGCGAACTGGTTTGGTGTTCCACCGTACTGCTCTTCATACTTAGAAACGAATGACTGTGTTGCCTCATCCTCAGCATCAGCTGCGAATGGTGTAAGAAGATATACACCTTCTGCAAGGCTTACATCGAAGTTTTCAACACCAAGTAATCCGTCGAATCCGTCTACACCGAACATTGTTGGCTCATAGCCCATCTTGTTAGCCTGTGTAAGTACGATTGAGCCTTCTGTATAGTAGAAAGGAAGGAAAAGAAGATCTGCTTCTGCATCCTTACATTTCTGAAGCTGTGTTGTAAAATCTGTCTTTGAATCAGCAGTAAAAGCTTCTGTTGCTACGATTTCAAGTCCTACATTTGCTGCCTCTGTAGCGAAGTTCTGATATACACCTGTTGAATATGGATCTGAGCTATCATAGATAATACCAATTTTGCTTCCAAGACCATTTTCTGCAATGTAATCAGCTGAAACTGTACCCTGGTTAGGATCTGAGAAACAAATCTGGAATGTATTATCATGTCCCTCAGTAACACTTGTTGATGATGCAGATGGTGTAATCTGGAAGATTCTATCATTGTAAGTCTCTGCAGATACTGCTGCGCATGCGCCTGATGTTACAGTACCTTCAAGAATCTGCATTCCCCAATCCTTTAATGTGTTGTAAGCATTAACTGCCTTCTGAGGATCTGCCTCATCATCCTGGAAATTAAATGCTACCTGATATCCGTTGATACCGCCTGCCGCATTAACTTCATCTACAGCAATCTGTATTGCATTCATAACACCCTGTCCGTACTGAGCAGCTCCTCCTGTAGTTGGTCCAATACCACCAATCTTCCAAGTAAGCTCTCCTGATGTGTCAACATTCTCAGACGAACCTGTTGATGCACTATTGTCCCCACATCCTGCAAACATTGTTGCTACCATTGCACCGCAAAGAGCAAGGCTTAACATTCTTTTCTTCATACTAATCCCTCCTATGACATGAAATAGGCTTTCCCCAAAAAGCATATTCCACTTTCTTACTTCATCACTTTAAAGGCTAAAACCCCTCGTTGAAATTATATTAAACTTTGTAAATTAAATCGTCAATAAAAACTTTCACGCTTTAGTTCGATGATGTGACTTTCGGGTAGTAATTCCTCGTCCAACAAAAGTGGTCCAAACGCCGTTCTTTTCAGCTCTAGCACCTGTCTTCCAACTGCAAAAAACATTCTTTTTACTTGATGAAATTTTCCTTCATGAATTGTTATATAACATGTATTTCCACCTTCATATTTGATGGTAGAAGGTGCTGTTAAGTCTCCTTCACCAATATGAACGCCATTTTCAAGTGAATTTATATCTTCAGATGTAAGAGGACCATCCAAAGTAACAAAATACGTTTTATCTACATGTTTTTTTGGGGATAGTAATTCATGAGCCAAGGCTCCATCATTTGTGATAAGGAGCAAACCAGTAGTATCTTTATCTAATCTACCAACAGGAGCTAAGCCTTTTGGTGCATCAGGACATTCGCGGTAAAACAAATCCATTACTGTGGCTTCTTTTTTGTCCTCAGTGGCTGTAATCACTCCTTTAGGTTTGTTCATCATATAGTAGTGGAACTGGGCATAAGCATAGTCTTTGCCACCATAAGAAATAGTTACACTATTTTCATCTACCTTTGTTTCAGGTTTATTTATTTTTTCTCCGTCAACTAAAATAAGGCCCTTCTTTAGAAGAGCCTTTACTTCAGACCTGGTTCCGATATTTAATTCAACCAGTAATTTATCTAATCGCATCAATATGAAATTACCTCATAGCCTGTTTCTGTTACAAGTACCTGATATTCCCACTGAGCAGAAGGCTTACCGTCTAAAGTAGAAACCTCCCAGCCATTGTTAGGGTCAGTTTTGATTTTTTGTGTGCCCATGTTAATCATTGGCTCAATTGTAAACATGAATCCTGGAACTAATAGTAGTTCTGTGCCAGGAAGCGTGTTGTATCCAACCCATGGATCCTCATGGAACTCCAAGCCTACACCATGGCCACCGATTTCACGTACAACCTGGTATCCATTTGCATGAGCATGCTCGCAAATAGCAGCACCTACATCGCCAAGGAATCCCCATGGCTTAACCTGTGCCAAGCCTAAATCGCAGCATTCCTTTGTTACTTCAACCAGCTTCTTTGTCTCTGGATCTACATCGCCAATCATAAACATTCTTGATGAATCGGAGAAATAACCATCAAGAATTGTAGAACAGTCTACATTTACGATATCTCCACTTTTAAGAATAACATCCTTAGATGGATATCCATGACATACCTGATCATTTACAGATGTACATACACTATATGGGAAGCCCTCGTAGTTAAGTGGTGCTGGAATACCTCCCATTTTAATTGTTGTATCGTGTACGATTCTATCAATTTCAGATGTTGGCATACCTTCGCAGATAGCCTCTGCAACTGCATCAAGACATGCCATATTAATAACTGCAGATTCTTTAATCTTAGCAACCTGCTCTGGTGTTTTGAGCATATCATGTCTTGGAACCTTGTGGCCCTTAACTGCAAAGCTTTCGATTTTTCTATCCATTGCCTCATGGCACTGCTTGTATTTACGGCCACTGCCACACCAGCAAGGGTCGTTTCTGTTTAATTTAACCATTTCTATTGCCTTTCTTCTTTTATTTCTTTTTCTTGTCCTCATCAGTTAATCCATTAATATAATTAAGCTTACCGTGGGATAATGTTATATCACCAAGTACCAGTCTGTCCCATAGTTTGTCATTTGTTTTGACCTGGTGTTGCTCCATTATCTGCTGATAATAGTATCCATCATACTTGTAGGCAGCCTGACTAGGGCCAAGCTCCTCTGCCAAATAGTTCTGATATTTTTCAGCTATGGCTGCAAGTCTGATTTGTTCGTTGATAGTTTCTTCTGAACATGGAAGCTTTTCCCATTGAATATCAAGCAAGTCTTCCCAAAAATCTGTAATTCGATATTCCAGTTCCTGCTCTTCCTCGTCTGTAAGGGTATCCATGCCCTCCGCCACTGCCATCTGATAAAAAAGATGGTCATGCACAGCCATCCCCAGCACAACCTCCTTCGCCTCCAGTTGGATAAAGGTATCGTTTGTGTGAAGATTCCAGTAATCCTTGGTGTAATCAGGATTATAGATTCTAGCCTGCTCTTCTATCTTACCTTCTTCGTAGAGGATATAAAAAGCCAAATCTTGGAATGTGATTTCCTCTGAATCAACGGTAACCGCTGTATCCTCAAGATGCTCCTGATAGTCCAGCTTTGCTCTGTTGTTTCCCATAGTAAGAAGTGCGTAGACCATTACAGCTACGCACAGAATTAACACTATAGGTTTTACGAGTTTATTGATTCTCATAGTACCCTTCGTATAGTAATTATTGAATGGCAATTAACTGATCGGTAATTAGTAATACCTGTAGCAGTACTTTGTGCTTCCACAATTGTACCTCCACCTTGGTATATTGCTACGTGTCCTGGGTAGCAAACTATATCACCGGGTTGCATATAATTATAACTAACTTCTTGACCCACACTCCTAAATGAACCAGAAGTCATTCGCGAACCATAAGTAACGCCAAAGTTGGCTAATACCTGCTGAACAAAACCTGAACAGTCACATCCATTTGTAAGGGAATTACCTCCCCATACATAGGCATTTCCAACGAATTGGTTTGCATATGAAACAACACTGGAACCGCTAATGCCAGTAGCGTAACCAGGATTCAAGTCTCCATTAACATTGTAACTTGAACTTGCTGAAGTGTTGGCACCACCGGATGTGTTGCCATTTGCTGCCGCTGCAGCTGCTGCTCTTGCTGCTGCAAGTGCCGCTTCTCTTGCTGCTATTTCCTTTGCTTCCTTCAGTTCTTCATCCAAATCATCCATCTCACCCTGCTTTTCACTAATCATAGTTTCAAGGGCTGATTCCTGAGTTGCTAATTCTGATTTGGAAGCTTCCAAACCTGCCTTTTCCTCATCAAGGGCAGTTGCCAATTCCTCGATTTCGGCTTGTGTAGCTTCGAACTGCTCAAGCTTTTCTCTATCATAGTCGTAAACGCTGCTTGCGTATTCTAGTCTATTTAAAAACTGGCTTATGGAACCAGACTCAAGTAACATTTCAAAAACGCTAGGTTCCTCAGTCTCATACATGTATTTGATTCTGAGCTTCATAGCTTCGTACTGCTCATCCCTTGCATCCTGCGCTTCCTGCAAGGCTGCTGCTGTTTCTTCTATTTCTGCTTCTGTATCTGAAATGGCTGTTTCTATTTCTGTAATCTGACTAACTAATTCGTATAAATCAGAATCCAATGTGTCGATTTCATCCTGTAAAGCATCCTGCTCCGCCTCGATTTCCGAAACAGAACGTACCGCTTTAGAAATAATTGAATCTGATGCAAGAAGACAGCCTATAAGGGCTACTCCCAAAACAGACTTAAATATTTTTTTGTATTTCATAAACACTATCTCCAAAAACCTGAGCCTTAGGCCCAATATCTAGTGCAAATTCTCATAATCTCTCCACATTATGATACAAGTTACAAGCCCAGTTTTCAATAATTTTACACAACTATTCAGATATCCTTCACAAAAAAACAAAAAAGAACCGCCGGAATAATCCGACGGTCCTACCAAATCCATATTTAGTTGTAACTAGCAAGCCAAGCTTAGCAAAGTTTCATGCGAATCTCTTTAGTAATAATATCTGTATAACTGAAAGAAAGTAACTGTGATGGGCTTGTTTCTGTGTCGTCAACTAAGATAGTGAATACACTAGGATAAGCCTCCTGTATAACACCCTGCTGGATGTCTACCTTATTACGTCCTCTGTCTAACTGAATTACAACTCTACTACCGCACTGCGATCTAACCGATTCACGTACTTTGTCAAAGTCCTCGCGTTCCATGATGTCCTCCCCCTTTTCTAGCATTTGAGTATTTAATGATATACTCTTATGTCGTTGGGGCCATTTTATCACTTTTTGTGAATTTTGTCAAAAAGTACGGCCGTTTTTTTGAATAATTATTATAAAAAACTCCTGAACCACTTACTATCATCACCATTTTACGCCAAATTAAATTTAGATATAACTGATAGTTTATTAATACCATTCACTTTTTGTGAGTAATTATTCATTTCCTCTACATTGATAATTAATATTAGCTATTCTATAATATAAATATTCGGAGAAAATATCTGAATAATACATCAAAATATGGAGGACTCTATGATTAGAACCATAATAACTGTAGCTTTCGTTGTTATATTCCTAATTTGCAGTATTCCAATCTGGCTAATTCTTCTTATCTTAGGTTTGTTCAATAAACCAGCCAAAGATAAAATTGCTTACAACATTGTAGCTTGGGCATTTGGCGTAGTTGCATTCTTAGCCGGAGTAAAATACGAAGTAAAAGGACTTGAGAATATTCCAAAGGACAAAGCAGTACTTTTCATTGGTAACCATCAAAGCTTTTTCGATGTAGTACTTGGTTATCACCTTTGCCCAGCAGTCACTGGTTTCCTTTCAAAGAAAACTTTTGAAAAGGTACCACTTTTAAATGTTTGGATGTACATGAATTATTGCCTATTCCTTACACGAACAGATCCTAGACAGGATTTAAAGCTTATTATAAAAGCTCAGGAATACATTAAATCTGGCATTTCAATGTTTGTTTTCCCTGAGGGTACTCGTTCAAAGACTGGCGAGATGTCTGAATTCCACGAAGCAAGCTTTAAGATTGCTACAAAAACTGGTTGTCCTATCGTACCAGTAGCTTTCACAAACACAAGAGAAGTTTTCGAGACACATCTTCCTCGTTTAAAGAAAACTCACGTTATCGTTACTTTCTGCCCTGCAATTGACACTACAGCACTTGAGGGCGACAACAAAAAGAAACCTGGCGCATACGTAAGAGGAATTCTTGAGGAACAATTAAAAAAGGACGCAACATTAATCTAAAACAAAAGGCACCTCATATGAGGTGCCTTTAATATTTATGCCAATCTTTCTTTTAACGCTTCAACTACTTTTGTAAAGTTCATAAAGTGTGATGCCTTTACTAAAATGGTATCTCCACCGCGGATGATAGGAAGTAAATCCTCAAGCATAACATCCACATCAGTATAATGATGAGCCATGCAAGAGCTATTCTTCTGAGATAATGATTTATTAATCTCTTCTGATAAATCTCCTACAGTGAATACATATCCAATATGATTATCCTCAAGAGCCTGTCCAATTTCATAATGAAGCTCACGCTCATCCTGTCCAAGCTCTCCCATATCACCAAGGACTGCAATTGTTCTGCCTGTAGCCTTTCCAAGGACCTCGATAGAAGCCTTCATTGATACAGGGTTTGCATTGTAGCAATCATCGATGATATTGATATCACGAATAGTGATAATGTTGTTTCTACCGGCAATTGTTTCAGCCTTTGATAAGCCTTTTGCAATCTCCTGAATTGTAAGACCAAGCTCTTTTCCAACAGCAGCTGCTGCAAGACCATTCATAACGTTATGGCTGCCTGGCAATGGAATTGTAACATCGATATGTTCATCATCCATATTGAGAGTAGCATCTGTTCCAGTAAGACCATTTGGCTTTACGTCAGTGGCATTGATTTGCTGACCGTTTAGACCATAGAAAATCTTTCTAAGCCCAAGTGTGTCGGCATTAATTAGCTTGTCATCATCACCATTAAGGATAACAAGACCATTCTTTGGCATGTGTTCAAATACCTCTGTCTTTGCCTGAAGAATACCGTCTCTAGACTTTAAAAACTCCAAATGACACTGGCCAATATTTGTCATAACAACAATGTCTGGCTTTGCAATATCGCCAAGACGATGCATTTCTCCAAAATCAGATATTCCCATTTCAACAACTGCGACCTGATGATTATCTCTTATTCTGCAGATTGTAAGTGGAAGACCGATTTCGTTGTTGAAGTTACCCTCAGTCTTTAAAACAGAAAACTTTGTTTCAAGAACTGATGTAATCATTTCTTTTGTACTAGTCTTTCCTACACTACCAATAACACCAACTACTGGAATAGAAAGCTCCATTCTGTACGCTGTCGCAATTTGCTTAAGTGCAAGCTTTGTATCCTGAACCTGAATATATGGTCCGCTAGGATTATCAAGCTCTTTTTCAGACAATGATGCTAACGCACCCTTTGAAAATGCATCCTCTATGAAATCATGTCCATCTACACGAGCACCAACCATAGGAATGAAAAGGAAATCCTTTTCAACCTTACGATTATCATTTACAGCTCCTGCTATTTCTTGATTTTTTGCTGCTTCACAACCTGGTACTAAAACCAATTTTCCATTTGTAACTTCGGCAATCCTTGCCAATGTCATGTTCTTCATAAATATCACTCTTACTTCTATATCTTAGTATTTCTTTAAAGACACCTTAATCAAATGCTCGCATAAATCTTCGAAATCCATTCCAATAACCTTTGCTTCCTGTGGAAGTAAGCTTGTTGGTGTCATTCCTGGAAGTGTGTTTGCCTCAAGACAGTAGATGTTTTCGTCTTCATCCATCATAAAGTCCATACGTGCATATGTTGTAAGTCCAAGTGCCTTGAATGCCATCTCGGCGTATTTCTTCATGGCCTGAGTAGCTTTCTCGCTAATATCTGCTGGGCATGTCTCTACTGCAGAACCAGCTGCATATTTATTTTTGTAATCGTAGAATCCCTGCTTTGGTGCGATTTCGATAACAGGAAGTGCCTTGCCTTCCATAACACCATCAGAGAACTCACGTCCCTTAATGAACTGCTCAATTACAACTTCATCTTCCCATTCAAATGCTGCATCTAAAGCTGCATCTAAATCCTCTGACTTTTCTACGATTGTAACTCCAATGGAAGAACCACCGCAGTTTGGCTTAACGATGCAAGGGAATTTATCAAACTTGAATCCCTTTCTGTTTGCCTTTTTAAGAGATGTACCAACTGGTGTAGGAACTCCTGCTCTGTTGAAGAATTCCTTTGTCATCTGCTTATCCATAGCTATGGCACTTGAAATGTAATCATTTCCTGTGTATTTGATTCCATATAAATCAAAGGCAGCCTGAACCTTGCCGCTTTCGCCATCTCCGCCATGAAGCGCCATAAATACAATATCAGCCTTCTGACAAATCTTTATAACGTTTGGTCCGAAAAAGCTTGGACTTTGATCTGCTCTGCTTTTGATGATTGCATTGATATCTGGTGCCTCTGATGGGATAGTTTCAACCTTAACTGAATTGTTGATGCTGTCCTCGAAAATATCTGTGATATCACACTCTGCATCAGAATATCCCATGAAAACATCAAGTACTAATGCTCTATGTCCTCTGGCTCTAAGTGCCTCTGCAACCATTGAACCAGATTTAAAAGATACGTCACGCTCAGAGCTAAGTCCGCCTGCTAAAACTACTATATCCATAATATATCCTCTTTAAAAATGTTTTTTCCGAACCACATTATACGTTTTTTCTTTCAATATATAAAGCCACTTTTTTATTTATCTACTTTATTGGTCTGTTATGGTGTAATACTTATTAAAATAATTTATCATAGCTGCCGCCGCTTCAAAGAAGTCATTTATTATTTTCTCACCCTCAGTATTTCCCATTTCTTTAAACAATTCTTGTTGCAGACACATAACCTGGAAGAACACTCTTCCATCTATGTTTTTTATAGCTTTTGAAAAAATATATCCAATACACTTTTCCGCTTTCATATAGTCATGCTTTGCTATAAGTAGTTTAGCTAAACCAGCTGAAACAGAATTACGTCTTTTTCTATAATAATCAGTGTTGTCGTTAAAACCATTATTTAACAATAACTCATACAGCTCCTGGGCTTTTTCCAAATAGCCCGTCTCCAGAAGTGCGTTAGCTTTCAGATAAATACCAAAATGCTCTAGTTTCGTAAAATGCTGGCCTGTCAGCATATCCGATTTCTCCGTCCCATGATTTGTAGGAAACAGTTCCTCTATTCGCTCAATAAACTCCTCCTTATCCATTCCACTCTTCAGCATGTAAACCAAATCGCTGAGCAACACATATTTCTGATGCTCCTCGTTTTCGTGATCCATATACTTCTTAAACTTCTCTAATTTCTTCTCTATTGTCTTTTTCCCCTTAGTATTTAAGGCCGAAATAAGTTCCTCCTTAACTTTTTGAAATTCCAGGTTCTCATCCATTGTCAGTTCATGATAATCAACACCATTTACCTCGAACTCAACGCAAATTTTGTCAAATGTCTTTACACTAGGACAAGTCTTTCCTGTTTCGATTCCAGAAAGGGTTGAAGGTGCACATTTCAGTTTCCACGCCATGGTTTCTTGACTCCAACCATTAGACTTTCTGTAGCTGTGCATATTTCTTCCTAAATTCTTCAATACCATAAAAATAACCTCCTGATATATCTTTCTCACAAAGCGGAGATTATATAATCAGGAGGTTAAAATTCCTTGAAAATTTTATTATAAAATTGCGAATTTAGAACTCTGGTTCAATTAAACCGTAAGCTCCATTTTTTCTCTTATAAACAACATTGATTTCATCAGTATCTGCATTGCGGAACATGAAGAAGTCATGTCCTAACATTTCCATTTCAAGGCATGCATCCTCAGCATACATTGGTTTCATATCGAATGTTTTCTTACGGATAATCTGGATTGTCTCTTCGTCCGAATCCTTCTCCTCGATGAAATCCTGTGCAAATATTGTTCTAGAATCTGATTGTTTCCTATCTATAATTTTATTTCTGTGTTTCTTTAACTGAGCTTCTAATGTGTTTGTAACTGCTTCAATTGAAGCGTACATATCTGAAGTAACTTCCTCTGCTCTAAGATAAGAGCCTTTCATTGGAATAGTAACTTCTATTTTCTGACGTCCTTTCTCTACGTCTAAAGTAACGATAGCTTCTGTGTCCTTATTGAAGTATTTGTCTAATTTCTTAAAACGCTCCTCCACTGCGTCCTTTAATCCCTGTGTTAACTCAATGTTCTTTCCAGTAATTGTTGTTTTCATGATGTCTACCACCTTTGCGACGTATTTGAAAAACTATAAAACAGATTAGTGACATTCACTAATTTTATATTTGCTAGGAAGTTTTTCATGTAAAAATTATACCAATAGTATTTCATTTTCTCAAGGCTTTTATCTGAAATCTTTCTTAAATAATTATTAATTGTGTATACAACAGTCTCTAGCGTATTGTGTTATACTAAGCACAGATATTACATTGGAAAGGCGTATATTTATGAAGAAAACTGCAATTATAACAGGTGCCAGCCGAGGAATCGGAAAAGCCATTGCTGTAGCCCTTGCTGCAGAAGGATATCATCTGGCATTGTTTTGTCATAACAATATAGAAATGCTAAATCAATTAGCTTCAGATCTAAAAAATGAATATAAAGTTGAGGTATACACTTATCAAGGTGATATTTCTGATAGTAGCTTTGTAATAGATTCTTGCAAGGATGCACTTGCCAAACTAGGTCAGGTAGATGTGCTTGTTAACAATGCAGGTATTGCTCACATAGGTTTATTAACAGATATGTCTGTGGACCAGTGGAACGCAATGGTTAACACCAACCTTTCCCCTCTGTTCTACACTGCCAAAGTCGTAGTTCCTTCCATGGTAAACAAAAAATCTGGCAACATTATTAATATCAGCTCAATGTGGGGCACTGTTGGAGCCAGCTGCGAAGTCGCTTATTCTGCTACAAAAGGTGGAGTCAATTCCTTTACAAAAGCTTTGGCCAAGGAACTGGCACCTAACAATATCGCCGTTAACGCTATCACTTGCGGTGTAGTTGATACAGATATGAACGGAATGCTATCAGCCGATGAAAAAGCTGAACTTGCTGAAGAAATTCCTATCGGCCGTTTCTGCCAGCCCGAAGAAATTGCCAAGACAGTTCTTAGCATAATAAAAGCCCCATCATACATGACAGGGCAAATTATTGGTGTGGATGGCGGATATATTTAATTATTCCGCCATCAATATTTCGATTTTATCCCAATCCACTTTCGATTGATATTCTACACCTACTTATCTATTATTGCTTTTATATAATCCTTAAACTTCCTTTCTTCCTCCTCCGGAAAGCATATCGTTGCCCCTATTCCTGTAAGCCAGCCGTACAATTGAGGTGAAACTGCAACTGATATACGAGCTCTAACCAAATCTTCTCCTTCTGCTCGAATATCAATATCCGCCCCAAATTTATCCAACACAACACCAATCAATCTTTTATCAAATCTGATGGTTACCACTCTTTCATCACCTGCAAACATACTGATGTGTTGCTTTGCGTATTCGTGAGGATTAAGAGCACCGCGCTGTTTATCACCACTTCTTTCCTCTTCAAGCATCTCGGCAGATATTATTTTATCTACGCGATAATGCCTTATCTGCTGGCTATCATCATCGTATGCTACAAGATAGTAGTTTTCATCATTTCTAAGAAGAAATGCCGGGCTTACAACATAAATTTTGCCACCGTGCCTAGGCTTCATCTCCTTCGTGAGAGTCCAGTCCTGATATTTAAAAGACATTTTTTTATTATTATCAAGGCACTGGTAAATCACATCAATGGAATAGAAAATCTTTTCATTTCCTGTGGACCTTTTCTCTGGCACAACAACCTGACGAGTCAACTGAGTAGCTTCATCCATACTGGCCAGCGTGGTTATCTTTTCCACAAGTTCCTTTGTTTTCTTTTGCGATATGAACTTTGATGCACCTACCGCATCCACAAGTAGTTTGAGTTCCGCAAGCTCAAATACTCGTGAGCCTATGTAATAGCCTTTGTCCCCTTTTACCACATCAACACCGGCTTCCATAAGTGTAGCCATGTCTTTATAGACCGTTTTTCGCTCTGCCGAAATTCCTCTTGCCTCAAGACGTCTTGTCATTTCGATAGCGTTAATCTGGTGTTGCTCATCACTTTCATTCATGAGGATTTGGTATTCGTTTAGAATTTTATACTTCTGTCCTCCAACGTGTGGCATAACGTCTCCTTAACTATTTTTTATTAAAGTATTATGATATATTATATATTTGATTATAAAAGATTTATAGAATGTTTCAAAGGAATTATATGAGTAGAACAGATTTTTATAAAAAATGCAGATTAGATTATCCTACCTTTACTTATCAGGGATATTCGTACGATTTAAATGACGAAGGCATTAGCATGACCTTTGATTTTTCAATTGATGGATTATCCGAGTTTCATCCAACCTGGTTCATACCTCGCATCAATGCAGTAGATTCTATTGACGAATCACTTATTGATGATATGGTATTCTCCCTTGGTATGGTTGAGCTTGTTAGCTATTGGAAAATAGCTTGCCCTCCTACCGTTATTATTAAAGATAGAAAGCTTACAGACCAGCAGATTAGCTGGTGGAAGAAGCTCTATTTTAATGGGCTTGGTGAATTCTACTACACAAACGGAATTGATGAAGATTTCGACGCCTTCATGACAGTTAAATGCGAAAGCGACAAGACTACTCGCCAGTTTGCCCCAGTAGATATACCTACAGCTTCTGCTAATAAAAAGCCAAAGGTTCTTATACCTGTAGGCGGCGGCAAGGACAGTGTTGTTTCTATTGAATTACTCAAAGAACATGCCGATATCAATTGCTATGTTATTAATTCACGAGGCGCCACTGACGCCACTGTTGAAGTTGCAAATCTCACTGACAATACAATCTACGCAAAGCGTACTTTAGATAAAAACATGCTTGATTTAAACAAGCAGGGCTTCTTAAACGGGCACACACCATTTTCTGCCTTAGTTGCTTTTTCAAGCATCATCGCAGGATACCTTAACGGATTAAGCTTTGTTGCTCTTTCAAATGAGGGAAGTGCCAATGAGTCCACAGTATTGAACAGCTATGTAAACCATCAGTATTCTAAAAGCTTCGAGTTTGAAGCTGATTTTAGAAGCTACGAAAAAAATTATATCGGTTCTGGGGTATTTTATTTCAGCTTCCTTCGTCCACTTTCAGAGCTTCAGATTGCCATGCTGTTTTCTCGTTTCAAAAAATACCATGGCATTTTCAAGAGCTGTAATGTAGGAAGTAAACAGGATATCTGGTGCGGACATTGCCCTAAGTGCTTATTTGTTTATATCATCCTTTCTCCTTATCTTTCAGTTGAGGAATTGGATGCAATATTTGGAAAGCGCTTATTTGAGGATGAAACCTTAATGGAAGATTTTGATAAGCTTTGCGGCATTCTTCCAGAAAAACCATTTGAATGTGTCGGAAGTCGTGACGAGGTAAATGCATCTGTTACTGAAGCAATCAGCAAATACGCAGCTCGTCAAATGCCTCTTCCTGTACTACTTAAGCACTATCAGGATGAAGCTGTTGTTCCAGCTATTCCATTTGCAAAATATATAAAGCAATATTCAACAGAACATGCTTTAAATGAATACTTTGAAAAAATAATCAAGGACGCTCTTAATAATGAAAGAAACAATTAGAAATTTAATCAAAGACAAAAAAGTTTTAATTCTAGGATATGGACGAGAAGGACAATCAAGCTTTCGTATGATTAGCTCTGTAGGCGGGTACCAGGTGCTTGATATTGCCGATGCAAATGCTGTTAGTTCTGATTTAACAGCAAGCCACAAGGTTATCACAGGTGCTAATTATCTTGACTGCCTTGATGAATATGATGTTGTTTTCAAAAGTCCAGGAATTGTTCTTCCTAAGGATATTAAGGAATACAGCTGCCATATTACCTGTCAGGCTGACCTGTTTTTACAGGTTTATGGTGCTCAGACAATAGGAATTACAGGAACTAAGGGAAAATCCACAACATCTTCACTTTTATATCATATACTTAAGGAGTGTGGTAAGGATGTTCTCTTCGGAGGAAATATCGGATTACCAATTTTCGATATCACTGATCAGATTCATCCTCGTACTATTATTGTATTTGAGCTTTCTTGCCACCAGCTTGAATATGCTCACTATTCACCATCAAAGGCAATCCTCTTAAATCTTTATGAGGACCACCTTGATCATTACGGAACAGTTGAAAAATACTGGAATGCAAAGAAAAATATTTATAGAAATCAAGGCTACTGCGATTTCCTTTTCTGCAATCCAGAGTTTTTACCAGCTCCTGGTGAATGCAAAGCTACTGTTATCAAGGTTAAATCTGCTGATTTACCATTCAACTCATTTGACGAGATTGAAGGCGTAACACTCCGCGGTACACACAATCTTTTCAATACCGCCTTTGTTTACGATATCTGCAGAAGATATGACATTACCGATGATGAGTTCAAGAAGGCATTAGCTTCTTTCAAGACTTTGGCTCATCGTTTACAGTTCCTCGGTTCTTTAGATGGCGTTGATTACTACGATGATTCAATCTCTACAACAGTAGAATCTGCTATTAGTGCAATTAAAGCCATTCCAAATGCTGGCACAATTCTTCTCGGAGGAATGGACAGAGGTATTGATTACGATCCTTTGGTTGATTTCTTACAGACACGAAGCTTAGAGCATATTATTTTAATGTATGATAGCGGAAAAGTTATTTTAGAAAAGCTTAAAGCAGCTACAAACGATGAGTTCATGACTCATGTACACTACATAGAAGAACTTGCAGATGCTTGCACCTATGTTAAAGAAAACGCATCTAAGGGTACTGCTGTTATTCTTTCTCCAGCTTCGGCAAGCTATGGTCACTTCAAGAATTTTGAGCAGAGAGGCGATTTCTTTAAAGAACATATTGGACTATGAGGATAAAGTATGAGTAATACACGATATTCTTTTTTGAATGATGAAGGTCCTGCAGTAAAACACTGTTCTAAATGTGGTAGACGTATACCACTTAGCTCGCCTTATGACCAGTGCAAAGAATGCATGAAAAAAGAACTCTTTCCAAAGGTGAAAGAGTTCATTAATGAAAACTATGATGTCAACGAAATGATTGTTGCTCAAGAGTTTGGTATCGACCGAAGTATCATCCATGAGTGGGTCCGTGATGGTCACTTGGAATATAAAACACGTCCACAACTGTAGAATTTATATTCTACTGTCGTGGCATGTGAAATATACTGTTTGTCGTTCGTCGGCAATTTTATGAAGGAGTTTTAACGACTCCTTTATTTTTTTGTCATCAAGATTTGTAAATGGATCATCCAAAATAAGAATTGGCTTCTCATCCGGATAAAGCACGTCAACAAGAGCAAGTCTGGAACAAAGCGCTACCAAATCCTGGTATCCTTGAGATAGGTATTCCGCGCTTTTGGTACTTCCCGAGTATGCCAGCTTTATATTTAAATCCATATCAAGCTCGAAGTCTTCAATGGCATAGCCTGACTTTGTAGCCTCTGGACCATTAATCAAGCTAAGATATTTATGAAGTCCATTTTGAAGTGGTTGCATATACTTTGACTGGAAGCTCTCCCTGGCTCTTTGAAGGAAATCCTCTGTCTTTGTAAGTAACTCTGCGTTCTTTTTGAACTCCTTTTCCTTTACCTCAAGACGTTCTATTTGCTCAGAAATATCGCTTAATCTTTCAACATCCTCAAGTGCCTGCGCAAGATTATCTTTCTCTTGCATAATCTGTCTATTGAGCTCCATAATCTGCTCATCCAAAATATTCTGCTTTTGCTGAAGATCATCCACTGACTGAACCTGCTCATTCACATCGTACATTTCCTCAAATTTGGCTATTTCTTCCTTGAGGTTGTCCACACGCTCTTTTATAGCAGTGTAGGCGCGCTTTTTAATACTGATGCTTTGAATCTGTTCAAGACGCTCAAGTGACTTATCAATTGGATATCTTGAAAGGATGTTGTTAATATCCTCAGTCATAGTCTTTATAGAGCTTTCATGACTGTCAATCTCTTCCTGCTCCTCAAGGTATTTTGCATACTTTTCAGCATCCTTTTTGAGCTGAGCAAGGAATTCGTACTCTCCACCCATTTCGTAGAGATTGATTCCATACCATGTAGCAAAAGGCTGTATCTTTGTGTATAGCTCTAGCTGCAAATCTGCAAGCTCATCAAGTGTGCCTTCTGCTTCCTGATGTCTTGATTTTTCTTCTTCAAGAAGATGACGATACTGATCCAGCTTTCTACGAATTTCGTATACATTTTCCTGCATGGTATCAGCTCTGGTAAGAAGGAAGTGAGACAGAAATTCTGAGCACTCTTCCTGTAATTCTCTAAGCTCTAATGTGCTGAGTTCAAGAGCATCCTCTTCTTCCGATACACGCTCCTCGTATTCTGCAGCCTGTTTCATTTTATTTTTGTGGGTGCGTCTTCCGCTGATTGAAAGAATAACCACATCCACAATGATAGCTACAAAGCTGACTATTTCTACAATTCTTCCAACAATATCTGTCAGATAGTTGCTAAACACAACACCTGTCATAATAAAGATAGCCAGGAAGATTGTGCCGATAATGTGCCAAACGCTAACTGTATTTTTCTTGTTGAGTTTTTCATTTGCCTCTCGCTCCGCTCTAAGGGCGATAAGCCTTTCGTTGCTTTGACTCACCCTCGCCTCAAGGCCAGTAATCAACGTTGTCTGGCGTTCTATATGAGAAAGCTGTTCGTCGGTAGGCTCCATTTTATCGAAGAAGAATTTAAGCTCTGTGAGCTGCTTATTGGATTCCTCTGAGAGCTTTGAATGCTCTGCCTTTGCACGGAGCTCTGAAAGATTCGATGCCATTTTGTTCCACATAGCAAACTCAGAATCATCTGGTATTCTTTCTGAAAATGGCTTATCAAAAACTGGAGTTTCTCTACTTCTATCCTCTGATAATCCTCTTAGGGCACGCTCATGAACAGCCAAATCTCGCTCAGTCTGTTCCAGCATAACAATTTCATCATCAGTTGGTAGCCCTGATTTAAAGAATTCTTCCAGCTCAGATAGCTTTCCTAGCTCGCTATCAAGGTTTTCTTTATGAATCTTGTATGCGCCAAGCTCCTGTTCCTTTTTGCTTTGAAGCTGAATTGTCTCGGCCAGCTTAGTTTTTTCTGCATTAAGCTGATTAAGATTGCCCTGCTTTTCCTCTACCAGGCAACTCATAGCCTCAACGCTTTCCTCTATAGCTGGAAGCTTTTCGTATTCTTCCTTGCATTTATTTATTTCGCTTTTAACGCCATAAAGCTTGCCTGGATTGATTTTACTATTTCTAGTATATTCAACACGTGCATCCTTTACGCTCTTTAAGGCTACATCAAAGTTGCTTATGTCATCTCTGGCAGCAGTAAGATTTCCCATTTTTGCATTGAGGGAATCTGTCATTCCTGTTCCCAAAGAAAGCTGTGGAATATAAACACTCTTCTCAAATGAATCCCTATCAACTCTGAATAATTCTTCACCAATATCCTCGGTGTAGTCGTTTGATAAAAGCCCTGTCACATCATCATAAAGAGCAAATGTGTCATCCTTGTCTGTCTTGCCAAAGGTACGCTCAATTCGGTATCTACGGTCTTTTGCCGTAAAGACGATATTTCCTCCACAAAGACTACCATCCCATGGAAGATAATGATTTCTCTCTAAAAGCTTTTTCTTTGTATTTGGAGAATATTCCAATCCATAAAACATGGCCTTGATGAATACTGAAAATGTGGTCTTTCCCCATCCATTTTCCTGAAGTATTGGATTGAAACCTTCATCAAAATCGTATTTAAATTCTGTAATCTTGCCAAAGTGGGCAATATAGCATGATACTAATTTCATTCAATATCCTCCCCCATAATGGCTCTAATTCCTAGTTCGATAATTTTGGCTTTCTCCTCTTCATCCATATCCTGAGCCTGAACAAGTCGAACGAATTCGCCCTTCAAGCTCTTGTCATATTTGAAGCTATCGTAATCAACTAATGTCTTTGTTCTGTCGTAGCATTTTACGAAGAAGTATTTATTCTCAAAGAGACGAACGAAGCGCACAATATCAAGCTCATCATCCAGCTCACGCTCACCAGTAATAACAAACTTGATAAGGTCCTGATCATCCACATCGACCAACAGCTCTTTTGCCTTTGCCACAGTATCCTGCAATGACATATCAGCTGTAACCTCTACCTGAATCTCATGAAGTCTTCTAAGGGCAAAAGGAATAAACTCTGATGTGATTTGACCATCGTTTATCTCCATCAAAACAAAGCCCTTATCTCCGGTCTCATCGAAGCCACGGCCCTCCAGACATCCTGGATAACAATACACTCCTCTGTCATCCAACTGCTCATAAATGTATTTATGCACATGACCAAGAGCAAGATAATCAATAAACTTGCCCTTCAAAGCAGTGGTATTGATAATCTCAGCACCATCCCTGCCATCATAATCAGACTGCTGCCCGTGCAACATAACGATATTAGTATTTGCAGAATCAAGCACCAATCGCTGAGCCATAGTTGCAACGTTTGTAGAGTTAATCTCCATACCAGTAATCACAACATCATCAAGCTCATAGCTGGTCCATCCATCATCTGTAAACATATGGAAATTAGAAGGTATCTCATCTATACCCTCTTCCATAAAATCGCATCTATCGTGGTTGCCCTTCAGATAATAAAACTCAATCTGAGGATTATTTACTATCTGCTCAACAACTCTTCTTTTAACTTCTTTTCTAATGTGGATTTTATCGAATAAATCTCCGGCAATAAGAATAGCACGCACCTGATTATCAAGAGCGTACTGAACCATACGTTCAAAAGTCTCAATCAACTCTGAACGCCTAAGAAGTGCCTGGTCTTTATCAAGATTGCTTTCCATCTTGGAGTCTAAGTGCAGGTCTGCACAATGAATAATTCGCATACAATCTCCCTAACAATATCTCCCTTATTCTTGCCTATAATTCTAGCACATCTCCCGCCCCCGTAACATCTTCTTTTTCACCAAAAAGTAACGGCACCCACTATTCACTTTTTCATGGGGCCGGGCTCCCCCACTGTGGTACGGGCGCTGGCACTGCAAGGGAGTGACAGCGCCCGTACCACGGTGGGGGAGCCCGGCCATTTTACTAGTCTAAGTGGGTGCCGTTACTTTCGATGACTTTCTTGTACCAGAAGAAGGAGTCTTTGCGGCTGCGGGCCATGGTTCCGTTGCCTTCGTCGTCCATGTCTACGTAGATGAATCCGTAGCGCTTGCGCATTTCACCTGTGCCGGCAGATACTACGTCGATGCAGCCCCAGGTTGTGTAGCCAATCAGGTCTACGCCGTTGTCGATGGCGTTTGACATTGCCTGGATGTGTGGACGATAGTAGTCGATTCGGTAATCATCGTGGATGCTTCCGTCAGCTTCTACTGTATCGTATGCCCCAAGTCCGTTTTCTACAACCATGAGCGGAATCTGGTATCTGTCATAGATTGTTTCTAGGTAGTACTGTAGGCCTGTTGCATCAGTAGCCCAGCCCCAATCGCTGTACTGAAGATACTCATTTTTTGCACCAGCTGAGAAGTTGCCGCCTACCTTTTCCTTTACCTCATGTGTAGTTACAAGCTGTGACATGTAGTAAGAGAATGTGTACATATCAACAGTGCCTCTCTTGAGGTCAGCCAAATCTTCTTCTGTGATATCGAGATTTACATTGTGCTCTTTCCAAAGACGTTTTGCATATGTGCCGTATTCGCCTTTGCATTGAACATCTCCACAGTAGAATATATTTCTCTCCCATGCATGACGATTTGCAAGTATGTCGTTAGGATCGCATGTTGCAGGGTACCATGTGATACCGCAAATCATGCAGCCAATTCTGTTTGTTGGATCGATGGCGTGTCCTATCTGAACTGCTTTTGCAGATGCAACAAACTGATAGTGTAGATGCTGATATGAATCCTGGAAGTCCTTGTCAGATGGATTGCCCATCATATCAAGGAACTGGATTGTATTGTTGATTTCGTTGAATGTAAGCCAGTTGTGAACTAAGCCTTTGAATTCTGTGAAGCAGGTGGTTACGTAGCGAACAAAAAGCTCGATTGTATCACGATTTTTCCAGTCACCTAAGTTTTGCTCTATATATAAAGGTGTATCAAAATGCCATAGTGTAACAAGTGGTTCAATTCCGTTTGTCTTTAACTCTGTAAAAAGATTTCTGTAGAATTCCACTCCTTCTTTATTTGGCTCTTTTTCCAAGCCTGTAGGATAAAGTCTTGACCATGAAATGGAAGTTCTAAACTGCTTAAATCCCATTTCTGCCATAAGAGCAACATCCTCTTTGTAGTGATGATATCCATCTACCGCATTGTGGTTTGGATAGTGATAATCCTCAAGGACTGCAAATTTTGCACCCTCTGGAATTTTGCCAAATTGCATTACCTTTCCTGGATTGCCATCTTTGTCTATGTATGTGATATATCTAGGTGTGTTTACAGTACCACCTGTGGTAACATCTGTTTTTGCTGGGCCTCTTCCATCTACGTCCCAGGCACCTTCCCACTGGTTTGCTGCTACAGCGCCACCCCATAAAAAGTCTTTTGGAAATGACATATTTAAATCCTCCAAGTATTAATCCACATTTCTAATTGCTTCCCTTACTGGAAGTACCATTGCAGGGCTGACTGATAATTCATCAAATCCCATTTCAACAAATGTTTTTGTAAGCTCCAGGTCGGCACCTAGTTCTCCACAAATGCCAACCCAACAATCACTCTTATGCCCATTATCCACAATCATTTTCAACATCTTCAAAATTGCAGGATGATGTGGATCATAGAAGTTTTCCAAACGCTGATTCTGTCTGTCAATTGCAAGCGTATACTGAGTTAAGTCATTGGTTCCTATAGAGAAGAAATCAACCTCTTTTCCAATTTCCTCACTCATCATTACAGCTGCTGGTGTTTCAATCATTACACCTAACTCTACATCCCTATACTGAATGCCATCTTCATCTAGCTCGCGTTTTACCTCTGCTACTATTTCTTTGATACGTATAACCTCATCAACTGAAATAATCATCGGAAACATAATCGAGATATTTCCATAGTAGCTTGCTCTGTATAAAGCTCTAAGCTGAGTCTTGAAAACTTCTGGTCGCTCTAAACAAATTCTTATAGCTCTAAAGCCAAGAGCCGGATTATCTTCATGTCCTAAATCAAAATAATCTACCTGCTTGTCTGCACCAATGTCTAGTGTTCGGATTATAACCTTTTTACCGGCCATTGTTTCTGCTACCTGACGATAAATTTTAAACTGCTCTTCCTCTGTAGGATAACTGTCTGATTTCAAATATATAAACTCACTTCTGAATAGCCCAATACCTTCTGCGCCATTTACAAGAACAGAATTTAAATCACCGATACTACCAATGTTTGCATACAAATTTACTTTTCTGCCACTCTTAGTAACAGTGTCTTTATTCCTCAGCTCTTTAAGCAATTCCTTCTGACGTCTGTTCTGCTCGCGAACCTTTTCGTAGTTTTCCAATGTCTCCTTATCAGGTTCAACAATCATTAAGCCTTCAGTACCATCAACTATTGCCTCTTTACCATTTACGTCTTCAGATACATCTGCGGCGCCAACCAATGCAGGTATTCCCATTGTTCTTGCAAGAATAGCTGTATGAGAATTTTCAGATCCAAGCTTTGTTACAAAAGCTAGAATTTTGTCCTTGTCCATCTGAACAGTTTCACTTGGAGATAAATCCTCTGCCACCACAATTACAGGCTCATCAAAGTTTGTCTCACCTGATTGATTACCAAGGAGAATCGAAATTACACGCTCTGCAATATCTTTTACATCTGCAGCTCTCGCCTTGAAATAATCATCATCCATGTTTGCAAACATATCCGCAAAATTATCGCCAGTCTGAGCTGTTGCATACTCCGCATTTACGTTTTGAGTTTTTATCATGTTCTCAATTGAATCGCTAAACTCGTCCTCAAGCATCATGATATGAACATTGAAAATTTCAGCTTCTTCCTCTGATGCAATCTTTTTTGTTTTCTCGTACAAAGCAGTAAGCTGGGAAATTGCCTCTTCCCTTGCATCCAAATATCTTTGCCACTCTGCATCTGTATCTGTGATTTTTGTTCTTGTTACTATATTTTCTTTTTTTGCGTAAAAATATATCTTTCCAATGGCAACACCATTAAAGACTTTCTTTCCAGTAAGTTTTTTCATAATCATTTCTTCCTACAAATTGTTTTTGAAATATTCTTCAAGCTTAACCAGAGTGTCAGCCTCTGTCTCTCCCTCAACCTGTACAGTAACTTCCTCCCCTTGCTTTGCACCAAGTGACAATAATCCCATTAGCTTCTTTGCGTCGGCGCTCTTTTCGCCTTTAACTATTGTGATTTTATCTGCATGGCTCTTTGCCTCTGTAACCAAAAGGCTAGCTGGTCTTGCATGAATTCCTACTTCATCTGTGATTGTATAATTGAAACTTACCATTTTCTCTTTCCCCTTTAATCTAAATCTTCGCCATCTGAGGCAATTACTTTTTTGTACCACTCAAAGCTGTCCTTCTTAGAACGTTCTAGCGTACCATTTCCTTCATCATCCATATCTACATATACAAAACCGTAACGCTTTTTCATTTCACCTGTACCTGCAGATACTAAATCAATGCATCCCCACATCGTGTAGCCCATCAAATCTACACCGTCAAGATTGATTGCGTCTGACATAGATTTAATGTTCTTTCTCAAATAATCTATACGATAATCATCGTGAACGCTTCCATCAGCTTCCTTTACATCGCTCCAACCTATTCCATTTTCTACAATCCAGATTGGTTTGCGATAGCGATAATAAAGTGTGTTGCATGCAAGTCTTAGGCATGCTGGATCAGTAGCCCATCCCCATGCATTTGTCTCCATGTATGGATTCTTAACTCCCATAAAGAAGTTGCCTCCTGAGCCTTCCACATCTTTATGAGTTGTGAGTGTGTGTCCACCATAGCATGAGAAGCTAAGGAAATCTGATGAATAATTTTTGATTAACTCATAATCCTCTGGAGTGTCATCTAATACTATTCCTTTCCTTTCATATTCCTTCAGTCTGTACTCTGGATAAAATCCTCCAGTCTGTACATCAGAATAGAATAATGTGTGCTGTGACATTTCAAGCTGAAGAATCTGATCAGCCGGATCACATGTGTATGGATAAAGTGGTGCATATGCAAGCATCTGTCCCACTTTAATTTCTGGATCAATTTCATGAGCTGCTTTTACAGCAAGAGCACTGGCAACAAATTGATTGTGTGCACCCTGGGCTTTTGCCTGGTCAGAATTATCCATCATTCCGCCGCCCATGTATGGAGCCATGTCCATAATATTAATTTCATTAAATGTAAGGTAATACTTAACTTTACCTTTATATCTTTCAAATACTGTTCTTGCGTATTTTTCAAAAAAGCCTATAAGCTTTCTATTTTTCCAGCCCCCGTAGTTGATAAGAAGCTGAAGTGGAGTTTCATAATGTGAAAGAGTAACTAGTGGCTCGATACCATATTTTTTACACTCAGCGAAAACCTCATCATAAAACTTGAGTCCTTCTTCATTTGCCTTGTCGTCGTCCCCATTTGGAAAGATTCTAGCCCAGTTCATAGAAAGACGAAATGTTTTAAATCCCATCTCCCCCATATATGCAATATCTTCCTTAAAATGATGGTAGAAATCTGTCGCAACATGACTAGGATAATATGTATTATCAAGCACTGCTGGGACAGCTCCCTCAGGAAATGTCATATCACTTCCAAAACCCATTCCTGTGTAACCTGTCTCACCTGTCTTTTCATTTTTCCATGTAATTCTACGTGGAACTGTGTGACTTCCGGCTGTCATAACATCAGAAGTATTAAGGCCCTTGCCCCCCTCAAGGTAGCCTCCTTCATACTGATTGGCTGCTGTAGCGCCTCCCCATAAAAAATCTTTTGGAAATTTACTCATGTCTCCTCCTAAAAAAGAGAACTGCCATTGATATTTAATTCAACGGCAGTTCAATAGCTTTACTGATTCTCTGCTGCCTTAGCTTCTGCTTCCTTAGCTGCAAGCTGATTGTCATATACCTTGAAGAATGGATACCAAACAAGGCCTGCTGGGATAATCATAAGATAATCCCAAAGAGCATTCTGCCAACGGAATGTTCCAAGGAACTGTGCAAAGCCCATAGGCATCAATGCACCGATGTATACATGTGCTGGTCTTAAGAATCCAAACTTGTATGCAAAGTATGTAAGCACCATGATTACTAAGCAGTTTAAGATGTATGGAATGCAAAGGATTGGATTGTACATTACTGGCATACCAAATGTTACAGGCTCGTTAATTCCGAACCATCCAGGAACAACACCAACCTTTGATACGGCACGAATCTGCTCTGACTTTGCTTTAAGTCCGAACAAGCAAAGTGGAAGAGTGTTACCAGTACCACCACAAATTGCGATGCAAGCAAAGAGTGCAACTGGATAGAATGTAAGAGCTGCCTGTGCCTCTGCTACTGTTCCTCCTGCTGCAATTACTGCCTCATAAGCTGCTGCATTCTCAGAAGTTGCCATAATGATTGGAGCCATAAGAACTGAAATCATAAGCATTGTTCCGTGAATACCGAAGCACCACATAAAACAAGCAAATGCACAAAGTACAAAGATACCTGCTGTTGATGTAAGTGCTGCAAGAGGAGCTGAAAGAACAGCCATAAATCCTGATGCAAGGTTGTATGCTCCGCCTGTTGCAGAGATAACAATTGCTGAAATACCAAGCCAAATTGTTGCATTGAAGAATGATGGAATGATTGCTGCCATAGCGTTTACAAGTGATGGTGGGCAAACATCTGGCATCTTGATCTGTACGTGATTCTTCTGGCAGAAGTAATCAACATTTACACAGCAGAATGCAACTACGAATCCAAGGAACATTCCCTGTGAACCAAGATATGTAACTGAAAGATTTGCAATTGAAGAGCCCTGTGTAAGATCAAAGCAAGCTACCATTGCAAATACTGCTGATGCTTCAATTGTTGAAAGAAGTGGAGATTTAACTCCTCTTGTCTTTGCGTAATTGAATGCGATCATACCTGTAATCCAAAGAGCTACCAAACCCATTGTAAAATTATATGGCTGATAGAGTATTGTGTAGATTGTTGAATCTGATGATACCCCAAGCATCGACAATACTGCACATATAATCTGAAATACCGAACCAGTCATGATGAGTGACATTGAACCCATCATTGCTGCCTGTAAAGAGCTAAGGAATTTGTTCTGTCCCAATTTCTGCCCAAATTCCTGCAAGGCAATCATGCCCTTTGAGTTAAAAATACCTTCCATAAAATTTTTCTCCTTCTAGATATGTAAATAGTTTTATATTAAGAAGCCAGCATCCCCTTTACTTGCTTCATAATATTTGGACAGTTAGCAACAGCATAATCAAGTGAATTTACAACGTCTGCTGGAAGACCTGTATCTTTCTTGATATCCTCTAACTTATATCTAACCTGTGGTCCTACAAGAACGCATTCGTAATCCTGGAATACATCCTTATATTCAGCCAAACCAACAGCGTCGATTGTAAGTTCCTCTCCTTGCTGCTCCCAATACTCTTTCATCTTCTTCATAAGAAGACCTGTTGACATTCCGCCTGCGCATACTAATAAGATTTTCATAGTTTTACCTCTCCTTTTCTTTAACCCTTTAGTTTTTATTTTTCGTCCAGTCTTTTATAGAGCTGGATAATTTCCCTGATTAACTCTTCTGCTAACATGCTTGTCATGAAATGATCCTGAGCATGTACTAAAAGCACATCCATTTCAGGAGCATTGCCATTTGCCTGAGCTGTAAGTAAATCCATCTGACTCTGGTGTGCCCCAACACCAGCTTCCTTGCATTTTTCTAACAGCTTATCTGCTTCCTCGTAATTCCCTTTCTTTGCTTCCTCGAGTGCTGCGAAAGCATATGAACGAGCATCACCTGCACTGGCAATTATCCCCATCGCAATCATCTCGCCATCGATAGGCTCTTGAACCTCTGCCATAGCTAAAACCCTCCTTGCTAGTTGTTATGTTACTACTTTACATTCATTGTGCAATAGTGTCAATATATCAATATTTTCGTTATATTTATTTAGTGAATATTGCACAATATTTCTTTTCATAGTGTATAATTTCACAATTTAGACACAGTTAAATTTTTATACACAAACTCTACACATTTGTTTGTGTATAGTTTTTTTGCCGTATTTTCTTTGTGTATAAATCCTCCTAGTCTTATCATGCTTTTGTATAAATTCTGTCTAAAAAATCCGGATTTTAGTGACCTTGTTTGTATAAAATTACTGTGCTAATATGCCCCTATGAAGATATCAAGAACACTTACTATTACAACAGATGAGTTCTTTGACTACCTGGAAAACCAGCTACTGAAAATCGCTAACGATAATTTGGATGAGGAGCAGGAGGCCTATACCAATTCAGATATTCAGGAAGGTTTTCGCATTATTCAGAATCGTGATACCGATATCAATAAGGTCGAATTACTTATCAACAAGTACAAAAAAGGGGAATTTTACGAAGCGACTGCTTCTTCATTGACTGATTCATATAGGATGAGTTATCTGATTACTCCGAAAGACGATAATATCCTTGTAGATTATGAGCAAGTTAATTTAAACAATTTCCAAGCCGAAAGCAAAGGGTTCTTTGCAAAGCTCGGCGAAGCCTTATATCTCTCTCGCATGTCTAACTCTCTTTACGATGTTGAAAGAGCCGTATTGAAAGCTAGAGCAAACTAATTTTTCGCACTGAAAAAGAGTGGTAACCAGTGAATGGTTCCACTCTTTTTTAGGTTTATCTTTCTTTTTTCAGTATGCGCATTAAGGTTGCAACCTCTTCATCGCTAATTATCACATGAAAGTTCTTTTCCAGTGCTTTTAGATAATTAGATATTACCTTATAGTCGGTAGGGTTATCTGCAAAATACTTTGAATTGTTTATTCCCTTGATTTTATAGTTTGGCGAGCTAAGGACATCCAGCATATAGACAATGTGAGCACACAATCCTACTCGCTCATCAGCATCCAAATCATAAGCCACGGCCAACTTTTCAACTGTATCCGGTACGTATTTACGAAGCTTTTCAGCAGTAAGATATTTTGCTTCTCTGCCATAATTATCAATTACTTTTTCATAGCCCATATATTTTCTTTGAACTGTTTCAAACATCAACACATGGTCCAAATCTTCCTTGCTGCACTCGAACACATCTGCAATAGATATAAATGGAATACCAAAAATTTCAGGATCAAATGTACCTACAAAGGCATGTATTCTGTAGCTTTTCTTAATCTCGATAACCTCTTTTATAAGCTTATCTTTATTTCCCATTGAAAGGGCAAATATCGGCATTTCCAGCTTTGAATATCTGCTGATGTAATTCTTTAGCTGCTCAGCCCCACCTTCAGATGTATGACATAAGGTTACAATTGCCATTGGACGTTTATATTCGTAGTACATATGATTCATGGATTTTCTGATTCCATGATATGCCTTATCAATATCATTTTCTTTTTTGCAATTTCGTGAGGCCACCACTCCGATGGTTGTAATCGGTATATTCATACCACGTATTTTTATATTACAACGCTCTGCTATGCTATCTAACATTACCTCCATGGAAGACGAGTCGTATATTACAACCACTCCACCACCTTGATTCACTTCTTTAATCCTCTGTTCCAAAGCTAGGTTAGTTGCAGATGCATCTTCATTGACATCAAGTTCCAGGGCAAATGCATTATTTTCCTTTGTAGTTGTATTGGCAACCTCCGCCAAGCCAGAAGCCACGCCTTTTCCATGCATAGCATATAGCAAAACAGGACTATCATCTGCTTCCTTGGTATCTATCAAATACATGGTAAGTATAGCAACTTCCTCAATCGAAAACTTTAGAGAAAAGCGCTCATACAAAACATGTGTGAAATCAAGCATAGTTGCATACTCTTTAGGATAATGCGTAATGATAGCTCTTACCTGATCATCATCAATTCTCTTTGGACTGATTTTATCCTTTTTCAGAATGCTATTAATATGCAAGCAAAGACCGCAAAACATGCTATCAGACAGCTCTTTTCCATAGTCATGCTTGTATCTTTCAGCAAATAGACTGACATAGTTTATTACATTTGTATCAACAATCTGAGCCAGCTGGCCTATATTTATGTTTGAGCCTGAAATCAGATTTTTAGGCATATCAAAGCATATGTTATCCAGATATGAACCAATAACCTTTTTGATTGCATCCGCTGATATTCCCTTGTCTATCATTCCCTGATACTGATTCTTTAACTGACCGTAAACTTCAGTGGCCTCTATTTCACCTTCATCACTGGACTTATCTCCAAAAGAAAAATAGTTTGCAGTACCAATAATACTATCGATTTGAGCACCAATGGCTCCTATTGGTCTGAAATTAGCTTGGACATCTTCTGGTAAATCCTGTCCTGTTACATACATGGTCTTGCCTTCTTCGTCCAAAAGCTTTATGTATGCATTAGCGCAGGCACTTTTTATTCCATTTACCATCGTTTTTATTCCATGAGGGTATTCCACATTCATCAATATTCTCATGGCATCCGCGTCTACCTTAATCTGGCATCCTGAGTTTTCAGCTTCCTTTTCAAAGAAGTTTTTAATAAGCTTAAAAATCTCCGTCATTGGTCTGTCATTAAGCCGTGGTAATGGTATAGAAACAGTATTTCTCCAGTCAACCTGTTCCTCATCCCAGGATGTCATGGTAAATACAAATACAAGATTCTTTATATATTCTGTTCTTTTGTCAACCGCACTATCGATTTTTCCTGTTTCAAGGAACCCTGATATTCGGCTATATTGTTCCGGTTCTAAAAGCTCCATATGGTCGATAAACAGCACTCCACCCATCGCTTGATAGAATGCTGATTTTTCTATTCCACTTTCATCACCAAAAATCACATCATTTAATGCACTACGATTTTTATTGAAATGTCTACAATTAACATAAATAAATGGACTGTTCTTGCCAAACTTTCCCATCATCAAACCGTAGTAATAAATATCATTGCAAAATGCAGTTGAGCCACTGCCTGCATCAGTAACCACCTGAATATTCAATGAGTCAGCTGGATACATCAAAGCCTTTTTTACATCATCAACCGCCTTTTTCAGGCTGCCATCAAAGCCCACCAGCTCTTCAAAAGGCTTTCTTTCAACAGTATCCGGTGTACGTGATGCCACCTTGTATAAAACTGGCCTCGTTTTTGACTTTATCAGCAAACCTTCCGTTGTAAGCTCATTTAATAGTGTGCTTACGTTTGTTCGTTGCATATTTAAAGCTTCTGCAACCTCATCAGTTTTCCAATTTGTTTTTCCTGTAGCTATGGTTTCTTTCCAAAGATATTCATAGACAATGTCGCGATTTTTCTTCATACCCCACCTAGATTAAATTCAATTCCTTCATCCCATTATATATTCCGTCTTCAGTGATATTTGTTGTAACGAAATCCGCTATCGCCTTTAAATCATCTGAAGCATTTCCCATGGCAACCCCAATGCCAGCATATTCAATCATTTCAAAATCGTTTGGCCCATCACCAAATGCAACTATGTCTTCTCTTGTGATACCTAAGTATTCAACAAGCTTTTCCATTCCCACAGCCTTTGTGATTCCACCAACTGCTATTTCACCAGAGGACTCGTTCTCATTTTTAAAACTCATGGCAGTAATGTAGTAATCTTCCCCAAGCATCTCTTTTATCTGCCCAAGCGACAATCCAGCTTTGTAATAGCATATTTTTTCAGCGTTTTTATACTTTCCTGCATTATTTATTAAATTGTCATCAACATATTCATGCTCAAAAATTTTGGAAATATTCTCTGGAACTCTGTCCTTTAGACGTTCCTTAAAATTCTCATGCATCGCCTCAAAGCACTCAGATGTACCAACCACCTTGTCGGTGCATTGAAGCATGTAAATCATTTCTTGAGATTTCATAAAATCAAGAAGTTTAGATAGCTGGGCCTCCGTCATATGGTTTGCAAAAATTTCTTTTCCATCGTATGTAACATTCGCTCCAGCTGCAGATACGAATCCGTCGAATCCGAATTCTAATAGTCTTTCTTCAATTTGGCAGATGCTTCTGCCAGTACATAAAATAATCTTGTGGCCATTTGCCTTAGCCAATCTTAAAGCTTCTTTGGCGGATTCTGGAAATTCCCCGCCAAAATTGATGAGTGTACCATCAATATCAAAAAATATAACTTTCTTACTCATAATATCTAGACCTCGTCGTAATTAATTCGATTATTCCATAATTAAAAATATCTGTCTAGACTATTATTTTTAAAATATGCATAAAAAAGTGAGGTCACCTATGATTACATAAATGGCCCCACCCCTTATCAAAATTTTGTATTATTCGGATTATTCCGCAGTCTCTGTATCTAATCTGAACTGGCTTACAACTCTTGTTAAATCCTGTGCAATGCCATTCTGCTTATCTGACATTCCGTTAATCTCAGTTACTGTCTCAGATAGTTCGGAAACAGAATCCATTACTTCGCCACTGTTTGCAGCTGTATTCTGAGTAGCCTCTGCAATATTTTGAATTGCAGATTTTACTTCGTTCATAATCTCCTGAATTGACTCTGTCATGTTCGACAGCTTTTCAGATGTTTCTTTAATTGATTCTGCATCCTGACCGTATCTTTCAGCAACACCTACAAAGTTTTTATAATCAGGTGTTACTGTATTTGAAACATAGTCAAGAAGGGATTTAGCGTTAGTAGCAAGGCCTTCAAAGGCATCCTGTATACCAGAAATAGTCTCCTGAATCTTTTCTACAGAATCTGTTGTCTGACCTGCAAGCTTTCCAATTTCAGTTGCAACAACTGCGAAGCCTTTTCCTTGCTCGCCTGCACGTGCTGCCTCGATTGATGCATTAAGAGAAAGCAATATAATCTGATCTGCAATGTCTGCAATTACACTTGCCATCTCACCAATGTTTTCAACAACCTTAGACTGTGCAATACTGTCCTCCAGCTTAGTCTCGAAGCTAGACTGCAAGGTTTGAGATTTATCGAATGCATCCTGGCTGTTCTTACCGATTTCTGTAGCTCTCTTCTGAATATCAATAGCAAGATCCAAGCTGCCCTTTGTCTCATCATTTAAGCTGTCTGTAGACATTGCAACCTGCTCAACAGATGCTGAAAGCTGCTGTGTTGCAGCTGAGGAATTCATCATATCCTCATTTACTGCTGTCATAATATCTACAATCTTATCGAACTCAATCTTCAGCTCATTTGCAGAAGATTTAAGATTATTACTTGCCTCGTTAATATCCACTGAATAATCTGAAATGCTTTGAATAACACCCTTGTTATTTCCGTACATATCATTCAATGACGTTGACATTACAGCAAGCTCATCCTTACCTTTTACAGAAAGCTTCTCAATTGTAAAATCACCCTCCGCAAGCTCTGTAGCAAAGTTTTGAACCTTTCTGATTGTCTTTGCTACGCCACCGATACCTATAACAATAATTACTATTGCTACTACCAATGCCACAATACATACGATTATTAAACGATTGATTAACAGGTATATTGGCTGCTTTAATTCATATGCATCAATGGAAACCATAAGCTTCCATCCTGTCAAATCAATAGTATCAAAGTATACTTTGTAATCAGTCTTTCCTGCAGTATAGCCAGATGTTCCTTCATCTTCAGCAAGCACTGTACTCATCATGGAAACAACTGATGCATTTTCATCTTCTGTTAAATATGATCCTGATTGAACTTTTTCATCGTCATATCCTGCAATAAGAAGACCATCTGCAGCTGTAAGGATACCTACACCTGTTTTTCCTACTGTTACATTACTGATAATTTCAGTGATTGCAGATAGTTCAATATCTACTGTAACACAACCAATCTTTGTGCCATTTACAACAATAGGGGTAGAACATGAGGACATTACTGTTCCTGATGTTGGATCATAATAAGGATCTGTTATAACTGGGCCATCGCTTGCCATTGCATTTGTATAGTATTCCTGAGCGAAATAATCATATGCGGAATTACTATATTCCCATGTAGTAACTGATTTGTCACCATCCTTATATACGTATGGACCATAGTATTGCTGCTCTGGGTCGTAGGCATATGGTTCGAACCACAATCCGGATCCTAACACGATATCGTTTGTTGCAATCATATCCTGAAGCATCTTCTCATATGCATCCCATGCTGTGAATGTATATGATGAAGCAACACTGATAGCGATTGAATCTGCCAGAGTTTCAACATCCTGTAAATATCCACTTACCTCAGAAATATTTGCACGTAATTCTGCACTCATTGACTCTTGTGTTTTTGTATCTACAAGAGCATCACTTGATGTTGCAGACATAATAGTCAATACTATCTGAGCAATAACAAGTATTGGCAAAATCATTACCAGCATCTTGGTTCCGATTTTCTTAAAACTCATATTATCCCCTCCGTATTGTCGGATAATTGTCTATATTTTAATCTATATTTGTGTACAAATGTTGAAAATTCAACGTCATCAAGTGAACATTTTGTGCATAAAAAAGCGCCCCGAAGGGCGCTTGCTTTATGATTCTGCTTGCTTTAAGAAAATATTTTCTATCGCATTTATAATCTTTGTTTGCATTGGAGGCTTTACAAAATAGCCTGCTGGCTTCAGATCAAGTACAGCATCTACATGCTCCTTATCTGCAATTCCTGTAAGGAAAATTACTGGAACATTTTTGTAATCATCCTCTGCTCTAATCATTTCAAGAGTCTGCTTACCATCTACAACTGGCATTTCATAGTCAAGAATGATTAAATCCGGTCTATCCTGTCCCATAGCTTTCATACACTGAGCAGCAGATGTTGCAAGAGTAACTCGATACTTATCCTGAAGCATATTTCTCATATTTCTAAGAAGTACTGGGTTGTCATCTACCACAATGATGTGACGCTTCTCCGTTTCTACTACAGCATTCAGAATAGCATCTGCATTCATACTAAAAGCCTTGCAGATTTCCTTTATAATCTCTTCACGTCCTGGCTGCGGAATATGCTTGCACTGTCCTGAATAATAGTATGAAATAAACATTTGTTTCTTAAGCTCTCGTCCAAATGTTATGACAGGAAGCTGTTCATTGTATTCTCGAATCGCTTCAAAAATATCTTCCTGATGCATCTCGAAGTCATCAATGTCCATCAAAACTAAATCAGGAGCGTACAACTTCAACATGCTCTTAACTATTTTTGCACTACTAGTACATAACTGTGTATGGAAATGTTGTGCAAGGAATGAATTTACATCTGATGGAGATTCGTTACTGAAATCTCCCACTATAAGTATTTTACGCATTTTGTATTCTCCTTAACTAGCTTTGTAGCTCTTCAATATCTGCAAGTGCCTCATCTTCTTCCAAATTCATAATACGAAGATTTAATTGCTCTAGTTTAACTTGTTTATCATCGTCATAAGAATATGACATAATCTGTTTCATAATATTGTCAGCCTGCTCTGAGTCATGTGTCATAATAGACATCTTCAACATTTCAAGCAAAGCAAACAGTTCATCAATATCCTCCAGCTTTGGCTTTTCAACATCCGATGAAAGCACCTTCAGCCTGTCATGCATTATTTCCAACTCTTCAATAAGAATTGGTGTAATAGCTTTAATTCTATCGATATTATTGTCCTTCGCTGCAAACTCACAAGTCTTTGCAAGTCCGCCTAAGGCTGTAGCGCCAATTGTATTGGCCATGCTTTTAACTGCGTGAACTTTTATACGATAATCTTCAAGAGTGTTTCCACTGTCTATATCTTTATAATACCTAAGTATCTCATCCCTTTCAAACATTATCGAATCATAAAAATCCACCGCCGTCTGAAATACCATGTTTGTATCAGGGAAATGCAACAATGCATAATCCCAATCAATTCCTTCAATATCAGGAAGCTCAATTTTCTTAACACGATTCATTCTTGCTTCATCTTTTGCATCAGGCTCATGATACTCCAGCAACGACTCTGGAAGAAAATCACGGATTGTTTTTTCAAGCTGTGCAGGCACTACCGGCTTTGAAAGGAAGCCATGGAAACCAAGTGTTAAATATCTTTCTTTTGCTCCTGCAATAGCATTTGCAGTAAGTGCTATTACTGGTGTGCCCAAGCACTTATTACCTTCAAGCCTTGCCATAGCTTTGAAGGTTTCGACGCCATCCATACCCGGCATCATATGATCCAAGAAAATCATATCAAAATGCTGATTCTTGATAAGCTGCAAACAATCATATCCATTTTCAGCTTCAACAACTTTTACCTTGGAATCTCTAAGCAATGCAACGAACACCTTACGGTTCATAGCATTATCATCTACAACTAGGAAAGTAGCATTTGGTGCTTCAAAACTTGTGCTGTACTCGTAATTTGAAGTAAGCTGCTTTAACTTCTGCTCAAAATCACCAATTGGCTCGGGATTTACTACCTCTTGGCTAATGGTAAATGAGAAAGTAGAGCCCTCGCCGTAGGTACTATCTACATTTAATGTGCTACCCATCATCTTAAGAAGATTTTGAGTAATGGTCATTCCAAGGCCAGCACCTTCGATATTTCTGTTTCGATTTACTTCCAATCGCTCAAAGGATTCAAACATCCTTTTGATATCCTCTGGCTTTATTCCTATACCTGTATCTTTTACAGAAAAGGTAAGCTCAACATATTCGCCAAAGCTCTTTTTACAGGTGGTGGTTATTTCAATGTAGCCTTCCTGGGTATACTTTACTGCATTTGTGATGATGTTTGTAAGCACCTGCTTGATTCGAATATCATCACCTAACATATTGCAAGGGATATTGCTTGCAATGTTAAGCTTTAATTCCAGATTCTTTTCCTTTGCCCTTAGCACGATATTATTTAAAACATCATGCATAAGGCTCATGAAATCATATTCACCTTTAACGATGCCCATCTTACCTGACTCGATTTTGGTGATATCCAAAATATCATTTATTAATGAAAGCAGGTTTTGTGAAGCCGTCTTGATATCCAAAGCATATTCTTCAACGACCTTTTCTGAGGTTTCTCTCAAAATCATCTCGTCCATACCCATGATGGTATTGATTGGAGTTCTGATTTCATGAGACATATTTGCAAGGAAATTACTCTTTGCTTCTGTCGCTGTCTGTGCCTGCTTCTCGGCCTTTTTAGCCTGCAGTGTCTTTTCTAGCAAATCATCGTTATTGATAGCAGCTTGTCTATATAATTTTTCATAAATTGATCTCTGGAATTTAATAATTGAGCCGATGGCGAAGGCACTAATCATCATTGATTGCACCACGTCAAAAAATACGCTTCGCTTTGTCTGTAAGCTCACTACATATTCTGGATGATAATAAGAAATGACGTAGCAACCAATAATGATTGCCACATCAGTTAATAACATAAATAAGAAATCCATGCCGTCTAAAAGCATGAATATAAAAATAAGTCCCATGGAGAACCAGCAAACCATACCGCTGTTGATTCCTCCGGTAACAAAGAACATAACTGGGAACAGAGCTATTCCCACCACAAAACATACTGCGATAGTGCTGTTTTTCAGCCTATTCATATAGTTGGCCATATATATACAGACTGCATCTATTATCACAGAAACGAAAATAACTGCAGTCAAAATTCCTGACATACCATTAATAATGTTGAATGGAATAGTGATAATTCCACCAATCAATCCAACAATAGTAATGATATTGAATAACACCAAATCTATAGGTAGGTCTGGACTAAAATACTTTTTCTGAAATACCCTTAGTTTGTTCAAAACAACGTCCCCATTATTCCTTATAAAGTGTGTATTTTCACCGAAAATACCCTAAATTAAATATAAAGGAATAAATAAAATTGTACAATACCGGACCCAAGAATAATTCGTGAAAAAACTGTGAAAACATCACATCTATCAACTATATATTCTCAATTTGCCAATCAATGGTGCTTAATCCCTTAGATTTCAAAAATTCGTTAGTCTTTGAAAAGTGCTTACAACCGAAGAAACCTCTGTATGCAGAAAGAGGTGATGGGTGTGGCGCTTTAAGTATTAAATGATTCGGATTATTTAGCTTTGCGCATTTTTTGGCAGCTGGTGAGCCCCATAGTAAAAATACTATTGGACGGTCCTGCTGATTTAAAATATCAATTACCGCATCGGTGAATTTTTCCCAGCCGATACCTGCATGGCTTGCAGCCTGATGTGCACGAACTGTAAGTACATTGTTAAGCATAAGAACACCCTGGCGTGCCCATTTTTCCAAATATCCATTGTTTGGAATATAGCATCCCAAATCATCGTTCAACTCTTTATATATATTCACAAGTGAAGGTGGTGTTTTTACTCCAGGCTTAACCGAAAAGCAAAGTCCATGGGCTTGACCAGGCTCGTGATATGGATCCTGACCAATAATAACTACCTTTACTTCTGATAATGGCGTGAAATCAAAAGCGTTAAAAATATCATCTGCCGGTGGATACACAGGATGCTCGTGATATTCCTTCTTCACTGTTTCATATAAATCTTTATAATATGGCTTTTTAAACTCTGGAGTAAGAGGCTCAAGCCAATCATTAGTAATTGCTGACATTATTCTTCCCTTCTATAAGTCATATATTTCTTGCCTTTTATTATATCTTATCCTTGTTTTCATTAAAACCATTCTATTCGACTATCAAAGTAATAGGTTAGTCTTAAAATAATCACAACATAATGGTATTATGATTACAAAATATAATTTTGAACTATTAATTTGGAGGTCATATGTTTCAAAAAACCTATTATTTTCAAAGCATAGATGAGCTCGATGATATATTAAATACAATCTCAAATTCGGAAGCATACAATTCTGCTTCTGGTATTTTGATGCAATTATATAACTCAAAGACTGACGTGGATGAGCAGGCCATAATTAATATAATTATAAGCCAATGTCCTAAGGCATGTCTTACTGGTATGACTGCAGCCAATATTGCCACAGAAGAATACGATATAAGCAATTTTCCATTGCAGCTATCTGTTACATATTTTAAAGAAACACAGCTTGTTCAATTTGAATTCGATATGGAAAACACAACCGCTTTCGTGGCTGGCCGCTTTATGAGCAAAGCATTAGAAGAATTAGAGAATGTAAAATGTCTTCAAATACTTTATTATGCAAACAGTATTTCAATAAACAGTTTTGTCCATGAGTTTAACCATCACCATATACCTACATTCGGAGCGAAGGCTGGAAGAAACATTCGAGTGTTAAATCCTGCTCATATATATGGCAAAGGTGTATACTCTACCGGATTTATTGTTGTTGCCTTTGTAAGTACTTCATTAAAAATATATATGGATAACAATCTTGGTTGGCAACCCATCGGTTTGGAAATGGCTATCACCAAAACATCCGGTAATAGCACTGTCGTTGAAGTTGATAAAAAGCCTGCGGTCGATATATTTTCTAAATATTTGAAAGTTTCGCCCAATAATCACTTTGTTCAGAATGTTTGCGAATTTCCATTGATAATCGAGCGAAATAATTTCAAAATTGCAAGAGTTCCTTCTGGATATTTGCAAGATGGCAGCATTTCCTTCACGTCAGATGTGCAAAAAGGAGACCATTTTAGATTATCTTATGCAAATCCTGATAATCTCTTTGCTCTCACTGCTCAATCCGTAAATGATGTACACAATTTTGAACCAGAAGCGCTTTTCATCTTTGAATGTGGCAATCGAGTAAAGTTTTTGAAGGATAAATATTTAGAAGAAATCAATCAGTACTACCACTATTATCCTGAATTATCAGTAACTACCGGCTATGCTGAGCTATTCTATACTGATGATGGATTTGGTGGAGACTTAAATAGTGCTTTAGTTGCAGTAGGCTTCAAAGAGTCTGACAATTCTACAGACTGTATAATTCCATGTAGAGAGTATATTGTGGAAGAATCTGCCTCTCAGGATACGAATGTTGATCAAGAAATCCCATTTTTAGAACGTATCTTAACTTTCCTGGAAAGCACTTCTAAGGAATTGGACAACCTAAACAAGGAACTTGGCAAGGTAGCCTATACGGATCAACTTACTAAAATCTATAACCGTTGGGAATTAGAAAGAAAAATAGAAGAGGCGCTGGAACTCACAAATCAAGGCATGTCCTATGGCCTGTTCTTTATCGATATTGACCATTTCAAACATGTAAATGATACCTATGGCCATGATGTTGGTGATTCAGTTCTTTTATCAGTTGTAAATGTTATCAAGGAAAGTCTGAAAGAAGGCCATATATTTGGCAGATGGGGTGGTGAAGAATTTGTTTATATTATCCCGGATGCGGATGAAAAGACTGCAGTAGAATTTGCCGAATCTATACGAAAGAAAATCGACGATATATGCTTTGTGACTGTAAAACATATAACAATAAGCTTAGGTGTCACATTGGCAAAACCAAATGACACCCTTGCATCATTTGTAAAAAGAGCGGATGACGCAGTATATGAAGCCAAGGAAAATGGCCGAAATCAAGTCAAATTCCATTTAGATTAGTATTACTGCAAAATCCAATCATCAAGAGGTAACCAGAAGCCCAAATCCTTAAGCTCCTGCTCAATAATATCAAGTGTCTCCTCATTATCTGCACTAATGATATGATAATGATATCCACTTGTAGCAGAGCTTAGGGATTTTGATTTTCCTGAAGCTATCGCCTCCATAAATTCCTTTGCCTGACGTCTTGAGCTAACATTAAGTGGCGCCTCGAGGCGATTATAAAAGCGATGGTTAATAATGATATTCTCTGCACAACCACCATTATCAACTATTGCAAAAAGCTCATCTAATATCTGATCATCATTGTGATGACTCTTTATTATTCTTTTGCATTTATTCTCAGATGCTAATACATATCCTCTGTTTGTTGAAGTAATTTCTATGCCATTAGCTCTAATTAATGCAATATCTGTAACCACAACCTGGCGACTAACATCAAGTTCATTTGCCAGTGCTGTGCCCGATACAGGCTTATCCGATTTTCGAATTATCTCTATAAGTCTTTTTCTTCTTGCCTGTCCGTCCATAGTTCCTCCCTTTATGCAGATTAAACTGCATGTAAGTTTTTCATTGAAATATCAAGAATTGGAGCTGAATGAGTTAATGCTCCACTTGAAACATAATCAACTCCGCTGTCTATTATATTTTTTATGTTCTCTTTTGTCACGTTTCCTGAGCATTCTGTTTTAGCGCGACCATTAATTATTGCAACTGCTTCTTTCATAGTTGCCACGTCCATATTATCAAGCATGATAATATCAGCACCTGCTTCCACTGCTTCCTTAACCTGCTCAAGAGTTTCTGTTTCGATTTCAATCTTTCTAACAAATGGAGCATACTCCTTTGCCATCTGAACAGCCTTTGTAATAGAGCCTGCTGCTCCTATGTGATTGTCCTTTAAAAGAATACCATCAGAAAGATTGTATCTGTGGTTTTGTCCACCGCCACACTTTACTGCATATTTCTCAAAAATACGCATGTTAGGTGTAGTCTTTCTAGTATCAAGAAGAACGGTCTTGCTGCCCTCTAAAAGCTTAACAACTTGATTTGTATATGTGGCAATTCCACTCATACGCTGAAGGTAGTTAAGAGCCACGCGCTCTCCTGAAAGAAGCACACGAATGTCTCCCTTTACCTTTGCCATAAGCTGTCCCTTTGTGACCTTATCTCCATCTTTTACATACTTTTCCACAATTGTATCTTCATCAAGCAACTTGAATACACGCTCGTATACGTCCATTCCACAAATTACACCATCCTGCTTGCAGATAAGCTCCACCTCGCCTGCCTGTGGACCAGGCATAACAGAGTTTGTAGTAACATCTTCACTTGAAATATCTTCTCTTAACGCCATTTTAATAAGCTCATCAGCATTAAGCTTCATTGTAATATTGTTCATTTATATGGCCTCCTTTTCGGCTCTTAAGTCTGCTTCTTTTTTGATTTCACCAACCACCATTGCATGATAGTTTTCCATAATGCTTGGAAGATCCTCATAACCATCCATGTTTACAAGGTTATCAAAATCCTCTGCTGATTTATAGTCATTTCTTGCTGCAATATCCAGTGCGGCACGCTTTGCAAATACAAGGCTTTCAAGCAATGAATTGCTAGCAAGACGATTCCTTCCATGTACTCCATTACAGCTGGTTTCGCCAACTGCGTACAGCTGCTCCATTGTGGTTTTGCTGTCTTTATCTACATAAATGCCGCCCATGAAATAGTGCTGTGCAGGCACCACTGGAACCCAATCAGTAAGAGGATCATATCCAGCCTCCTTGCACTTATTGTAGATATTTGGAAAATGATTTAAAATTTCATCCTTTGGAATTGGTGAAAAATCCAGCCATACATGCTCAGTTCCCTGCTCCTTCATCTTGTCAAAGATTGCATGACTAACCACATCTCTTGGCTGTAATTCATCTGTAAATCTTTCACCGTTCTTATCTCTAAGGACTGCTCCTTCTCCACGAACAGACTCTGAAATCAAGAAGCTTCGTCCACCCTGCTTTGTAAACAAAGTTGTAGGATGAATCTGTACATAATCGCAGTTCTCCAGCTTAACATTGTGATACATAGCAAGTGCCAAAGCATCCCCAGAGATATGCCTGAAGTTTGTTGAATGAGGATAAACACCGCCTAAGCCTCCGCAGGCCAGCACTGTTACATCCGCTTCTATTGCTGTTGTTTTACCATCCATATCTGCAACAACAATTCCATAGCATACATTTTCATGACAAACCCAATCAACCATAGTTGTGTGTGCCATCAATGTGATATTATCTCGCTCCTGTACTCTCGCCAAAAGCTTACTTGTAATCTCGCGTCCTGTAATATCTGCATGAAACAGAATACGATTGTTGGAGTGAGCTCCCTCCTTTGTAAAGAGGAACTCACCATCCTTTTTATCAAATTCTACCCCATAGTTAACCAAATCATTGATTATACTCTGAGAGCTCTTTATCATGATTTCAACCGACTCCCGACGATTTTCATAATGACCCGCTCTCATTGTATCCTCAAAATATGCCTCATAGTCTGCTTCATCTCTAAGCATACATATGCCGCCCTGCGCCAAAAAGCTATCGCATCCATCCAAGGCATCCTTTGAGATACATAATATTTTTTTATCCTGTGGCAGGCTCAGTGCACAAAACAAACCTGCAACACCTGTACCTACAATTACTACATCATATTTCTTTTCCATGCTTCATACTCTTTCCCGCAAACTACTTTGCCAACTCCAGCATTCTCTTAAGTGGAATAAGTGATTTTTCCCTCTTCTCATCACTTACTTCAACAACCCCAGTTCTATCTCTCAAACAATCTCTTACCTTCTCCAAAGTAACCTTCTTCATGTTTGGACAAATCTGAACAGAACCTGCTGAATAAAATGTCTTATCTGGATTATTCTTCTTGAGCTGATAAAGCACCCCAAGCTCCGTAGATATGATGAATTCTTTTTTATCAGATGCAGTAGCATAATCAATTATTCCTGAAGTGCTTCCAATATAGTCCGCATACTCCAATACATCTAATGTACACTCAGGATGAATCAGAACCTCCGCATCCGGATGAGCCTCCTTCGCCCTCTTTACTGAATCCACAGTAACAGCCTTATGCACATGGCAATAACCGTCGTTAAAGATGAAATTCTTCTCCGGAACCTTACTAGCAATATACCTTCCCAGATTCTCATCAGGAATAAAATAAATATTCTTATTAGGCAATGACTTTACGATCTTCATAGCATTTGAAGAAGTAACACACACATCTGAATGCATCTTCAATTCCGCTGTAGAATTGATATAGCAAACAACTGCCACATCATCATACTCAGCCCTTACCTGATTAATCTTTTCCACCTCTGCCATATGCGCCATAGGGCAATCCGCTTTCTCATCAGGCATCAGCACCGTCTTCTCAGGATTCAGAATCTTAGCCGATTCCCCCATAAACTTAACACCTGCAAAAACAATGGTACTCTCCTTCAAATCCACAGCTACCTTTGCCAAATAGTAACTGTCCCCCACATAATCCGCTATCTCCTGCACATCATCATTAACATAATAATGGGCCAAAATAACAGCGTTCTTTTCCTTCTTTAACTCCTTAATCTCTTCTGCCAGAGTAGACATAACAATTCTCCTTTTACATGCCAATCTCAGTTGACAGCAAGTATACCACATGTATAGTCTACTGACAAGACACTTGTCAAAACACCGTCACGCCCTCCAGCCAACCAACTCTTTCAGGCCGCCATGCCCTCCCGGCCTCTCACGTTAAGGGCCACCCTACCCCGGCCCCCGGCACACCGTACACCACCGCTACCACCTGGGAGTACGTCACAGATTTTGGATTATCTAAATGTGTAGTCGCCCATATTTATTAGTAGGTGTTCTTACAAAGTTTTACAATTCTATCGGTAAGGTATGGGTGGAGACGGACAAACACTACTCTGAGTAATCATCTGTCTTAAGCTAGCTTTGTATTTATTACTATTTGCTTTGGAGCGAACTTAGAAAAAAGAAAAGAGATATTTGATATAAATTGGCAGCTGCCGCTAGGACGGCGGCAATGTCATTTAGATAAGAACTTTGCTTTCTAATTTTAGAATTTAAACTTGATAT
>NZ_SVET01000017.1 GCF_015057245.1 Pseudobutyrivibrio ruminis
ATTTATTTCTCCTGCTTTACTATTAAGCAGATTACGAGAGATACATTTTCATATTTGGAGTATTTTATAAAGCGAGCTACCATTCGCTGCCGAAAGACAAATCGAATAATAGCCCGCTTATGTGATGTGTATGTGTTTAATTTTCAAATTTTTTTAGAACACAAATAGCGTTTCTTTTACTAGACCCAATGTATTCTAGACTCATCATATCTATCCTGTTGAGTGCGTGTTTCTGCAGGATAACCAAATGGAAGAAGTGCATATGCATGAAGCTTATCACCAATACCAAGAACTGCATCTGCCTTTTCCATTCTATCTGGGATTGGAGCAACTGCAAGCCATACTCCACCAAGTCCCAATGAATCAATCTCAAGCCATGCATTTTCTGTTGCAATTGCTAAATCTATAGTGTCAAACTCTGGAAACATAAGCCCCTCAGTGCGATAGCATGGAACCAATACAGCTGGTGCATCCTTTGCACAGCCAGAATATGGACTGCATTCTGAAAGTGCCTTGATTTTCTCTTTATCTGTTACCACATAAAACTCCCAAGGCTGCTGATTTCCAGCCGAAGGAGCTGCCATGGCTGCCTTCAAAATCTGTTCGATTTTTTCCTTTTCTACCTGCTTATCCTGATATTTTCTAATACTTACTCTTTCAAATATTTCTTTCATGATGTTCTCCTATTCTTAACATGAATAATCACACATACTATTAGTGCCAATGCAGCTACACTGTGAATGCACCTTAAAAAATTGTACTCCTCTCTAGGTCAAGTAATTTTTATTGCTCATAGTTTTTTCCTTCTACCCAGCATCTGCCAATTACTTTTCCCACACTTAGATATTTAGCACTTTGAAATTCGAATAGCACTGGATTTGCTTTCTCATAATCAATCTTGCCTCTTTCATTCAAACACTCTTCCTGCACATAAGTATGTTCTGGCTTCAAAATATAATTTGTGAAGTTGCCAACTTCAATTTGATCAATTACCCTACAAGCCATTGAAACTGGTGCTTCATCAATGATTGGTGCATTCTTAAGTTCCTCAAAATGGTGCTGAAATACCGTAGACTTATCTGTAGTTGCACCTTTTGCAATGCCACAATAATCAGCTCTAACTAGCATATCTTTGTTGATAAGACTAACCGAAAGTTCATTTACATTTTTTATCATAGCATCAGTTAGTGTATGAGCCTTATCAATACTAACAAGTAAATGCCCGTGATCAACAACACCTACATGAGCTATTACTAGAAAGTTTACCTTGTCACCATCTTTTACTCCGACCACAGTTGCTGGTGTTGGATATAATCCCATTACTGAACCTATATCTTTTTGCATTCTTTACCTCCTAAAGCATTTGCTTTTTCTTGCATATTTTTTGTTTACGTGATAAAAATAGCATGTGAATATATTTTTGTGAAGAATGCACTTTTTTGTAATATACTTACTTTTTAGAAACTATAGGAGGTCTATATGTCTAATAAATCAACCAATTCGGAAAAGCCTTTTCACTGCCCCGTAGAAGCGACTTTTAGTCAAATCGGCGGCAAATATAAAATGATTATCCTTTATCACCTATTACACGACGGAGTTCTTCGTTATAACCAAATCCAAAAATATATTCCACAGGCAACAGCTAAAATGTTGGCTCAGCAATTACGAGAACTTGAAGCTGATGACTTAGTTCATCGTGAAGTATATCCTGTTGTTCCACCAAAAACTGAATACTCTCTTACAGAACGAGGACTAAGTTTAAAACCAGTTATTGATTCAATATGTGATTGGGGTAGAGAGTATATGGCAGGTACATTTGATGAGTAAAAATCCCTTTGAATTTTTTTCTAAACTTGTGATATTATTTGCTAGGAAATTTAATAAATACATAAACGACACATGTAGTGCATGGCACGTAAATCTGATCACGGTACATATGTAATCTATTTAGATGAGGTATATATCCAGATTTCAAAAACCAAGCTACATGTGTTTTTTTATGCAAAGAAAAGGAGAAAATTTTATGCCAAGAAACCAATTTCAAAGAATGATTTTTGCTCTACTAACAGTAATAATCACAGTGCATGGCTACGTATTTTATAGCCTGTATGTTGTTAATGGAAAGCTACTAATGGAGATGAATGGAACAGGTAGTGTTCTAGATGCCATAAACACTCAGGGCGGTGTTTATATGTTTGGTAGAATGCTTCCAATCTGGGCTGTTGTCATTGTAGAATTCTGCTTCGCATATACGTTAGAGTGCTTATTAGGCAGCCCACTTTCATTTAAAATGGCTTGCTCAATGTTTGACCCACGTAAAATTCATCCTATGATTTTTGAAACAGCAATCATATCATGCACAGTTTTAATCATGTGTCCAGCTATGAGCTTCATTGCAGCATTTTTATACTATCCATATTACAATGGCTTTAATGTTTTCACATTACTTGCAAATTGGATTGAACTCATATGTCATAACTTCCCATTTGCATTCTTTTCACAGGTATTCTTTATTCAACCTTTTGTAAGATTTTTATTTGGAAAGATTTTTGCAAAGGACATTGCTGCAAGAAAACAGCAAGTTGAGTCTGAACGTCCACAAAATGAAGTGGAAGCTATCGCTGATATTTTCAAGAGAATGGATGAAATACAGGAAAGACTTGAACACGAACGTAGACAACGTAAGAAATTGGCAGAAAGAATGCAGTAACTAAGAGGCGGCCTTATGGCCGCCTTTTGGTTATTGTATTAATTCGGAATCACATCAAACAGCCTTGCCATTTACTTCAACCCTTCGTTTTATTATCCATCTCTTCAAAAAACAATCCCGCTATATACAAAGCTGATTGTCCATACAGTCCCAAATCATCATCATACTACTGACTAGCAAATGAGTCCTTCCCTCAATGATTATATAACCCTAAAACTTAAACTATTTTTTACTATTCTCTTAAGCATAATATATCCAATCACCGCAGTTATAACCTCTGCTATAATAAATGTCGTCCATATTATAGATTTAGATGCACTTCCCGAAATGACCATATTTGAAAATACATATGCTACAGGAATGACAATCAAAAACTGTCTTAAAACTGAGATCACAAGTGACTGAGGACCAGCATTAAGTGCTTGATAAATCCCCTGAAATGAAATATTAAATCCAGCAAATAAAAAGCTAATTGAGACAATACGCATTGCCGCAACACAAATGGACTCAGTTTCCCCTGATAGCCCAAACATATTTGCAAATGGACTTGCGAAAACCTCTAGAAGCAATGTTCCAAACAGCATTATTGCAGAAGTATAAAGTATTCCCCATTTCATTCCTTCTTTGATTCTCTTTTCATCCTTCATTCCATGGGCAAAAGAAATGATAGGTGTAATTGTATCTCTCATTCCAAATGCAGCGAATAATATGAACTGCTGAATCTTATAGTAGAGACCATATGCAGTAACTACATTTTCACCAATACGAACAAAGATTATATTTAATAAATAAGTCATTATGGACATGAGGGCCTGGGCTATGATTGCAGGAAAGCCTATTGAATAAATTTCTTTAACCATAGAGCCTGTCAGTTTTAAATACTTTCTATCATTTGACACTTCATTATCGTATCTACGATGGAAGTACCATCCTAATCCCATGGATACAAACTGACCTATAACTGTTGCAAGTGCAGCACCCACTACTTCCATTCTAGGAAGTCCAAGGAGTCCATAAATCAGGATTGGATCAAGCACAATATTTGTAAGAGCGCCCGCAATCTGTGAGATTGTTGAATACTTAGAACGTCCATGTGCCTGAAGTAGTTTCTCATAAACTGTAAAATAAACGTTTCCTAGTGAGAGCATGCAGCATATCCTAAGATAAACCACAGCCATTTCTGAGATAGTTGCATTTGATGTTTGAGTACCTATATAAAACTTTACTCCAAATGCTCCAAACAGGAAAAACATTGCAAATATTATAAATGCCAGAACTTTTGTTGTACCTGCAGCTTTAGATGCCTTTTCATAATCTTGCTGCCCTAAGCTCCTTGCTACAACGACATTCATTCCCACACCAGTTCCAATTCCTAGTGCAATCAATAGCACCTGCACCGGAAATGCAAGTGTCAAAGCATTCAACGCCATCTCTCCATTAGTACCCATATTTGATACAAACGCAGAATCTACAATGTTATAAAGCGCCTGCATCATCATTGATAAAATAATTGGTGTTCCCATCTTTATCATCAGTGAATTTACTGGTGCTTCTTTCATAGGATTGTTCATTTTATACCTCCAACAAAAAAGCGCATGTAACGAATGCTGCCAGACGCTGGACTTACGCTTTCGCTACACACGCTTTATAATCTAAAAGCTAAATTATCAAATTATCACTTATCTGTCCAAGGTAATTTTTACCAAAAATTCTTACTCTGCTTCCTTTACAGCTAACGTCTTCATTCTAAAGAAGACCATATACAGATGGCCTAGCCAAACTATAGCAAGAATTATTCTTCCTACTGGTACTTCATCCATCATATAAAATCCGAATCCCATAAGCAGTGTCACCACAACTACCATCTTGATTTTTGCTGACATTGTCATACCTTTTTCTCTTACAAACTCTTCCAGATGATTTTTGTAAAGAGATGTACCTATAAACCAATCATGAAGTTTCTGAGATCCCTTCGCATAGCAAAACAGTGTAGCTAAATAAAATGGAACCGTAGGAAGAATAGGCAAAGCAATCCCAACTGTTCCAAGAGCTAGACAAATAGAGCCTAAAACAATCCAAAATATTTTTTTCATTACAATTTCTTCCTTTCTAAAATTCCAACACAGTCTCTGCTACCTTCATAGTTGATTTGCGATGGGAAACAAGAATGATGTTTTTATTAGCCCCCGCTTCTTTTATTGATTTTAAAATCACAGCTTCGTTTAAGGCATCAAGAGCACTGGTAGGCTCATCCATAATCAACATCTTTCCATCATGTAAAAATGCTCTGGCAAGACCAATTCTTTGCTTTTCGCCACTTGATAATGTGGAGCCCTGCTCTCCTACCACAGTCTCAAATCCCTCAGGCAACGATTCAATAAATTCTAATATGCTGGCTTTACTTGCCGCTTCTCTTACCTCATCAAAGGTTGCATCTTCCTTAGCAATTTTAATGTTGTTAAGAATAGTATCATGGGCAATCCATGTTTCCTGAGTGACAAATGACTGATTACATCTTAAAGATGAGGTATTAATCTGATTTACATCCACCATGTCACCATTTATATCATATAAAATCTGACCTGCATCTATCTTCCAAAATCTCATTAATAATCGTATAAATGTAGATTTACCACAACCACTAGGACCGTGTATTCCCACTATCTTTTCCTTCGGTAGCTTCACTGTTTTGTTTTCAAATACTAATTTATCCTTGTACGAAAAAGTGATATTGTCAGCCACAAGATAGTCTTCCACCGAGGAATTATCCATTATTAAATCAATACCATCTGTCACATCCTCTGCCTCAGGCTCTTCGTCTAGAAGATCTAATACTCTTTTTCCACAGGCCAATGTCTGATTCAAATTATTAGATAAAGATGCTAGCGCAATTACAGGCCCAAAAGAACTCATTATCGCTACTACGGCTAATACCACTGATTCAAAACTGATTCTCCCATTCATATATTGCATAGACATAGCTATAAGCATTATTACTGAAACCGTCTGAATAACAACATTGGTAGCAGTTCTCTGATTTTTTTCATAACCTACTAACCTATTCTGGGTGTTCCCTAAGTCTTTTGATTTGGTATCAATTCCATTACTATTTTGTTCAAACGAATCATACTGAATAGATTCATCAATTCCATATGCCAAATCAAGCACATAGCTGTTTAGACTGCCCACTTCATTTCGAAAATCAGCACCAGTATTTGCACTTTTTCTTCCATTGTAAATTGGAATGATTATGCCAACCGCTACATAGCCAAGTAGTCCAATCAAGGCAGAGACAATACTAATATTTGCTAAAAATACAAGCATAATCACTGATACCAAGACAGCAATGGCGATAGGAGAAATGGTATGGGCAAAGAATACCTCAAGTAATTCGATATCTGTGGTAATCATTGTAATCAGATTGCCCTTGTCTTTTCCCTCCAGCTTTGCAGGACATAGCTTTCTTAAAGCTGCAAATACTTTATTGCGGATTATGGCAAGTATCGTAAATGCGATATAGTGATTGCAATACTGCTCTCCGTAGTGGAATATCCCTCGAAGTATGGCCACTACCACAAGCACCAATATCAGCTTCTGATAATTGCCCTGCCCCATTAGCATCATGGTAACACCCTTAGCTCCAATTACAGTGACTGCAATTGCACATAAGTGGCCAATAGTTCCAAGGAAGATACCAAGAGTCATAATCCATTTTAATGGTGCAACCAGCTTAATTAACCTAAGCATTATGGAGAGTCCTGTTGTTTTCTTTTCCATTAATTGGCACCTCCTATGCTTTCCATTTCATACTGTTTTTCATAAAGCTTTGCATACTTTCCTTGTTGATTGATCAAAGATTCATGGGTGCCATTTTCAACTACTCTTCCTGAATCCATTACAAATATCTTGTCTGCCTTCACCACATTTGCAAGCCTATGTGAAATCAAAATAACAGTCTTATTTTGAACCTTTGAAAGATCATATATTACCTTCATAATAATCTCTTCTGATTCCATATCGATATTGCTGGTAGCTTCATCAAAAATATAAAGAGGGCAATCCTTTAACAAAGCCCTTGCCACTGCAAGCCTTTGTTTTTGTCCACCTGAAAGATTTGAGCCGCCTTCCTTTAAAAGATACTCGAGGCCGCCCTGCTCAGATAGTTCATCATATAAATTTACCTTCTTGAGAGCTTCCACCAAATCGGCATCCTGTTTTTTACAGTCTACAAGCAGCAGATTATCCCTCACTGTTCCTGAGAAAATATAGCTTTCCAAAGAGACTATCGCCATTTTTTCTACCAAGGATTTGTTGTCTATATCTGACAACTCGACCCCATTTATTTTTAAAGAACCTTCGTATCCCAAATACTGTTTTCTAATCAGCTTTATAAGAGTAGATTTTCCTGATCCTGAATTCCCCACAATAGCATTGACTTTTCCAGAACAAAAACTAAGGTAAATATTATTAAGAATAGTTGTTTCTTCCGCCCTGTAATTTACATTTTCAAATGCTACTTCAATAGGTTCTTCAGGTATCTTCTGTTTTCCTTTTTGACCTTCCTCTATATCTAGAAAATCAAACATTCTATCAGCTGCTTTCATTCCATTCATACCTATATGAAAATATGAACCTAAAAGTCGCATAGGTAAGAAAAATTCTGCTGATAAAAGTAAAAATAAAATCGCTTCATACAGCCCTATCTGACCAACCCTTATTTCAGAAATAGACACCAGAATTCCTACTGCTGCACCTAAGTAAGCAACAATATCCATGACAATTGTGCTATTAAGCTGCATTGATAGTACCTTCATGGTAATTTTCCTGAATCGTTCCGATTCTACATCCATATCCAATGCCGCTTTATCATCTGCACCGTAAACTTTTAACGTAGTCATTCCCTGTAGTTTCTCTAAAAATGTATCCCCCAGCCCATAATAGATTTGAAAATACTTATCTAAAATCTTTTTTGCGATTTTCATTACAATCATGATTACTATTGGAATGAGAGGAACCATAACAAGGAGTACTACTGATGCCTTTAGACTATACCTACGTAAAAATACGAAGAGAGTAATTGGTGCAAGTAACGCATATACGAACTGACTTATGTATTTTCCGAAATATACCTCTAACTGTTCCACACCTTCCCCCATCATCTGACTGATTTGAGAAGTGGGAATAAACTGTTTGTATCCACTCCCCAATCTGTGAACCTTCGCGTATATTTCTTTTCTAATAACTCGTTTTACATCAACACTAGCCATAAATGAAGCTTGTGTATAAAGCCTATCAAATGCTGACTTTACTATTACAGCAAGGCAGATTGAAACCAATGCTTTAAATAGAATCAAACTTTCTATTTTTTCCTCATATAGACGTGAAATAATTAGGGCAATTCTTTCAACTATCACTATTTGCATGAGAAGACCAAGCCACTGATATACAACTTCTAATACTACATAGACTGTACTTTTCTGTAGCATTTTTAATAATCTTGTTTTTATCATAAATAATTCCTAAATTTCTTTCTCTCTAATATAAAATTGCATATGGCTTTCCTTCATAATCCTTTACAGGCAAGCTGATTCCAAAGATTTGCTCTAGAGACTGAGTATTTATTACTTCCTCTGGCTTTCCTTGCACTACCAGTTTTCCTTCCGGAGATAATGCAATTATTTCATCGCTATAATTGATAGCCTGATTAATATCATGAAGAACCATGATTATTGTTGTACCGTATTTACGATTTAGATTTTTAATAAGCCTTAATAACTGAATCTGATATCTGATATCCAAGTACGTGGTTGGCTCATCTAAAAATATTGTATCTGTCCCCTGGGCAAGGGCCATTGCAATCCAAACTCTTTGTCTTTGGCCTCCCGACAATTCCGCAATATTTTTATCCTTAAATGGATAAGTGCCTGTAATTTTTAAAGCCCTTATAACCATCTGCCTATCTAAATCTTCATCTATACTTCCACCTAATTTTCTATATGGTGTCCTGCCATATTCCACCAGCTTTTCCACTGTTAAATCATCTGGAGCCCTGTTATACTGATGAACAATGGCCACCTCTTTTGCATAGGCTTTCAGGCTAAGCTCTGCTATATCTGTATTCTTTAAAAGAATCCTTCCTCCAAGGGGAGTCAGATTCTTTGTCATCAAAGAAAACAATGTGGACTTACCGCATCCATTTGAGCCCATGATTGTTGTGACTTTTCCTTTTTTTATGTTTACATTTAGATGTCTCAAAACCGGTCTATCGTCATATGCAAAAGTTAAATCTTCTATTTCAAATAGGTTTTCCATCAATCCTTCTACTCCTTTGCAATAAAAATATAAACACCGGTCCACCTATTACATTCATAAGTACTGCAGCACTTACTTCGTATGGATAACAAATAGTACGACCTAAAGTATCTGCCGACAAATAGATAAATGCTCCTAGAAGCATAGAAAACGGTATCAGCGCTTTATGTCCATTTCCCACTATCAATCTGCCAATATGTGGAACCAATAATCCTAAAAATCCTACTACCCCGCATATTGCAGTTACTGAACTTGCAAGCAACACCGCTACTATTGAAACCACAAGTTGCATCACTTTAACATTCATCCCCAGTCCTCTTACTGTCTTTTCCTCAAGTGCCAGTAAATCGCACCAGTGAATACATAAAAATGAAAGCAGCAATCCTGGTAGAACGAAAACAGCAAGTATTCTTACATCATCCCAAGTTTTTAGTGTTATATTTCCATCTACAATCGCTGCAACTGTAGATACAGTTCCTCCACCAAATGAATTAACAGCATCCGATAAGCCTGTAAAAAGTGCCTGTACAGCAATTCCCACAAGTATTATCTTTAACGAAGAATATCCCTTACTCATTGAGATGCCATATACTATAAAAAATGCTAATAAGCCTCCCATAAAACTAAATATGGTCACATGATTATATAAAGCCGGAAGGGCCGCTGCTATAATTACTGTTACAAACTGAGCACCTGATGAAACGCCAATTATACCCGGGTCTGCCAATGAATTTTTCAATACTGCCTGCAGCAGAACTCCCGATACCGAAAGTGCTGCACCTGCAATGATGGCAATAAGAATTCTTGGGAAACGCAGGTCATAAACTGTGGCCACGTCGCTGTCATATTCGAAAAACAAGCCTCGAACCATTTGAAAAAAACCAACTTTTATACTTCCCAAATTTACCGAGATAAAAATCACCATTACACAAAGGATCATCATTATGACAATTGCAATGGCACTGGTAATAACTCTATTTCTTTTTTTCTTATCCATGCCTTATTCTCCGTATAATATTTCATCCAAATCTGAAAGAGCATCCTGATATTCAAAATTTGCACTCATTCCAAAATGAGAATAATTCAAATCATATACCTTGCCATTTTGAACTGCACCAAAATGCTTCCAAATATCATTTGTCTCAAACTCCTCTGCAAACTGCTCCATTACTTCATCTGGAAGCGCATGGGCGGTTCGTAGAATAATATCTGGATTCTTCTGAAGCATGTCTTCAGTGTTTACCGCTATAAAATCATCTTCCTCACCAGCATAAATATTTTTTCCTCCAGCAAGTTTTACCAAATCACCTACGTAGGAATTTTCTGTAGCTACCACATAGGAGCCTGGAAGTCCCATAAGTATCAGAACTGTAGGGCCTTCTTCCCCCTCATGGCTGGCATTATATTCATCCATATATGTATTGAATTCATCAACCAATTTCTGGGCTTCATCAGCTCTATCAAAAAGCTGTCCTAGCTCAGTAATTGACTGAAACATTCCTTCCACACTACTTAGATTTAAAAATGCATAATTGTATCCAGCAGCTTCATACTTTGGTTGCAAATCTCCATATAAAGATACAGGAGACAGCACCCAATCCGGATTAATGCTATCAAGTATTTCCATATCAGGACTCATTGGTGAGCCCAGCAAGGTTGCATCTGCATAACGTTCTGGGATTTCCACAAGGCTTGAGGTTGGTACGCCTACAAGATCCAAATCCAGAGCCTCGCATATCTGCATTGTTGCTGCAGATGTAGCTGCTATCCTCACATTATCTCCTGCTACCACGCTTGTAGCGCCAGATGTATTGCCTATCACTCCGTTACAGCCTTCAAGCAGTATTACTGCTGTAAGAACGACAGCTGTCAGGCCTAGTGAAATAGACTTTTTATAAATCCATTTCAAAAACTTCGAAATCTTCATATCTATCTAATCTCTTTATATTCTTTGCTCTAATTTCTTCATGGTTTTTCTGGATTCTTTTAACTAAGAGCATAACCGCTATCAACAAAAGTCCGGCCATAAAAACCGCTGTAAAAACAACACCAAATAAAGTAATCCAAACACTGTCATCAATGAGGCCTATTGGTGTTTGTGTGCCATCAGACTCTGATTCATCCGCAGCATCATTAGATGATGAATTTGAATATCCTATTGTAAGTCCAGTTCCATCTGTTGTTACTTCTGAGGTTTTATCATCCTCCGATGAATCCTCAGAACTTGTTGTTCCCTCATAAAGTGCTATGCTTGTGCTATTTCCAGAAACCAGATTGTCATAGCCAATGTAGAAGATTACGCTTCTTCCCATTGGCTCTACATAACACTCTGCTCTTACATATGATTCCTTTGCAGGGATTGGAATATAGAAATCCTTGGTTTCTGAAGTGCTTCCTGTAACTTCATAGCTTACTGATGACCATGTACTTCCGCCATCTTCAACAGTGCTGAAGGATACATCAGATATATTGTCCATCAGATTAAATCTCACATAGAGTGCATACCCGCCATCCGATAGCTCTTCTAACACACCTGTAGTTTCCACTACACTTTCAACCATAGACTGGCCCAATGCTTCCTGACTTTCTCCACCAGAATCCTCTATATTTCCATCAACAGGACTTCTATAATAACCACTTACATCTACCGTATATACGGATTCTTCCGCATTTACTATTTGAAATGGACATATTGTCATTATTGCAATTAATGCTGCAATCACTAATCTAACTATTCTTTTCATATAACAATGTTCCTCTTTTTATGTCTAAGATAAAGATTATATCCAACTAGTCCGGCAACAGCTGACAAAATAAACACTACTAAAACAATCACAAATATTGATTTTGCTGTAAGCTTTGTATTACCTTCCTCATCTGTTGTAATAAGTGATGATAATGGCGAATCATCCCCTTCCACTTTTTCTGTACCAGCTGTTGAGCTTGAAGATGAGCTCGATGTTGAACCACTACTACTCTTAGATGAACTAGACTTTGTAGTTGTAGATGTAGAAGAAAGATCAGTATCCACAGTTAATCTACATCCCACTTCCATACCCATTGCATTTACATACATAGTGATAGGAAGTATTGATGGTATCGGATTGGTAGTATTACTAATGGTAAAACTGTCATAAACTACTCCATCAAAGGTCTCAGCCTTACTTACCTTTGTGGCTTCTTCATCCTTGTATTTTATGTACTCAGGGCCGCCATTTTCTTTACCGGCAACAGTATGCTGAACATAGAATGTAAGCGCTGCGTCATCACCACTAACAACCAATTGTCCTGTAGGGTACATATATGTAGCCATCATGGAATCTTCATCGCTATTGCTTTTCTTTGCTCCCATTTTTACTGTATAAGTTCCATCCTCAAGCTTATCAGTAAGTTCTTCATCTTCAGTTTCTTCATCTGCATCCAGCTCCTCGATTTCATCTAAATCGACCAAATCCGAAGATGTATTTAAGCTTCCATCTTTAACTCTGTTTGCGGTATCAAATACCATGTAGAAACTTTCGGTAGATGCCATTACCGCATTTACGTATGCCTGCATCAATACTGTTTTATTTGATGACCCCTCTAAATACGAATATGGAATGCTGAAGGTTACCGGATCCGCATTATAGTATCCTGACGTAGGGATAAAGGAACTATCCGCCGCAAAATACAATCCCACTGCATTACTTGAATTAAGTGTTGCTGATACCGTCTTTGAACCATACTTTACCTTTACATTTGAAATAGGTGTTCCGTAGCTCTGGTAATTTGGAATTGGATCAATAACATATACCGTAACCTTCGCAGTACTTCCGCTTATTACTACTGTGGCATAGTCATAGAACAAGGTGTCACACATTGAATTTGAGCTAAAGTCACTGTATTTTTTCATGGTTACAGGAATCTTATAGGTTCCATCCTCATCATCCTCATCTTCATCATCTTCATCATCTGAACTTGTTGTCGAAGATGTTGATGATGTGGTTGTAGTATCATCGTCATCATCCGAAGTACTTGATGACTTATCTTCTTGATGAATTGCATATAACGAGAATTTATTGCTGTATAAATAAATCTTGTTTGCATCCTTATCAAAATAGAATGTACCGTCAATTGCACCGCTAGTTGTTCTCTTACTGATAGATGCAAATTGAGTAATGTCATTTTCATCACCGTGAGCTCTGAATACACTTACAGTTTTTGTGCTGTCATAAGTCCAAGGAATTACAATTTCCAACACATGGTCAGAGCCTGTTGAAGTAATAGCATTACCATTTTCATCAGTGATATCAATAGAATAGTAGGTTGTATCACGGCCATAATCTTTTGCAGTCAACAAATCTTCAATGGCAGATTTTGCTTCTACTGTCTCAGTATCCGAAGTTGGAGTAGTCATGGTCATGGAAACATCGCCATACTCTGGATTATCATTTGCAAAGTCTGATAAGCCATTTACATTAGAACCAGGTAAAGCTTCCGCTACAAACTCACTTCCTCCTGTGCTCCACTCATCCACATCATCAATAACAATGTAAAGCTTTTGCCAGCTCTGCATTGCAGTGCCTACAAATACCTCTGCAAACAGTGCTCCTGTCTTACTATTTCTAATAGCTGAATTGCTTACAGTAAATGTAATTCTGTCGCTGTCATAGTAGCCTGCTTCTGGTATAAATACTCCTGAAGCATCGTAATATAGACTGCTAACCTTTTCCTCTATTGTTGCCACGCTTGCAAAGGAATCGCTGTTCGCAACAATCTCATAATCTGATAATGTGGATCCAGTCACATTTACATCTTCGTCACTTCCACATGCTATAAATGTTTCTACCGGTTTTCCTAATGTAGAAAAGCCTGGTACCGGATCTATAGCATAGAGGCTTACTGTAGTAGTTCCATCATTGTTATCTGTCAAATATGCTTTGTCATAAATGAGAGGGTCACTCATACTAGCAGTACCAATATCTGTAAATTTCATAATGTGAACTGTTTTTTCTACTCCAGTCAAATCTTCTTCATAGGTAACCACTTCATCCTCTTCAATTGCTGGAATATCACTTCCTGCAGGATAAAATGTGCTTGTAATAGTGAGGCTTCCCCAGTAATTTCCTTTGGTGACCTTAGCAACATCTTCCTTTGAAACGGAAACTGTCGCAGTAATGTTTGTGCTTTCAGTAAAATCTCTAGTTTTAAAAGTGTTTGTATATTTTAAAGCGTCGCTACTAGTATCTCCATTCAAATAGAAATATCCTGTAGCTGCGGTGGACACTCTCAGCGTTCCACCTTGCGTATTTTTCATAGTTATTACAACATCGTAGGATACTGAAATATTCTTATCCTCTGTTATCTCCCCAAGTGAAATAGTACTAGGGAAGGTCACATAGTATTCTGGCTCAGCTGCTTCAACAGTCGCTGTTACCTCAACATCTCTGTTATCTTCATCAGCCATGGCTGCAAACGAAATTGCAGCTTGCTGCATGAATAAAAGCATCGCAAAGCCCATCACTATAATTCTTTTTACAATTCTCATAAACGATTATCCTCAAAAAAATCCTGCCGCAGACAGCGACAGGATATATTTTCAATTAGTTTAACTACTCAGCTGCATAGTAGCTAATTTCAAATGTTGTTGTACCTGTATAGTTTCCAGACTTTGCTGATGCTACATCTGTAGCAAGTACATTAATATTTCCTGATAATGTTGTAGATTCTGTTGCTACCTGTGTACCAAAATCGTTTGTAAAGGCGATTGTATTTTCTGAATTGCTATCTGAAACAAGACTTCCTTTTTCTGTTGCCTTAATCTCTACTGAATCTCCATCAAGGCTATCTGCAGTAACAGTAACATCATATGAAACCTTTGTATCTTCTTCCTTTGAGAGAGTACCTAGAGTTATTCCTGATGGAACTGTTACAGTGTATGTAGAAATATTTTTATCAACTGTACCAGTTACAGTAGCTGACTGCTCTGTTGTTTCTGTTGCATTTGAATCAGATGCTGATGAAGTCATTGTCATATCAGACAATCTTAAATAAAAATATTCCGTACTATTCATTACTGAATTTACATAGGCTTCTACTAAAATGCCATTTCCATCTGTTGTAGTTGCTTCGTCGATTGCAGCTGTTGGGAGATTAAATGTAATTACCTCCATTGGGTAGCTTTCACCGGTTGTTATTCCAAACAATGAAGATGTTTCATCGATTGCTCTTTCTGGAAGAGATGTTGTATCAATATCAGCTGTATATACGACATCATTATATGTAGCTTTTACATTTAATAGAGTTCCGTCTGTTCCTAGGTTAGGGTACGCTGGGATTGGGTAAGCCACATAAATTGTAATGATTGTGGCATCATCTGTTAATGTCACATCTGCATCATGGTCAAAGATTGGATCACACATACTTGTTGTAGTTGGATCTGTCTGCTTGTACATATGAACTGTTGCTTCATACGCGCCATTTGCATATGTGTCTGTTGCCGCAAATGCTGTAGCAGAAAAAGTTGTAAGTACAAGTGCCATTGATGTAAGTCCTGATACAATTTTGTTTCTAAGCTTCATAACATTCCTCTCTTTCTTTATTTATAATGATTATGTTTACTCTGCAAAATAGCTTATTGTAAATGTTGTTGTACCTGTGTAGTTACCACCCTTTACTGAAGCTACATCGCTTGCAGATACATTAATATTTCCTGTAAGAGTTGTTGACTCTGTTGCAGTCTGTGTACCAAAATCATTTGTGAAAGCAATTGTGTCATCGCCATCAGATGTAAGTTTTCCTTTTGATACCGCAGCTACATCAATTGATTCATTCTCAAAATTCTCTGCTTCTACAGTTACATTAAAAGCCACTGATGTATCTTCTGTCTTTGAAAGTGTTCCAAGTGCAACGCTAGCTGGAACTGTTACTGTGTAAGTAGAAGCATTCTTTTCAACATCAGCTGTTACTGTAGATGTCTGTGTATTAGATTCTGCTGGAGCTGTTCTAACTGATGAAAGAAGTACCCAGTAGCTCTGTGTAGCATAAGCTCCATTTGCATATCCAGCCATTGCAGGAATATAAGATGATACCAACAAACCGTCTGTAGTAATTGTTTCAATTGCTTCAGCTGGAAGTGTTAATGTCATTTTATTTGCAGCATGCATTTCACCATTAATTTCTTTTTGAACATCATTGTCAAAATCAATAGTCGCATCATATGCAGCCCCATCATATGTAACTGTAAAATTATCCACTGGATTCATGCCATAATCAGTTTTAGATTCCACATACCATGTAATAATTGTTGCCTCATCTGTTAATGTAATTTCTGCTTCCTTTGTAAAGAAAGTGTCACATGAACTTGTGGATGCTGTATTGATTGTTCCTGAAGAGTCTCTGTACATTGTAGATGTTGCAACATACTCTCCATTTGCATAATTTGTTGATGCAGCTAAAGCTGTTCCTGACATTGCAGGTACGAGAAGGGCTACCGCTGTTACCCCTGAGATGACTTTATCTCTTAATCTCATAAACATTTCTCCTTTTGTAAAAAATAAAACTAGTTACTCGACCACCAATTTGCAATTAACTTCTGCACCATTCATAGGTGTATAGTTTTCATCCATTGCATAGGTAGCATATTTTACTGTGAGATCATACTCTCCCTCATCTAATGCTTTATCCAACTCAATGTTATATAAACTCTGACCTGGTTCTATAAGCTTTGATGTGTAGATTGTTTCATCTGTCTCAGGCAGATAGAATGATATTTCAAAGTAAACATTGTTATCCTCTGGATTTGTTAGGTTTACTTCTGCCTCTGTTGAGCCAGCATCCAAATATATTGTGCTATACCCTGGAATTGCTATTCCTTCAGACGCCCCTGCTTCTGCAGTTTCCTTCTCCTGTCCCTCCTCAAATTCAAATTCTCTACTGGTAACCTCACCGGAGTAATTCAAGTGTCTGTACAACCCGTAAATTCCTCCAGCCACCACCAAAACTGTAGCAATAGAAATAATTGAATACTTTACCTTCTTTGTCATAGCATTTATCTCCTTCTAAACTATCTGGATATTTCTTAAGACGAATTAGTGAAGACTAACCATATGGCAAAAAAAATATCTCACGAGTGGAATACTACATTACAGCCAAGTACTGGTACAACCTGTAACTTGTTGCAGTAGCGCAACCATTCGTGAGAATTATTCTTAACAACTCCTATAGGTTAGGCTATTCTAACTGTTGCGAGTTTGCAACTAAAATCGCCTACTTAAAAAAATATCTCAATAATACCATCTCTTTCAACATCTCCCACGGCTTCTTCATACATAAATCTTATATTTACTGTTCCTACAAAGCCTAACTCACAATAATCATTCTTCCCCATCTGTGAAAACCCTAGGCACTCTATTGGTATAAAATACATATCCCCTAATTTCTCCGCCTGGATGAATTCACCATTATCAAAAAAACTTATGTCCTTAATTCTCTTGTTTTCTGGGAAAAATTGCAGTGCTCCTCCTTTAGCATCTACATTCAACTTTAGTCGATGAGGCTTTTCCTGGCTGACATATGTCATCAGCCCTGTATCTAACCTAAATAATAATGTGCAAGGTAAAGAATAGGAGCCCATATTTACCTTTTGCGCAAATTGGTTTCCAGAAAATCGCAATTTATCTGCCAGCAATTCCTTGCTCTTAGAGCGGCTTTCATACATTTCAATAGCTTGCATTATCTCATCGTTAGCATTCGCTGCTATGTGCAAAGCCAAATCTCTTGCATAAGCAGGATCAAGCTTAGCCCTCAGCAAAAATGATATTAGAGTTTCTACTCTGTGTTGATATTTCCCAATATATTCCTGGCCATACCTTGTAAGACTAGGAACTCCCTTTGAGTCTTTTTCAACTATGCCTTCTTCTTCAAGAGAAGAAATAATTCTACTTACCTGGTATTTCTCCACATTTAGTTTCTTGGAAATTCCGGTTACCGTATTTGTTCCGCCATCCTGACTGAAGCATAAAATTGTTCTATAGAACAACATATTTTTTATTACAATATGCTTGTTTTCCATATTGACACACCTCTTTTCTATATAAAAAAAGAGTATAGTAACCCTGCATAAGACGGACTTACGCATTGCTGCTACACTCTTGTGAGGTATGTTAGCATAGACTAACTCATTTAGTCAATTAATATTTTAGATTTTATCTTGTTTTCTAAGAATCATATAGGCCACTACACATATGATTAGCTGAATGACACCTCCAAGTGGTGCTGCAAGCCCCATTGGAAACAGAGTATCTGGATAATAGATTGATGCAAAATATGCTCCCGGCACTCTCATCAAAATGATGGATACCACGTTGTGGATAAATGAAATATATGAGTAATTGGATGCCACAAAAAATCCGCTAAAGCAGAAGTGGAATGAGGCAACAGTACAATCAAATACATATGATTTGATATAGGATACGCCAAGTGCAACTACCACCATATCATCAGTAAACATACCGATTACAGGACTTGCTATAAACTGGAATGCTATGGCAAAAACAAGACCAATTGATACCGCAATCGTCATGCCATAGAAGAGCGTTTTCCTTGCCAGAGGCTTGTCCCCTGCACCGATTGCCTGGGATGATATTGTTGAAATAGTTGATAGCATTGATGAAGGTACTAAGAATAGGAATGAAATAATCTTTTCTACAATACCTACTGCTGCAGATATTTCAACGCCTCGTGTATTTGCAATAATAGTGATAATTAAAAATGAAACCTGTATGAATCCATCCTGAAGACATACTGGAACGCCCACTCTTAGAATGCTTCCCAAAGTAGATTTATCAATTCGTAAATCTGTTTTAGAAATAGACACCAATTTCATTTTATAAATAGCGATAATGGAAATAAGGACGCTGAAAGCCTGAGCAATAATTGTAGCCCATGCTGCGCCCACGGCCTTCATTCCGAAACCACCAATAAAAAGATAGTCCAAAGCAATGTTGAAAACACAAGCAATTGCTATGAAAATCATTGGGCTTTTTGAATCCCCAAGACCTCTGAAAATCGCTGCAATTACATTATAGGCAACAATAAATGGAATACCTGCAAAACAAACAATAAGATATGCTGTAGTTTCATCAACAGCTTCCACTGGAGTACTCATAACAGAAACAATTGGATTCACTAAAGCCAACAAAAGTGCTGCTAATAATACAGCAACTATAGCAAATAAAACTATCGTATTTCCGATAGTCTTGGATATTTTAGCTCGGTCCTTAGCTCCTACATTTCTTGCAATCATAACAACAGAACCCATAGCAAGTCCTACAATCATGACAGTAATCATGTGCATTACCTGGGAACCGATTGATACACCTGATATAGATGCTGCTCCATTATACTGACCAACTATGAACAAATCTGCCATTCCATAGAGAGTCTGCAAAAAATAAGAGAGCAGAAAAGGCCCCGAGAAAATCATAATGTTTTTTAGTAAGCTTCCTTGTGTAAGATTCTTCTCCATTAGTTTATTCTCCTAACTAAATTTGGGCTCTATTCTACTCTAAATATCCTTTAAAATTCAACTATTTTATGATTCAACCAATATACCTGTGCGATATGCTTCAAGCAATTCTTCAAGCTCCATAATATTCTGCTTTAATGCTTGTCCATTGTCTGTGTCTGCCACAGTCTTTCGTCTGTCCACGTGTTGAACAAGCACTGTGTCAGAATGAATATCGCTTCCGGTTTCCACTGCTTTTTCTACAGATTCAAAAGGCTCATGTGCCGCAAGTAAGAAACCATATGAATTATATGTAAGTGTGTATCCCGCGATACCAGTCTTTGGTTGATAAGCTTTTGAAAATCCTCCGTCGATTACTATTAATCTTCCACCACACTTGATAGGGAGCTCGCCCTTTTTAGCCTCCACTGGAACATGCCCATTAATAATATGGCTCTCAGGTGAGTTAAGACCAAACTCATTGAGAATCATAGTTACAGTTTCGTCCTTGTCGTACCAAGTGTAATATGGATTCTTCTTCTCCACATGTGTCTCTTTGTCTGCTACAAAATAACGCTCGAATGTGGCCATTTTGTCTTTGCCGAATACAGGAGAATTTGCGTGGCACCATGTATACCAAAGCATGTCCATGCCCTTTTGTTTCTCCTCAGGGTCGATTGCATAGTATCCCTTTCTGAGAAGCTGTTCTAGGGCGTCATACAATGCTTTTCCTTTATAGTGTTTGCCACACAATTCCACATCCTTGAATTGGCCATTGTCATCAAGAGGAACACAGCCATGGAAAAGAAGATTGTTATTATAGGTCTTATATAATCCGCCTTTACGATATAAAAATCCCACATGCTCCTGGAGCTTCTCGCATTTCATGAAAGCTACGCGAAGCTTATCCATTACATCCTTTTCTTCTTTGGATAAAGCATAAGGGTCTTCTGGATTAACTGTTGGAAAATTGCAATCTAAAAGCTCATACTCTTTACCATCTATAAGGACAACTCCCCTTGTTAGATCCATCTTATCAAGAAGAAGTCGGTCATCCATATTAAATTCAGGATGTTCTTTTATGAGTTGCCCCTCAATTTTGAACTGAATGATTGCTATGGCCTTATGCATCTTCCTGTCAATTTCCGCATTTGCCAAATCATACTCGCCCTCACGATAGTGTAAAGCAAACTGGTCGCAAGGATCCTCCTTGTAGGTCTCCATAGCAAATTTGAACAGTGGAAGAAGATTTATGCCATAGCCATCTTCAAGAATATCAAGGTTTCCATATCTAGCAGAAAATCTGAGCACTGTGGCGATACAAGCAAGCTGTCCTGTTGCAGCTCCCATCCAAACTACATCATGATTTCCCCATTGAATGTCCACACTATGATACTTCATAAGAATATCCATGCAGATATGTGGACCTGGCCCTCTGTCGTAAATATCTCCTACAATATGAAGATGATCTACTACAAAACGGCTGATAGCATTCGATAGCGCCACAATAAGCTCTGGCGCTTTTCCAATACGAATTACCGTGTGGATAATTTCGTTAAAGTATGCTTCCTGGTCACTGTGGTCTCGTCTGCCAGTAATAAGCTCCTCAATAACGTATGCAAAATCCTTTGGCAAAGCCTTTCGCACCTTTGACCTGGTGTATTTGCTAGCAGCTGCCTTGCATACTTGAATCAGGCGGTTAATCATCACAACATACCAGTCGTCCATTGAATTACCCCAGCCTGATTCTTTAATCATTCTGATTCGCTCTTCCGGATAATAAATAAGGGTGGCTAAATCTCTCTTTTCTTTCTCCGAAAGCATGTTGCCAAACTCTTCATCGATTTTGCGCTTCACCGCTCCCGAGCCGTTTCTTAAAACATGAGCGAATTGCTCATATTCACCGTGAATATCCGAAAGAAAGTGTTCTGTGCCTTTTGGAAGGCTAAGAATCGACTGCAAGTTAATAATTTCTGTAGCAGTGGATGCTACATTAGGAAATTGCTTGGACAAAATCCTTAAATACTGCTTTTCCATTTCATTCTGTTGCATCTTCTCTCCTTTTGTATTCCCGTTTCCCTACATCTTTAATTAAACTTTACACTATCAAAGGAGCGAAAGAAACAATAATTTATTTCTACCAACGTTTCAAAGCAAAGATCTTCTCCGTAACTGGAAGTACAGTTTCAGGAGTGCCGCCCAAGAAGAATAGATATGGCAGTTCTGCAAGTGTATGATTTGCCATTTCCTTGTCATGAGAAATAATTATGCCATATGCCACTGGAAGCTTTTCTTTTAAAAGTTCCATTACCTCTGCGTCACCCTCAAGCTCAGCAAGTCTTGTCTGTGGGCTGTAGATGCTTCTGTAGTCCTGAGCTGGCATGTATGTTATTTCATAATGGCCAGCTCCTAAAGTGATACATCCTTCTTCTGAAATATCTGATGCTACACAACCCTTACAATTCAACTGTTCCTTTGAAAATCTTGGCAATGTAACTTTTGCCACTCCATTAAATGGAACTTCAACTTCAACTGTTAACATTCCATCTTCTACAATTTTCCAGTTAGAAACATATTTGCCTGCAACAGTTGTTATGGCCGAATTGAAATATCTAAATCTCATGGATGGCATTGGTGCAATATTTGCCACTTTAAATCCTGGCTCAGCTGGCTTAATTCCGCCAATATATTCATACATAAATTGGACAACAGTTCCATATGAATAATGGTTAAGGGAATTCATCCCCTCCTTTGAAATTGTTCCATCCTCAAAAACTGAATTCCATCTCTCCCAAATAGTTGTTGCACCCAAGTTTACGCAGTGTAACCAGCTTGGGAATCCCTCATTAAACAGGAAGTGATATGCCAAATCTGCCCTGCCACACTTAGCAAGTGTGGTACACAAAAGTGGCGCACCAACAAATCCACATTTTATTTGGAAACAGTCTCTGTTCAATCTATCCACAAACTGTTCAATTAGCTTTTCTCTATCAACATAGATATCAAACGCCAGAGCAACTATATAGGCTGCCTGTGTGTCACATGCAAGTCTTCCTGTAGGCGTGAAGAATTCATCTAAAATTGCTTTCTTAATTTTTTCAGCAAGCTTTGCATACTCTTTGGCATCCTCATTTTTTCCAAGTCGAATTGCCATCTCACAAGTGATTACAGTAGAACGATAGTAATAAACTGCGGCTAAATAATCATCGTTTGTTCCACCTTTAAAACTCTGTTCAGTAATTCCATCTAAACCGAGCCAATCTCCAAACTGGAAAGGAAGAACAAAGAAGCCTTTGTCTCCGTGTTCCACATCATTACGATGCATGTATTCCACCCAGTTTTTCATCATTTCGTAGTGTTCTTCTACATCTTCTACGGAGCCAAATGTGTTGAAAAGTACATTCGGTACAAAGGTTCCAACATCTCCCCAAATGCTACCTGTATTTGCCAGGTCTTCCCCTGCCGCAGATGGTATGTAGCTTGCCACTGCTCCCCCATGACGCTTTGCATCGTAGCCTAAGTCTCTCAAGAATTTTTTATAGAATGCTCTAGTGTCCATATTGTAGCTTGCTGTCTGCGAGAAAACTTGCGCATCGCCAGTCCATCCCAATCTCTCATCTCTTTGTGGACAGTCAGTTGGCATATCCAAAAAGTTAGACTTCTGTCCCCAGATACAGTTTTCGTAAAGACGATTGATTTTATCGTTGCTAGTGCTAATGTAACCCGTACGCTCCATATCTGAATAGATAACATTAGAGCGAACTTTATCCAAGGTAAGCTCTCCTACCCATCCTTGAATCCTCAAATATCTGTAACCAAAGAAAGTAAATCTAGGGTGAACAGTTTCTTTTCTTCCATCAGAGGTATATACAAATCTAGAACGAGCAGATCTATAATTTTCATTATAGAAATTGCCCTGCTGCAATATCTCGCCACAATCTACAGTTATTACAGTACCTGCTGGAAAATCTGCATCAAACTCCATAACACCTGCATGATTTTGGCCGAAATCAATAACTGTTTCACCTGCTGGTGTAGTGATAATCTCTTTAGGCTGTAGCACCTCTTTAACAACAACTGGAATACTATATCTGTCTAAAAGATTTCTTTCTGCCGGCACTTCCACTGCTTTTCCCTTTGGGACAATTCCTGCAGTCCTATCTAAGTCTTCGCCGTAATATATGCCAGATTCAATAACATCAGATGCACTCACATCCCAGCTAGAGTCTGTTCCGATAACTTCTGATGCGCCATCTTCATAGGTAACGTGTAGCTCAGCAATAGCTTCCATTCTGTCGCCATAGTTATAGCCACCTTCCAAACCAAAGTTTGACATGTACCAGCCCTTGGCTACCTGAATGCTTATTACGCTATCCTGCCTTAACTGCTCAGCCACATCAAAGGTAATTATCTGCATACCTGTCTCATAATCATTGATGTAAGGTGTGAGGATTTCATTTCCAACTTTTTTATCATCAATATAAGCTTCAAATACTCCTAGGCAGCTTACGTATAGTCTTGCGTCCTTTACATTTTTAGCAAGATCAAGCTTTTTAGAAAACAGTGGATGGAAGGATGAATCCTCTGCTGCAATCCATTTTCCGGTCCATGGCTCATCCATTTTTCCAGTTTCAAAATACTGAACATCAGAAGTTGCACTATCTCCATTATCTCCAGTGATAGTAACTCTCCAGAAATATCTAGTTCGAGGCGTTAGCTTAATATCAATTACTTCCCCGGTTTGATTGATTTCTGCTGACTCTTTTTTGTAAATAATATTCGTAAATGCGATATCCTCAGCCACCTCAAGTACGCCATTTTTTATAGTTTTAGCATCAGTATCTTCCACGTTCCATGATGCAATTATTTTCTTAAAATCAAATCCAATAGGATTAACTATTCCGTTTAATTTTGCCCTTGTAATTATCATTTAATACCGTCTCCTTTATTATTGATATAGGTCACTATAGCATTATTTATTAGTATAATCACGTAGGCAAATACGACATCTTTTCTGCTATATGCGACATATATTATAAGGACAGAATTCCATCTTTATTTTTTACTTTAAAAAACTGTGGTCGTTCCATATATTTGTCATTAGGTGAATGTAGGGTAAATAAAATATCTCCCTGTAAATCCTTGAAGAACATACCATGGCCTCCATTTTCTGGATATAATGGTTCATCCTGTAAAATCCATGGACCATTTATAGTTCCAGACTCTGATACTGCAACACCTACCGCATAACCGTTAATACTCCAGCTTGAGAAAATCATATAAAGATTTCCATCATCCAGCTTCATAAAAAAAGGTCCATCACTAAAGTAGCAGTCTCCATCCAAACCAAACTCTGCCTTTGCAAATGGAACTGGCTTTGCCCAGCTAGCTTCTTTAGGTGAGAATAGGAGCTTTGGTGTAGAAACCGCTTCCTTTAAATCACTTGATAATTCCACGACGCAAAAATCTCCATCAGTATTCCCTGTGCCGTCTAAAGCATCCTCAAAGGAATGGGAAAATACTAAGTATATTTTTTCGTTTTCAAAATGTAGGGTTCCATCTATACAAGTCCAATTATCCGGTGTAAGTCTTTTTGAATACAATGAAAATGGTCCTGTTGGCGAATCAGCCTCAAGGGCATAAATACCTTTTTTAATATCTTTTCCACCAAATGTAGTTACTAAATAATACTTATCCCCAATTCGGTAGCACTCTGGTGCCCAAAAGTTTTCCGTTGCAAAAAATCCATTAGGTCTTTTAAATATTTCTATTGGCCCATCGAAATTCTCTAAATCGCTGCTTACATAACAGTCAAAACCAAAGGCCTCTCCCCAACAAGTTTCGCTTCGTGTTCCATATAAATAATATTTTCCATCATCCACCAATACATATGGATCTCTGATATTTATGTCTTCTCTTTTCATGCTTACCCCTTTTGTTATTTAACAACCTTTATTTCACCAGGCACCTCTATTTCAAATACAGGCTCCCCATCAATTCTTTTTCCTGTCACCTTGATTGGTCCGTGTACAGAATTATAGATACATGTAAAATCATTTATAGATTCTGGCATCCATGGATTTATTTCCACCTTGGCAAAGCCCGGCTCCAATGGCTTAATTCCTGCAATCCCGTTGTAGTACCACTCAATAATGTGCCCCATCATATCATGACAATGGGAGCGAGGATTTGTCTCCCAGTATTCACCAAGTGTAGTTTCTCCATCCAATACAAAGGCATAGTAAGATGGATGTTCTTCCGACAAAATACACTGTGCAATCAAGTCATTCATTCCATACTTAGCAGCCGTCTGGATTACATATGGAAGTCCAACTTCACCTGCCACCAAAGCCTTGCGACTTTCAATATTTTCCTTTAAACAGCTGATTACATCTTCCATTGCATAATCTGGCACCATTCCCCAGTACAGAGGAAGAGCCTCTATAGTTTGAGTTGTGATAAAAGCTTCGTTCTTCTTTTCAAAACTGCAATAGCAGTATTTTCCATTGGAATTCTTAACTAACAATTTATTGTTATAGTTTGCTTTAACTTCCTCTGCAAATGCTTCTAATTCCTTCTTTTCACTATCTTGTCCTAATGTGTCTGCAAACCATGCAAGTGTAATTGCATCAGCATATAAAAATACTGTCTCCACATTCTCTCTTGCTAGCTCTCCGTCAGGATTGCCCCAATCACCAAGGCCATGATTTATAAATCCATCTGGGTTGATTTTTGTTTTTAAATGCTCAAGATATCTTAATCCAGCATCATAGTTTTCCTGAATTATGCTCTCATCTCCATAGAATATATAATGCCATCTTGCTCCCAAGATAAGTGAGCTGCCCCAAGGAATGATGTCGTAAAAGCTTCCCATTCCTGGAACCGGTAAAACATTTGGAATGTAGCAAGGCGCTTGAGATGGAACCAATCCATCCCCTGGATATATCTCATTTCCAGCAAAATCCTTGAAACTATCACTAGCAGTGTGCTGAGCATCACGCATATCATTTAAGAATTTTCGCCAAAGCTCACTTCCATCCTTCATATACATGATTGCAGCGCCCATCAAATGATTAGGCTCCTGCCATGGGAAGCGCTCAATTGTAGGACAATCTGTGTGGACGCTAAGCATATTTGCTTCAACAGTTTTCTCAATCATATCGTAAATACGATTGTATCTTTCATCGTCACAAGAAAAGCTACCATTGTTTTTCCATGCAGATGTTATGGCATCTCCATACAATTCAAGAACTTCAGCATCTCCCTCCACAGCAAAATAACGTCCTGAAAAATATGTAAAGGTCTGCTTTACTTCCTCTACACTGTCATCACTTGAGACTTCATAGGTAATAACATTATCTATAAGCATCCAATTTTTTGCCATTTGATCCGGCATTCCATTTTCATCCAATTTTTCTGCTGGTTTAAAGCTAATTTTCTGGCCTGCTTTCCCTTTAACCTTTGCCCTTAGCAAGCCGGAAATATTTTGCCCTAAGTCGTATATACGAATTCCATTCCTGGTATTAATCAACTTACCTTCATATGATTTGATAACCTTTATGGCTGGTTGGTTCTGTAGTTTTAATTTACCCCTAGGAATACTTTCCTCTCCTGCCAGCTCAGCCCATCTCCATTCATCATTATCCGGTCCGATATATTCCGAACCATAAACATTGGTATGCTTGATTTTATGGGACTTTACTTGCCAGCTTTCATCTGTAATAAGCTCCGCTACTTTTCCATCCATAAATTCCATAACAAGCTTCATATTGCAAACTAAATATTCACCAAAGGCCTTATAAGGATTTGGATTTGGTGGCATAAACTCTGGAAAATGAAAACTATATCCAAATTCCATATCCCAATTGAACCAGCCGTTTCCTACTTCTATCTCAAGAGCATGATTCCCCTCACAGACTAAATCTGTTACATCAAAATCAACATATTGAACTGTTTTTCTGTAATCTGTCCAACCAGGATCCAACACATGATCAGATACCTTCTTTCCATCTATATAGAAATTAAACTGGCCAAGGCCAGTCACAAATGCCTTAGCACTTTTAACTGGCCCCGATACAGCGATTTCTTTTTTTGCAATAAATGGTTTATCAGTTTTATTTGTTATCCATTTTCCTAATTCATTCATTTTATTCGTCAATCGCTTTCATACTTTCTTTCATTTTGTTAATCTCTGCTCTATGTGGCTCAACTGGATTGAATATCAAGCAAACAATCAGAATCACACAGGTAGCAGCTGGTAATGCAAATCTTAATGAATTGATAGCAATCATTGCTGATTCTGGTTCCTGTCCAATTGCATTTGCAATATATCCGCTAGCAGCAAGAACCGCTAATACACCTGAGCTTACAAGTGTAGATCCACACTTATATGAAAAGCCCTTAATAGCTGATACCATACCATTCATACTTACATTTTCTTTCAACTGAATATAGTCGATAGTGTCGTTTACAAAGAAGTTAATTAGTGCCTGTTCCATAGCTGAGAATGCTGTAGCAACACCTGATACTACAAATAAAACTGTCATATTTTTATTTCCAACAAAGAATAAAAGTACATAGCATACAAGTGTTACTGCCTGAGTAAATATAAATGCCTTTGTAGGTGTTTTGAAAACCTTTATGAAAAATGGCATCAATACCATCATGGAAATAAGTGCTCCAATAGAAAGGACGCCCATGTATACACCAATCAAATCTGGTCTCATAATGTAATACATCATGTAATAAACTGATGTAGAGAACATTGCACCATATCCTACTGAAGACATCATCCAAATGATTAACATAATAATCAGTTTCTTGTGTCTACCAAATACCTTCAAATCCTCCCATACTGAACGACCATCTGTAGAAATAATGTATCGTTCTCTAGTGTTTTTAAACAACATAAGATTTGCGAGAATAGCAAGTACACCGTAAATAATCATTAATGGTGCATAGCTTCCGAAAAATCCAACAAAGCTTGTTGTGAATGTTGATGCAATCGTAAATGCGATAGCAACAGAAATCATTCCTAGCGTTACAGCATGATTCCTTTCCTTATCATTCTTAGTAACAGCTGGCATAAGTGCCATCTGAGGCATTGTCAAAGCTGTCACTCCCATTCCATAAAGAATATAGAATACGCCAATGTAAAGTACCTTCTGTGTTGTAGTTAATCCTGATGGATTCAAAAACAAGAAAAATGAAACAACTGTAAGAACTATTGGAACCCATAATAAATATGGTCGATAAGAACCATGCTTTGTTTTGGTTCTATCACAAATTCCCCCCATAATAGGATCGTTTATGGCATCCCACAGTGTTGCAATAAACATAATGATTGAAGCTGCCGCCGCTGGAATCATAACTGTGTCTGTCATAAAGTTCGAAAAGTAACTAGCAACTGTTGCCTGAATAAGCATAAAGCCTCCACCTTGTGATAAGGCATATGCTATTGCAGTCTTTTTCGTGTAGCCTGAATGCTTTTGTTGATTTTCCATGATTACCCTCCTAAATACCTTCGTTCGCATTTCTTTCTTCAACGTAGGCTAAGAATAACATGATTGTTTTTAAATAACTTTTACCCTACAAGACAATTATTATTGGCAAAATCGGACATCTATTGTAATATCATTTTATTACCAATATATTGTATTTATGAGGCTTAGTCATGAAACCATTTTCAGAATTAGAAATAACACTTAGTGAAATATGCCATTCAAACCCTTTCATCCTCAAGAGAGATTATGTTACCAAGAATGAACTTGATAATATTTCAAAAATAACAGGGATTGATTTTAGAAACTCCCTTCAAATTCCTTTTGATGACGCTCTCGACGAAGATAGCTTTTTCAATCCTGGTGAGAATATAGGCATAGTTGAACACGCAAGGTATTTACCTCCATTGCTTCACTCTCATACTTTCTTTGAACTGGTTTACAACAGAGAAGGACATTGCGTTAATTACATAGACAACAAACCTCATACTCTTTCGCCTGGTGATATTTGTATCATCGCCCCTGGCCATGAACATGCCCTTGCTGCTTTTTCAGATGATTGCGATGTTATAAATCTTCAGATTAGAACCAGTACCTTCGAAAGCTCTTTTCTTGGACTGATGTCTGAAAAGGATGTTCTTTCAGATTTCTTTATGCACTGCCTTTACAACATCCAAGGTCAGAATTGCATAACATTTAGAACTGGTGAGGATCCGGTCCTAAGAGGAACATCCGAAAATCTTGCAAAAGAGTTTTTGGGAAATACAAAATACAAAGGTCACATGATGGATACCATGATTTCCTATTTCTTCATTCATCTTCTTCGCTATCACGAAAAAGATGTTCTTCTGGTGCCTGACGGAAATACTCCCAAGGATGAAAACCTAGTTTTAATGCTTCAATACATACAAAACAATTATGCGAATCTATCTCTCGCTGAGCTAGCAAGATTTTTCGGATATAGTGAGCGACATGTAGCAAGAATCATAAAAAATAGTACCGGTAAAAACTTCTCAGAAATAACAAAAGAGCTCCGCATGAAACAATCAGCAGAGCTCCTTAATAACAAAGATATTCCTATTCCATCTGTAATGGAAATGGTTGGATATAATGATTTGAGTACATTTTATAAAGCATTTAAAAGCTTTTACGGCATGACTCCTGCTAAATATCGAGAGTCAGTAAATCCTTAAAGCTTCCCAATTTGTATGTCACACTTGGATGCTCCGTGGCTTCTCCTATGCCTGCGCTTTTAAAGCCGCCTTCAGTGGCAGCTTCAATTCCAGCTTTGGCATCCTCCACCACTAGACAATCCATTGGAGATTCTCCAAGAAATTCTGCTGCCTTCAGGAACACCTCAGGGTCTGGTTTTGATTTTGTGATATTGGTTCCATCTGAAATGGCATCGAAAAATTCACCAAGTCCTATCTGCTTTAAAATCATTTTTGTGTTCTTGCTTGATGAACCAATAGCTAACTTATATCCTCTATTTCTGAGTTCATCTAATGTATTTTTTACTTCATCAGATAAATCTGCTGGACTCATTTCTTTTAAAAGCTCAACATAACTAGCATTCTTCTCAGCAGCCATTGCCTCTTTTTCTTCAGCAGTATATGTTCTATCGGCTCGCTCTAAAATAATGTCTAGACTATCCATTCTTGATACACCACGTAGCCTATTATTTATTTCTTCATCAAAATATATTCCATTTTTATCAGCAAGCTTTTTCCATGCTATATAGTGATATTTATCTGTAAAGCAGATTACTCCATCTAAATCAAAAATTAACGCCTTCAACATCACACCTACTTTCCATACACTGTCATTAATAAATCTTTCTTAATAAAAATACTGCACTTCCCAAATCGAACTCGACATAAAGTAGGTGCCTTAGGATCCATCTCAATATACTTGTGATTTAACTTATCTTCAATTTTTGCCGTTCCTGCAAATACACTATCTACCAATCCAATAAAATCATCCAAATAGCTTGAAGCAATTGGTGTTCCATTATGGTTAGGGAAGATGTATCTTGGTTTGAGAGCCTTTATTCTTTCACAGTTTTCCCGCATGCAATTAAGTCTGTCTCTAACATCATATGGAGCTTCAGGATTACATGAATTATCAAACATATTTACCTGTGCAGCCTCCACTTCATCACCAACAAATATCATCCCCTGCTCTACATCATAAAAAAACAAACTAGAATTGCAGTGTGCTGGCTTTACCTCCATAACTTTAATTTTTCGATTGCCTAAATCAATTACATCACCTTCTCCAATAATCACCTTTTTATAATTTGGATAAGGCAACTTTGAAATATCAAAGGGAATCTGTCCCGGCATATTTACAGAAGGTGCATCAATTTCCCATCCTGCTGCAACCATTACTTCTTCAAACTCACCATTTCCTGCAGAGTGATCTGGATGAAAGTGTGTGTTTACAACTAATACTGGCTTGTCTGTTAATGACTCCACAAACGCTTTTAGATTTCCTACTCCATATCCTGTATCAATTAAAAGTGCTTTCTCGCTTCCCTCAAGAAGATACATGTACTCCGTTCCATTCATAAAACTAATAACCCATGTATCATCCGTAACTTTGTATGGCATATAACTACCAAAAATTTCTTCTAATGATGGTTCCATTCCCATATTTTCTTTCTCTCCTCACAATTAAAATGGCATATCCGCAAATGGATTTTCCTCTTTCTTAAGAGTGCTTTCATCAATCATATGCTGCAAAAATGTCTTTGCCATTGGAAGCCAGGCTGCTGCATCATGAGTAAGGCTATCTTTGAATGGCTCAAATACATTTCTTCCTAGCGCAAAGCCATGGTCTCCATACTGGAATAAATGACATTCGTATGGCACTCCAATAGACTGAAGCTTTTCTGCCATTCTAATTGTATGCATTGCTGGAACCAGCCCATCATTTGTTGCATGCGCCAAAAACATTGGTGGCATATTTGTTGTGGCGTTTTCAACTGGACTATATTTCTTTAGTGTTTCCTCATCTGGATGCGCACTTCCAAAAATTGGAACATTACCTGAACCGTCAGACATAAAATTCGGATGCTTTGCATTGAAATCTTCCTGAAGAACGTAATCATGCAAACCATAAATGCAAAGGGCTGCCATGATGTCTAAATCTTCTACCTTGCACCCAAACTTCTCTGTTAGAAGCTCTTTATTGACTGTGTTATAAGTTGTTGCATACATTGCTGTTACATGGCTTCCTGCCGAAAAACCTACAACAGAAATCTGATTAGCGTCGATATCCCACTCATCAGCATGTTCTTTGATTGTTAAAATAGCCTTTGCCATATCGATGGTTTGTGCAGGAAAAAGTGCCTTCCCCTCAGGCGCTTTTGTAGCGTTAGAATATTCCAAAACAAAACCCTGGTAACCATCAATTGCAAATGCCATAGCAATAGGATCCCCCTCATTACCATGTCTTGGGCATGTCTGATACGCCCCACCTGGTACTGAAATAATTGCAGGTCTTTTTCTTTTTATCTTTAAAAATGGATCATCCAAGTTTAAAAACATGGTTAATTCAACATCATCTCTGTCTTCCCATAATTTGATTGTTTCAATACGCATAATACTTCTCCTCATACACTTTTTAGTCCGATTCCGAACAATTAATGGTTATATTATAAATACATGCCTTAAAAATGTATCCGACATATTTTAAGGTGAATCCATTATAATTTCATTTATACTTCCGATAATTTCACATTGTGGTATATAATGAATCTACAAATTTTATCAACATCACTACATATTTTTTTAACTGTACACACATGAGGATTTAGTATGAACTTATATACAACTTATGGAAAATTTCAAAATGAAATGAACGCTTATTACAAACGTACGGGACTTAAGCTCCAGTTTACAGAAATGATGAAGCGAATGTATGAAAAAGGTTTATTGGATAGTACCCCCACAAGAATGACTCTTTCGGAAGATTCATTATATGTGGACGATTATGAATTTGATAAGCTGGTTGATAACACTCCGATTTATTTTTCAGCTCAAAGTGGATTGGATAAGGAAGTACGTGAAGAACGAATGATTCCAAAGTTTCAGGATGTTTTTACGATTCGCCATCCAAGATTTACCCGCAGATATTCCCACACTCACAACTATTTTGAGTTAAACTTTGTGGTTAAGGGTAGCGCAATATTTTATTTTGAGGAAGAACCACATGTTATGAATGAAGGAGAGCTTTGTATCATAGCACCAGGGTCAAATCATGATTTTCTGATAGATGATGAAACATCTATCGTATATACGATATGTATCAGAAGAAGTACCTTCGATAGCACATTCTCATCAATCATGAGCCACCAGGACTTACTATCAGGTTTCTTCCGCCAAATCCTAAAAGATGATGGCAAGGCAAACTACCTGATGCTATTTACCGGTAACAATATGGAATGCCGCGTATTACTTAGAAAGCTTTTGATTGAGTCTGCCAAAAAAGATGAATATAGCAATGGATGTTGTGTAAGCATTATCAATTTGCTTTTCTGCAACATGCTAAGAAACTACAGCAAGACAATTGCATTTTATAACTATGAAATTGGCTCTGATTTCTCTTTGGTTTTACAGTATATTCAGCACAACTATCAGAATATTACGCTCTCATCTTTAGCGGAATTTTTCCACTACAGTGAGCCACACTTATGCACTCTTATAAAGCAAAATACCGGCGAAAACTTTACTGAATTGATAAAGAAGTTGCGTATGAAGGACGCAGTGAGCTACCTGCTGAACACAGATTTAAAAATAAATGAAATTGCAGAGCAGGTAGGATATAATTCGGCGGATCATTTTTCAAGAGTGTTCCGTCAAACTTACAAATGCTCTCCTGCAGAATATAGAAAGCAGAACAAAAAAGAAAGCCCATTCATTCCATTCTCTACCGAATAGAATTAATGAGCTTATCTTTATTAAAATCTGCTTCCCCAGATATTACAGAATGGGTCGATTGGGCTTTTACCTTTAAAGCTTGAACGGCCCATTATTTTTTCTACTACTTGCTGGCATACCTCTTTTGTAGGTGTGTAAGCATTGATAAATGTCTTTACCATTGGGACATCCACAAGATGATATGGATTTGCTACAGATATAAACATTGTAGGTATTTCATCAACAAACCATGGAGCATCTGCCGCCATCAAATGTACCCAGTCAATTCTACGGACTGATTGATTACTTGCGGTATCAATGCAAGCTACATAAATTGCTAAATCAAATTTATCCTTAGCATATGAAACTCCCGCTTCAAACATCTCATAGAAATCTGGCTTGCCATAGTCATAAACACTAACCTCAAATCCTTCTTTCTCTAATAAATCCTTGAATGCAGCGATTTGGCTATCACCGTCTTTGAAGCCGCCTCCCACTCTATCTTCGATGTAATACAATCTAATCTTCTTATACTTTTCAGCAGAGATAGGCAGAAGATTTTGTGTGTCCTTTACAAGGGTGACTGCTTCGTCGGCACACTTAACAGTCCACTCTTTATGCTCATTGCAGCCCACGTCTGAAAGAGCTGATATCTCTGGCACCAGTGTACCTTCTGCTTTCTTTTCTGGAAGCTTCATTGCGGCCTTCATTGCAAGTATTCTGAGAACAGCTTCATCCAAACGTTCTCTAGTTAATCGTCCATCCTTTAATGCATCTCTAATAAATTGATAGTCTTCTCTTATATCTTTGTTAAAAAGAATCATATCGCATCCGGCCATGATACAAGCTGGTAAAGCCTCGCTTCGAGCCATTGATGCAGTAAATCCTACCATCGGTGTCGCGTCGGTAACTATTACTCCATTGAATCCAAGCTTATCGCGTAGTAAGCCTTGCAATAATTCCTTGGAAAGAGTGGCTGGTAGAATATCCTCATCCTTTAATTCTGGATTGAAATACTTGCTGTATGCAGGCTGTAAAATATGTCCAACCATGATTGAAAGGATTCCAAAATCTACTACTTCCTTCCAAATCTTGCCATATGAATCATCATATTCCTCAACAGACAAGCTATTTACAGATGCTACCAAATGCTGATCTCTGAAATCTACTCCATCACCTGGGAAATGCTTTGCAGCTGCTGCAACGTCATTTTCATCTAGTCCCTTCAACTGCTGTTTTACATTTTCTATTACCGTATTTACGTTATCTCCATAGGTACGTACATTCATGATTGGATTCATGAAATTTTTATCCAAATCACAAATTGGAGCAAAGGACCAGTTACAGCCTACAGCTCTTGCTTCCTTGCCAGAAATATATCCTAATCGATATGCGTTTTCTTTATTGGCTGTTGCTGCCACTCCCATAGGTCGTGAAAAATAAGTGCCATCACTGGCAATTCCCACACCACCTGATTCAAGGTTTGCAGCCAAAAGCATTGGAATATCTGAATTGTCCTGAAATGCTCTATGGCAATTTTGAATAGTCTCTGCAGGCATTGGTCTATACAATACTCCGCCTGGATGAAACTCATCAATAAATCCTTTTATTTTTTCTGGCTCTACCTCGCCGTTTATTGGACAGAAGATTTGACCAATCTTCTGCTCCTCTGTCATATTTTCTATTGTCTCTTTAACCCAATTTACCTGGGCATCGCCCAGGCAAAAAGGTGTTTCCTTTAATATTTCAAAGTTCAACATTTATGTAAATCCCCATTAATCCTCGTGCATTTTAGCTTTCATTTCTTCGATATCTTTCTTGTATTTGTTAATTGGTCCAAATACAACACAAAGAATAACGATGATTCCTGTTACAGATGGTGCACCAAACTTAATAAAGTTAAGAGCAAACATAGCTGATTCTGGCTGCTGTCCAATTGCACCTGCAACATATCCAGAGATAGCAAGGATTGCTAGAATACCAGAAGATGTTACTGTGTTACCACACTTCTGTGCAAAGCCCTTGATTGCTGAAACAAGTCCGTTTGCTGTCTTGCCTTCCTTGTACATAACAAAGTCGATTGTATCGTTAACAAGAATGTTTACTAAAGCGTTTTGCATTGCACTTGTTACTGATGATACAAATGTAAGAACGCAAAGTAATGTAAAGCTTGATTTTCCAAAGAAGAACAAGATTACATAAAGAACGATAGATGTAATCTGTGATACGCAAAGAGCTCTCTGTCCTGTCTTGAAAACCTTAAGGAATATTGGCATTGCAACAACCATAGATACAAGTGCACCAATTGAAATAATACCCATATAGATTCCAATAAGATCTGGTCTTTCATAGTAATACATCATGTAGTAAACAGAAGATGAGAACATAAGACCATAGCCCATTGAAGCACCAACCCAAGCAATGATGTTTGGATATACTTCCTTGTGACGAAGAACCATTCCAAGTCCCTTAAGAGGATTCTTTTCAGGCTCTGTTAAGTATCTTTCCTGTCCCTTTGATACCTTGAATAATCCCCAGAATGAAACAAATGAAAGTGCTCCGCAGATAAGCATGTAAGGAACATATCCATTTGAAAATCCATGATTTGCAAAGAATGCTGTAATATTTGTTGTAAATGTATTACCGATTGTAAACGCTGCAGCTGTGCAACCAGCACCCATTGTAATAATAATGTTTCGTTCCTGATCTTTCTTTACTGCTGCAGGAAGAATTGCCATTTGTGGCATTGTGTACATTGTTACTGTCATTCCATAACCAATGTACATTACTAAAATATAGGCTGCTTTTGCTGTTGTGCTAGCAAATCCCCAATCAACCCATACCATTGTTCCAAAAAATGTTAATAAGATTGGAGCGAAAATAAAGTATGGTCGATAACGTCCCCATTTTGAATGAGTATTATCCGCAATAACACCCATCATTGGATCATTAATAGCATCCCAAAGAGTTGCTATAAACATGATAAGTGAACATGTTGCTGCAGGTATCTGAAGTGTATCTGTCATATAAACTGAAAGATAACTTGCAAGTACTGCTGCAATTGTCATTGCACTACCACTTACTGAGGTTGCATGAAACCATTTAAAGGCTGTGCTAACTTCAGAGTTGGCTTTTTTTGTAGTTGCTTTTTTTACCCCGCTGTTTGCCTGGAAGCCTTCAAAAACATCTCCGGCTTGCCTTGCTGCTGAATTATTATCCATTTTTCTTCTCCTTTACCGTAAATGGTTTTCTTGATGGGAAAATAATACAAGAATAATCCAGTGGCCTCCATGTAATAAATTTTATGAAAACCGACGTTTTTTAATTTCTAGATTGTAATCTCTGTTCCACATCCATTGTCTGAAGATATTTTTACAACAGTTTTTCCGCTGCCTTTTCTGACTACGATTAAGGCGCGTCCATTCCATGTTTGAGTTGTATTTCCCAAATAAGAATCCTGTGCTTTAGGGTCGCCTGAGCCTATACCAAGCAGCTGTCCATCACCCTCAAGCTCTGCTGTAAGCTTGTATTCTTTGGCTGTATTAACCTGATCTCCATCGGCTCCGATTGCAACATTTATATATACAAGTTCTGATTCAACTGGCAGATTTGTATCAAAGGATGCATGTAATTTTTCGTTTTCTACTGTTTTTAAAACATACTCTCCTAACACCTGATTTTCCTTGTAAGATACTGCCTTAAGTGTTCCCTTAGCATACTTAGTCTCAAAAATCACTCTGCAATTATCTGACTCACTTACAGCCTTTTTACCAAGAGATTCATCGTTTAAGAATAATTCCACTTCATCTCCGTTAGCATATACTTCTACAACAACCGGTTTATTTTCATATCCATCGTATGTCCAGCTAGAAATCGCATCACTCATTACCCATGGAGTCTTGATTAAGTTTTCTCCGTAATGAGCTGGATTTTGCACGGCAATATATGGCGCTTTTCTAAGACCAAACACAATCTCACGATAGTAAGACAAAGGTCTTCTAAATCCAGTGATATCAATATCCCCTGTGTATGCAAGCTTTGCTGGGAAGTGGGCTCCAAATCCGCCTTCTCCCCACTTATATGCAGGAATACCTACTCCAGCTTCTCCCAAATAATCCCAGCCTGTCCAAGTGAAATCACCGATAACCTGTGGATACTTGTTTACTTCTCTCCAGTTCACAGCAATCTCTGGTGGATAAGTTTCTGAACCTACCATAATTCTGTTTGGCTCTTCCTTTGCATCAAGCGCATATCTGGCAGTCATGTAGTTGTAACCTGCAATATCTGTTGCCACACAAGCCTTTTTCAAAACCCTTGTAATTTCTGGATGAACCACAATTCTATCCATGTATTTATCCATGATTGTCATGAAGTCATTTACATTGACAGAATCATCCTGATCTTTTACCTCTCCTGCCACATCTGCAGTGATTTTGCCTACAGCATCGCCTGCTGCGAACACGCCATTAATAGATGCAAGTGTATATCTAGTGCCATCTAATTCATGACATAAATCGCTGATTTCTGCAGCTAATCTACTTCCCTCATTTGTACCTATTTCTGGTATTTCATTTCCAATTGAATACAGGACTACAGATGGATGATTGAAGTCTTTTTCTACCATGGCTTCTACATCCTTCTTCCACCAATCTGTGAAAAACAAATTGTAGTCGTAGTCAGACTTCGCCCTTGTCCACATATCGAAGGTTTCATCCATCACATATACACCAAGCTCATCACATGCTCTTAAAAGTGCAGGTGATGCAGGATGATGAGACATTCTTATAGCGTTAAAGCCTGATTCTTTTAAAATCTTTACTCGTCTATATTCAGATTCATAATAAGTTTTTGCGCCTAGTACGCCGTTGTCATGATGAATGCAGGCCCCACGAAGTTTTACTTCTTTTCCATTTACTCCCAGTCCATGAGCTGCATCCAGTGAAAGCTTTCTAATTCCAAATGTAGCAACATCTTCATCTACAGTCTCACCCTTTTCCTCCAATGAAACCCTAACCGTATATAAAGTAGGGGTATCTTCTGACCATAGTTTTGGATTATTAATATTTAGACGTGAGCAAAAGGTCTTTTCCTCATTTCCACGTACATAAACTACGCCCGTATCTTGATTTACCAGGCTATCATTCTCGTCGTAAACCTCTAATAAAAAGCTAAGCTCTTTGCCTGAAAAATCCTTGTTAACAATTTTTGTTTCAACCTTAATAGTTGCAAACTCATCATCACAATCTTCTGTGATTACTTTAGGACCTTCCTGGCTGATATATGTTGCACCTGAAGTGAGCATATAAACGTCTCTATAAATTCCACTTCCTGAGTACCATCTACTATTTGCCATAGCACCATTTCTTACTTGGACTCGGATTTCATTTTCTCCTTCCTCCTTTAACAAGTGAGAAATAGGTACGTAAAACTGTGAATATCCATATGGACGATTTGCAGCAAGCTGACCATTTACATATACAAATGTATTCATGTAAACCCCGTCAAATCTAAGCATGATGTTTCTTTGCTTATCACCAGGCTTTGATTCGTACATCTTCACATATGTATATGAACCGCCATCATAGAATCCAGTATTGCTTCCGTTTAATGAGCCTTCATGGGCATCATTTTCAAGCATGGCATCATGAGGCAGCTGTATTTTTTTTGCACACTCCGGTATATCCCAAACTAATGCAAACGCATCCTTACTATTCCAAAATAACCAATTGTCATTCCATAGTTTTTTATCCATAAATACCTCCAAATCAAAACTTCAAAAGATACTGATATTATCAAGAAAAAATTTTTCTTATTCAATAAAATAAGTCGCCATATTTTAGGGCAAATACGACATATTTTCTTCGGGCTGTCAGTTATACTTCCAAAACGACCAGTTATCCTATATAAATAGCATTCGTTGAAAATGATGGTATATTGCTTCTAGCAAAATGGGAATAATGGAGGATTTTGTATATGAAAAAGTCTATTAAACTACGAATTTTAACAACCCTAGTTGTGCTGCTGATTCTGTTTTCGGTAAATGCTGGAATGAGTGGTGTAACTAACGATCAGGTACAGCTATCTACAACTCTGCTGGCTGATTATACGGTGGAATTAAAATCTCTTCAAAACGATTTGAAACAAAACATGGCTATGCTTGAAATCGGAGCCCTAACAAAAATGAACGGACAAGATTGGGCTGTAGTAAGTGATTACAGTGCTTTAGTTGATGGATTGCTGGAAACTTCTGAGTCAATTAAAGCCGATGTGGATGCATTTTCTGATGCAGAAATGAATGATTCACTGTGCGATTCTTACGCTGATTATTATGATTCAATCCAATCTTATGCAACTCAGGCGTATAAGGTTGCTGCCGCAATAAATGCCGGTAATCCTGCCATACTTAAATCAGAATATCAGACCTTATCAACTATTGTTGCCGATATGCAAACCCCTGAAACCGAATATTTAAACACCCTTGATTCTTTGGTTGAGCACGAAACAAGCCTTGTGAAAGTACGTGTTAATCGCGCTACCGCAATCACTATCGTAATGGGTGTTATCTTCATTATCTCTATGGGAATTGCAATTTTCATTACCCTTAGAACAGTACTTAAACCTCTCGAAAATATGCAGGCGAAGATGAATCAAATGATCGATGAGCTTCAGTCTGGTCAGGGCGATTTAACAATGCGATTGGATTATTTGTACGAAGATGAAGTTGGACGAATCGCCATTGGAATAAATACATTTTTAGATGAATTACAGCAGGTGATAAAATCTATTCAAAATGGTTCAAGCAACATACAGTCTGCAACATTCAACATGAATAACAATATAAATGATTGTGAAACCACTTCCGCTTCCATCTTTGAAAGCCTTAGTGAGCTTTCTGCAAACATGGAAGAAATAAATGCTACTCTTCAAACCATCGACGAATCTTCAATGAATATTCTTACTGCTGCAAAAGAGATAAAAGATGGTTCTGTAGAGAACACTGCTCAGGTTCAGGAATTGCTTGCACATGCTGAAATTGCTAAAAACAATTCTGAAACAAGCAAGGCACAAACCATGAACATGATTGAAGATATTCGTTCTCGCATGGAAGAATCAATTGAGAAAAGTAGTTCTGTGGAAAACATAAGAGAACTTACTGACAACATTCTTTCCATTTCAGACCAGACTAATTTGTTAGCCCTTAACGCTTCAATTGAAGCAGCCCGAGCCGGAGATGCAGGCAGAGGATTTGCTGTAGTTGCTACAGAAATTCAAAGCTTGTCTGAAAACACAAAATCAATCGCAAACCGTATTCAGGAAACCAATATTATCGTTCTTGATTCCGTCCATGAGCTTGTGGCCAACGCCAATGAATTACTGGAATACCTTACTTCAAGCATCCTTGTTGACTATGACAAGTTTGTTGAAAATGCTGTTGAAAACCAAAACGGAATTACGGAGATTAACAAACTTTTAATGAAGTTCTCTGACCATGCAAAGACCATGGAAGAACTCACCGAATCACTTTCTGCTGGCATCAGCGAAATCAGTGTAGCATCTGAAAACAGCGTTGCCGCACTTATCAAATCAACAGAAGAAATGAACACACTCCATCAATCAGTTGAGGATATTCAAAGTGAATCTGAAAATAATAGTGAAACTATAAGAACCTTAAATGTAGAGGTTGAGAAATTTAAAGAGATTAGCTAGAGGATTTCTTGATTGAAAAATAGGGCTGCTGAGCGCAGCCCTATTTTTCTATTATTTAATATCCTTTACAGGGTTGTGAATCTCCTTCAGTAAATCTACTTCCAGTTGTTCACCCTTTTCCCAATCCTTAGCCATTTTCTCAGCGACTTCAGCTGTTGAAACAAACTGGCCGTTGTCCTTGTCTGATTTCATTTGTTCATTTATCATACTCATTTTCCTCTCCTTTCGATATCTGCCTACACCTTACAGTATTATTATACTCAAAAATATAAATTTATATAATATTTTTAGATATATAGTTATATCAATGCCTTGATATCATCTTCTACATTTGTAATTCCTGCTATACCAAAATTCTGTACAAGCACATTGGCAACATTTGGTGAAAGAAATGCTGGAAGTGTTGGGCCAAGATGGATGTTCTTTACTCCAAGGTAAAGTAGTGCAAGAAGAACTATTACAGCTTTCTGCTCATACCATGAAATGTTGTAAACAATTGGAAGTTCATTAACATCATCAAGTTCAAACACTTCCTTGAGCTTTAATGCGATAAGCGCCAACGAGTATGAGTCGTTACACTGTCCTGCATCTAAAACTCTTGGAATTCCATTGATATCACCAAGGTTTAACTTATTGTATTTGTACTTTGCACATCCTGCTGTAAGAATAACTGTATCTTTTGGAAGTGCCTTAGCAAATTCTGTGTAATACTCACGAGATTTTGCTCTTCCATCACAACCAGCCATTACTACAAACTTTTTGATTGCTCCTGTTTTTACTGCTTCTACTACACTATCTGCAAGTGCAAATACCTGCTCATGAGCAAATCCGCCGATAATTTCACCACGTTCAATTTCCGTAGGTGCATCACATTTCTTTGCCATTTCAATGATTTCTGAGAAATCCTTTGTTTCACCATACTTTCCATCAATATGCTTACAACCCGGATAGCCGCTGGCACCTGTTGTAAACATTCTATCTTTGTAAGATTCTGCAGGTGGCACGATACAGTTCGTTGTCATTAGAATTGGGCCATTGAAGCTTGCAAATTCTTCCTTCTGCTTCCACCATGCATTACCATAGTTTCCAGCAAAATTATCATATTTCTTAAAGAATGGATAGTAATGAGCTGGTAACATTTCTGAATGAGTGTATACATCTACTCCTGTGCCCTTAGTCTGCTCTAAAAGCATTTCCAAGTCCTTCAGGTCATGACCAGAAATAAGAATACCAGGGTTATTTCTAACGCCTATATCTACTTTTGTGATTTCAGGATTTCCATAGGCTGATGTATTGGCTTCATCAAGAAGTGCCATACCTTCCACTCCATATTTTCCTGTTTCAAGAGTTAATGCAACCAAATCATCTACAGAAAGACTATCATCTAATGTTGCTGCTAGTGCTTTTTGAAGAAATGCATCAACATCCTTGTTATCCTTTAAAAGGGCGTTTGCATGCTTCGAATAAGCAGCAAGTCCCTTAAGACCGTATGTTATTAATTCTCTCAATGATCGAATGTCTTCATTTTCTGTTGAAAGAACACCTACTGTCTTAGCTTTCTCATCATACTGTGCCTTAGCTCCATTCCAGATAGCGGCATCAGGAAGATTACTCTTGTCTGTAAGCTTATCTACTAACTGTTCTTTAGCGTTAATAGTTTCTTCTATCTTCTGTGCTATCGAATCATAATCAAAATTTGCATTTGTAATTGTTGTAAAAAGATTTACCGAAATCATATGATTAATATCTTCCGATACTTCTTTCCCCTCAGCTCTAAGCTTTGTTGTTACAAATGAAATACCTTTGGTAACATATACCAATAAATCCTGAAGATTGGCAACCTCAGGCTTCTTTCCACAAACACCTGACATTGTGCAGCCAGTGCAGCCTGCTGTTTCCTGACACTGATAACAAAACATTTTATTTTCCATTGTTTACCTCCATTTTCTAACCGGATTTCTTTGATGCTCATAATATACAGCTAGAACGGGAGTCAGTTTGTTGCAATTGCAACAGTTTGATTTTATAATAAGCTCATGAAAGAAATAGATTACAATGATATTCCCCTATTCGAGGGAATTCACCCGGACAATTTAAATAAACTACTGATATGCATTAACTCCTTTAAAAAGGATTTTGAAAAAGGGGAAACCATCATTATGGAAAAGGACAAAGTCCCTTATATTGGAATTGTTCTTTTTGGAAATGTACATCTTTTGAAAGAAGATATATGGGGAAACTCTTCACTTCTATCATATGTTGGACCTGGTGAACTTTTTGGAGAAAACTTTGCTGTCAGTGTTGAGCAGGAATCTTCTGTTACTTTTGTTGCAGTAGAAAAAACAAGAGTATTATTTCTTGCTGCCTCAAAAATTATCCATACCTGTGAGAACGCTTGTAGCTTTCATGCCAGAATTGCAGAAAACATGTTTCATCTGCTAGGACAAAAAAGCATCTCCTATATGAATAAGCTGGAAATCATGTCAAAAGAATCTATTCGTGGAAAGCTTATGGCATATATTTCCACCCTCGCTCAACAGCAAAAGTCAAAATATATAAAAGCTCCCCTGTCACGAACACAGCTGGCTGATTACCTATCCATCAACCGCAGCGCTATGACAAGAGAGCTTGGTAAAATGCGTGACGAAGGAATTATCGATTTCGATAGAAATACCTTTGTCATCAAATAATTCTATTTTTCAAAATGCTTTTTTGCTTCATCCATTTTTTGAACGCATTCCATTGTGCCGATATATTGTCCATTGTCATCTCGAACTGCAATGTACTCTACAAGCACTGGGATGCCTTCTTTTTCCATCCAAACTGACACTTTATCCCTGGCGCCAGATTTGAAGTCCCCAATTATAGAGCGAACCATCATCTCAATCTTTGGTGGATGACAACTATACACATCACGTCCTATGGCCATGCCGGCACGTTTAAATAGCTTTGGTCCTTCGTTAAAGAAACAGTTAATATCATTTTCATCTATAAATGATATTTCTACGGGAAGAGTATTGAGCATTGCTCTAAGTTGAGCAGGTGTGAAATGTCCACCTGGAAGATTAATCATATCTTCTGTAGTATTGCTAGTAGCGTCTTCTTTGGACAGTGTTGTCTCTGCCTCAGGCCATTTTACAAAATCAACCAAGCAAGGAGCATAATCCTTTGAATCCTGATAAATCTTATACCATTCTTCATCAGTGAAAAACTTGGTGCAAATAGGGAAGAGAATATTCTGCTCCTTATAAATCATTTCCTCCATGCGGGTAATGGCATGTTCTAATCTTCCCAAATATTCAGCATTTCTAAAATCAGAGTCAGCTATAAATTTCAGCTCATCTCTTATCTCATCATCAACAGACCACATGACATCTGAAGGACCTGAAATGTCATATTTGGCCTTCATATGAGGATAAAGTAAATCACCCTTCTTAGCATAGTGAATAGCTACTTTTCTGAGGCTATCTATAATTTCAATTATTTTTCTATTGTTATCATCAGATGGATCAATCTTGATATCTTTAATCAAACTCTTGGTTTTATTAATCACTTCCGTGAGAGCTTCATTTTCCTTAGTAAAAAGATGAAGTGGATGTCCCACTATTTCAGCCTGTTTTTTTGCAGCTTCTCTTTTTTCTATAGTGATATTGGATGTAACTCTTGCAGCTGATGCTTCAATATTCTTTTCTTCCATGGCTAACCTCCAATTCAAACAATTTCTATTTACACGTACAATATAGCAATTTGTCAAAACTGGAGTTGTTGCAATTGCAACAGTTTTCATGCTTTAATATTCAAAAACTCCATTAATTCCTGAGCCTCTTCATAGTCTTTGCTATAGAAGTTCACATGAGCTACATCTGTGCTTCTATTTGTAAATGCAGGATAAAGAAATCCAGTTTCTGGGCTATGTGGAACCTGTTCTTCATCAACTGGCGAAATAGCAAGTATCAGATACTGATAAACTTCCTCTGATTCATCCTGGTAGGCTTTATCAGATCCTTTGATAGGAACATCATATGCTCCGTAATACATATAGATAGCATAAGGTCTTCCCTTAGGATATTTCTCTGCTATAAGCTCATAAAGATTTAGCATCAATGCATCGTTTTGCAAGCCACAGTCTTTTAATGCATATATCATCTGCCAGATGGAACCTGGTCCAAGACCTGGAATCTTATATGAAATGAGCTCCTCATTTGGCTTTGCAAAAGGAATGGCTTTCGCTATCTCAAGACATCTTCTTTTTTCTTCGCCTTTCAAGCTTAAAAAGCTTGTATTGAAGGTACCGTCAATATAACCTTCTTCATCTATATATGCCCCTGCTATTCTCACAAGGTTACTTCTTGCTGAAGTCATTCTTCTAGTAAGCTCCAGCATATCATCTCTATTAATCTGTCCCATTATTATTTTTGATTATCCTTTTTTCACTAGGCCAAAAAATGGTCATTTAGTCTTTTTTAAGATTCATTCACTAGTTTACCAGTTATGTGCTCTGGTATAAGCTCAAGACATTGTACATTACGAAATGATTTTTGAATTTCCTGCTTTAGATATTCGTCGTCATCAGTAAACTTTTTGGTGAGTTCAGAGCAAATTTTTAGAGCTGTAGCTTCATCCTCCACCAAATGGATTCTTCCAAATGTAATTACGCTTGTAATGTTAAGGGCCCAATCCCCTTCTTTGCGATAACCATCGTTATATACACAGAAACTTGCTTTATCACATGATTTTATTGCATCAATTTTGTGTCCTGCTTTTGCCCCGTGGAAGTATATTTTTCCATCATCTTCACAATAATAATGATTAATAGGTATGCCATATGGATAACCATCATCTCCAATTACAGAAAGTACACCACGTTTGGTTGTCTTTAATATCTCGATACACTCCTCATCTGATACCTGTTGCTTAAATCTTCTCATTTCTCTAAACATAATTAACACCTCTCTATTTTGATAATATTTTTAATCCAGCTATTCCAATAATAATAAAAATCGCCACCCCCTCACCTGCTAAGACCTAACGGCAAAGGAATGACGTGAATCCCATTACTCGGTAGCAATAGGCGTCTGTATTATTTCATTGATGAGATGATAACTCAATATAACTTGATTCGTCAATAATTATGTCGGTAGAAACTAAGACAAAAAAGTTCGGGCTGCCCCTTAAATTGAAGCAGCCCAAGTTTAAATATTTTTCTTATATTAATACCTTCCATAACGCTCTTTACCGAGATCACGCTGAAAGGGATTAACAAGCAACAGTATCAAATAATCCCAACTTCTCGCAGGCATTATAAATTCCATCTTTATCAACGTCGGAAGTCACATAGTCTGCAAGCTTCTTCAGTTCAGGAATAGCATTTCCCATGGCAACCTTTGTCCAATCATCTGTAAACATTGAAATATCATTGCCAGAATCACCAAAAACAACAGCATCATTATAATCAGCTTTAAAATAATCCATTATCTTTTTTATACCTACCGATTTGTAGCTTGGCTCAATAAACAAATAACGTTCATGAAATCTACAACAAGGAAGATTCTCAAGTGATTTGAGATTTTTCTCCTCTTCTGCTCTGCAGGCTACATACGCTTTATATATATTTTCATAATCTTCAGGATTCAATCCCTTAACTATCTTTTGGTCCATATATGTATCCTTTGCGATTTCATTAAATCGCTCATCTGGCACATATCTTACAGCTGAATTTTCTGGCTGAATCCCCCATGGATATCCTTTTTCCTGACATTCTCTTATTAAAGCAACCACGTTTTCTTTTGGAAGTGGCTTGATTCCTAATAGAGCTTTATTAATGGTAATACCATAACCACCATCACTCACCATATTTTCAAAGCCTAACTCATTCATTATATCAACTGCAAGAGCCTGAGCTCTGCCTGTCGCAATGCATAGAAAATGACCAGCCTTTTTAAGCTTTTGCAACGCTACAACAGTTGAGTCAGGAATATAGAAATTTTCATATCCTCCTGCGGCTAGTGTGCCATCAATATCAAAAAACAAATACTTTTTCTTACACATTGCTATCTCCTAACAATATTTTATATTTCCGATTGCAAAATGATAATAGCACATGTATTAACATGGTTTAACGTTCGATGTTGTTTATTTCCCCAATTTCTGTGATATAATTATGTTTAATAGAACATTATATCCTCTGAAGGAGCTTTCTATGAAACAGGTAAATGAAAATAATGGAATAAGCCGTCGTGAATCTATATACGAATTATTAAAAGAACAGACTACCGTATATGTAAAGGATTTATCACAAAAATATGGTGTGTCTGATATGACAATCAGAAGAGACTTACACATAATGGAAGAACAGGGAATACTTGTTACTCATTATGGTGGTGCTACTATCAGGCATCCAAGTTCAGTTATACACACTTTTGACATGCGAAAAGAAAGCTTTTTCGAGGCTAAAGCCGCAATTGCCCGCCGCGCTGTAGAATTTATCAAAGAAAATGATGTAATTTATCTAGATCCAAGTACCACAGTATTGCTTATGACTAGATATCTCCCACCTTTGCTTCACACCGTTGTAACAAGCTCATTGGCTGTAATGCATGAGTGTTCTCACAATCCATATGTCACATTATACATAGCTCCTGGCAAATATCAGGACTCAAACGACGGCCCTATGGATATGGATACTGTGACATATCTTTCAAATTTTCATTTTAACGCTGCCTTTCTAGGAACAGGCTTTATAGATACTGTCTATGGTGTTACCAGCACAGAAATGGATTGTTCAATAAAACAAGCAGTAATGAGAAATTCGGAGCAAAATATTCTTCTGGTTGACCACTCAAAATTCGGGCAACATACCATGAAAAAGTTCGGAGATATCAAAGACTTTAATACTATTATCACAGACTCTGATATCTCCGATGAGGATCAATATAATATTTTAAAAGAAAAGGTAAATCTAAACATAACACATTGTTGAGGATAATATTGTATCCTGTGTAGTGAATACTTAAATACAAAGGGGGAAATATGGAGAGACCAATTACAACATTGTTTATGCTAATGTCGGTTGATGGAAAAATTAGTACAGGCTCAACTGATGAAATGGATTATGATAAGGATTTTCCTAATATTGCTGGACTAAAAGAAGGTTTGCATCAATATTATGAGATTGAGCAAACAACAGATTTGTGGTCTTTTAATACTGGTCGCGTCCAGGAAAAAATGGGAGTAAATACAAACGAAATGCCTTCAAAAACTCCGGTATCTTTTGTAATTCTTGATAATCATCATTTAACTGAACATGGTGTTAAATACTTTTGTGCTTTATCCAAGAATGCTGTAATTATCACATCAAATTCAGAACATCCAGCATTTAAGGTTAAAGAAAGAAATTTACATATTATCTACCAAGAAAAACCATCAATAAAAGATGCATTAGAACGATTAGCAACGGAATGCAATTGTGATAGGTTAACAATTCAATCTGGTGGCACAGTTAATGGTTTGTTTCTTAGAGAAAAATTAATAGATTATGTGGATATTGTAGTCGCTCCTGTTTTGGTCGGTGGGCGGGAGACATCGACATTGATAGATGGAGAATCATTAGCTACAACTAAGGAGTTGTCATCTTTAGGGGTACTTAAATTAGATGAGTGCTCTGTCTTAGAAGATTCATACATTAGATTAAGATATAAAGTATTAAGTTGATAAATTTAAAATAAACGGCTAGTTGATACATTTTCATTTCAAGCACCAGGGTTTTATATAAAGCATGGGTATGATGAAGTTTTTACACTTGCTGAATATCCATATACAGGCAAAAGACATTACTATACAAAAGAACTGTAAAATGTAAACGAATTGGAGTTTGAGTAGTACTTTAATATTTAAGGTATAGTGCTTAGATAATATAATTTAGATTATGAAAGTTGGTTTTAAAAATGAGAATTGAATCAGATAATTACGACATACTTTTTAGCGGTAAGAAACGAGGAATTCTTTATTTTTTGATATTTGTCTTTACAACTATATGTATTATACGAAATATATATGTTGGCTATACAAATCAAGTCCTTTTGGGGATAATCTCAATATTTTTTCTATCTCAGTTTATAAGGTGGTTTTTCTTTAGCTGTGAAGTAAAAGGCAATAATATACGGATAAAAGAACTTGGAAAAACTACTTGTTTTACGAAAGATTCTATTTGCGGTATCTACAACATGGATTTCTTCGGAACCCTCATTGAATATGAGCGAGATAAAAGAGTGCTTATTCCTTCTAGCAAACGTGTCTTTCTAGAAAAGTGTTCTAATAATCATTTTTATTTTTCTCAAGATGTACTAATGGCTAAAGCTCGAAAGAGAGGTTTTATTCTGGTAAGACCAAATTGGATGGGTATTCTTTTTAGGGCGCTTTTTCTATATCTTTTTGTAGGTGCATCATTAAAAATTATTATTGAAGGTCACACTGCCCTTCAACATGAATCTATAAGTGCGTCTTATGTTTTTTACTTAATCATGATATTAGCTTTTGTATTAGCTTGCATTTTATGGGTTAATGCTAGTTTCACGTTTATTAATGAAGAATATATTTGGCAAGGGTTGATATTTCCACGCTTCAGGCATAAATGGGATGAGGTTGCATATTATATTGAAGACAAACATTCAGTGAGAGGGTTTACAATACATACTGTATCCTTATACTTTAAGGATTTCGGTAAATTCCGTATAAAAACTTCAATTAAAACAAACATGCTTAATGCAGAGGATTTGATGTTTTTAATACACCTTAATAATATTCAGTTTGGGCACACCAAGGATATAAAAGAGGTCAAAGGACGAACAAAAAAAGTCACTGACATATTTGATGTTATTGGTAGACTTGCTCCTTTAGGTAAAGAGGTACTTGTATACCCACTAATATTTTTACTTTTTGGCATCTTCCCGTATTTTATGTATCAATCCTTAACTATGTCTATGTTAGTCGGATTTATTGGAGCTGTTATATTGTGCTTTGTTTCTATGGGAATTATATCTAAAGAAAACGACGAATTGTACCAGCAAATCAAAGTGAGAACTCTTTTTGAGGAAGAATTTATAATATACGGCATTATAGCAATAAATATGCAATTATTATTTCTATATCATAGAATTGATATTTGTATTGAAATGACTGCATTTATAGTGGGGATTAGATTAATTAAAATACTTTGGGTTATGAATAAAATAAAAAAAGGACGATATGGTTATTACATGAATGGGACAGTAAATACTGGGCTAATATTTGCTAGTTCAAGCGCAGGAGCGCTATTTTATAGAAATTTTAATACAGAAAGTATGTCAGTTTCTAATTTTACTATACTGCTGCTAATATGCACATTTATTATCGAGATTTTAATAGTAGTTTTTTGTGTTGACCCAACTGTTGCATGTATAATAAAGTTCTGGGAAAGAAAAACAAATTAGGGGTTCTCTTGAGCTATTTAAATTGATTATTAATTATACCAAGAGCAGTTATGACAAGATAACTGCTCTTTCTTATTTCGCAAATTTAAAAATAATTAATAATTGCGAAATATAAATAGCATTAAGAGATATATACATTCGAGCATTTAGTTGCCATTTGCTTTAAGTCGTAGGGATTTGTTATAATCATTATTTTCAGAGATTAAGTCCGAAAACAAGAATTTATCTTCATGCTTAAAGTACCAACAATAAGGTTCCAGCACCAATTAGTGCGCATCCTGCAAGTGATTTTATAGTAAAGTCTTCACGTAAAAATACAAAAGCTAAAACTAGAGTGATAACAACACTTAGCTTATCAATCGGAACAACTTTAGAAGCATCTCCAAGCTGCAAAGCTTTGTAGTAACATAACCATGATGCGCCTGTGGCTAAGCCTGACAGTATGAGAAATATCCAGCTCTTTTTGCTTATAGCAAATACGCCACTTTGAGTATTTGTGATAAACACCATTATCCAGGCCATACCTACTACAACTACAGTACGTATAGCTGTAGCAAGATTTGAGTTTACGCCTTCGATACCAATCTTAGCTAAGATTGAAGTTAAGGCAGCGAATATAGCTGATAGTAAAGCAAATACAAACCACATAATAGTCCTCCCATTATTTTGTGTGTTTATTTTCTTCTAACTCTTTGTCATGTATATATTCTATATCTTTTTGCTTTAATTTAAAACTTGTTCTAAATTTAGAATTGCCCAGCCGTGTAAACAGCTGAGCAAACCATTCTTCTCTATTCATTAAAAGTTACTTCCATTCCAACCCCAGTCATTTACAGGGTGATAAGTTACATATACGGCATTACCTGGAATACCAAGCTTTTCCTCAAACAAATTACAGATTTGGCCAGTGAGCCTATCGTATGATTCTGCAGGAGCATTTCCGTATAGACTTACAGAAACATAAGCTCCTTTATCAAGCTTCTTTCCACCAAGCCATAAGTCATAGGCATCTTCGATTCCTACCATTAGATAGGTTTCGCTTTTACCTAAAGTAGTTATGAGCTTTCCTAATTCTGATTTGATTTCTTCCTTTAATTCGGAAGTAACTGGTACTGTTATTTTTGAATCAATAAATGGCATGACAATAATCTCCTATCTTATATTGTTAATCTATATATAGTATACATAATTATCTTTTCTAGGAGCAGCTGGTTTTGCTGGCTCTTCAGCATAGCCAAGTGCACAGTGACCGATTCCTTCATAATCACCTTCAATGCCTAATTTCTTAAGAATGTTCTTCCCAAAATCAGATTCAAATTCTTCTTTGGCTCTATGAATCCAGATACTACCAATGCCTAAACTTTCAGCTGCATTCATAAGATTTCCCATTACAAGAGAACCATCGTATACATGAGTAACAACATCTTTATCAGCTAAAACAATTAAGATAACAGGTGCTCCATAGAATGGATCAAATCCCTCAGGCGCGCCAGCAATTTTAGCGTTTTCTTTAGAGAGTTCATCTCTAAGTGTTTTGTCTTTAACTGCAATAATAATTGGGCTTTGTTTTCCCATACCTGTGGCCGCATATGTTCCAGCTTTAATTATTGCACCTAAATCCTCTTCTGCAATTGCGTCCGCTTTAAATTTTCTACAGCTGCGTCGACTTTCAATTACCTTTAATGTTTCATTCATTGTAATAATCCCCCTTTATTCATTGTCATTCCACCCTTTGCAGATATCAACCCAGCCTTCGGCGCCAGAAGCAAGCTCAAGCTCATCTGGTGTGATTTTTACAGATGTGAACTCATTTCCACCTGCAGGATGAACGTATTCAAATCTTTGCATTGAAACATCAAGCCAAATCGGAATGTCCTCAGGTACAGCAAAAGGACAAACACCACCTGGCTGAAATCCAGTTATTTCTTTCACTTGATCACGTGGAATCATATGAGGCTTTGTGTGAAAATAAGATTTAAACTTGGAGCTGTTTACTTTTCCATCTCCAGCCATTACTACAATAACTGGCTTATCTTCTACCACAAAAGAAAGCGTTTTCGCAATCTCTGGCTCAGTGCATCCAATTTGCTGGGCGGCGTGCTCAACTGTATCAATTGTTTCTGTATGGACTGTCAGTCTATCCCCAAGTGATTTTTCATCGAGGAAGGCCTTAACCTTTTCATTAATCATGGCATATACCTCCTAATACTTGTAATTATAGACTACCTGAAACAAATATATGCTATAGCTATTTTCTATAAGCAGTTATCAATTTACATTGTAGAATAATTATTCCTCGATATTATCAAATATTCCAGCCTGTCTATAATTATTCCAAGCTGCATTATAGCTTTCTTCAGCCTTTTTATCCATGATTTGCTTTCTATCACTTAATATAGCAAGCATCTCATCCGCAATTTCTACTTCTGGCAAATGGTCATAGTGAGCAAGATATCCTAGCATTCGACCAGCTGTAAAATCCGTGTTTAGATTATCTGTTATCAACGTTGCAAACTGGTGCCCGTAGCCATCCTGCACTAATGTATTATAAAGTTCTATGCTAAGTGGTGATTTATTTCTCATATCTAATATTTCTTTAATTTAGTCTCTTTATGTTTTTTATAAATTTATCTGTCGGTAAAAAACCATTATAGAATTTCTCATATAAATTCCAAGCCTCATCCTGATTTTGACAAAGCTTATTTCCAGCCTCTAGGACAATGTAATTTACTCCAAAGCACTCTACTCTTAATCCTGTATCACTACAGTTATTGCGAAGGTAAAAATTCAAACGTCTAGTCTGAAGCTGCTTTTGAGATTCATCTTTTGTATAAGTAGGGTCTTCCACTTCTCCTATGATTCTGTCTGCTTTTTCAAGATATTCGTCTATAAGGCTAAGAAGTTTGGCTCCTATACCTTTATTTCGTAATTCTGGGAAAATAGCTATGTAATCTATAAGATAGCTATTATCAAATCTTACTAAAAAAGTGTAACCTACTATTTTTTTCTTCTCAAAAAGACCAAGACACTCATAAAATCCTTCTTCAACAGATTTAAGAATCATCTTTAATGGTTTCAGCTCATCTTTAGGAAAGTCTATAACCATATGCTCTTCATAGAGCTTTGAAATTTGTTTTTCATTTAACTGCTGTAAATTCATTTCCACCTGCACCATAATATGACATTGATATCAAAGGCGAGGGAAACCCTCGCCTTTATTAATTATATAGTTAGCACATTATTTTACCACTCAATAGTATCTACTACCTCTTTAAGAGTTTTGGCAGATTCCTGAAGTGCCTTTATCTCATCTTCATCAAGAGAAATTGGAACCTTTGTCTCCAATCCATCAGCACCAACAACAGCTGGCATTGAAAGACATATGCCATCGATATCATATTCTCCATGCATCATAGATGATACTGGAAGGATTGATTTCTCATCACGAATGATTACTTCACAAATACGTCTTACGGCAACAGCTACGCCATAATATGTAGCATGTTTCCTCTTTATAATCTCGTAAGCAGCATTTTTTACACGCTCTGCAATGGCCTTTTCAGATGCTTCGTGATTGAAATGACCTCTCATTTCACAGAAATCATTAAGAGGAATACCAGAAACATTAGCACTTGAGAATGCAGCAATTTCGCTATCCCCATGCTCACCAATAATGAAAGCATGCACCGAACGGCTATCAATGCCAAGGTGCTCACCAAGCTCAGTCTTAAGACGAGCAGAATCTAGAACTGTACCTGAGCCGATTACTCTATTTTCTGGAAGACCAGAAAGCTTTAAAGCAGCAAGAGTAAGAACATCAACAGGATTTGCTACGATAAGCAAAATTCCGCCAAAATCTCTCTTAGAAATTTCTGGAATGATTGATTTAAAGATACCAACATTCTTGTGTACAAGATCAAGTCTTGTCTCACCTGGCTTTTGTCCTGCACCAGCTGTGACTACACAGATAGCTGCATCTGCCACATCATCATAATCTCCTGCATAAATCTTAATAGGCTTTGTAAATGGTGCGCCATGGGAAATATCCATTGCCTCACCTTCTGCCTTTTCATGGTCTGCATCAATTAAAACCATCTCTGAAAACAAACCACTCTGTGAAAGAGCAAAAGCTGTAGCTGAGCCTACAAATCCCGCTCCTATAATCGCTACTTTTCTCTGGTTTACTTCTACTGCCATACGCACCTCCTATACTACGCAAGTCACGTCCACAAGCCTGATGAATTCTCCGTTCGGCAACACGCCTCACTTGAGAATTATCAGAGCTTGTGTACTACTTGCTCACTTAAAAATTTTTATTACTTTAATGCTACTACCAAATCATCTAACACCGATGAATCCTGTAGTGTTGATTTAATGGAAACCACTGGCTCCACAAATTCCATATTTTTCATTGGCTCAAGAATTGCCTTCATGCACTTAGCTGCCTGAGGCGCCCATGTGCCATTTTCAACAAATGCCACCTTACGATTCTGATAAGCCTTTGCTGTAAGATGATGTAAGAAATCCTGCATTGGTGGGAATAATCCTCCATCATAAGTGCAAGCGCAGCACACCATCTTATCCCAATAAAATGCTCTGGCAACTGCCTCTGACAAGCTTTCTCTTGTAAGGTCGATAAACTGCACCTTTGTGCCATTTGCCTTTAGCTTATCAACAAGCTCAAGGGCAGCTTTCTTAGTGTTACCGTGGATAGAAGCGCATGCAACAAGCACGCCCTCTTCCTCTGGCTTATAACTGCTCCATGTTTCATAAAGATTAATATAGTAACCTAAATTTTCTGTCAAAACTGGTCCATGCAATGGGCAGATTGTCTGGATATCAAGATTTGCTGCCTTTTTCAACAATCCCTGCACCGATGTGCCGTACTTACCCACAATATTAAGATAATATCTACGGGCCTCGTCAATCCATGGCTCATCCACATCAAGTGCACCAAACTTTCCAAATCCATCTGCTGAGAAAAGAACCTTCTCTGTAGATTCGTACTCAACCATTACCTCTGGCCAGTGAACCATTGGTGCCATGATAAATGTAAGCTCATGGCTTCCAAGTGAAAGTTTATCCCCTTCAGCCACCACATGCTTTCTATTTTCAAATATGCTGGCATTCATAAACTGCGCCATCATTGTAAATGTCTTGGCATTTCCAACTACTGTGGTATCAGGATATTTTTCCAGGAATATCTTGATTGAACCAGAGTGATCTGGCTCCATGTGCGAAACCACAAGATAATCCGGTGTACGTCCAGCCAGCTCCTTATCAAGATTTGCCAACCACTGGTCTGTCACTCTAGGATCTGCTGTATCCATAACAGCGACCTTTTCATCTAAAATCACATATGAATTGTATGATACTCCGTTAGGAACTGGATACTGACTTTCGAACAAATCGATAGTCTTATCATCGCAGCCTATATATTTAATAGCTTCTGAAATTGTCATTACCAAATCCTCCTTTTACATATCTCTATCTTATCAAATAGCAATATAACTATCTATGATTTCATCTTTATCGATAAAAAGTTCTCAAATAGAAATTACTAAACTATTTGGTCAAATTCTGCACCCATTTGTACTTTCTAAAGCGAATCATTACCCAAGGAATTTTACCTACCTCATCCAGGCATGTACATGAATATACAAGCAATACCGGCCAGTGGAACACAAAAGCCCCTAGAAGAGCCAATGGTATGGCTATTCCCCACATACACACTGCCAGGCTATACATATCGAATATGGTATCTCCGCCGCCATCTAACACTCCGTTAATTGTGACAGTGTTTACACATCGCCCTATCATGTACACAGCCATTATACACATCATACCTGTAAGGTATTTTCTGGCTTCATCAGTGAGAAGTACCAAATGAACTGTCAGCGGAGTTACCGCAAATACTATAAGCATAGATGCAATGCCGATTACGTAAGAAATCTTCATAAGCTTGATACCATAAGCTTTTCCCATTTCTAGATTACCAGCACCAAGCTCATTTCCAACAATGATGCCTGCTGCACTTCCAATACCATTACAAACACAGCAAATCAAATCTCTTACAACTGCTGCAATTGAATTTGCTGCCGCAGCATCAACGCCCATATGTCCCATTATTGCTGTATAGGAAGTGAAGCCTACACCCCAGAAAAGCGAACCACCCATTAGTGGCAGACACTGTCTCCAGAAATCCTTTGTAAGTTCCTTGCTGATTTTAAACATCTTGCTTAGTGCCGGCCTAATGTAGCCTGCCCTACCGGAAATCACAAGACAAATAACAAGCTCGATTACTCGTGCAATGGTTGTTGCAAGAGCAGCACCTTTCGCTTCCATTCTAGGAGCTCCAAGGAAACCAAAGATAAATATCAGATTGAATACTACGTTCATCACAACCGCACAGCTACTAATCCATGCACTTTCATTTACATGGTCCGTAACCTTCATTACAGCAAGATAACTCTGGGATACACCAGTTATCAGATAAGACCATCCAGCAATGCGAAGATAATCTGCACCAAGCTCTATCAAAGTCTGGTCGCTTGCGAACACATGCATCAAGGCCTCTGGAAAAAACTCGCATCCGATAAAGAAGGCTATGCAAATTGCTCCAGCATATTTCAACATCATGTCAAAAAGCTTCTGTATAGTTTCCTTATCACCTTTGCCCCAGTACTGAGCCCCAAGTATTGCTCCTGCCCCTGTAATTGCCATAATCAGCATATTCTGGACGAACTGAATCTGGGTAGCTAACGACACAGCCGTCATCTGCTCCTGCGCCACCCTTCCCAGCATCAACGCATCACAGGCAGCCACCAGCGCCAGCATCAAACTCTGAAACGCTATCGGCCCAGCTATGGTCGCCAACCTACTATAAAAATGCCTATTGTCTATTCTAATCTCGTTATCCTTTGTCATTACATCCTTCTCCAATTACATCATTTCTTTTAGTAAAAAAGGACCCTAGGTAATCCTAAGGCCCTTGATTTGCATTATTTAGAGAGACGCTCAACTATCCTGTCTAGGGTATCGCGAGGTACTGTGCCGTCACGATAAAGTTGGTTGATTGTGCTTTCGCTTCCAAGTAGAGCTGTGGCATCCAGCCAAGTGCCCTTTTGAAATTCTTCGTCAAATACGGCAAATATTTTTCGATTTTTTAAAAGCTCCGAAAGCGGGTATTCTCTATAATCCATAATTAAACTCTTGATAAATACTCTCCAGTTCTAGTATCAATCTTGATTGTCTCACCATTCTCAACGAAAAGTGGAACGTATACAACAGCACCTGTCTCAACTGTAGCAGGCTTTGTAGCACCTGTAGCTGTATCGCCCTTGAAACCTGGCTCTGTATCTGTAATCTGAAG
>NZ_SVET01000036.1 GCF_015057245.1 Pseudobutyrivibrio ruminis
TAGGAGGTTAAATCATGGCTTTTAATAAGACAGGCGATGGTCAGCAGAGAAGAAGACCAATGCATAGAAGAAAGAAAGTCTGTGTTTTCTGTGGTAAAGATAACGTTATCGACTACAAGGATACAGCAAAGCTTAAGAAGTACATTTCTGAGCGTGGAAAGATTCTTCCACGTCGTATCACAGGCACATGTGCTAAGCACCAGAGAGCTCTTACAGTAGCTATCAAGCGTGCTCGTCACGTTGCACTTATGCCATACGTACAGGATTAATTCTTGAATTTATAAGACACTATTTGGAGAAATCCAGATAGTGTCTTTTTTATTTGTCATTTAAAGATTCTACTAAACCTTTGTCGTAGTTATACCAGCAGAGCATGAAAGGGAGATAGCAGATATGAGCGATATTCAGTTCATGTTTTTTATGGAAAAGAATCAGAGTTATTTACATTTTATAGAATTCCCAAAGAATTAATAATAAATCCACGCTTCCGTTATTTTATATCAAAGTAAAATATACACGACAGTTTTCTTATTTTTGTTGTTTAGATGTTGGTCGTTTGCTAGAATATTTTTCAGATATAAAGCAAAACATGAATTGTTAGGAGCATAGATGGGATTTATAGATGAATTGAAACAGGAAAATATTGAAGGAATTCGTAAATTCCCTAAGGCTGACTTGCATAATCATTTTGTGTTAGGTGGAAGCCGAAAATACTTGCGTGAACGAATAGGAGAAAATATTCAAGCAATTAGGGAACCGCTTCATTCTATGAATGATATGCATGCTTGGAATGAACAGAATATCGGACAAATTTTTAATTCGTCAGAAGGACGGAGGGTTCTAATAGATGCCACATTTGCTCAAGCAAAGGAAGATGGAGTCACTATCTTAGAAATTGGGGAAGATGTATGGGGGCTAAACGAATTTTTTCATGGTGATATTGATGAGCTGGTAGCAGCATTTGAAACAGCTAATCAAGAGATAGCGCCAGAAATTGAATTGCGATTACAAATCGGCTTATCTAGACACTGTGATATTGGATATCTAGAAGATTGTTTGTCTCATTTCTGGGGGAACGAGGCTTTTTATTCAATTGATTTGTATGGTGATGAGTTGGCACAGCCAATAGAAAACTTCAAGTCTATTTATCGTAGAGCAAAATCTGAAGGACTTAAGCTAAAAGCACATGTAGGTGAATGGGGAACGGCAGAGGATGTAAGAAAAGCAGTGGAGTGTTTGGAACTTGATGAAGTGCAACATGGAATTGCGGCAGTAGAAGATAAAGCTGTAGTGCGTTTCTTAGCAGATAATCACATTCGATTAAATATTACTCCATCTAGCAACTATCTACTTGGAAGAGTAAAAGATTTAAGGGCGCATCCCATAGCAGAGCTTTATCATAATGGAGTTGATGTGACAATAAATTCAGATGATGTTTTGATATTTGATTCGGATGTATCTAAGGAGTATCTGAGGCTATATCAGTGTGGATGCCTTGGTGCTGAGGAATTGGATGATATTAGAAATAATGGATTAAAGAGGATATAACATGAAATCAGTTTTTAAGCTTGTTTTCCCGACATTAGAATATAAGGATAGAGCAATAGACTATATTACAGAGTTTAATGAATATGAGTCTAAAATCAATGGAACAGGAGCTCTTGATGAGTATTTAGTCAATTTTAGTTACGAAAAGTGGATAGATAAAATACTAGATGATATTGATATTGCTAATATTCAAGAATCAAATGTACCGAAACTGACATATTTTTACGTTAGAGAAGACGATGACAAGATAATTGGTATGATTAATATACGACTTGCGTTAAATGAAGAACTTCGTAAAGAGGGAGGTCATATAGGATATTCGGTAAGACCAACTGAAAGGAAAAAGGGCTATGCTACAGATATGCTAGAACTTGGAGTACAGGTGTGTAACAAAATTGGTATTCAGGAAGTTCTTGTGGCGTGTGATAAATCTAATATTGCATCGGTTAGTGTGATAAAGAACTGTGGAGGGACGCTAAAGGAAGAATTTTATAGTAATACATATGGTGAATCAATACAGATGTATGTGATAAATAGTCTAGGGAGGCAATAAGTGGAAAATAGAGAATTGCTAAATTCAGATTTTGGAATTAATGAAATGCTTGATATGCAGAAAACACTTCAGGAAAAGTACAAAGATAAATGGGAGCATATTTCTCCAGAAGTTGGTAAAAATAAGCTACTTTGGATGATTGGAGAAGTTGGAGAGGTTATTGATATAGTTAAGAAGCATGGCCCTCAAGCAGCTGATATAGACAATCCTGAGCGTAATCATCTTATTGAAGAAATGGCTGATGTGCTTATGTATTACAATGATGTTTTGCTTTGCTATGGGATATCTGCCGATGAGTTAAAAGAATCCTACACTAGTAAGTTTGAGAAGAATATGAATCGATGGTAGAAACAGTTATAAAATTTAATTCCTCTTGTATCTCAATGTAAAAGGTAGAAGTAAGAGTTAACTATAGATGATAATATTGATGTAAGGTAAGAATAATAATTATTATTTCTAGAATTTTTGTCATGCGATAGAGCAATCAAAGAATATTATTTTTGATTTACGAAGAACAAATTTACAAGAAAACTACTGCATTTCGGAGTTAGAAAGACAGTTTGAAGTAAGACATGCAAAAAGGTTGCTTGTTATAAAGAAAAATAGTGTTTTGTTAAAGTATCCTTTTAATTATACTTGTAAAATTTCAAATTTATGATATCTTATAGCTAAGAACAGACTCGACCCACTGTGTACAACGGAGGGCCCAGAGTCTTTTTCTTTATATTTTTATAATCGTGAATTACAGTCGCATCGAATTGGTGCGACTTTTTTTATTTATAAAGGTTGTCAGTTCCTATAGAACTTCAAAAAAATATGGAGGTATACACTGAATGCATTGATGAAAAGAAGAAGTAAGCGATGCAGAATCTATCTGCGAAATGGGAGGATTTTTAGAAGGAGCTCTTTCTACGGACATATATTCTTTGAAATCCTTTGAATGCAAAAGCAACTGCTAGTAAACATTGACACTAAAAATTTTAAACCTTAAAATGAGGCCAAAACGGAGCT
>NZ_SVET01000018.1 GCF_015057245.1 Pseudobutyrivibrio ruminis
TGAATACTAATAGATCGAAGGTTTATTCTAAAAAGAAGATATGTAGTATCGGAATACTGTGTGAAGTTTTGAGGTTGTTATAACCTTAAATGGCCTCATGGCTCAGTTGGTTAGAGCGCCGCCCTGTCACGGCGGAGGTCGAGGGTTCAAGTCCCTCTGGGGTCGTTTCCAGTTCTATATTATTTGTGGGATCTTAGCTCAGCTGGGAGAGCATCTGCCTTACAAGCAGGGGGTCACAGGTTCGAGCCCTGTAGGTCCCATTTAATTGAATATAGTTTATAATATGGGCGGTTTCCCGAGTGGCCAAAGGGGACAGACTGTAAATCTGCTGCAAATTGCTTCGGTGGTTCGAATCCACCACCGCCCATCTTTTTTAATATCGCGGGATGGAGCAGTCTGGAAGCTCGCCGGGCTCATAACCCGGAGGTCGGTGGTTCAAATCCATCTCCCGCAACTACGTGCCCAGATAGCTCAGTTGGTAGAGCAGAGGACTGAAAATCCTCGTGTCGTTGGTTCGATTCCGACTCTGGGCACTTGTTTTTTATAAACCTTCAAGATATAATGCTTGAAGGTTTTTTTGTATTTATAGGAGGCAATATGAAAATAGTATTCTTAGACAGAAAATCTATAGGTGAAGATATAGATTTAAGTTGTTTTAATGAATTTGGGGAAGTTGTTAGATATGATTATTCTACCCCAGAAGAGGCAGCTGAAAGAACCGTAGATGCCGATGTGGTTATCATAAATAAAGTACCAATCAATGAAAATACAATTGGCAAGGCTAATAATCTTAAGCTTGTATGTGTTACAGCTACGGGAACAAATAATCTTGATAAAGACTATCTAGCTAAGAGAAATATAGAATGGAGAAATGTTGCAGGGTATTCTACAGAAGCAGTAGCGCAGCATACTTTTGCATTATTATTAAACTTATACGAGCATTTAAGATATTACGATGATTATGTAAAAAGCGAAAAGTATGTAGATGATAAGTTATTTACACATTTTGAGATGCATTTTAACGAAATAGCTAATAAGACATGGGGCATTATTGGATTAGGTGCTATTGGAAAAAGAGTGGCAGAAATAGCAACTTGCCTTGGTGCGAATGTAGTTTACTATTCTACTAGTGGAAAGAATCACAGCGATATCTACAAAGAAGTCGATTTTGACACTTTGTTATCCACATCAGATGTTATCTCTATCCACGCTCCTTTAGATGAAAACACCTTACACTTAATGGATAAGAATGCATTTGAAAAGATGAAAAATAGTGCCATTCTCATAAATGTTGGTAGAGGTCCAATCGTTGTGGAAAAAGACCTTGCGGACGCACTTGAGAGTGGACAAATAGCTGGAGCTGGCTTAGACGTACTTGATGTTGAGCCTATGTCTCCAGAAAATCCACTACGCAATATTAAAGATAGCAACAAGCTTATCATTACACCACATATTGCGTGGGCAGCTGTAGAAGCAAGACAGCGCTTGATGAAGATTATTTACAATCAGGTAAAGGATTACTTTAATTAATCAAGAGGTAAACCTGATAGATAACTATTGTCACTGAGACTTACTAATAATTTGTTTCTATAATGAAGATACATATTGGTTTCAGTGACAGTATCGATATCTGAATCAAAGAATGAAGTATTACCGCAGGATTTCATATAAAGGTTTATTCGTTCTATGAAATCAGGCATAGCTTCATTGAATAACTCAAAAATACTTTCGTTTCTATTAATTGAAGGATTCCAAGGATTATGCCAATTCGCATTAAATGAATTACATGGATCATTGTACTTAATAATAGTATCGCTGGGAATCATAGACGAAATAACATCGCATTTAAAGAATAGGTGCTCTATTCTTTGAATGCGTTTTTTCTTTTTTCCTGATGGATCATTCATTAATCGATTCAGTTTTATAAATGATTTTATAGCATTTTTTATAGTTCCATATCGTACGTGATATTCTGGGAAAGCTCGGTTTATGCTTATAAAAAGCAATTCTGTAATAACTCGTTTCTCGTTGTCTGAAGGTGATACAGTTCTAGCATAATCAAATTGACTAGGGAGTACATGCTTAAAATAATCTAGAACCAAATGATCTATATCAGTTTCTAGAGAAACATGTCTTCCAAAATCATATACGCCACTTTTCTTCAGATTATTAAAATGATCACTTTTAAAGTAGACATAAGGATGGCAAATCACATCTAATGAATAATGACCCATAAATCCCATTATAAAAGCATCACAAATACGTCTATCATGAGTATCATCAAAGCTATTTCTTGCATCAAAAAGGTAATCAAAAAACAGCATAACCCGTTCTCTATGCATTACATTTCCAATATTTTTCTTATAAAAGACATATGCAGGGATATGATAGAAAAAGATATCAGGCCCTTGAAGGCCCAATCCAAAACATGTCTGATGTTTTTCAATCAGATTCTTAGTATCGTCAGATTCGATGAATGATATACATTGTTCCCCGAAAGTTAAATGAGTAATAAAACCTGGCATATATTCTCCCAATACAAAAAAATTTACCCCGAATTTACCAAGCTAGAATACCTTTATGATAAAGGAACAATAAATGCAATAACTTGGTATAAATCCATAATACCATATATAGTGGTACATATTGCTAAAATACTGTGAAATAAGATTATATAGCAAACCTATACATATGAAAAAAATTGTATAAATCAAAAAACAAAGAAAAAACTTTGTATATAGCATAAAAATTTGTGGAATCTATACTAAAGTTAGGTTAAATGAAACGGAGGAACTAAAATGGGAGTAAAAGATAATGTTGAAAGAGCTGCATTTAGTGCGGCTATAGATGAAGTTCTGAAGAATGTAAAAAAGAATCCACAGAAAAGCCTATTAAAGATTGTTGATATGACAGAGAAAATGATGGGTGGAAGTAGTAAAGGATTCCGTACAGCTGCTTTTGCAGGAGCTAGAGATCTCATTAATCAAGAAGACTCTAAGTGGATGAACTATGTTACACGATTATTAACTGAAACAGATCCACATGTTGCAAAAATGACAGCATTAAATCTTGGATACCAGGCTGCATTTAAAGGTACCAAGATGATTAGGGAGAATAGAGAAAAATTTGGTTGTAATATACCATGGCTGATTCTCATGGATCCAACAAGTGCCTGCAATCTTCGTTGCACAGGATGTTGGGCAGCTGAGTATGGTCATAAACTTAATTTAACATTTGAAGAATTAGACAGCATTGTCACCCAAGGTAAGGAACTTGGAATTTACTTCTATATGTTAACTGGTGGCGAACCACTTGTTAGAAAGGCTGATATTATCAAGCTTTGCGAGAAGCATAATGATTGTGCATTCCATAGCTATACTAATGGTACACTTGTAGATCAGGCATTCTGTGATGAAATGAAGAGAGTAGGAAATTTATCACTTTCAATCTCTCTTGAAGGCTTTGAAGATGCAAATGATTTCCGCCGTGGTGAAGGTGTATTCGCAAAGGTAATTCATGCTATGGATCTACTCCATGAAAATGGATTGATTTTCGGTAATTCAGTTTGCTATACATCAAAGAATATGGATTCAGTAACTTCTGATGAATTTTTTGATTTGTTGATTGAACATGGATCAAGATTTGCTTGGTATTTCCATCTTATGCCAGTTGGAATGAAGGCTTCTCCAGAATTAATGCCTTCTCCAGAGCAAAGAGAGTACATTTATCATAGACTTCGTGAAGTTCGTGGCCGTGAAGGCGGTAAGGAAATCTATGTCATGGACTTCCAGAATGACGGAGAGTTTGTTGGTGGATGCATCGCTGGTGGTAGAAACTATTGCCATATTAATCCAAAGGGCGATGTAGAGCCATGCGTATTTATACATTATTCTGGTGCAAATATTCGTGAAAAATCTCTTATTGAGTGCTTAAAGCAGCCATTATTCATGGAGTACAGAAAGGGACAGCCATTTAATGATAATATGCTTAGACCTTGTCCTATGCTTGAAAATCCAGAACTTCTTCAAGAGATGGTTAAGCGTTCAGGTGCTCATTCTACAGATGTTGAGCAGGAAGAGCCTGTTGAGCATTTATGTGAAAAGTGCGCAGAATATGCAGCAAACTGGAAGCCAACAGCAGATAAGCTTTGGGAAGAGCATCCATACAGACAAAAAGGATATATTAATTATGCAAATGCAGAAGAAAAGGGATATGCATATAAAGTAAATTAATAAAGATGCTTTAGACCTGACAGAGAACAGCTGTCAGGTCTTTTTTTAGCCATTATAAGGTAAAAAAAGAGAATGCATAGTTGATAAAAATAAGAGATAATGCTAAAGTAAAGAAAGGTTATTAAAGATTATTATAAAATAGTTTAGAATAATAAAAATTAAATCTTAATATTTTCAGAATATTGCATCCATAGTTGAAACGTGATACCATGGATTTGCACGCTAGTTAGTGTGTAAAGGAGAGGTGTTATGTTTAAAGGACGCAAATCAGAAATTGAAAAACTAAATGGATTTTATGAGGGAGAAGAAGCATCCGTTGCAGTTGTTTCTGGCCAATTGGGGGTTGGAAAGACAGCTCTATTAAGAGAGTTTGCAAAGGATAAAGAAGCCATTTTTTTCGAGGCTTACGAGACTACTGCTAAGCATCAGTTTGAGCAGATTAGCAAAACTATAGGCTCGTCAACTGTTCTTGATGGGGAGGCATTTTGCCAAGAAATTTCTAAGAGGGCTGCAAAATCTAAGCAGCTTATCATCATTGACCAATACCCTCATATTGTTAAGTCAGATCCAGATTTTGATAAAAAACTTCATGAATATATAGTCGGAGAATGGAAGAAATTACCAGTTAAGCTCATTCTATGTTCCGATGCGTTTATGCTTGTTGATAAATACATAAAGGGCAAAAAGGCCCTTTGGAAAAACGATATAACACTTGATTTAGTGGTTCAGCCACTTGGATTTTATGACTCTTGCGAGTTTTTCGCAGATGCTAGTCCGAAGGAAGCTGCATTTTTATATGGCATTACAGGCGGTATTCCATACAACCTGGTACGCACAGCAGCACTACTTGGAATAGACGGGTACGATATGTACGGCATCAGTCCAATACATGGTGAAGATAAAATAAAAGAAGTGGCGTACAAGCTGTTTTTGGATAAGAATTGCAATCTTGGTTTGAATCCGGAGCAGGTTATGGCTACTGAGCTTCGTGAGCTATCATATTACAACTATATGCTTGCGACACTTGCCAAGGGATTAAATAGAGTTAATCAGATTTCAGCAGAGGTTGAAAAGCCAAAGGATGTTGTGGTTCCTTACTTGAACTCACTAATGTCGATTGGTGTTTGTACAAAGGATACAGCAATCACTGAGATTACAAATAGAAAGAAAACTCGTTATTCGATAGTTAATACCAGCACATTATTCTGGTACAAGCACATTGTTGCAAACTACAATTTATATATTTCAGGTCAGGTTGATGAGCTTTGGGACACAATCAAAGCAGATATTGATGACTATATGAAGGAAGTATTCATCAAAATATGTGCTGAATACTTACGAGATAGAAGCGATAATAACCTTCTTCCATTTACAATCGAAGAGATTGGAAACTGGTGGGTTAATGACGATGAAGCAGGAACCACAGACGGATTTGATTTGGTATCACTTGGAAAATGTGATGGCAAGTCAGCTACGATTTTTGCCCAGTGCTATTATATCCATGAGCCAATAGAAGTTGCTCAATTAAAGTCATTAATTGAAAAAACAAAGCAGCTTCACAGACAGGGAGATGCATTTTATTTGGTATTTTCTAATGCAGGCTTCCATGAAAATGCTATCACCATTTCATCAGCAATCAAAAACATTATGTTGATTACGTTGGATGAAATGAGATAATTATAGGTTTTACCCAATGATTTTAGGAGGAGAAAAATGACAAATCAAGAGCTAGTAAAAACTGCTATTGAAGTCCGCAAGGGAATCATTGAAGGTGTTCATGCTGCAAAAGCTGGACATCCAGGCGGATCTCTTTCAGCAACAGAGGTATTTACATATCTCTACTTTGAGGAGATGAATATCGATCCAAAGAATCCAAAGAAGGCAGACAGAGATAGATTCGTGCTTTCAAAGGGACACACAGCACCAGGTCTTTATGCTACACTTGCGCAGAGAGGCTTCTTCCCAGTTGAGGATTTAAAGGGCCTTCGTAGCATTGGAAGTCACTTACAGGGACATCCATGTGTGCAGCATACACCAGGTATTGATGCATCATCAGGTTCACTTGGCCAGGGAATTTCTGTAGCAACAGGTATGGCTCTTTCAGCAAAACTCTCTAATGAATCTTATAGAGTTTATACACTTCTTGGAGATGGTGAAATCCAGGAAGGTCAGGTATGGGAAGCTGCTATGTTCGCAGCTGCAAAGAAGCTTGATAACCTTTGCGTAATCGTAGACAACAACGGTCTTCAGATTGATGGACGTATCGAGGACGTAAACAGCCCATATCCAATTCCAGACAAATTCAGAGCATTCAACTTCCACGTAGTAGAAGTTGCAGATGGAAATGATTTTGATCAGCTTCGCGCTGCTTTCAAAGAAGCAAGAGAAACAAAAGGACAGCCTACTGCAATCGTTATGAAGACAGTAAAGGGCAAGGGTGTTTCATTTATGGAGAACCAGGTAGGATGGCACGGAAAAGCTCCTAACGACGAGGAGTATGCTATCGCTATGGAAGAATTAAAGAAAGCAGGTGAAGAGTAATGGCAGATGTTAAGAAAATCGCAACTCGTGAGAGCTACGGTAACGCTCTCGTTGCTTTAGGTGAGAAATATGACAATTTAGTAGTTCTTGATGCTGACCTTGCAGAGGCTACAAAGACAGGTATTTTTAAGAAGGCATTTCCTGAGCGCCATATTGACTGTGGTATTGCAGAGTCAAACATGGTTGGTATTGCAGCAGGTCTTGCTAGCACAGGAAAGGTTCCATTCTGCTCATCATTTGCAATGTTTGCAGCAGGACGTGCTTTCGAGCAGGTACGTAACTCAGTTGGTTACCCACACCTCAATGTAAAGATTGGTGCAACTCACGCTGGTATTTCAGTAGGTGAGGACGGTGCTTCACATCAGTGTAACGAGGATATCGCTCTTATGCGTACAATCCCAGGCATGACTATCATCAATCCTTCTGATGATGTTGAAGCAAAGGCTGCTGTAGAGGCTGCTTACAAGATGGATGGTCCAGTTTATCTTCGTTTTGGACGTCTTGCAGTACCTGTAATCAACGACAGACCAGATTATAAGTTTGAAATTGGTAAGGGTGTTGTTCTTAAAGAGGGCAAGGACCTTACAATCATTGCTACAGGTCTTGAGGTTAATGAATCACTTGAAGCTGCAAAGAAGCTTGCTGAAGACGGAATTGATGCAGAGGTTATCAATATCCACACAATCAAGCCTATCGATGCAGATCTTATCGTAAAGAGCGCATCTAAGACTGGCAAGGTTGTAACAGTAGAAGAGCATTCAGTTATCGGTGGTCTTGGTGGAGCTGTTGCAGAAGTTCTTTCAGAGAAGTGCCCTACAAAGATGCTTCGCATCGGCGTAAAGGATACATTCGGTGAGTCAGGTCCAGCTGTTAAGCTTCTCGCTAAGTATGAGCTCGACGCCGAAGGAATCTACAAGCAGATTAAAGCATTTGTATAATCAAGTATAATTAAAGCCAATTAGTTACAGCTACAAGCCTGAGAGTTACTCCGCTCGACAACATGTCTCGCTTGAGTAACCTCAGAGCTTGATGCCTACTAATTGGCTATTTTTATGTTCTGTATTAACTTAAATGATAATTCTTATTTATCGACTACGAATGTAGTTGTAGAGCATCAGTGACAGCTTCACGGTGATGGCATCGCTGAATTTTCTTACGTCATATCCAGTCAAATCGGCGAATTTATCCAGACGATATATCAAGGTATTTCGATGAATGAACATTTTGCGGGAAGTCTCGGCAAGTGACAAATCATTATCGAAAAATGCCTCTAAAAGGTTTAAAGTTTCCACGTCAAGCTGCGCTAAAATGTCGATATTAATATGGTTGTTTAGATATGTTTCAACTTCATCCTCAGGAATATTGTAAAGCAAACGTCCCAGACCCATGGTGCTGTATGAATATACGTGGTCAGAGCTTCTGAATATATTTCCAATATGCATAGCCAAAACAATATCTTTATAAGAATTAGGTAACTCAGTGAATTTGCTTATAGGCAAATCGTAAGAAACCTTAAAACTCAAAAATGCTTCTGACTCTAACATATCCAAGAACTCATTGCAGTACTGAAGGATATCCTCGTCAGATGGAATAGTGTCGAAGTGGACGATTATCGCAATGTGCTTTGAATCTATTTGAACCAAAGCATCCTGGGAATCAGGCAATAAACTCTTCAATAACGACACGGCTTCCTTTGGATAATCAACCTGACTTTCCAAATAGAAAAGCATACGGATGGCATTTTCATCAATATGAAAGCGATGAATGTAAGCGGCTGCATCAGAGTAGGAAAGCTCTCTGGTTAAATAGGCCCTATAAAAAGAGCTCTTCGAGTCCAGCACATTAAAGCGGACAACCATTTCTTTTAATTTATTAACGGTTTCCTCATCTGATAATTCTGAATCAGTGATTTGAAAATTAATGCCTGTAGCCTTTGATAATTGTTCTAGTAATTTTTCCTTTTTATCATCGAAATTCATAAAAAAAGAGGTACCTTTCAAAAAGATACCTCCATTTTAAATCATTAAATTGGACTAATCAATTGATTAGTTAGCAATTGTAAGCTCTGTGTCCTTATCGAAGAAGTGAGCCTTCTCCATATCAAGAGCAAACTTAACTGTGTCGCCACCTCTAGCTGTTGTACGTGGGTCAACTCTTGCTGTAACCTGAGTTCCAGCATAATCGAAGTATAAGTAAACCTCTGCACCAAGAAGCTCGTATACAGAAATCTTAGCTTCGATAACTGAAGAAGACTGTGTATCAACGTAAATCTGAGAATCATGAATATCCTCTGGACGGATACCAAGGATTACTTCCTTACCACCGTAGTTCTTCTCTGAAAGAGCCTTTGTCTTTGCTGGTGGAATCTGGATTGTAGCACCGTTAACCTGGATAGCTGAGCAATCAGCGTTAAGTGTACCATTGAGGAAGTTCATCTGTGGTGAACCGATGAATCCAGCAACGAAGAGGTTGCATGGCTTCTGGTAAAGGTTTGCAGGTGTATCGATCTGCTGAACAACACCGTCCTTCATAACTACGATTCTTGTACCAAGTGTCATAGCCTCTGTCTGATCATGTGTAACGTAGATCATTGTAGCTCCGAGTGAATCATGAAGCTTAGAAATCTCTGTTCTCATCTGAACACGAAGCTTTGCATCAAGGTTTGAAAGAGGCTCATCCATAAGGAATACCTTAGGGTTACGAACGATTGCACGACCCATAGCAACACGCTGTCTCTGACCACCTGAAAGAGCCTTTGGCTTTCTATCAAGAAGCTTCTCAAGGTCAAGGATCTTAGCAGCTTCACGTACCTTCTTATCGATTTCGTCCTTTGGTACTTTACGAAGCTTAAGACCAAATGCCATGTTATCGTAAACTGTCATATGTGGATAAAGAGCGTAGTTCTGGAATACCATTGCGATATCTCTGTCCTTAGGCTCTACGTCGTTCATAAGCTTTCCGTCGATGAGAAGTTCACCTGAAGAAATTTCCTCAAGACCTGCGATCATACGAAGTGTTGTAGACTTACCACAACCAGAAGGTCCTACGAAAATGATGAATTCCTGATCCTTAATCTCAAGGTTGAAATCCTTAACAGCCTGGAAGCCATTTGGATAAACCTTATTAATGTTTTTTAATGAAATGTCTGCCATAATAAAATATCCTCTCTTTGAAAAATTAGGGTTCCCCCCTGAACTATCTAAAATTATAAAAAATGGTTAAACTGTGAACAATGTTAGAATAACCAAAAAATACAAAAACGTTTCGTTATTTTAACAACGGGCTGTGAAATATATACAAAATAGCCCTGTATGAATTGAGCACATATTCCATACTTGGATAATAAATTATATAAAACTGGATGTGATATGATATAATACATGCCAAAGGTAGAATTGAGGTAACTATCTGATGATAGTAGAGAATTGACTAATCGGGAGAATATTATGGAAGCATTAAAGTATAGGAATCGTCTGAAAAGATATCTGAGATTCCCTCTGTACATGCTTATTATTTTTTTAATAGGTTGTATCATTCTAAGCTTTGTAAATCCAAAGGCAGCCGGCATAACACTTATCTTTGTTCTAGTTTATGGTGTAGCCTGCTTTGCATATTACAAGGCAAATCTTAAATCCTTTAAAAACACAATAATTGAATATGCAGTTCATTATGGAACAGTCCAAAAGGAGCTTTTAAAGAACTTTAGATTGCCATATGTATTGCTAGATTCTACTGGAAGAATCATGTGGATGAATGAGGAGTTTTGTCAGCTTGTAGATAAAAACAAAACTTACAATAAATCAATCACAAGCATATTCTCAGAAATCACACGTGAAGGAATCGACCATGCTAAGGACGACAACTTCGATATTCATATTGAATATAATGAAAGAAAGTATTTAGCATGTCTTCAGCGACTTGATATGACCGAGCCTCTTCAGGGCAGCAATCTTGTTGCTAATATGGATGAAGTTACTGATGGATTAGTAGCTATCATCTTGTTTGATGAGACAGATATTCAAGCTACAAAAGCCAAAATCAATGACCAGGGCATGGTAATGGCCCTTCTTTATGTAGACAATTACGATGAAGTATTTGATCAGGTAGAGAATGCAAAGCGCTCAATGCTTTTAGCACTCCTTGATAGAAAGATTAACAAATACTTTGGCGAAGCTGATGCAATAGTCAGCCGTCTTGAAAAAGACAAATACCTCATCATGTTCCAGCACAAATATCTCAAGAACTTCGAGGATGATAAATTCTCTATCGTGGAAGATATTACTGGAATTAAGATGGGAAATGATAAAGATATCACAGTAAGTATTGGTATCGGACTTGGAAGCGACAACTACAATCAAAAGGCTCAGTATGCGCATGTTGCAATTGATCTTGCTCTTGCTCGTGGCGGATGTCAGGTAGTTGTTAAGAATGGACAGGACGTTTCTTATTATGGTACTCATGGTAAGGAAGTGGAGCGTTCAACTCGTGTTAAGGCCAGAGTTAAGGCACAGGCCCTTCGCGAGCTCATGGAAACAAGAGAAAGAATCATCGTTATGGGACACAATCTTTCTGATGCAGACTGCTTAGGAGCATCAGTTGGTGTGTTCTGCGCAGGTCGAGAAATTGGAAAGCCTGTAAATATCGTTATTGATACAATCACAAGCTCTATGCGTCCAGTAGTTGAGAGCTTTACAGAAAAGGGCGAGTACCCAGATGACATGTTCATCACAAGTGAGCAGGCACTCAATCTTTGCAATGAAAACACGCTTATTATGGTTGTTGATACCAACAGACCAAGCTATGTAGAATGTCCAGGACTTCTATATAAAAACAAAAATATCGTTGTAATTGACCACCACAGACAGGTGGAGGAGATTATTGAAAATCCAATTCTCTCTTACATCGAGCCTTATGCATCATCTGCAAGTGAGATGATTGCCGAGGTGCTTCAGTATTTCGCAGAGAAAATCAATATCAACCCAACTGAGGCTGATTGTATTTATGCAGGTATCTTGATTGATACAAACAACTTTATGACAAAGACTGGTGTTCGTACATTTGAGGCAGCTGCCTTCCTCCGTAGAAATGGAGCAGAAGTTACTAGAGTTAGAAAGATGCTTCGTGAAAATATGGAGACATACAAGGCACGCGCAGAAATCGTTAGAAATGCAGCAGTATACAGAGATGCATTTGCCATTGCAGAATGCGAGCCAGATGGAAATCTTGAAAGCCCAACAGTAGTTGGCGCTCAGGCAGCTAACGAGCTTCTTAATATCGTAGGTATTAAAGCGTCATTTGTTTTGACAAAATATATGGACAAGATTTACATCAGTTCTCGTTCAATCGATGAAATCGATGTTCAGAGTATTATGGCCCGCCTGGGTGGTGGTGGACATGTAAATATTGCAGGAGCCCAGATTCAAAATCGTACACTTGATGAGGTTCGTGAGGACCTTGAAGCAACAATAGATAAAATGCTAGAAGAAGGAGAAATTAGGCTATGAAAGTAATACTTCTTTCAGACGTTAAGTCACTTGGTAAAAAAGGTGAGGTTGTAGAGGTTAGCGAAGGCTACGCAAGAAATATGCTCTTCAAGAAAAAGCTTGGAGTAGAGGCAACAAACGCAGCACTTAATGACCTTAAGCTTCAGAATAAACACGATGAAAAAGTCGCTCAGGAAAACTATGAGGCAGCACTTGCATTTGAAAAAGAAATTGCAGAGTGGAAAGTAGAAACAAAGATTAAAACAGGTGAGGGCGGAAGAACCTTCGGATCTGTTTCAACAAAAGAAATCGCTGAGGCTGCAAAGAAGCAGTACGGCAAAGAAATCGACAAAAAGAAAATTGTTCTTGATGATCCAATCAGATCCCTTGGAACATACGAGGTAAAGGTAAAGCTTCATCCAAAGGTAACAGCAACACTTCGTGTACATGTTTCAGAACAATAAATAAAGGAAAGAATACATAATGGAAGATGTAATTCGCAGACAAATGCCCAACTCTTTGGAGGCGGAGCAGTCAGTAATCGGTTCAATGATTGTTGATAGAGATGTAATTGTTGAGTGTTCAGAAATCCTCATCAAAGACGATTTTTATCATCAGCAGTACGGAATGCTTTTTGAAGCAATCGTAGAACTATTTAATGCTGGCGAGCCTGTTGATGAGGTTACTCTTCAAAATAAGCTTAAAGAAAAGGGGGTTCCACCGGAATTTGCTTCGTTGGAATTCATCCAGGAGCTTGTACTTGGAGTACCAACCACAGTCAATGCTAAAAGCTACGCTAATATCGTAAAAGATAAGGCAGTACTTAGAAACGTAATTAAAGTAAATCAAAAAATAGAGAACATGTGCTTTGAAGGCACTGATGATGTTGATACTATTTTGAACCAGACTGAAAGAGATATTTTCTCATTGGTTCAGAACAGAGGTAACACAGACTATGTTCCAATCCGTCAGGTTGTTATGAATGCAATCGCAAAGATTGAACAGGCTTCAAAGCAGAAGGGTGTAGTTACAGGTATCCCAACAGGATTTATCGATTTGGATAGACAGACTGCTGGACTTCAGCCTTCGGATCTTATCCTTATTGCGGCCCGTCCTTCAATGGGTAAAACAGCCTTCGTTCTTAACCTGGCACAGCACATCACTATTCACGAGCATCTTTGTGCAGCAATATTCTCACTGGAAATGTCAAAGGAGCAATTGGTTAACCGTCTTTTTGCTCTGGAGTCAAGAGTAGATGCGCAAAAGCTTAGAACAGGTAATCTTCAGGAGGCAGATTGGGAAAACCTCATCGAAGGTGCTGGTAAAATCGGTAACTCAAAGCTTATTATTGATGATACACCAGGTATTTCAATTGGTGAGCTTCGAAGCAAATGTAGAAAGTTCAAAATGGAATTTGGCTTGTCTATTATTATCATCGACTACTTACAGTTGATGTCTGGTAACGGTAAATCAGAAAGTAGACAGCAGGAAATCTCAGATATTTCACGTTCACTAAAGGGACTTGCCCGTGAGCTAAACGTACCTGTTATAGCACTATCACAGCTTTCCCGTGCGGTTGAGCAGCGTCCTGACCACAGACCTATGATGTCGGATTTGCGTGAATCCGGAGCCATCGAGCAGGATGCCGACGTGGTTATGTTCATTTACCGTGATGATTACTATAACCACGATACAGAATTAAAAAATGTTTCAGAAATCATCGTTGCTAAACAACGTAACGGTCCTATCGGAACTATCGAGCTTACATGGCTCCCAGAATACACAAGATTCGCAAACCGCGACAGAAGCCAGTATGCAAACCATGATGAATAAAATAAGAGGGCGATATTTCGCCCTCTATTTTTGTACTCTAATATATTTTCAATTTTTAATTCATTTTTATTTGTCTTTTTCTTGAAGAACTTCAATTTGACGATACTGGAGTCCTTTATCAGAGTAATACTCGCATAACTCATTCCCCGCAGCTACTCTATTAATTGAAACAATGCTTCAAAGTCTGATTCTTTCAAACGAAAAGGATTGTTTATGATAGGGAGGCCTTGAATAGAATCATATTTCTTTATATTAAATAACGCTTTATCATTAACTTCATTTGATTTGGTTAAAAACCCAATATTTTTCATATCTACTACTCCTTCCATATTATTTATAAATCTGTAAACGTCTCGTTTACACCAAGGCATAATAGAACCTATCAAAAATTGTTTATCACACTGGTTGTAAATAGAAGCGTTTTCTGGAGTAAGCTTGTCAAAATCCACAATCACATATCCATCCCATTCGTTAATGAGATAGCTGGCAACAGATGTGTTACATCCCAAAGCGTAAACAACATCCATATATTTGTAGCAAGTGATGTCTTTATATTTCATTTGATGTTCTCCAACAAATCCCAATAGTTGGCTATCATCAGAAATTTCAATATAAAGAACCGGCTTTTTAAGCCCAGAGCTTAAAAAATTTGCTAAACAAAGGCACAAGTGAGTGACACCAAGCTTATGAGAAACCGCTGTAACAGATATCTTTTTATTTTTTTCGAATTTATTTTTTGTTGACTTATTAAGCCAGTGTTTAAACAGTAAAATCCTTTTCATTCTTCAGAACCATAGAAAAAAATCTATCTTCATCCTTAGATAAACTCAAAGACCACTTATTTGATGGATACATGAAAACCTTTTTATGTAAATCCTTTGCAAGTTTCAAGGAAAAAAGTTTGTTAGAAAAATTAGAAATAACATAAACAGTTTTATCCTTGATCCAATATGGATAATTTATAGTTTTCCAAGGAGATGCACTTACTATATAAAATATAATTTGAGCATCTGAAATGTATTTGTCATTAGTACCACAGTCCAGGACATAAAGACCTTTTGGAGGTGTGTAACTTTCTATGGCATCCCCATAATTTAGAATGCCTCTAAAGTTTTTGTGGTATAAAACACCTGACCTAACGTGGCTGTCTTTGAAATGTTCCCAAAGATGATGAACAGTGTTTTTTTCAAAATCTTTGTAGTATGTTTCTATATGTTTGCTATTAAGATAGCGACATAGATTAATAGCGATATGAGTGGTTCCGACTCCACAATCGGCTCCAATCACGGCTATTTTCCTATCGAGAATGCCTGATTCCGTATTTTCATTAGCTCTAACTCCCTGTAGTTTTAGCAACTGTGACTTTAATTCACTGATAGAATTGTGCCTATCAGATGGATTTGCAGCAGTGGCTTTATCTACTAGTTTTTTCAACCTGAAATCATCTTTTGCATAACTATTAATCTGCAAAAACTCGATTATCTTTCCAACGCTGTATATATCACAACGCTCATCAAGCTTTTGGCCTTTTAACTGTTCAGGTGCGGCCCAATTTTTTGTGCCTAAGGGCATAGCCGTAGCCGACTGAGACTTTTTTATAGCAATACCAAAGTCAATAAGGCGTAGTTTATCACCCTGCAAAATAAGATGCTCTGGCTTTAAATCCCTGTAAAGCACAGGCTCCGGTTCTGCAGAATGCAACGCTTCAAAGATATGGCATACTTCAATGGCCAATCTATATAGCTCTTCTTTAGATAACTTAGTTTGTAACAGATACTCCCTGAGGGAAATTCCTTCAATAAATTCCTCAACTAGGTAGTACATATCATTTGTATCTTCTACACTAAAAATGGTGGGTATTCGGGATGATTTAATCCCTTGTAAAAGATGTGCTTCGGATAGGATGCTGTGTGCATTAGGACTCGCCTTGTGAATGGCTTTAAGAATTCTTAATGCTCCTATCGACTTATAATTGACAAGTAATACTGCGGTAGCTGCTGTTTCTTGCAGTATACGAATGACTTCGTACTTGTCTTCAATACCTTTTGGTATCAATCTATCAGCTCCTTCCTTTCGGAAAGGCATCTCGCAGACAAGTTTATATCACAGAATAAATTATATTGCAAGCATAAATTTGAAAATTATTTTCTTTTTATAACAAACCACTTAAGAAAAATTTAATACTTTTATCACCTTTTATATGGTATCTTTGCTTTACTTTCCGATATAATATATATATAATCCATATAAGAAAAATGCTAATAGTAGCGCATCTTATATCGATCGGGAGGTGATTTTTATGAAGATTGAAAGAATCAACGAAAACCAGATCAGATGCACTCTGTCTAGAGAAGATTTAATAAGCCGACACATTAAGCTCTCAGAATTAGCTTATGGTTCTGCAAAGGCCAGAGAATTATTTAGAGAACTTATGGAACAGGCTTCCTACCAGTACGGTTTTGAAGCGGAAGATATTCCACTTATGATAGAAGCTATACCACTTTCATCAGAATCCATTGTCCTTCTTGTGACAAAGGTAGAAAATCCTGACGAGCTTGATACTCGTTTCTCGAGATTTTCAGAGGATGACGATGACTACGATGATGATGACGAAATCCTCGATGCACCAGCAAAGCCATTTAATGAGGCAGCAGCAGACGACATACTTAACATATTCAACAGTCTTATTGAAAAGGCACAGGAAGCTATAACAACTTCACCAGAAAAGGCAGCAAAAAATGGCTTGCCAGTGGACATCACAAAGATGTTTGTTTTCGACAACATGGATGATGTGATTCGACTTTCTGGAATACTTGGTAGCTTTTACAAGGGAAAGAATTCTCTCTATAAGAGTCCATTTGATAACAAATACTATTTAGTAGTTAGTAAATCAGATGATACAGCTGAAACATACAATAAAGTATGCAACATCTTATCAGAATACAGTGATCAGCAGAATTATGTAGTTGGTACAGACCAATACATGGCTGAGCACTATGAAGTACTTGTCAACGGTGATGCGGTACAGAAATTAGCAATGATATAAAAAAAAGAGCTTCGCATTGCGAAGCTCTTTTTTAATTTGCGTCTTAAGCCTTTGAATCAAGGAATGTATTAATCTCTTCAACGAGATCATCAGCATCGATACCGTGTACCATTGCTGCCTCCTCGATAGTCTCCATCTGTGAAGATGGGCATCCGAGGCAGTGCATGCCGATATTAAGTAAGATAGGAGCTACATCAGCATCAATCTGAAGAAGCTCGCCGATCATAGTTGCTTTAGAAACTCTTGCCATTTTGACTTCTCCTTTCTTAACATTTCAATTGATAATAACATGCTTTTTTTCTTTTCGCAAACCATTATTCCATTGTTGTGGATTATATACAATTACATTGTGCTCAATTTGAAGCTAGTGTGAAACTAATTTGTGTACACAATTAAAACAACTGTTAGCCTAAATCAACAGGAGTTAGATTAATATAACCGTGGTGGGCCTTGATTTTAAAGGGATTCATAAAAAAACAATTTTGTCCTTGATTTAGACACAATTTAGGTGTAATATATGAGACATCAAATGAAATTGATTAATTTTTATCAATTAAGATATTTAAGGAGGATTTTAACTATGGCATACGTTATTTCTGATTCATGCGTATCATGTGGTACATGCGAGCCTGAGTGCCCAGTAGGAGCTATCTCACAGGGAGATTCACAGTTCAACATCGACGCTGACGCTTGCGTTGAGTGTGGTACATGTGCAGGTGTTTGCCCAACAGGAGCAATCTCTCAGGGCTAATAGCTTAATCAAGAAAACCGGTTAAAGAGCATCGCAATCGCGGTGCTCTTTTTTTGTGCCTGCTCCCCACACCCCTGTTGTGAGTAAGGTCCCCGGCCCAGGCCCCTCCCGACAGTGTAGTATGAATACCCGCCCATAGTGTACAGGGCTCATACTTATTTACGCTGACAGCGCAAGGATTATAGTTTTTCTTAGCATCACAAGGGAGCATTAAGTGCGTGTCCTTTAATTGGTTTTGCACTTCGAAGCCACTGTGGGTAGAGGGCAGACACTTGAAGTCTACGTATTAGTCTCCACACAAGGCTTAGGATAATTGCGCTCATACTCCGTTTGCCAAGAAAATTTAGAAAGGGGATTTTGGATGCTTAGGCGCCGTCCTTTAACTCAGTCCGTTTCGTTGTCGGGCTCTCGGCGCCGTCCATGGCGCCTCACGCCTATTCATCGCAAAATACCCTTTCTAAATTTTCTTGGCTCACTTCAAATGTCGCGGCAATTATTCCTAAGCTTGCTGTGGAGATTAATACTTACAAATAGTGTGTGTCTGCCCACTCTACCAACAGCGGCGTTAGAAGTGCAAAGAATTTAAAGAACACGCACCATAATAAATGCGACACGTGATGCTTAGAAAAACATAATCCGCAGACGATGCAAGTAAATAAGTATGAGCCTTGTACACTAGGGGCGGGTATTACAATTTATTAAGTTGGGAGGGGCCTGGGCCGGGGTGCAGTGCAGGGGAGCGGGGCCACATAAAGGTGGAATTTGGCGGGATGGTTTGTTATACTTTGAGGGAATATAGATACGAGGGAGATGCTTATGAGCAATACGTATAGACATAGACGAAAGAGAAAGAAAAGATTTAGGATTCCGAGGGGTTATATTTACATTGCGGCAGGAATTATAGCTCTTGCGGTGTTGATTGTGGGAATATACGCCATTAAGAAGTATACGCCTACAAAAGAGCATATGGATTTGGCAGATTACTTCCAGGTCTTCCATGAAAACGAAGCAGCGGTCGTTTTGGATGGAGAGTATATCAGTTCTGAGCTTGAGGAACATGGCTATGCCATAGTAAATGATGGCAATGTTTATTTGGAGCTTGGATTTGTAAAGGATTATCTGGATGATGGATATGTTTACGATTCATCAGAGATTACTCTGAGATATGCTACTGATTCTGAGGTTTATACTGCAACAGTTGGTAGTGCAGATTATTCAATAGATAAGAGCAATAATAGCCTTGGCTTGCCAGTAGTTTTGGCGCAGGATGATACAGTCTATATTGCGGAGGATTATCTTAAGCTTCTTACAGATTTCAAGATTAATTATTATTCAGAGCCTGATAGAGTTGTTGTCCAGACTGTAGGTTCATCTACAGATTTGTATACAGCAAAGCGTAAGACTCAGATTAGAAAGCTTAATGGTCCAAAGAGCCCAGTTCTTGAGGATGTCACAAAGGGCGAAGCTATCTACGTTGTTCGTGATACAGGTAAGTGGAGCTTTGTTGTTTCAGAGAATGGTGTTATGGGTTACATCAAAAATAGTGCTATTTCCTTTAAGAGCACTGAGACAGTTGAAGCAGAGTTGCCTGAGCGTACATACAACCATATTTCAGCAGGACAGGATATTTCATTGCTTTGGCATCAGGTTACAAACCAGTCAGCAAATGGAGATATTGCCACAGTTCTTGCAAGCTCAACAGGTGTTGATGTTATGTCACCTACCTGGTTCTATTTGAATGATAACAAAGGCGGAATTGCTTCAATCGCAAGCTCTTCATATGTAAGTACATGTCATGCAAATAATGTACAGGTATGGGGCCTTGTGAGCAATCTTGAGGATGCAGATGTTGATACAACAACAGTTTTAAACACTACATCATCAAGAGACGCATTAGTTAATAATCTTATTGCGCAGGCTATTACATACGGTCTTGATGGAATCAATATCGATATCGAGCAGCTCTCAGGAAGTGCAGCTGATGGATATATTCAGTTCATCAAGGAGCTTTCAATTAAATGTGAAAAGAACGATATCATTCTTTCAGTAGACAACTATGTACCTACTGCTTCATCTGAGATTTATAATCGAGCAGAGCAGGCTAAGTATGCAGACTATGTAATAATCATGGGTTACGATGAGCACTACGGCGGAAGCGAGGAAGCAGGTTCTGTTGCATCAATCAATTGGGTAGAACAGGGTGTGGCTGACACGCTTAATGATGTACCAGCTGAGCAGGTAATCCTCGGTATGCCATTCTATTGTAGAGTTTGGGAAGTGGCAGAGGATGGTTCTGTTGATAGCACAGCTTACGGAATGGATGCAATTCAGTCATATCTTAAGACAAATGGTGTGTCTGCAGCATGGTCAGATGAGTACGGTCAGTACTATGCAGAATATGCTGATGGAAGCACAACTTACAAGATTTGGGTGGAGGATGAAACTTCCATCGAAGAAAAGCTAAAGGTAATGGATAAATACAATCTGGCTGGAGGAGCCTTCTGGAAGAAAGGCTTTGATAGCACAGGAGTATGGAATATTATTGCAAAGTACCTATAAGAGAACACAAAAAAATCATGGTTTTATGGGCTTTGTAACAGTTCAAAAAGATTGAGTTCTAATGGAAAAGTGATATAATTTTGAGTATGATTACTAGGATTATGGATGTTTCTGCAGAGCCAATCAATATGGAATATATCAGTGAGGCTTCTGAGATACTTAGAAAGGGAGGGCTTGTAGCCTTTCCGACAGAGACAGTTTACGGATTAGGCGGAGACGCCAAAGATAAGGAGGCCTCGCGTAAGATATACGCAGCAAAGGGTCGTCCATCGGACAACCCTTTAATTGTACATATTGCAAGGTTCTCACAGTTACAAGAAATTTCAAAGGATTTGCCAGAGAACGCTAAAAAGCTGGCAGATGCATTTTGGCCAGGGCCACTTACAATGGTGGTCAACAAAAACGAGGTTATCCCATACGAGACAACAGGTGGTCTTGATACGGTGGCAGTAAGAATGCCAAACAATCCAATCGCCTTAGCACTTATTGAGGAAAGTGGATGTATGATTGCGGCACCTAGCGCCAACACATCAGGCCGACCAAGCCCTACAAAGGCTAGTCACGTATACGAGGATTTATCAGGAAAGATAGACGCCATCTTGGATGGAGGTGCTGTAGATATCGGATTGGAGTCTACCATCGTAGATTTGACAGAGGATGTTGTTACAATCCTTAGGCCAGGATACATCAATATGGAAATGCTGAAAGAGGTGGTTGGAGAGGTCAGAATTGACCCAGGAATTGTCTACAACGACAAAGGCACCACCAGTGGAGCAAAGCCAAAAGCACCAGGAATGAGATATAAGCATTATGCACCTAAGGGTGATTTGACTATCATTTCCGGTGATGAGGATAAAGTCGTAGCCAAAATCAATGAGCTTACAAAACAAGCAATTGAGGCTGGTTCAAAGGTTGGTATTATCGCCACATCAGAAACTGCGGATAGATATAGCGATGGTCAGATTCTTGTAATAGGGGACAGATCTGACGAGGGCAGCATAGCTCACAATCTTTACGACATTCTACGAAAGTTTGACGAACTTGGTGTAGATTTGATATATTCTGAAAGCTTCGCTACTCCAAATATGGGGCAGGCAATCATGAATCGATTGTTGAAAGCAGCTGGTCAGAAGACACTTGACGTTTAGGCATCAACCGGCAGTCAGGAGAATATGAAATGAAAAATATTAATAGAGTGATTTTTGCTTCCGGTAGTGGAACATCGAGAGCCCCCATGGCGGCGGCGATTTTCCATGCCACTGAGCACAGCAGGCCGATTATTTGTGAGGCCAGGGGACTTATAGTTCAGTTCCCGGAGCCGTTGAATCAAAAGGCGGAAGCGATATTAATCAGTAATGGCACTACGCTGAAGGATTACTCTTCCAAACAGTTACTAGATACGGATTTTTCCGAATCCACACTTGTAATCACAATGGAAGAGACCCAAAGGCAAAAAATATTAAGTGAATATGCAAACGCCACAGAGGAAAATACACGCCTCTTAAACGAGCTCGTTGGGGACGAGCTTGAGGTGATGGATCCCTACGGTGGCTCAGTACAGACCTACGGTTTGTGCTACGAAGTCTTGAAGGCTTCGATTGAGAAGTTAATGAGGGTTATTGAGGCATAAATATAAATAAGGCAAGAATTATATACGTATTGGAGGAATAGACCATGAGTGATAAGAGACTTGATTATATTAGCTGGGATGAGTACTTTATGGGCGTTGCAGTATTATCGGGTATGAGATCTAAGGACCCAAATACACAGGTTGGAGCTTGTATTGTTAGCCAGGACAATAAGATTTTATCAATGGGCTACAATGGTTTTCCAAATGGATGTTCAGACGATGAGTTCCCTTGGGCAAGAGTAGGGGACCCTCTGGAAAATAAATATTTCTATACAACACACAGCGAATTGAACGCAATCCTAAACTACAGAGGTGGTTCACTGGAAGGTTCAAAGCTGTACGTGTCACTATTTCCATGTAACGAATGTGCAAAGGCTATTATTCAGTCAGGCATTAAAACTGTTATCTATGACAGTGATAAATACGAAAATACACCATCAGTTATAGCATCAAAGCGTATGCTAAGAGCTGCTGGAGTTGAATTCCATCAGTATCAGCATACTGGTAGAGAGATTTCATTTACACTTTAAGCAACTGTAAATTGAACTAATAGGAGCTTACATTGAGGGACAAGAAAAAGACAAATCGTGAAGTGGCCAATTCACTAGTAATGGTGCTTCAATTTGGAATAAATGTAATAGTGCCGATTTTCTTTTGTATGGCGGTGGGAATCTTTTTATCGAAGGTAACTAATTCCCACAGCGACATGTATATCATCGGAGGAATTCTGATAGGCATAGTTGCAGCATTTAACGGAGCATATCGTTCTGTTAAGGGGTATTTAAAAAACGAGGAATCCCCAGGGCAGCGAGCAAGACGTCTGGAAGAAGAGGCAAAAAATCAGTCAGAGGAAAAGCATGATTAATTGGATGAAAAGACTAAATCAAGCTCTACCTGGCTTGGTTTTAGGAATACTTATATATGGTGTTTTAATTGAACTGATTGGGGTCTGGTTTGTAACTGACAAAGTCAGATACACCAGCGGACTTCTAATAGGCATTGGATGTGCCACATTTATGGCAATCCACATAGCGATGATTATTGAAGAATCAGTTCGCATAGGAAAGGGGCATGAAAAATATCTTTCCTTCAAATCTGTAATGCGATACTTAATCGTATGCGCAGTAATGATTTTGATGATGGTATTTAAACTTGGCAACATGTTTACAGCTATCATCGGTATTTTAGGGCTTAAGGTCAGTGCGTATGCACAGCCTTTGCTAATAAAGAGACTCGGAAAAACTAGTTCCAATATATCCGAGGGTAATAATGAAGAACTTAATACAAAGGAGGTGAAAGTGTGACAGAAGGAATTTTGCTGGCCTCGAGTGATACTGTGGACATGATAAAAGGTCTTTTCAGTTACAAGGTCTTTGGTCATGAAGTTTGGATCACAACTTCCCATGTCTGCATCCTTATCGTATGGCTTTCATTGGTAATATTTTCTCTTATCGCCAATCGTAAGCTGAAGCATGCCACTGAAGTTCCTGATACCTTCCAGAGTATCTTGGAGTTGATAGTAGGACTCTTAGATAAGATGGTGGAAGGAAGTATGGGTAAGCACGCACCAGTGTTTGCAAACTGGATTTGTACCATATTCTGTTTCATTTTGGTATCTAACTTATCCGGTTTGGTTGGCTTAAGACCACCAACAGCCGATTACGGCACAACATTGGCCCTTGCATTAATTACCTTTGTTTGCATTCATGTAGTAAAGGTAAGGCACCAGAGCGCGAAGGACATTTGGATTGACAAGTGTTCTCCATTGCCACCATGGCTACCAATCTGGCTGCCAATAAACGTAATATCCGATATTGCGGTGCCTATTTCAATGTCACTACGTTTATTTGCAAACGTTCTTTCAGGAACAATCATTATGGGTCTTGTATATGGATTGCTAGGAAAGTTCGCCTTGATATGGCCTGCAGCATTGCATGTATATTTCGATATTTTCTCAGGTGCAATCCAGACCTATGTATTCTGTATGTTGACAATGACATACATAGCTCAGTCTTACGGTGATTCTTAAAAAGGGACTGAAAACAAAAAGTTTACTATATTAGGAGGAAAACATTTATGAACATTACAGGAGAAGATTTAATTAAAGCTTGTTCAGCAATCGGTGCCGGCTTAGCAGTTATCGCTGGTATTGGTCCTGGTATTGGACAGGGTATTGCAGCTGGTCATGGTGCAGCAGCCGTTGGACGTAACCCAGGAGCACAGGGACAGATCATGTCTACTATGTTACTTGGTCAGGCCGTTGCCGAGACAACCGGTCTTTACGGACTTGTAATTGCCCTTCTGTTACTCTTTGTACAGCCATTAGTAGGCTAAGGAAACTAGGAAGAAAAATTTTAAGAAGGAGGGCTAAAAGTTGGAAAGACTATTTGATTTAGACTTTCAGTTAGTAAATGATGCAGTGCTTTTAGCCATAGCAATGTTCTTCCTATTCCTTATAATGTCAAACAAGCTTTTCAATCCAGCAAGAAAGCTTTTGCAGGATAGAAAAGATGGCATTGCAAGGGACATTGCAGATGCAAAGAAAGAAAAGGAAGAGGCAGAAAAGCTAAAGGCAGAGTACGAAGCAAAGCTAAAGAACATCAGCAAAGAGCGTGATGAAATTTTAGCAGAAGCAAGACAAAAAGCCTTAAAGAGTGAAACCAAGATTGTAAGCGATGCTAAGGAAGAAGCTGCAGCAATCATTGCAAGAGCAAATGAGGAAGCTGAGCTTGAGAAGAAGAAGGTTGCAGACGAGGTTAAGCAGGAAATGATTTCCGTTGCCGCATTGATGGCACAGAAGGTTGTAGCTGCAAACATCGACACAACAATTCAGAATTCCTTAGTAGAGCAAACACTTAAGGAAATGGGTGAAGGAACATGGCTAAATTAGTCTCAAACGTATATGGTGATGCATTGTTTGAGCTAGCTGTGGAATCAGGGAAAATCGATGATTTCCTGAAGGAAGCTGAAGGAGTCATTGATGTTGTTAAATCAAACGACGGCTTTTCTCAGATGATGAATCATCCAAAAATTAATAAAGAAGAAAAGCTTCAAATCATCGACGAGGTTTTCAAAGGCAGAGTCAGTGATGAAATGGTAGGTCTCTTAAGAATGCTTGAAGAGAAGGACCATTCAAAGGATATCGAGACAGTGCTCAACTACTTTATTGATCGAGTATTCGATTATAAAAAGATTGGTAAGGCAACAGTTTCAACTCCTATGGAATTGACAGAAGCACAGAAAAACGATGTCGAGAAGCGTTTACTTCAAACTACCGATTATGCTTCATTTGTCATGACATACAAGGTAGACCCTGAATTAATCGGGGGTATGGTAATTCGCATTAAAGATAGAGTCATTGATAGTTCAATCAAGACTCAGATTAGTAAATTAACTCACGAGTTATCAAATATTCAATTGAAAGTAGGTGAATGCGCTCCATGAATTTAAAACCAGAAGAGATTAGCTCGGTTATTAAAGAGCAGATGAAACGCTATGCTGCGCAGCTTGACGTGTCAGACGTTGGAACTGTCATTCAGGTTGCAGATGGAATTGCACGTATTCACGGATTACAGAATGCTATGCAGGGCGAACTTTTAGAGTTCCCTGGCGAAGTATACGGCATGGTATTAAACCTTGAGGAAGACAATGTTGGTTGCGTACTCTTAGGTAACGACAAGAACATCAATGAAGGCGATACAGTTAAGACAACTGGTCGTGTTGTTGAGGTTCCAGTTGGAAATGCAATGCTTGGACGTGTAGTTAATGCACTTGGACAGCCTATCGATGGAAAGGGACCTATTGATACTACAAAGTTCCGTCCAATCGAGCGTGTTGCTTCAGGCGTTATCTCTCGTAAATCCGTAGATACACCATTGCAGACAGGTATTAAAGCCATCGATTCCATGATTCCAATCGGACGTGGACAGCGTGAGCTTATTATCGGTGATAGACAGACAGGTAAAACTGCTATCGCTATCGATACAATTATCAATCAGAAGGGACAGGGCGTAAAATGTATTTACGTTGCAATTGGCCAGAAGGCATCAACAGTTGCAGCCCTTGTTAAGACTTTAGAGGAATATGGTGCTATGGCATGGACAACAGTTGTTGCTGCTACAGCTTCAGAGCTTGCTCCACTTCAGTACATCGCTCCATATTCAGGATGTGCCATCGGTGAAGAGTGGATGGAAAACGGTGAGGATGTTCTTATCATCTATGATGATTTAAGTAAGCATGCTACTGCATACCGTACACTTTCATTACTTCTCCGTCGTCCACCAGGACGTGAGGCTTACCCAGGTGATGTATTCTACTTACACTCAAGACTTCTTGAGCGTGCTGCTAGACTTTCAGACAAACTGGGCGGAGGATCACTTACCGCACTTCCTATCATTGAGACACAGGCAGGCGATGTATCTGCATACATCCCTACAAACGTTATCTCAATTACTGATGGTCAGATTTATCTTGAGACAGAAGCTTTCAACGCAGGTTTCAGACCAGCCGTAAACGCAGGTCTTTCAGTATCCCGTGTAGGTGGTTCTGCTCAGATTAAGGCTATGAAGAAAATCGCAGCTCCTATCCGTGTAGAGCTTGCTCAGTATCGAGAGCTTGCAGCTTTCGCACAGTTCGGTTCAGAGCTTGATGCAGATACAGCTGAGAAGCTTGCACAAGGTGAGCGTATCAAGGAAATGCTTAAGCAACCACAGTACGCACCAATGCCAGTAGAGTATCAGATTATGATTATCTACGCTGCTACAAAGAAATATCTTCTTGATATTCCTACAGCAGATATTCAGGCATTTGAAAAAGCTTTATTTGATCTTGTTGATACAAAGTATCCAGAGATTCCAGAGGCTATTAAGACAACTAAGGTTCTCGAGGATGACATGGAGCAGAAGCTTATCGCTGCTATTGAGGAGTGTAAAAAGAGCTACAAGTAAGGAGGGTGATCTGTTATGGCCTCAATGAGAGACATAAAAAGAAGAAAACAGAGTGTTAGTAGCACTCAGCAGATCACTAAGGCCATGAAGCTTGTATCTACAGTAAAGCTCCAGAAGGCTAGAAGCAAGGCAGAGCAGACTACACCATACTTCAATGCTATGTACAACACAATTTGTAGTATGCTTGCCAAGGCTGGCAACGTAAACAACAGATATTTGCAGGATAATGGTTCTGATAAGATTGGCGTTATCGTCATCACATCAAACCGTGGTCTTGCAGGTGGTTACAACTCAAACGTTGTAAAGATGATTACAGGTGCCGGCATGAAGCCTGATGAAGTAAAGCTTTACACAATAGGTCATAAAGGTGGTGAGAGCCTTGCCCACAAGGGTTACACCGTGGCAAAGGACTATTCTCCAGTAATGGAGGCACCAACTTATGCAGATGCTATGGCAATCTGTAATGACGTTCTTTCCGACTATGCTAATGGCGAGATCGGACAGATTTATCTTGTGTACACACACTTCAAAAATACAGTAAGCCAGATTCCAAAGCTTATGAAGCTGTTACCAGCTGAAATTAGTGAAGAGGATGTAGAGGCTGCAAAATCTACAGGGGCTGAAGCTCTTATGAATTTTGAGCCAAACGAGGAAGAAGCTTTAGAGCTTATCATTCCAAAGTATGTTACTTCATTAGTTTACGGCGCACTTGTTGAAGCTGTTGCTTCAGAAAACGGTGCACGTATGCAGGCAATGGATTCAGCTACAAATAATGCTGAGGAAATCATTAGTGATCTATCATTAAAATACAATCGTGCCCGCCAGGGATCAATCACTCAGGAATTGACCGAGATTATCGCTGGTGCAGAGGCGCTTTCTTAAAAAAGCAGATAGGAGTGAAAAGATGGCAAATAATATTGGTAAAATCACTCAGATCATCGGTGCGGTACTTGATGTAAAGTTTGGCGAAGGCCAGCTTCCAGAAATCAACGACGCTCTTGAAATCACAAGAGATAACGGCGAGAGACTGGTTGTTGAGGTTGCGCAGCATTTGGGTGACGATACAGTTCGTTGTATTGCCATGGGTCCTACAGACGGTTTAGTACGTGGAATGGATGTAGTAGCTACAGGAGCACCAATTTCGGTTCCTGTTGGTGAGGCAACATTAGGACGTATTTTCAACGTACTTGGTGAAGCTATCGATGAGCAGCCAGCACCTACAGGTGTTGAGAAGATGCCAATCCATAGAAAAGCACCAGCGTTTGAGGAGCAGGCAACATCAACTGAAATGCTTGAGACAGGTATTAAGGTCGTTGACCTTCTTTGCCCATATCAGAAAGGTGGAAAGATCGGTTTGTTCGGTGGTGCCGGTGTAGGTAAAACCGTACTTATTCAGGAGCTTATCCACAACATCGCTACTGAGCACGGTGGATATTCAGTATTCACAGGTGTAGGTGAGCGTACTCGTGAAGGTAATGACCTTTACTATGAAATGAAGGAGTCAGGCGTTATCGACAAGACCTGCATGGTTTTCGGTCAGATGAACGAGCCACCTGGAGCCAGAATGAGAGTTGGTCTTACTGGACTTACAATGGCTGAGTACTTCAGAGATAAGGGTGGAAAGGATGTGCTTCTTTTCATCGATAATATCTTCCGTTTTACTCAGGCTGGTTCAGAGGTTTCAGCCCTCTTAGGTCGTATGCCTTCAGCCGTTGGTTATCAGCCAACACTTCAGACAGAGATGGGTGCTCTTCAGGAGCGTATCACATCTACAAAGAACGGTTCTATCACATCAGTACAGGCTGTTTACGTGCCTGCCGACGATTTGACTGACCCAGCTCCAGCTACAACATTCGCACACTTGGATGCTACTACAGTTCTTGAGCGTTCTATCGCCGAGCTTGGTATTTATCCAGCGGTAGACCCACTTGGTTCTACATCTCGTATCCTTGATCCACGTATCGTTGGTCAGGAGCATTTCGAGGTTGCTCGTGGTGTACAGGAGATTCTTCAGAAATATAAAGAGCTGCAGGACATCATCGCTATCCTTGGTATGGACGAACTTTCAGAAGAGGATAAGCTTGTTGTTAACCGTGCACGTAAGATTCAGAGATTCTTGTCACAGCCATTCTTCGTAGCTGGTCAGTTTACTGGTCTTGAAGGAAAGTATGTGCCAATCGCTGAGACAGTTCGCGGCTTCAAGGAAATCCTTGAAGGTAAGCACGATGATATCCCAGAGAGCTACTTCCTCAATGCTGGTACAATCGACGAGGTTCGTGCCAAGATGAATCAGAACAAATAGGAGGTGGCGTTTCATGGCAGATAACACCTTTAAAGTTTCAATCATTACACCTGAGCGTACTTTCTACGAAGGTGAAGCAACAATGGTTGAATTCAATACAGTTGAGGGTGAAATTGGCGTTCTGCCAAAGCACATCCCCTTAACTACAGTAATAGCACCAGGTATTTGTACCATCACTGAGGCAGAGGGAGTGAAAAAGGCTGCAGTTCATGCGGGACTCGCTGAAATACTTCCAGACAAAGTGACATTGCTTGCTGAAATTGCTGAATGGCCAGATGAGATTGATGTTGAACGTGCCCGTAGCGCGGAAGACAGAGCGAGAGCTCGTCTAGCTGAAAAGGATGCAAATCTTGATGTGCTTAGAGCTGAGGTTGCCTTAAAGAAGGCATTGGTTCGTCAGGACATAAAAGCAAAATAATCATAGGAATTAGGGGAGGCATAACATGTTAGATGCTGAGACAAAACGAGATATAGAAGATCTCAAAAGAGAATTAAAATCATATGAGGACGAAGAGGCTAATCTTCTTAAGGAGCTTGAAACTCTCCGTGCTCGTAAGAATGTGGTTAAGGATAAATTAAAGGTCCTTAGCAATGATGATAAATATCAACAGGACATGCTTAATATGGTCTATCAGCAGAGGCGTGGAGCATCCCAAAAACCAAGTGAATAAATTTTGTAAAATTATGGCGCCATGCGTGGCGCCATTTTTTTGTATTTAAATAAAAACAGAAATTAAATCGTGCTTGCATATCCTCCTATAATAATGTAGCATATCTACGATAATTATATTCCAGGAGGGGAAAGATGAAGAAGTTTATTTCTAAAATGCTTGTTGGTGTCACAGCTATGTCTTTATTAGTTGGATGCGGTAGTGACGCTACAAAGACTGAGACAGCTCAGACAACAGACGCAGAAAGCGGAAATGTCAAAATTGACAAATTAACAATTGGTTTCGTACCATCACGTGAGCCAGACGAAATCGTAACAGCTACAGAGCCACTTAAGGAGCTCCTTACAAACGAGCTTGCAGGCCTTGGTTATGATATCGGCGAGGTAGATATCACAGTTGGAACTAGCTTTGAGGCAGTAGGAGAGGGACTTTCAGCTGGTACTATCGACGTTGGACTTATTCCAGGTGGTACATATGTATTATACGACGATGGTTGCGATGTACTTCTTACAGCAACTAGAGACGGTCTTTCAATCGACAGCGATAGCGCAAAGGATTGGAACGACAACAAGCCTACAGAGGCTACATCAGAGCAGGTAACATACTATAGAGCACTTATCATTGCAGGTCCTTCAGAGGCAGGTCAGGCTGTTGCTGAAAAGGTAAACAATGGCGAAGAGCTTACATGGGAAGATTTAGATGGACTTAACTGGAGCGTAATGAATTCTTCATCTCCAGCAGGATATATTTATCCTTCACTTTGGCTTCAGGACAATTACGGAAAGCACATTACAGATCTTTCACACACAGCTTTATCAGATAACTATGGTACAGCATTCTCAAGACTTGCATCTGGTCAGGTAGACGTACTTGTTACATACGCTGACGCAAGACGTGACAACGAGGATAAATGGACATCAGAGTACGGCAGAAGCGCAAGCATCTGGGATGAGACAAATGTTATTGGTGTAACAGATGGTATCTACAACGATACAATCAGCGTTAGCAAGTCATCTCCAATCATGGATGATGCTTTCAAGGCTGCTCTTTCACAGGCCTTCATCAATATTGGTAACACAGATGCTGGTAAGGAAGTAATCGCTATCTACAGCCACAATGGTTATGTTGAGGCTAATTCAGAGGATTACGATTCAGAGAGAAAAGCTCAAGAGCTTATTATGTCATTACAATAATGTTTAATTTATTCGAATAATCGAACTATTAAAGGAAGATATTTCGGTATCTTCCTTTTTTTAAAGAAATGGAGTTATTAAATGATTAAATTTGAAGATGTTGGAAAAAAATATCCTAATGGTTTCGAGGGATTAAAGCATGTAAACCTTGAAATTGAGCAGGGGGAATTTGTTGCTATTATTGGACTTTCTGGTGCAGGTAAGTCAACACTTATCCGTACAATCAACAGAATGCACGATGTAACAAGCGGAAAGCTCACAGTAGATGATGTTGATGTTATGTCACTTTCAGGAAAGCAGCTAAGACGTTTCAGAAGAAAAATTGGAATGATTTTCCAATCATTCAATTTGATTACTAGAACTACAGTTATTAAAAATGTTTTAACAGCACTTGTACCAGACATGCCATGGTACAGATCAGTATTTGGTATTTATTCAAAGGAAGAAAAGTTAAAGGCACTTGAGTGTCTTGATAAAGTAGGAATCTTGGATAAAGCATTCGTTCGTGCTGACCAGCTTTCAGGTGGACAGCAGCAGAGAGTAGCTCTTGCTAGAACACTTGCACAGAATCCAGCAATCATCCTTGCTGATGAGCCAGTTGCTGCACTTGATCCAGTTACAGCAAATCAGGTTATGGGTGATTTCAAGAGAATCAACGAGGACATGAACATTTCTATCTTAATTAACATCCACCACGTTGATTTAGCTCTCAAATATGCTAACAGAGTTGTTGGTATCAGAGCCGGTGAAATCGTTTATGATGGACCTGCCAGTGAAGTAACACCGGAGGTTTTAGCAAATATATATAATGGCAAAGTAGATGCCGAGGGTAACGTACAGGAAGAAGAGGAGTAAACGAATGAGTATTTATGATAAGGTTTTTAAGCCTCACGTTTACACATTGCCTAATGGCAAATCCGTAGAGAAGAAAGCTTCCCGCGGCCCTGTTTACGCAATCATCATTTTGGCAATGTGTATTTTGTCAGTCAAGATTACAGGCTTCAACATGACAGTTTTAGCCCAGAGAATAGGAGAATTCTTCGTCATCATCGGCGATATGTTTAAGTCTCCTAGATTAGAGTTTATGGATTACGTTTGGGGACCAATTTTCGACACTATCAAGATGTCACTTCTTGGTTCATTAGTAGGTTCACTTTTATCAGTGCCTTTCGCAATGCTTGCCAGCACAAACGTATGTCGCAACAAAGTAGTAGTTTCAATCGTTAGATTGTTCTTTAGTATCGTAAGAACAATTCCTACTATCGTAACAGCTCTAGTAGCAACACTTATCGTAGGATTCGGTACACTTGCAGGTACTATTTCAATCGCTGTTTTCTCATTTGCTTACATTGGAAAGCTTACATACGAGGAAATCGAAACAGTTGATATGGGTTCATTTGAGGCAATGGAAGCTATGGGTGCAACACGTCCAATGGCATTCATTACAGCAATTATCCCACAGGTATTACCATTCTTCTTATCTAACTGCCTCTTCAACTTCGAAGGAAACGTTAGATATGCAGCAGTACTTGGTTATGTAGGTGCCGGCGGTATCGGTATTATTCTTAACGAGCGTATTTCTTGGAGAGATTATCCAAGCGTTGGTATGATTCTTATAGCACTCTTCGTTACGGTATTTATCATTGAATCAATCAGCAGATATTTCCGTAAGAAATTGGTTTAATGGAGGTGCGTAATGAATAGTAGAATAGAACAAGCTTATGAAAAGAGACCCAAGAATTGGGTTTACAATACATGCATCGCTGTAATCACACTTGCGCTTATTATTTGGAGCTGCAGTGCAGTTGAGGCAACAGGTGCAGCAGATGGAAGCAGCACTATCGCATGGAACATCATCAAGGGACTTTTTACACCTGACCTTGGATTTTTGTTTGACTTTTCCACATCAGGCGTACCTTATTTGATGCTTGAAACAATTTGTATCGCTTTCCTTGGTACAATCGTAGGTGCTATCATTTCAATACCACTTGCTTTTGTTTCAGCAGTAAACTTAGTACCAAAGCCAATCGCTTTCATTGGACGAATCGTTCTTATGGCCATTCGTACAATCCCAGCATTTGTATATGGTCTTATGTTTATCCGTGTTACAGGACCTGGTGCTTTCGCCGGTCTTCTCACAATGGGTGTTTGCTCAGTTGGTATGATTACAAAGATGTATACAGAAGCAATCGAGGATTTGGATATCCACGTTATCGAGTCACTTGATGCAGCAGGATGTAGCACATGGCAGAAAATCCGCTACGGTATTTTGCCACAGCTTATGCCAAACTTTGCATCAACAGCAATCTACAGATTTGATATCAACCTTAGAGATGCAACAATCCTTGGTTTAGTAGGTGCCGGTGGTTTCGGTGCTCCACTTATCTTTGCAATGAATGCATACAGATGGAACGAGGCAGGAGCAATCCTTGCTGGATTAATTATATTGATTCTTGTTATTGAGTACATCTCAACAAAAATCAGAACTAAGCTCACTAGAGGTTAAAGGAGGCAAATATGCGTATCTTATTTACATCTGATACACATGGTCATCTCTTTCCAGTGAATTATGCGAAAAACTGCCCTGAGAACTCAGGGCTTTTTTGCATTTCTTCCCAGATAAAAAAAGACGATGATACATTGATTATTGACGGTGGTGATTCACTTCAGGGAACTCCACTTATGACATATTATTTAGAGCACAAGGATGAATACAATTTCCATCCTATGGCCGAGGGCTTCAATGAAATGGGCCTTGATTACTACACATTTGGTAATCACGATTTCAACTTTGGCTATGATGCAATTGTTGATTATGCAAATAGCATGAATGCCACACTTGTCTGCGCTAATGTTTTGGATAAGGGTGGCAAGCTTGATATTAAAAAGCATGTGATTCATACAATGGCAGACGGCACAAAGATAGGTATCACAGGTGCAGTTACAGGCTATGTAAATGTGTGGGAGCAGTCAGCAAATTTGGAGCTTCTCCAGGTGCTCGAACCAATGGATGTGCTCAAAGAAGAGTATGAGTATCTCAAGGATAAATGCGATATCACTGTATGCGTTTATCACGGTGGATTCGAAGAAGACTTAGCTACAGGAAAGCTTTTATCAGATACTGCAGAAAATCAGGCATGCAAAATGGCAAGAGAATTTGGCTTTGATATCCTTCTTACAGGTCATCAGCATATGCCAGTTGAGGGTGTTGAAATTGCTGGTACTTACGGTGTGCAGCCACCATCAAATGCCACAAAGTTCTGCGAGCTACAGGTTGTAAAGGGCGATGATGGACTTAGTATTTCATCTAAGCTTGTGGATGTAAATCCTGTTGATGAAAGACTTCAGTACATTATCGATGAGCATAATTTCATGGATGACTTAACTGACTGCGTAGAGGTTTGGTTGGATCAGCCAATCGGCTCATTGGAAAAGGAAATTGCTCCAGAGTCAAAGATAGATGCAGCAGTAAATGGCAGCAAGGTAGCAGCTATTTTCAATCAGGTGCAGCTTGATTTTACAGGAGCAGATTTCTCTTGCACTAGCCTTGCAAATGATCCACTTGGACTAAAGAAGGAGATCACTGTAAGAGACGTACTTGCTATTTACCAATTCGCAAATACGGTAGAAGTAAAGCAGGTAACAAAGGCAGTTATCAAGGAAGCATTGGAAAGATGCGCTGAGTACTTTGACTACGATGCTGCTACTAAGGAAGTAAAGATTTCCAAGGTATTCCTTGAGCCAAAGGTGGAGCACTACAACTATGATTTCTACGCTGGCCTCGAGTACACATTTGATATCACTCGCCCAGTAGGGGACAGAGTTGTCACTCTCAAAAAGCTGGACGGCACAGAGCTTTCTGACACAGAAACTTACACACTTTCCACCAGCAACTACCGAGCAACAGGCACCGGTGGCTACGAATGCATCGGCAAAGCCCCTCTCGCTCGCAGCTACTCAGAAGAAATGCCAGACTTGGTTATTGATTTCATCAGGAAGAACACTCCTGTCGGGGAAATTGTAAATAGCAAATTTAAGATTGTGTATTAATAAGATGGCGTCGCGTATAGCGGCGCCTTTTGATATTTGGCTATATTAGTTGAAGATTGCTTTTTAGATACAGCATCACTTGTGGTATAATACAGATTGAGAAATTATATAGTAAGAATTAGGAGGCAGTACAATGGGCGAGCGTCTTACAAAAGGAGATATAGAAAAGATTCAGGCCGAGATAGATGAGCGCAAGCTAGTTCTTAGACCAAAGTTATTAGAAGAAGTAAAAGAAACCAGAGCACAGGGTGATCTTTCGGAGAACTTTGAGTATCATGAGGCAAAACGAGCAAAGAATATGAATGATAGCCGTATACGTTATCTTGAAAAAATGCTTAAGTTTGCAGAGGTAGTAGATGATACAAGTGCAGATGATGAGATTGGTATAAATAATACAGTTACAATATACATTCCAGAGGATGATTGCGAGGAAACATATAAGCTTGTTACAAGCATTCGAGGCAATTCATTAAAGGGACTTATTTCCATAGAATCGCCTTTAGGTGCAGCCATCCGAGGAAAGCATGTTGGTGATAAAGCAACAGTAAAGGTTAATGACAGCTATTCATACGAGGTAGAAATTCGTAATATCGATAAGACTACAACTGATGAGGATGATCAAATCAAGCGTTATTAAACAGCGGGGACAGAATTATGGTAAAGGAAAAGATTAGTCAACTAGGGGAGACAGTTCTTGAAAAAATAGACGGCCTAGATGTGAAGGAAAAGCTCATCGAGGGCAGCTTTAATCACTCTGATATTTTGAGAAACAACTTCATGTTAAAGGGTGCCTTGGCCAGTGAGGGTTATGACTGGTGGTGGCATAGCTTCACAGGTCACAACAAAAAGACAGGTGAGGAAAAGGCATTCTTTATAGAGTTTTTTACAATCAACCCAGAGCTTGGTGGGGATGAGCCAGTGTTTGGCCAGCTTCCAGAGAATAAAGCAGCAGGCAAAAAGCCATCTTATATGATGGTAAAGGCAGGATGCTGGGGTGAGGGCGCAAAGCAGCTTCATCGTTTCTTTGGCTGGAACCAGGTCAATATAAAGGAAGACGCCCCATTTTTGATTAGCGCAGATAACTGCTTCTGCTCAGAGACACGTACCCTTGGTATGGTGGAGGTGACAGAGGAGGATGCAGCAAATCATCCAGAGTGGATGTGCCAGTCAGGCAAGATGATTTGGGACCTAAACATCGAAAAGAACATTGCCTTCAACGTGGGTTACGGCGCAAGCTGGGCATCACGTGAATTAGAGGCCTTCGAAATGTTCTGGCACGCCGAGGGAATGAAGACATTCTTCAACGGCTCTGTTATATTAGATGGTGAAGAATATGTTGTAGATAAGGACAGCTGCTACGGCTATGCAGATAAAAACTGGGGAAAGGATTTCACATCCCCATGGGTATGGTTGGCAAGCTCTCATTTAAAGAGCAAACTCACCGGTCAGTGGCTTGAAAATACAGCATTTGATATAGGTGGCGGACGTCCAAAGATTCGCACAGGAAAGACATTTGAAAATGTTATCCTTGGTGCAGTCTGGTATGAAGGCGAGCCATATGAGTTCAACTTCTCAAAGTTCTGGACTCTTACAAAGACAGATTTTGCTTGCACCACAGATGGCGATGAGGTGGTTTGGAATATCACCCAGGAGACACCTCTTGCAAAGATAGAGGGCCACTTCACATGTCAGAAAAAGGACATGCTTCTTATTAATTACGAAGCGCCAAATGGAGAAAAGCGCCACAACAATCTTTGGAATGGCGGCAATGGCGTAGGCGAATTAAAGCTATACAAAAAGATTTTGAAAACCAAGGACAACGAGGATGGTTCTATGGCCAAATTCGATTGGGAATTGGTGGACGATATGGAAGCTTATAACATCGGATGTGAGTTCGGTGAATATGATAAATAAATAGTTAGGAGATTTATAAAATGGCAGTATTAAGCAATTGTAAGCCAGAGAGAGTATTTCATTATTTCGAGGAGATTTGTAACATTCCTCACCCAAGTTATCACGAGGAGAAAATCAGCGCATACTTAGTTGATTTCGCAAAGGCACACAATCTTGAGTATTATCAGGATGATTTATACAACGTAATCATGATTAAAGAAGCATCTGAGGGAATGGAGAATGCAGCTCCAATCATCCTTCAGGGACACATGGACATGGTTGCAGAGCAGGATGATGACTGCAAGAAGGACATGCTTACAGAAGGTCTTGACCTTGAAATCGTTGACGGTTTCGTTACAGCAAAGGGCACAACACTTGGTGGTGATGACGGAATCGCAGTAGCAATGGCACTTGCAATCCTTGAGGATGAGGAGCTTAAGCACCCACGTATCGAGGTTATCATCACAGTATCAGAGGAAGTAGGTATGGAAGGTGCAGCAGGCATCGATGTTTCAATGCTTAAGGGCCGCAAGCTTCTCAACCTTGATTCAGAAGAAGAAGGACATTTCCTTGCAGGTTGCGCAGGTGGATGTCGTGTAGATGTTGAGTTCCCTGTAAAGAAGGAGTCTTTAAAGGGCGCACTTGTTTCAATCGAAGTAAAGAACTGCACAGGTGGACACTCAGGTGCAGAAATCAATAAGGGTAGAGCAAACGCATCTTACGTAGCAAACAGAGTTCTCGCAGCAGGTCTTGAGGCAGGCGAGGTTTGCATCGTAGATTTAGTTGGTGGAACAAAGGACAATGCAATCCCACGTGCTACAAGCGCAAAGGTTGTTACAACTCCAGCAGTTGTTGATGCTATGACAAAGGAAGCAGCTGCAATCAAGAATGAGTTTGCAATCACAGACCCAGAGATGGAAATCGTTATCACAAAAGAAGGCAATGTAGTAGTAGATGGCGTAAATGCAGCTCAGTCAGAGCGTTTCATCCAGCTCCTTCAGTCTATGCCAAACGGCGTTCAGACAATGAGCCACGATATCGAAGGCTTAGTAGAGACATCACTTAACCTTGGTATCCTTAATGTATTAGATGACGAAATCAAGTACTCATGCTCACTTAGAAGCTCAGTAGATAGCGCAAAGAACGCACTTATCCGCAAGGTACTTATGGTTGCAAAGGCATTCGGTTGCCAGACATCAATCCACGGCGAGTACCCAGCATGGGAGTATTTAAGAGAGTCTAGCTTCAGAGATGAGATGGTAAAGATTTACACAGATATGTACGGCGAGGCACCAATCGTAGAGACAATCCACGCAGGTGTTGAGTGCGGACTTTTAGCTTCAAAGCTTCCAGGACTTGATGCAGTTTCAATCGGACCAGAGATGTACGATATTCACACTCCAAAGGAGCGTTTATCTATCGCTTCAACAGAGCGTGTTTACAATTATGTAAGAAAAGTTATTGAGGATATGAACTAAAAACGTATCAAAATTAAGAGGAGGTTTTTATGTTGAGAATCGGAATGCTTACAAGTGGTGGTGATTGCCAGGCACTGAACGCTGCAATGCGTGGTGTTGTAAAGGGACTTGCTGCAAATGTAAAGGACCTGGAGGTGTACGGCTTCTTCAATGGCTACAAGGGTTTGATTTATGGGGACTACAGACTCCTTACTAGCCAGGACTTTTCAGGAATCCTTACACGAGGAGGAACAATCTTGGGCTCAAGCCGTCAGCCATTCAAGCTTATGCGTGAGCCAGATGAGAATGGACTTGATAAGGTAGAGGCTATGAAGTCAAACTACTACAAGCTCAATCTTAATTGCCTGGTTATCCTTGGTGGAAACGGTACTCAGAAAACAGCAAACCTCCTTCGCGAGGAAGGATTAAATATCATCCATCTGCCAAAGACAATCGATAACGATATCTTCGGCACAGATGTGACATTCGGATTCCAGAGTGCAATCGACATTGCATGTAACACAATCGACTGCATCCACACAACAGCATCATCACACAGCCGTGTGTTTATCGTAGAGGTTATGGGCCACAAGGTTGGTTGGCTCACCCTTTATGCTGGTGTTGCATCAGGCGCAGATATCATCCTGCTTCCAGAGATTCCATACGATATCAAGAAGGTCATCAAGGCCATTAATCATCGTGCGGAAGAAGGCAAGGGCTTCACAATTCTTGCAGTTGCCGAGGGTGCAATTTCCAAAGAAGATGCTAAGCTTTCAAAGAAGGATTACAAAAAGAAGCTTGAGACTTCGAAGTATCCATCAGTTTCTTACGAGATTGCAGACCGCATCCAGAAAGAAACAGGAATCGAAGTACGTGTTACAGTGCCAGGACATATGCAGCGAGGCGGAAGCCCAGATCCATATGATAGAGTGCTTTGCACACGCCTTGGTTCTGCAGCAGCCCAGGCTATCATGGATGGCGATTTTGGCAACATGATTGCAATGGTAGATGGCAAGACAAAGCGCATCCCACTTGAAAAGGTAGCTGGTAAGCTCAAAGTAGTTGAGCCAGATTGCCAGATGATAGAGGAAGCAAAACGAATCGGAATAAGCTTCGGCGACTAAGCCAGGCTAATAAATAATAGGTAGGTAATTGACATGTCTTATATGGCATTATACAGAAAGTTCCGTCCGCAGACGTTTGAAGATGTAAAAGGACAGGACCATATCGTTACAACTCTTCAAAACCAAATAAAAAGTGACCGTATAGGACATGCATATCTTTTTACAGGAACAAGAGGAACAGGTAAAACAACTATCGCAAAGATTCTCGCCCGTACAATCAACTGCGAGAACCCACAGAATGGTTGCCCTTGTATGGAATGTGCCATGTGTAAATCAATCACAGCCGGCAATTCTATGAACGTAATAGAAATGGATGCTGCATCAAACAACGGTGTAGACAGCATCAGACAGATTGTTGAGGAGGTGGCATACCCTCCTACAGAAGGAAAATACAAGGTATACATCATCGATGAGGTACACATGCTTAGTACCGGTGCTTTCAATGCCTTGCTGAAAACTTTGGAGGAGCCACCTTCTTATGTTGTGTTCATTTTGGCCACAACAGAAGTGCACAAGATTCCAATCACAATCCTTAGCCGATGCCAGCGTTACGACTTCCATCGTATTTCCATCGACACAATCGCTGCTCGTTTGCAGGAGCTGATGGATAAGGAAGGCGTGCAGGTAGAGGAAAAAGCCTTGCGTTACATCGCAAAGGCTGCGGATGGTTCAATGCGTGATGGCCTTAGTTTGCTGGATCAGTGTATCGCATTTTACATTGGCCAGACCCTTACATATGACAATGTGTTAAAGGTACTTGGTGCCATTGATACAGAGGTGTTCTCCAGATTGCTTCGTCATATCATTAATGGCGAAATCACCCAGTGCATTGGCATCCTTGAGGAAATCATCACTCAGGGCCGCGATTTGAATCAGTTCGTAAATGACTTCACATGGTATTTACGAAACCTGATGCTTATTAAGAGCTCAGATGATATGGAAGATGTGCTTGAAATGTCTTCTGATAACCTGGCACTTCTAAAAGAAGAAGCCCAGATGGTTGACATAGAGATATTAATGAGATACATTCAAGTTCTGTCAGCGCTTTCTAACGACATCAAATACGCCAGCCAAAAGCGAGTACTGATAGAGATAGCCCTGATAAAGCTTTGCAAGCCACAGATGGAGCAGGATATTTCAGCGCTCAACAATCGAATGGCAAACCTTGAGAAAAAGGTGGAAGAGGGAGTGCAAGTAGTGATGGCAGCACCTCAGGCACAAGGCGCCACACCCAGTGCAGCTCCTGTAAAAAAGGAGCCATTACCAGCAGCAGTAAAAGAAGAGGTAAAGCAGGTGGCAAGCAACTGGAACGCAGTGCTTGGCAAGGTGGCACCAAATATAAAAATGTATTTGAAAGAGGTTACTACAGTCACAACTAATGACTTGGGTGAGCTTGTGCTGATATTTGACCAGCCAGCAGGTTCCGAGCGTATGGCAGGAGATTTTGTTAATCGCCCAGAAGTTCTGGATGAAATCGTGGCAGCAATCGAAGGCATGATTCACAAGACAGTAACCATTAAAGTAGAGATTAATTCCAGCGGTGTTAGTTCACAGAACACAAAAACAGACGTAAGAGACTACTTCGCGGGATTAGGTATAGAAATTGAAACTGACCCAGAGTAATAGGAGGATTTAAATATGGGAAAAGGAAGAGGCGGATTTCCAGGAGGAGCAATGGGTGGAGCCAACATGGCCAACCTTATGAAGCAGGCACAGCGTATGCAGCGCCAGATGGAAGAGGCGCAGGCAAAGCTTGAGGAGACAGAAGTTACAGGCACAGCCGGTGGCGGTGTTGTTGAAGTTACAGTTACAGGTTCAAAGGAAATCACAAAGGTACACATCGATCCAGAAGCAGTAGATCCAGATGATGTAGAGATGCTTGAAGACCTTGTTATGGCAGCTACAAACGAAGCACTTCACAAGATTGATGAAATCACAGCAGCATCTATGCCAAAGATGCCAGGTGGACTAGGATTTTAATAGATGGAATATTACAGCAAAGAAATTAGCAACTTAATAGCGGAGCTAAGTGATTTGCCTAGTATTGGAAGTAAGTCAGCCCAGAGGCTGGCTTTCCATATATTAGGGATGGATGAGGAAAAGGTTAACGATTTGGCCAATGCCATCGTGCAGGCTAGGAAAAATGTGAGATATTGCAAGCAGTGCTTCACACTTACTGATGATGAGCTATGTCCAATTTGCTCCAACCCAAAGCGTAACCAAAACATCATCATGGTAGTAGAAGACACCAGAGATTTGGCGGCCTATGAAAAGACAGGCAAATTCGAGGGCGTTTACCATGTGCTTCACGGAGCAATCTCCCCAATGGCCGGCATAGGCCCAGGAGATATCAAGCTGAAGGAATTGATGGTTCGCTTGCAGCAGACAGATGTAGAGGAGGTTATCATCGCCACCAACTCATCATTGGAAGGTGAAACCACAGCGGCCTACATCAGCAAGCTGATTAAACCAACAGGCATCAAGGTGAGCCGAATCGCCTCAGGAGTTCCAGTTGGCGGAAACCTGGAATACATCGACGAGGTCACATTGCTTCGAGCGCTAGACGGCAGAACAGAGTTATAGAAAAACAAAAGGGAAGAATGATTATGAAATACGATGCATTTATTAGCTACAGACATTTGGAGCGGGATATGTTTGTGGCAAAGAGAGTGCACAAGGCTCTCGAGACAACCAAGATTCCTAGAAAGATTCAGAAGGAAATTGGCAGAAAAAAGATAGATAGAGTTTTCAGAGACCAGGAGGAGCTTCCAATCGGAAGCGACCTGGGCTCTAATATTGAGGCAGCTCTTAGAGAGGCAGCCTTTCTAGTTGTCATTTGTTCTCCACAGACAAAAGATTCATATTGGGTAATGAAGGAAATCGACACCTTCATTGAGATGCACGGCCGTGAGAATATCTTAGCAGTGCTTGTAGATGGAGAACCAGCAGATTCATTTCCACCACAGCTTTTAACAGATGAAAATGGCAATCTTGTGGAGCCTCTTGCAGCAGATGTTAGAGGTAAAAACAAGAAAGAGGTAAAGAAGAAGCTCAAGACAGAGACACTTCGTCTAGCTGCTTCTATTTTGCATGTAGATTATGACGATTTAAAGCAGCGCCATAGAGAGCGCCAGATGCGCCGCAATGTTGGGATTGCAGCAGCTATTGCAGCTATCGCCGTGGCATTTGGTGGATACACAGCTTACAACCTTGCAAAGATAAATGAAGAGTATCAGCAAAAGCTTGTAAATGAAGCTAGGGTAATTGCTGCCACATCACTTGATGTGCTAGATGATGGTGATGCCAAAACAGCAGCCTTAGTTGCAATGGAGGGAATAGGTACCGAAGAAAACGGCCGTCCATATGTGACAGACCCAGTGTTTGCGCTGTCTCAGGCTCTTGGCACTTATAATCTAGGATTAAATCTGGAGCATGATTTAAAGCTGAATCATGATGTAAATATTTCTGATTTTGCTATTAATGAAGATGGCAACAGAGTCATATCAGTAGATAACAATAACAAGATTTACATCTGGAATTTGGATAACGGTGAATGCACTTTTAAAAAGCCGGTTGATGTTGTTGAAGAGGAAGATGACAGCATTAGGGCCGTAGGGTTCGCAGGAGATATTGCTGTTGTTGCATCAGAGAATTATCTTCGCGGTTATAATGACCAAGGTGAACTTCAGTATGAATACGCGCCTGAGGATGGCATCACATTTGCAAAAGTAGATGACTTTGGAAAGTATGTGGCTATAAAAACAGCGTATTATGATGATGAATACGAGAAACATGATTATGTCGAAATTGTCGATGCTGCAACAGGTGAATCTTTAAAGAAATACGATAATCAAACGGAGACAGATTTTGGCGCTACGATGATGTTTGATAAAGATGGTAAAACATTCTATATTGAGCATTTGCCAGGTAATGATGAAGATCCAAACTATGCAACAGTAATTGATCTTACAACAGATGATATGATTGATATTCCCGTTGAAGGCGGAGCAATTATGGATGTTGTTCCTACTAAAGATGGAGATGTTGCCATTGCCAGCATGAGTTATGATGCGTTGATGTCATATGAAAATGCACCAATGCATATATATAAGTGTGATAGAAAAACCGGTGAAATAAAGTGGTCGCGAGATGTAGATTATATAGGAGGTGCACTTAGTACAAGTTATTCTCATATAGGAAGTAGAATCTTAGATATTGATGGAGTGGAATATCCTCAATTGATAATAAATGGCACAAAGAAGATGTACATCTTGGATTTGTACACAGGTGAAGATGTATGCTCCTTCTCCACAAACGGCTTTATTCAAAATTTTATGATGAGCGGAAGCAGCCAATTGCTATTTGTAGGAACTTCGGATGGAAAGCTTTCATATTACGATGCTTTAACAGGTGAAGTGGCAGATGATGGCTTGGTAGATGTTTCGGATTCATTAATTGATTTTGATATAAAAAATGCGGTATTTGTATCTTCTGGATTTAGAAGTCCAAATCTTATGGTATTGAAGTTTAAAGAGGATGACGATTATCTGGCACAAACAGAGATGGAAACAGGATTTTATGGCGGAGCAGCGGTAAGCCCATCAGGTGATACATTTGTATTACAGACAAGCAACGATGCAGCCTCAAATGCATACACCTGTAGAGTTTTCGACACAGTTACTGGAGAAGAAATTGGAACCATTGATATCGACGGTGGACGATACGGAAAACTGTATTATATAGATGAAGATACAATCATCTTCCCAACCTATAGTGGGACAGTAATTTATTATTCAGTTAGCGATAAAAAGACTGAGGAAGTCAAAATATCAGAAGAAGATCTTATTAGTACTGATTATGCAATATCTACAAATTTGAAATATGTTGCTTATGGTGATGATAAGGAATTTTATGTAATCGATACACAAGCTCGAAAAATAATATACAGTGGAGAGGTTGATTTCAATTTCTGGAACATTGCTGTGTCAAATGACGGAAGAACGGTATATGGTATAGATGTTTATGGCAAAGCATACAAGGTTAATGCCATCTCAGGGAAGTCAAGACCAATTTTTGAGGACTACAAAGTAAATGATATAAAGACAAGCCAAGATGATAATATAATTGCTGTCATAACAGAAGATGGTTATTTGAGAGTCTATAACTGGGATACCAAGAAAGCGGAAAACGCTATAGAATATTATGGAGACCAATATTCTTATGTAGAATTCTCTAAGGACAACAATCTATTGTATTTACAGGGTGATGATTTGTATTTCCGTATATACGATAGGCAACAAGATAAGAATGTGTTCCTGATGAGCAACCAGATTAATGACTTGTCATATACGATTTATGATGAAGAAAAGAATCAACTATCTATTTTCAATTACACAGATATGTACATAATTGATTTGAATACATATGGATTTATAGATTATGCAGAGTACGGAAGATTATATATACCTCAAGCGCAGGTGATTGTTAGTGCATATGGAACAACAATGACAGAGTTCAATGTTAAAACACAGGATGACTTGATAGAAAAAGTAAAAGAAAAATATGGAGATGCTAAGTTAACAGAACTCCAAAAACTGAAATATTTAGTTCAATAAGATTAAAGACATAAAAAGACCGAGGAAGAAGAAATTCCTCGGTCTTTTTATTATAAGTATTGACGTGGAAGATATTAAGTATTAATATACTACCTATAATACGTCAAAATTTATGACAATAATTTTTAACATTGTGGCTCAAACAATAAAATACACCTATACGAGATACAGAGAAACGCCGAAAATGCAGGCGTTATAAATTTTTTTAATATAAAATAGTTAAAGATTGAAAATGAATAGCAAAAGGAATAAAATTGAATTAATTGTGAAATAATTACCATTAACACAACGAAGCGGAGGAGAATAAGTTTTGAAGAATAATAAAATTCTATTTGTCACTAAACGATTAGTGGCAGCAGTAATGCTATCTGCATTACTTTTTTCCACATCAGAAATAGGCGTTTTAGCTGAAAATTTGGATGGTCAGGAAGATACAATCACAGATGAAAGTATTCAGCCAGAAGAAGAAACAGCGGAGGAAGAAACGCAGACAGAAGAACAGGAGAATGCAGAAGAGGAAATCCAGCAGGAAACATTTACGTTAGATGCTGTTACTGAATCTGATGGAGTGGATTTGAATGAATCAAAGGTAACATCGTCAGGCCAAGAATCGGATGGAAATGGCGAAAATGGTGGTGAAGCTGCCAGCTCAGATGAAGATAAATGTACCGAGCATGTACTTGCTGATCCGATCTATAGCGAGGATGGAACCAAACTAATCTATAAATGCACAAATGCAAATTGCGATTATACAAAGGAACAGTCAACAAAGCCTGTAATTACAAAGGTAGATGTTACAGGCGAAGAGTCAGAAGAACAAGAGAAAATCTTTCATTCCAAAACAACAATTAAAGCAACGGTACAAGTTGAAGGCTATGCATTAGATAAAAACCTAGATAACGTTGAGGTAGATATTTGTGTATATGATTATAGCGATGAGACATCAACAGACAACCAAGCGGGATTTAGTTTGAATAGCATATGCACACCTGAAAGAAGCGGTGCTAATGGAACTCTAACAGTGACCTGGACATTAGAACCCGAAGTAGGAAAGATGTATTCTCTTGGTTACGTCGTAGCAGTCAATAATGTAAAAGATAATATTTCGATTGCAGCAGATAATTATGAGCTTAATGACATAGTAGGCAATGCTGATGCAGCAAAAGAAAACGACAAATTTAAATACACAATAAGTAGTAGTGATGGAACATATACATTAACAGAGCAGGATGTTAATGATAACGAAATAAAGTGGTATTCAAATAGTGGTAACAGTGAGGATAAATTAAACCTAAAAATCGAAGGAAAAGCAAATGCCAAGATTCAAGTAAATAGTATTGAATATGGTCAGGGACAGGCAATTGAATTTGAAAGAAAAGATGGGAATGGCCGCTTTGAGACAAGACAGATTACTTTTTCTATCTTTGGATATGAATGGACTTGGGATATCTATGTATGGGTAGTAGACAACATTTATGAAGCCCAGCTACCTACAGACGCATCTCGTACATACACAGTTAACTATACCATAGAGGGAGACACAACAAATACATATACAAAAACCATAAAAACATTCATAGACAACGAACCTCCAAAGCTTGAAATAACCTATAACAATCAATCAGCACCAGCAGGCTCAGAGGGAGCAGAAGCTGGATTCTACAATAATGATGTAATAGTTGTTGCTAAGATTACTGAGGCTAACTTTGATGCGGTGGATGTATTACCAGGATTAACAGTAGTAGGAAACTCAACAGAAAAAATACCCTTCGAAAAGAAAACAGCTTCCGAACCATTAGAGAATGGAGATATCGTATATACGTATGAAGCAAAGGTTTCTTCAGAAGATGATTATCATGTAAGTGGATGCGTAACTGATAAAGCTGGAAACAATAATGCAGAAGGCTCATTTGAACAGACAAACTTTACGATTGATAAAACTGCTCCAGTAGTAGCAGATATTACATTTGATAACAATGAAGTCAAGAACGAAAAATACTACAAAGCAGCAAGAACTGCAACAATTAAGGTTCAAGAGAAAAACTTTAGTACAGATGATAAATTTACAAGTTTAGAAATAACATCTAATGGTGGCAAAGCAGAGATTGGCGCTTGGCAGCAGTCAGGGGATGGTACATATACTAAGACGGTAACATTCTCAGAAGATGGTACATATAGTTTTAAGTTTAGCTGTAAAGATAAAGCTACAAATGTTTCTGAAACAAAAACGGTTAACGAATTTGTAATAGATACAAAAGCACCAGAGGTATCTGTAGAGTTTGATAATAATTCTGTACAGAATGGAAAGTATTTTAATTCTGCAAGAACAGCAAAAATAAAAATCAAGGATATAAATACAAAAGCTTCTCAGGCTGTAATAACAAAGTCTTCAGAAGAAGGCCTAAATGAATTACCTGAAATCAGTGGATATTATGATTTAGATGAGGAACATGAGGCGACTATTAGATTTGAAAAGGATGGCGCGTACGGATTCAATGTATCTTGTGAAGACTTGGCAGGAAATGTATCTGATCCATATACTTGCAGCTCATTTGTAATAGATACGACAGCTCCTGTTATAGATATAACTGGTGTAGAAAACATGTCTGCAAATAAAGGAGCAGTTGAGCCACTCATAAGTGTAACGGACAAAAACCTAGAGGAAAAAAGTTTAGAAGTAACTCTTACTGGTTCAAATAACGGACTTGTGAATGGTGGTATGACTACGACTACAATTGCCGATGGGTATCAAATCAAGGTTTCTGATATCGCTCATGAAAAGGATAAGGATGATTTATATACTCTTAATGCAGTTATCACTGATTTGGCAGGAAATAAATCTGAGCGAAAGATAGAGTACTCCGTAAATAGATTTGGTTCTGTTTATGTTCTTTCACAAGCAACTAAAGATATGGTTGATGGATATTATGTTACATCTCCACAGGATGTTGTGATAACAGAAATCAATGTAGATAGCCTTGCTTACAAGGAAGTATCAGTGGGATTTGAAGGAAATGTAAAAACACTATCAGAAGGTAGAGGATATACCACTAGTGATTTGGCTAATGATCGTGGTTGGCATTCTATAAGCTATGTTGTTGGAAAAAATAATTTCAACAATGATGGAATATACAATGTGACTGTATTCTCAGAGGATAGAGCGACTAATAAGCAAAGTAATCAATCCAAAGATGCTGAAATAGAATTTTTAATGGATATGACAGCTCCAAGTGTAGTTGTATCAGGAATTGAAGATAACGGAACTTACGAAGAAGCAAATCATGATTTTTCAGTAAATGCTACAGACACAATTGGTGTATCAGCAATGACTATCACACTAAATGGAGAAGAGCTAGGAAGCTATACAAGCGAGGAATTGGCAGAGAGTGGTGGAACAAAGACTCTGACTATTCCTGAAAAAGCAGATTTGCAAAATATCGAAATAACATGTTCCGATGTTGCTGGTAATGTAACAAATCTTAGTTATAACAATTTGCTTGTTTCGCAAAAAGCGGAAGAACTAAGAGATAACGAGATTATTAGTGAAGTTCCAGGACCAAAAGCTGCTGGTTCGGCACTTCCAATAGCAATAGCTGCTGTTGCTTCACTTGGTGCAGCAGGTGCAGGAGTTGGAGTATTTGCTTTTAAAAAGATAAAGACTAGATAGTAGGAGATTTATTAATGAAGGGATTTAAGGCTCTTTGTATATTTACGTTAGGATTAATAATGGCATTCTCGCCTGTTTATAAAGTGCAGGCTGCAGATGACACATCAAATGCTGAAAGCGCAAAAAATGGTGTTGTTCAAGTTAATACCGTATTTACGGATGAGAGCAATGTTAAACATATTATATGTGGTGCATCGGGATTTTTAATTGGAGATTCAGAGGGAAGTGAGTACGTAATAACCTGCAATCACATCCTTAATCCTGATGATGAGACTATTACTGCAGCTTTAGAATACCTTGAATTACCAAATTCAGAGGAAGATGTAGCGAAAATTTCATTTTCCACAGAGGTGGTAGTAGAAGGAGATGTTGTTCTTAGTACAACGGTTGTAAATACCAGCGCAGAATTGGATCTAGCTGTTTTGCAATTGCCACAGCCTATATATACAAAGAGTCCACTCACACTTCTTACATCACAAAATTATGAGGTGGCTAATCTGCCTTATGCGATAGGAGATACCGTATATGCTATGGGATATCCGGATGCAATAACTTATGATTCTAAAACCCAGTACTATTCAGATGAACAAGTGGCTATGACCATGGGGCATATCGTAAATCTTGTAAATCTACAAAATGTTCAAGTGATAGAAAGTGATGCAGCAGTAGGAGCAAATAACTGTGGCGGTCCACTTGTAGACGAGTATGGATATGTTATAGGAATGAATCTTCTTACAAGTGATGGAATGTATTCATGTGCACTGGACTCAACCAAAATAACAAAGCTTTTAGATGGCCTTGGAATTCAATATTCCTGTGAATATGAAAGACCTGTAGAGGAAGAGGAAGCCCCTGAAACTGAGATATCTGATACAAAAGATAAGGGAATACCTACATACATAATAGTAATAATATGTGTTGGCATAGTTGCAGTTGTTGCAGGTATAACGACCACAGTAATTGTTATTGTAATCAATAAAGATAAACCTAAAAAGAAGTCAAAGAAGCAGCTTAAGCAAGAGGAAGAAGCCCGAATGCAAAGCTTTATAAATAAGCCGGGAGTAAAAACTCCAAAAGACCCGTTTAAGTTTGAAGCTGCTAATGACAACTATGGGCCAACAGACACTGTTATATTAGCTGGCAAACCAGCTTCAAGCGAAACTACTATCCTTGGTCAAGGGCAAGGAATTTCCCAGCAGATTAAAATGGGAACTCTTATAAGAGTGAAAACTGGAGAAAAAATACCATTGAACAAAGGTTATTTCACCATAGGAAAGGATAGCCTGCATGCAGATTATTATGTTAAAGATAATGGAACGATTAGTAGGCAACATGCTGCAATTCGTCAAACAAATAATGGTATTTTCCTAGAGGATTGTAACTCCACAAATGGAACATGGTTGAATGGAGTAAAACTGGAAAAGGGTGGCAAGCAAAAGCTTTCAAATGGTTCAGTAATTAAGATTTCAAACGAAGAGTTTAAATATGAGTTATAAAACAGACGTCAATACTGATATAGGAACAAAAAAAGAGGTAAACCAAGATTCGTTACTGGTAAAGCAAGGGAAAACAGCTGCAGGAGATGTAGTGTGTGTAGCATGTTTATGTGATGGAATGGGAGGTTTATCCCAAGGGGAAATGGCAAGCTCAAGCTTTGTTCGTAGAATAGATGAGTGGTTTAGAAATGAACTGCCGGGAGCACTTAGTAAAGAGGAAAAAACGGAAGAGCTTAGCGCCAACGATATGGATAATAAGTCCTTAAAGCAGGTTCAAATACAGTTAAATCTAATAGTGCAGCAGATGAATGAAAAACTAAAAGAGTATGGTCGCACTCAGGGATTCAGAATAGGAACAACTGTTGTAATAATGGTGGTTGTTAATGATGAATACTTAGTAATGAATGTTGGAGATTCAAGGGCATACGTATTTACGGATTCTCAAATAGGTCTTTTAACACATGATCATAGTTATGTGCAGCAGCAAATGGATTTAGGAAAAATGACATATGAAGAAGCCGTGAATAGCGATAAGAAAAGCATACTTCTTCAGTGCATAGGAGCATCCGAAGAAGTAAAGCCGGATTTTTATACAGGCTTCTGTAACAAAGGAGAAAACTACTTATTGTGTTCAGATGGATTATGGAGAAAGCTAGATCCAAATGAAATAGTGAAATTTGCAGCCCAAAGGGATGGGTTAAAGAAGCTCACTGAGTTAGTAAAAAATAGAGGAGAGACGGATAACATATCAGGGTTATTAATTAGTATTTAAAATGCTGGAAATAGGAAGTGTAATTGACAACAAATACAAAATACTAAATAGAATTGGCAAAGGTGGAATGAGCATTGTTTATCTTGCAATGAATGAGCGTGCAAATAAGCAATGGGCAATAAAAGAAATCCGAAAAGATGCAATGATAGATTCTGATGTAAATCTGCAAAGCATCAAGACTGAAACAGAGTTGCTAAAAAACTTATCACATCCTAATTTGCCAAGCATTATAGACATAATAGATTACGAAGATAGCATTCTAATCGTAATGGATTATATAGAAGGTAATACTTTAGGAAAAGCACTGGAGGAATATGGCCCACAACCCCAAGAATTTGTTATTGAATGGGCAAAGCAGTTGTGTGACGTATTGGGATATTTACATTCTCAGAATCCGCCGATTATTTACAGGGATTTGAAACCATCCAATATAATGCTAAAGCCAGATGGCACTATTGTTCTTATAGATTTTGGAACAGCAAGACAGTACAAGGTAGACAATATAGAAGATACTACCTGTCTTGGTACAAGAGGATATGCTGCACCTGAACAGTTTGGTGGTCATGGCCAAACAGATGCAAGAACAGATATATATTGCCTTGGAACAACTATGTATCATCTTTTGACTGGGAAAAATCCTAGTGAGCCACCTTATGAAATATATCCAATACGCTATTGGAATCAGGAGTTTTCACAGGGATTGGAGCAAATAATACTTAAGTGTACACAGCTTGATCCTGAAAAACGCTATCAAAAATGTTCGTCTATAATTTACGATTTAGAACACTATTATGAGTTGGATCAAAACTATCGTAAAAAAGAAAAAGTAAAGCTAGGAACTTTTGTTGCAGCAATGAGCATGGCGCTGATTACAGGGGTAGCTGCAATTACATGTCATGTATATGCTAGCAATCTACAACAATCAGGCTATGAAACACATATAGATAATGCTGATAAAAATCAGAATTCTGCAGATATGGAAACAAATTATATAGAGGCAATAAATATTGATCCTTCTAAGGCAGATGCATATATAAATCTGGTAGATAAAGTTTATTTGGCAGATGAAAATTTTTCAGAAGCTGAGGCGACAGAACTTAGGCAATTGTTGATAACTACCAGTGGAAATCGCACATATGAGGATATCCTAAGTCAAAATGGGTCAGAGTATGCACTGTTTGCATATCGATTAGGCTTGGCATATTTCTATAGCTACGAAGGCACTGGAAATAAACAGCAGTCAGCTTATTGGTTCAAAAAAGCAGCTGAGGGAGACTTGGAACAGAGTCAAAAGGAGAGAGCTGTGCGATTGGGAAGTATAGCAGATTATTATATTTCCCTAGGAACAATAGATAAATCAGGTGATGGCGGTGTCTCATATAGTGACTACTGGGATGATCTAATGGCATTGTCAGATGGCAATATTGCCGAATTGGATAATGCAACCACAGCCTTGGTTATATATAAGGAGCTTGCAAGTCAGATATCAAGCAATGCAGAAAAGTTTCATAGAGATGGTGTTGCATATAACGATATGGAACTTGCATTACAAAACATTGAGGAACATGTAAAGAATGATATTGATAGCACAGACGCTGTAAATATCGAAAGAGTAACGACGATGGAAGAAGAATTGCGAACCAATATAGAAAAAGCAAGACAGAGTATTTCATTGGCGGAACAGGAGAATTAATAAAAGTGGATACAGTTCAACAAACACAATTACTCAATAATATAGCCATAGTTTTAGCTGTTACAGCGATTACATTTCTCATAGTGGCCGTTGTTTTGTGGTTTGTATTTGATATAGCTCATTCGATTAGAGTATTAACAAGAATAGGCACAAACAAGGAAGTAGCGATTACAAAGACTCCAGGGGTACAAAAGTCAAACGCTGTTCTTAACTGGAATACATCTGAGATGTTAAAAACCAAAAAAGTGTATGAATGTCCAGAAACGGAAATCTTAGATACTTCAACAGAATTATTAAATGATGAAACACAGTTATTGACAGAGGTACCAAGTGGATTTGAGATAGAAGAAGACATAGTAATAACTGGAACTGATAGAACTATATAGCAAATTGTATTAAACACCATAAAAAATGGGTTTAAATAAAATTTTATAATAGGAGGAAAGAATAATGGCAGAAACAGGTATGAATACGGAAGAAGTCACTACTGCATTAAACACGATAGTGACAGAGGCAGCAGAGTTGGACATTATAGCAGATTCTGTTTTTGGGTTGGCTGAGCCTTTAAGTGAGGCTTGGAAAGGCGGTAATGCTGAGGATAATATAGCATACCTAGCAGAACTTGGACAGAATATGAAATCAATGTCAGATGCTATTATGGCTATTCATGATTGGACAGTCGTATTAAGAAACAATTATGAAGAAGTTGCCACTGACGGAAGTAATACATATTAGAAAGGGAGGGATAAACCATGGCAGACATTATTTACGGACAGACCGATGATATGGCTGATACTAGTAATAAGCTGACTACTTTTAGTTCAGACTTAGAGGCTAGACTTAATCAAATAAGAAATAATATTACAACAATTGCAGATGCAACAAAGGGAAAATCATCTCCAGCATTATTAGATAATTATGAGGATTTAGATATAAAGCTGAAGCAATACGTTGAAGAGTTAGAAGTATATGGTAGCGGACTTCAGCAAAAGGCTAACGATTTTGAAGAAGTCGATGCTGTTGCATCAGCGTCAGTTCCTACATATACAGTAGGCTAAGGTTTTTTTCATATGGCGGCTTTGTCCGCCATATGAATATTGTATAAAGGGAGGCAAAAATGGGAACAACAGCAGAACAAGAAGAAGCTGCTAGAAGAGCTGCCATAATGGCTGCAATAGCAGCATTAAAAATTGAGCTTGTTGGGGTAAATACTGCAATCAAATATTACGAAGCTATCCTTAGAATCCTACAAAATGAAGATAGTTCTCTTGTATGTATGAAAAAAGATTTGACTACATTTGTATATGATTATGTAGGTAGCTATGATTTAAAAGGTGATACTCCGTGGGGCGGCAATAAAGAAAATTCTGCGGCTACCGATTTAATGACAGCTAAAGCGGAAAAGACACTATATATTTCAGATACAAATAGCTTAAGCAGCGATATTGATTCAGCGATTGAAACAACAAATGAAAAACTAACTGAATTGTATAGTAAGAGAGATGATTTAGAAGATAAAATAGCGGATTTGGAATCACAATTATAGTAAGGGAGGCAGGCTATGCCATATGCAGACGAGAAGGGAAGGCGTGAGTGTGGATCTGGAACCAGCTCATCAGAAATACAGATTGACCAGGAAGTATATGAAGAGCTGGTTAAAGGAATAGAAGATCAGGCTGAATTAATCATAAGTACAGATCAAGCATATTCAGAAGTAGATGCTTTTACAAGCAACAATGTTACTGTTCCTAAATATGAGGAAGAAGACCACAATATGGTTGATTTATTAAAGCAGTTAAAGGAACAGGTTTTTATGATTACAGAAACTATGGACAACATTAAAGAAAACTATCTTAATGTTGATGAAGAAAGCAAAAGAACTGCTCAAACAGAAAGTGTAAGAATGACAGGGCAAACTATTGCCTAAGATGTGATAAAAGGGAGATTTATTATGCCATACGCAGACGAGAAGGGGAACATAGAAGTAGGCGAAGTAGATATAGAGTGGGATGTTGCAGCACTAAGAAGTTATTTTGATGAATGTCAAAAGGTTTATAACGAGTTTCTTGAAATGTCAGATGATTTAATCAAATCATTTGAAGCATTTGCAAATGATGAAACTCATAAAG
>NZ_SVET01000037.1 GCF_015057245.1 Pseudobutyrivibrio ruminis
TCTCAACTTGTTTCATGAAACACATTGAAACAAAATATTGCAGAAATAGCGTCTATTTAGAATAAAAATTGTACCTTTGCACTCAGAATTACAAACCAGCAGATCATGAACAAGTATATTAGTCGATGCATTTTTGTTACCATTATAATATTTACCACATCCTGTTCCAACCATCAATCTCTTGAAAAGTTGGAGCAAATAAAATCCGTCGGCGACAAATATCCTGACAAGGCACTCGCTATGCTTGATTCCATTGAATTTGGCATACGAAAAGAGAGTGATTACATTAAATATAAATATGATTTACTACGCATCCGACTAAATGATAAGGCATACAAGTCCCCCACCTCTGACATCATTATAAAAGAACTAATTAACTATTTTGAGGAAAAAGGGGACAATAGAGAAAAACAGGAAACATATTATTATGCAGGTAGTATATATCGAGATTTACATGATACACCGCATGCCTTGGAACATTTCTTTAAATCATTAGATCTCGCTAATGAACACAAAGACTGCGACTCGATCATGTTACGCAACACTTATTCTAACCTAAATTACCTATACTTTCGCGTGCAAAACTACAAAGACGCCCTAACTATGGCACTTAAGGAGCTTGAAATATGCCAAGCGACAAAAAGCGAACCTATACTACCTTTTATGCATCTTGGCTATGCTTATCTGGCTTTGGATAGTACACAACAGGCTGAAGTGGCATTTGATTCAGCATATTTTCATATCATCAGGTCTGAAAATATAACATCGCAAGAGGAAGAACTCATTCACTTGCTGAATAGCTACTCAGAACTGAAAAAATTGTCAAAGGCCCAAGCCTGCCTTTCGCATATAACCACCAATCCGCTTAAAGACTTTGATCCTTTCCCATGCTTGGCATTTGCCCAATATTATGAATCTGCTGGGAAGAAGGATTCTGCCATCATTTATTGTAAGCGTATTCTTGATGAAATGCCGGATATTTATAACGTATACGATGCAGCTAAAACACTTTATCGTTTGTATCAGGCTACAGGCGACATTATGAATGCCAACAAATACGCCAACATTTATATGCAGTATAGCGACTCACTTGATTTCGGGAAACGACAAGAATTGGCAGCTACTGTTAATAATGAATACCAGTATCATCTGGATCAAAAGAAAGAATTAGAGCTAAAGGATGAAAAAGATCAATATAAAACAACACTAATTATCGTTTGTTTTATTGCAATATCTTCTCTATTCATTGCTTATATCATTTACATTAGAAGAAGAAATAAGCATCTGCAAGAAATAGTAAAATTATCTACAGAATTACAACGTGTATCCGACAACAACAAAGCCGTTATAAGCATGCTGCATCAATCAGAATTGGAGGAGAATGCTGAAGATGTGATACACGACATCAGACAATCGTCGAGTGGAAAAAAGGAGATGACATCGGCCGAGTGGAAGAAACTCTATCAGGCTGTAGATCTGCAATATCCAACTTTTAAAGATACTCTACTGAAAGAACTCGGAACATTTACCGACCAGCAGATGCAAGTATGCTACCTTATAAAGATAGGATTATCGAAGCCACAAATCCAGAACATCACCAACCTATCGCGAGCCACCATCTGGCGCTGGGTTAAGAAATACGACTGGATACATGAGGTGACACCAAAATAACGCACTAAGCCTTTAGGGAATGTAATAACAGGTCGCCACAGACCGAGCAATGCCGGATATCTTTATGCTTGACGGAGGAGCCACATGGCAAAGAATTTATCGTAAACCTCGTAAACACCAAGCGAAGTTGTCACAAAACTCTTTTCGAGCAGCCCCTTTATAGCAGACTGAACACTACTTGTTGACGGAAGATGCCAGCGACGAACAAAATCGGCCGACGTTAAGGCAGTGGCCTTACCTGCTTTACAGATAGCCACTAACAGCATCTTTTGTTTTGGTGGCAGTTGAAACAGCAATGATTGATAATTGAATTCGTTAGCTCGCAGAATATTATCTATAGCCACATCTATCATCTCCACCGTACAGACAGATCCTGTAGACGTTAAAGAAAAAAGTTCGTTCATCACACGCTGTACATACCAGGTTATACCTTCAAAGCGCTCGTAAACCATCTGGAACACATCGGCAGGAAGCGATTTGCCTGCCTTCGAAAAATGCCCCTGAGCAAACTGGCAATACTTATCCATTGAAATACAGCCAAGATTCATCATCGAAGCACTTTGGTAAAACGGACGTGCCGGACTATTAAATATCTCGGCCATCATGGTACGTTGCGACCCGGCAAAGATAAAATTTGCATTGCGACAATGTTGAATATGTGTTCGTAGAAGTGCCTCTGCATGACCATCAGGATAATTTGCAACCGACTGAAATTCATCAATAGCAACAATACATGGTTTATCAGCCGATTCAATATAGTGAAAGATCTCCTCTAAAGTTGTTCTTGGCATCCTGATATCTCCAATCTCCACATTCCACGACGGATTTCCAGCAGGATCAAAAGAGATACCGCTACGCAAAGAAGACAAGAAGCCTGTAAACTTCTGCATAATCTGAGCACCTTTAGGCCGTAACGATGCAAGCATTGCGCTACCCATCGCCATAACCATATCCTCCATATTCTTAGTTGCATAGATATCAATCAGAAACGTATAATAATTCTCCTGAACCTCCTTTAGATGGTATAAATTCTCTATCAGCCCCGTCTTACCTATTCGACGTGGAGCTATTAATGCAACATTATTTCCATTCTCTATTAATCGGAGCAGATGCTTCGTCTCGTCTTGACGATCACAGAAATACTCCTCCGACTCATATCCATACAGAATAAAAGGATTGTTTACCATACCATGCTTTTTTGTTGCAAATATAATTATTAT
>NZ_SVET01000019.1 GCF_015057245.1 Pseudobutyrivibrio ruminis
GCTGGTGATGATGAAGTAGGTCAGATGGTAGCTGACGCTATGGAAAAGGTTTCTAACGATGGTGTTATCACAATCGAGGAATCTAAGACAATGCAGACAGAGCTTGACCTTGTAGAAGGTATGCAGTTTGACAGAGGTTACATTTCAGCTTACATGTGCACAGACATGGACAAGATGGAAGCAAACCTTGATGATCCATATATTCTTATTACAGACAAAAAGATTTCTAACATTCAGGAACTCCTTCCACTTCTTGAGCAGGTTGTTCAGTCAGGTGCTAGACTTCTTATCATTGCTGAGGATATCGAGGGTGAGGCTCTTACAACTCTTATCCTTAACAAGCTTCGTGGAACATTCAACGTTGTTGCTGTTAAGGCTCCAGGATATGGTGACAGACGTAAGGAAATGCTTCAGGATATCGCAATCCTTACAGGTGGCCAGGTAATTTCTGAGGAAGTTGGTCTTGAGCTTAAGGATGCAACTCTTGAGCAGCTTGGTCGTGCTAAGTCTGTAAAGGTTAACAAGGAGAACACAGTTATCGTTGATGGTCTTGGTGATAAGGCTGCAATCGAGGCTCGTGTATCTCAGATTCGTGGACAGATTGATGAGACAACTTCAGAGTTCGATAAAGAAAAGCTTCAGGAAAGACTTGCTAAGCTTGCAGGTGGTGTTGCAGTTATCCGTGTAGGTGCTGCTACAGAAACAGAAATGAAGGAAGCTAAGCTTCGTATGGAAGATGCTCTTAATGCTACACGTGCTGCTGTAGAGGAAGGTATCATCCAGGGTGGTGGATCTGCTTACATCCACGTTCAGAAGGAAGTTGCAGCTCTTGCTGAGACACTTACTGGTGATGAGAAGACAGGTGCAAATGTTATCGTTAAGGCTCTTGAAGCTCCATTATTCTACATCGCTGCAAATGCAGGTCTTGAGGGATCTGTTATTATCAACAAGGTACGTGAGTCAGAAGTTGGTATTGGTTTCGATGCTTACAACGAAGAGTATGTAAACATGGTTAAGGCTGGAATCCTTGATCCTGTTAAGGTTACAAGAACAGCTCTCTTAAATGCTGCTTCTGTTGCTGCAACACTTCTTACAACAGAGTCTGTTGTTGCAGAAATTAAAGATCCTTCTGCTGATGCTGCAGCTGCCGCTGCTGCAGGTGCTGGCATGGGTGGAATGTACTAAAATTATGCTTTAGTTGTTTCTTTTCACCGCTGATTATGTTAGAATAATCAGCGGTGTTTTGTTTAACACAGAGTATTTTTTGAGGTGATTTATGAGCAAAGTTGCAATTCTTACAGATAGCAATAGTGGCATTACACAGGCACAGGCCAAGGACTATGGAGTTTTTGTTATACCTATGCCTTTTTATATTGATGGCGAGTTATATTACGAGGATATCGATTTAACTCAGAAACAGTTTTATGAGAAGCTTACACAGGGCGGCGAGATTACTACTTCAATGCCTATCACAGGAAATCTTATGGATACATGGGATAAGCTTCTTAAAGAGTATGATGAAATAGTTTATATTCCTATGTCTAGCGGATTATCTTCATCTTGCGCTACAGCAAAGATGCTGGCAGAGGATTACGATGGCAAGGTTGTAGTTGTAGATAACCAGCGTATCTCAGTTACACAGAAGCTCTCAGCACTTGAGGCTAAAAAGCTTGCCGATTTAGGAAAGAGTGCACAGGAAATCTGTGATGCTCTTATGGAAATCAAGTCTTTATCTACTATCTACATTACTGTAGATACACTAGAATACCTTAAAAAGGGCGGAAGACTTACTCCAGCAGTTGCTGCAATCGGTTCACTGTTAAAGATTAAGCCAGTACTTTCAATCTACGGAGAGAAGCTTGATAAGTATTCGATGGCTCGTACAGTTAAGGCAGCAAAGCAGACTATGATTGAAGCATTGAAAAAGGATATGCAAAATGTCCTTCATACAGACAATCTTGATGATGTTGTGATTTCTATAGCACATACACAGAATCAGGAAGCCGCAGAAAAATTTAAAGAAGAATTAGAAGCTGAATTCCCAGGCAAAGAAATCTGGATAGATCCGTTATCACTTTCAGTTTCATGTCACATTGGACCAGGCGCACTTGCTTGCACAGTGACTAAGAAATTGATTGATATAAATTAATTTAATTGTAATTTAGGAGGATTGTTATGGTTAAAGCAGTTGTAGGTGCCAATTGGGGCGATGAAGGCAAAGGAAAGATTACAGACATGATGGCAGCGAATGCTGATATCATTGTTCGTTTTCAGGGTGGTGCAAATGCAGGACACACTATCGTAAACAACTATGGTAAGTTCGCGCTTCACACATTACCTTCAGGTGTATTCTATAATCACACCACTAGCATCATTGGAAATGGCGTCGCATTGAATATTCCTATCCTTATCAAAGAGATTAACTCTATTGTAGAGAAAGGAGTACCAGCACCTCGCATTCTTGTGTCTGATAGAGCACAGATTGTTATGCCATATCACATCCTTTTTGATCAATACGAGGAAGAACGTCTTGGAAAGGCTTCTTTCGGTTCAACAAAGAGCGGTATTGCTCCTTTCTACTCAGATAAATACGCAAAAATCGGTTATCAGGTTCAGGAGCTTTTTGATGATGAGCTTTTGAAGGAAAAGGTTGTTCGTACATGTGATCAAAAGAATGTTCTGCTTGAGCATTTATATCACAAGCCACTCCTTAATCCAGAGGAGCTCCTTGAGACATTACATGAATACCGCGATATGATTGCACCATATGTTTGCGATACATCAGCATTCCTTTGGAATGCACTTAAAGAAAATAAGACTATCCTTCTTGAAGGCCAGCTTGGTACTTTGAAGGATCCAGACCATGGTATTTACCCAATGGTTACATCTTCATCAACACTTGCTCCATACGGTTGCATCGGTGCTGGTATTCCAGCACAGGAGCTTAAGCAGGTTGTTACAGTATGTAAGGCATACTCTTCAGCAGTAGGTGCAGGTGCATTCGTTTCTGAAATCTTCGGTGATGAAGCTGATGAGCTTAGACGTCGCGGAGGCGATGGTGGTGAGTTCGGTGCTACTACAGGTCGTCCACGTCGTATGGGATGGTTCGATTGCGTTGCTTCTAAGTACGGATGTAGAATGCAGGGTACAACAGATGTAGCATTTACAGTTGTTGATGTACTTGGATATCTTGATGAGATTCCTGTATGTGTTGGCTATGAAATCGATGGTGAGGTTACTACAGATTTCCCTGTTACTAGCAAGCTTGAAAAGGCTAAGCCAGTACTTAAGACACTTCCAGGATGGAAGACAGATATTCGTGGAATTAAGAAATACGAAGATCTCCCAGAGAACTGCAGAAACTACATTGAGTTTATTGAGAAGGAAATTGGATTCCCAATCACAATGGTTTCAAATGGTCCTGGAAGAGACGATATCATCTACAGATAATTATTTTGAAGCTGGAGCTTATGGCTCCGGCTTCTTTGTTTGTTAATACTTTTTTGTTATACTAAATGAAGAATATTTTCTTGGAGGAAATGATGAAGAAGTTTATTTCAAAGAATTATAAAGGCATATTTCTTGTGCTGGCCATTGTTTTGCTTATTGTGGTTTTGATTATTACTTTTAATTCTAAAAACCCAGCAAAAATGATACAAAATCTTGATGGCTCTGATGAACAGGCAGAAGTATTGGATGAAGCCAGCGAAATAGAAGATGAAGGCGATAATGTTATATTACTTGATAATGAAGAAGTTTATAGCTTCCAGATGACTGATAGTAATAATATTCTATTGACCTTTGAAAGAGATGGAGATGATTGGGTTTACACAGATGACCCTAGCATCGATATAAACGAAGATAGAATAGAAAAGCTGTTGAATTATATTACAGATGTTAGATTTGTAGACATAATTGCCAATGAGGATGAAGACGGAAATGGCGATGAATATGGCTTAAATCAGGATTCGCCTGTGTACATTATTAAGGATGCAAACGGCTATTCAACATTTATTTCGTTAGGTAAAACTGATGAAGAAACAGGACAGATTTATTTTGCATTGAATTATGATTTTTCTACTGTTTATGTAAATAGTGGAAAATTAGCAGGCGTTAATAAATATGCAATCGAAGATTTAATACAGTAACAGTTTAAAAAAGCCTATTTATACATAGTTTACATATTTTTATAGCTGTGTTATTATATATCGGTACGAAATTTACTGTAACTCAGGTTTTGGACACTCCGACCTTTTCCTTAGTTACGGCATATTAAAAGTTTTTAGGAGGTAGTTAAAATGATTACAAAAGAGAAGAAGCAGGCAATTATCAATGAGTATGCTAGAACAGCTGGTGACACAGGCTCTCCAGAGGTTCAGATCGCTGTTCTTACAGCTCGTATTTCTGAGCTCACAGAGCACCTTAAGGCTAACCCAGGTGACCATCATTCACGTCGTGGTATGATGAAGATGGTTGGTAAGAGAAGAAACCTTCTTGCATACCTTAAGAATACTGACATTGAGAGATATCGTTCAATCATTGAGCGTCTTGGCTTAAGAAAGTAATCTATAAGAGCGGAGTATTGCTTACTCCGCTCATTTTCTTATTTGTTTTTCGATTTCAAGCAAGATCCGAAGCCACTGAATTAGGAGAGTATAACTCTTCGTTTTCAGTAGTTTCGGGTTGATGCTTAAATAATAAAATATTTGAAGGAGAAAACCATGAAGACATTTACAATGGATTTGGCTGGTAGAACACTTCGTGTTGATATCGGCAGAGTTGCTGCACAGGCTAATGGAGCAGCATTTATTCAGTATGGTGAGACTACAGTTCTTTCAACTGCAACTGCATCAGACAAGCCTAGGGATGGTATCGATTTCTTCCCACTCTCTGTTGAGTTTGAAGAAAAGACATACGCTGTTGGTAAAATCCCTGGTGGTTTCAATAAGAGAGAGGGTAAGGCATCTGAGAACTCAGTTCTTACATCTCGTGTTATCGATAGACCTATGCGTCCACTTTTCCCAAAGGACTATCGTAATGACGTAACACTTAACAACATGGTTATGGCAGTAGATCCACAGTGCCGTCCTGAGCTTGTTGCTATGCTCGGTGCAGCTATTGCTACATGTATTTCAGATATCCCATTTGATGGCCCTTGCGCTATGACACAGATGGGTATGATTGATGGAGAGTTTATCGTAAACCCTTCACAGGAGCAGTGGGATAAGGGTGACCTTAAGCTTACAGTTGCTTCTACAAGAGAAAAGGTTATCATGATTGAAGCCGGCGCAAACATCATCCCAGAGGACAAGATGATTGAAGCTATCTACAAGTGTCATGATGTTAACCAGACAGTTATCGCATTCATCGACGAGATGGTTAAGGAATGCGGTAAGCCAAAGCATGAGTACACATCATGCGCAATTCCTGAGGAGCTCTTCGCAAAGATGAAGGAAATTGTTACTCCTGAGGAGATGGAAGGTGCTGTATTCACAGACGAGAAGCAGGTTCGTGAGGAGAATATCCGTCAGATCACTGAGCGTCTTGAAGAAGCATTTGCTGATAACGAAGAATGGCTTGCTGTTCTTGGCGAGGCAATTTATCAGTACGAGAAAAAGACAGTACGTAAGATGATTCTTAAGGATCACAAGCGTCCAGATGGTCGTGAGATCACACAGATTCGTCCACTTGCTGCAGAAGTAGATATTATTCCACGTGTTCACGGTTCATCTATGTTCACTCGTGGACAAACACAGATTTGCGATGTTGTAACTCTTGCTCCTCTTTCAGAGGCTCAGAAGATTGACGGTCTTGATGCTTTCGTTACTGAGAAGAGATACATGCATCACTACAACTTCCCTGCATACTCAGTAGGTGAGACAAAGCCTTCTAGAGGACCAGGACGTAGAGAAATTGGACACGGTGCACTTGCAGAGAGAGCACTTCTTCCAGTACTTCCTACACCAGAAGAATTCCCATATGCAATCCGTGCTGTATCTGAGACATTCGAGTCAAATGGTTCTACATCAATGGCTTCAACATGTGCTTCATGTATGTCACTTATGGCAGCTGGTGTACCTATCAAGGCTATGGTTGCTGGTATTTCTTGTGGTCTTGTTACAGGCGATACAGATGACGATTTCGTTCTTCTTACAGATATCCAGGGTCTTGAAGATTTCTTCGGAGACATGGACTTCAAGGTTACAGGTACAAAAGAAGGTATCACAGCTATTCAGATGGATATCAAGATTCACGGTCTTACACGTCCAATCGTTGAAGGTGCTATCGCTCGTTGCCGCGAGGCTAGATTCTTCATCATGGACAACTGCATGAGCAAGGCAATTGCTGAGCCACGTAAGGAAGTTGGAGAGTACGCTCCAAAGATTATCCAGCTTTCAATTGATCCTGAGAAGATTGGTGATGTTGTAGGTCAGCGTGGAAAGACAATCAACGAAATCATTGCTAGATGTGATGTTAAGATTGATATTACAGATGACGGAAACGTTTCAATCTGTGGTACAGATGCTGCAAAGATGGACGAGGCTAAGAGAATGATCGAAATCATTACAACTGATTTCGAGCAGGGCCAGATCCTTACAGGTAAGGTTGTAAGCATCAAAGAATTCGGTGCATTTATCGAGTTCGCTCCAGGCAAGGAAGGAATGGTTCACATTTCTAAGATTGCTAAGGAAAGAATTGACAGAGTAGAAGATGTTCTTACTCTTGGTGATACTGTTAAGGTTGTATGCCTTGGCAAGGACAAGATGGGACGCATCAGCTTCTCTATTAAGGATGTTCAGTAAAATTAGATTTTATTTGGCGCCTGACATTAGTCAGGCGCATTTTTTAAGGAAAAACTATGTTACTTAATGTTTCGCATATTTTTAAATCATTTGGTGAAGATGGCATTATAAAAGATGCCACTTTTACAGTAGATGAGGGTTCTAAAGTAGCTATCGTTGGTAACAACGGAACAGGAAAATCTACCCTATTAAAAATAATAGTTGGAGATTTACCAGCGGACAGTGGTGAAGTTACTCTTAAAAAAGATGCTACTATGGGCTATTTAGCTCAGTATCAGGAGGATTCCTTTGGTAGTAGCATTTTAGATACAGTACTTAGTGCACGTGAAGATTTGCTTTCCATGGAAAAACGTCTATCAGACATGGAAATGGAGATGTCAAACCTTGATAGTAAAGATGCTGCGACCTTTATGGAGAATTATCATAAGTTACAGCATCAATTTGATTTATTAGGTGGATATACATTCCGTTCGGAAGCTGTAGGTATATTAAAAGGCCTTGGCTTTGAAGGGGATGATTTAAATAAAAGCATGAATGAGCTTTCTGGTGGTCAGAAGACACGAGTTAGTTTGGGACGTCTTCTTGCATCATCGCCAGATTTGCTCTTATTAGACGAGCCTATAAACCATTTGGATTTGAATTCAATCGTGTGGTTGGAAGGATATTTATCTTCATATAAAGGCGCAGTTGTAATTGTTGCTCATGATCGATATTTCCTTGATAAAATTGTAGATCATGTTGTTGATTTATCCTACGGACGCACTAGTGTATATACAGGAAATTATACAGCTTTTTCTGAGCAAAAGGCTTTATATCAGCTCACATATGAGCGCAGCTATGAAAAACAGCAAAAGGAAATAGAACACCAGAAAGCTGTTATAGAAAAGCTTCAATCCTTCAACAGGGAAAAATCCATTAAAAGAGCTGAAAGCAGAAAGAAAATGCTTGATAAGATTGATATTATGGATGCCCCTGATAAGGATATGCCTAGAATGCGACTCACTCTTGAGGTGGAAAAGGAAAGTGGCAAGGATGTTTTAGATTTTTCTCATGTGACAAAATCGTATGATGATAAAAATATCTTTACAGACTTATCCTTTGAGGTTCATAAAGGGGATAGAATTGCCATTTTAGGTGATAATGGTACAGGAAAGACTACAATCCTTAAGTGTATCAATGGTCTTACAGATTTTGAATCAGGAGAGATTCGCTTTGGGGCAAATGTTACTGTTGGATATTATGACCAGGAGCAGCAAGGACTTACTGAGTCAAACACTATCTTCAGTGAGCTTCATGATGCATATCCATATCTTACAGAGACACAGGTTAGAAACACATTAGCTGCATTTATGTTTACAGAGGATGATGTTTTTAAACGCATTAGCGAGTTATCCGGTGGAGAGCGAGGACGTGTTTCTCTTGCAAAGCTTATGCTTTCTAAGTCTAATCTTTTAATCCTTGATGAGCCTACAAACCATTTGGACATGGATTCGAAAGAAATGCTCGAGGAAGCACTTAACGAATATGATGGAACTTTGCTTTATGTAAGTCACGATAGATATTTTGTTAACCGTACTGCAAATATGATTCTTGAACTTTCAGATGGTCATTTTACAAAGTACCTTGGCAATTACGATGATTATATTGCAAAGAAGGAACAACTTTCTGCAGCAAATGTTGTTTCAACCCAGGAATCTGTAGTAGATTCTAACGCTACAGCTGCAAAGCTTGATTTTAAAGAACAAAAGAGAATTGAGGCAGAAAAGAGAAAGCTTCAAAACAAAATCTCAAAAATCGAAGAAGAGATAGAAAAACTAGAAGAAAAAAAGGCAAAGATTCAAGACGAATTCTTAAAGCCAGAGAATATGACAAATTCTGCAAAACTCAACGAATTAACTGCAGAACAGAATGAAATAGATTCAAAATTGGAAGATTTATATTCTCAGTGGGAGGAGTTAAGTTTATCTTAAGCATTTATTAAGTCTTTGTTAAAATCTTGACATAGTTTTTGTGTGATTTTATAATTAAGATTGAAAATTGTAATTAGGAGGTATATGGTTTGGATAAACAGATTTCACAAGCAGTCATCAGAAGACTTCCTAGGTACTACAGATATTTGGGCGAACTTTTAGACGATGGTGTTGAAAGAATTTCATCTAATGATTTAAGTAAAAGAATGCATGTTACTGCATCTCAGATTAGACAGGATCTTAATAATTTTGGTGGCTTTGGCCAGCAGGGTTATGGCTATAATGTTGCTTATTTACATGATGAAATAGGAAATATCTTGGGAGTTAACGAAACACATAATGTTATCGTTATTGGCGCTGGTAACTTAGGCCAGGCTATTGCAGGTTATGTAAAATTTGAGCGTGTAGGTTTTAAGATTATTGGATTATTTGATGTTAATCCTGAGCTTAAAGGAAAATTGGTTAGAGACATTCCTGTTCAGATGCTTGATGAGCTTCCTGAGTTTATTAAGCATAATGATGTGGAAATAGCAGCTTTAACATTACCTAAGTCAAATGCAAGATCTACAGCATTAAAGCTTGTTTCTCTTGGCGTTCATGCTATTTGGAACTTTGCTCATGTTGATTTAGATGATATTCCTGATGTTATTATAGAAAATGTTCATTTATCAGATAGTTTAATGCAACTTTCTTATAACATTACTCAGCAGAAGTAGGTGAATGTATATGGCGGACAGGGATTTTACAACTGCCATTTCCAAAATCAAGGTTCCTATGCTTATTTTGGATCAGAAATGGCATAGACTTTTTGCATTAGGCGGAAAGCCAGAACAGGTTAAAGAGCTTGAAAAGCAGGAAAATGACTTACTTAAACGTGAGGCAGAGCTTAAAAAGGAGCTAAAAGACCTTAAAAAGGTCAAAGAGAATTTGATGGCTTCTGTTATGTCCAATATGGAAGGCACATCAGATTTAGTTTCAAAGAAGCTTGATGATGATAAAAGGCTTTTGGAAGAATGCAAAGAACGCATCGAATCTAACGAAGAAGAACTTAGTGGGCTTCCACAGCAGACAGATGATGTTAACCGAGAGTTGATGTTAGCTACCATGGATTATTGCTACGACAAGCTTCGTACCAATTCCACAGAAGCCGAGGAAATCACTAACTGGATTAAGGATGTAAGGGTTCAACTTAAGAAAAACGTTATTCGTAAGCATAATCGTGAGATTAACAATAAAGAGATTTATTCATACATGCATGATGTGTTTGGCATGGAAGTGCTAAATCTATTTGACATGCAGAATGGAGATTTCTATATTGGTACAATCGACGACAAGGGCGAGCCTGTAAAAACACCTGCGGACAAGCAGGATGAAAGCGACAAAACAGACCTTTCAGATATTCAGTTAGAAGAAGTTGATTTGGATGCTGTTTCCAAGGAATCAAAAGAAGATACAGAGGAAGCTGAGGCTTCACCAGAGGAATAGAATTCACTGTTTTTTAAAAGACTAAACACCATAATGTTTAGTCTTTTTCTTATATATATGGTATCATTATTAATGTGATAATTTACGTATTTCGAGAAAGGAGTATTTATGGAAGACGGGTCCAATCCCTATTTAATTATTTTTTTATTGGCTGTTATTGTTATTGAAGCAATAGGGCTTATTATTTTGTACAGAAGGTCTAAGCAGGAAAATATCACCGAGGAAGATGTTATTTCCCTTGTAAACGAGGGCCATGAGGATGGAAATATCCTTGCATCCGAGGCTGCTATGATACAGAACATCTTTGAGTTCTCTGATACCGATGCAAAGGATATCATGACTCACAGAAAAAGCATAGTGGCTGTAAATGGCGATAGTACCTTGCGTGAGGCTATAAACTTTATAAATGAGAATAATATGAGCCGTTATCCGGTTTATATTGAGGATTTAGACAATATCATAGGCATTTTGCATATTAAGGATTTACTCACATACTATGACAAGGACATTGATAATGTAAAAGTTAAGGATTTACACGAGCTTATGTCAGTGGCAGAGTTCGTTCCCGAAACCCATGGAATCAATACATTATTCGCCAAAATGCAGTCTAAAAAGCGCCATATGGTGATTGTAGTTGACGAATATGGACAGGTTTCCGGCTTACTTTCCATGGAGGATATTCTTGAGGAAATCGTTGGAAATATTGAGGATGAGCATGATGAGGAAGAAAACTCTATAGAGGTTAAGACAGAGGATTCGTTTGTGATGGATGGAGGAACTTCTCTTGAAGAGGTTGAAGAAATTCTTGGTACAAAGTTATCTGATGATTATGAAACTCTCAATGGATACTTAATTTCCTTAAATGGCAAGATTCCAGAAGACGGTAGTTCCTTTACTTTGGAGGACGATAATTACGTTTTTTATATTAAAAATGTATCCGATAAAGTCATAGATAGCGTATATGTTAGACGCAAAAGGCACGTTGAATAAAAGGCCGTGATTTGTTATAATTTTTTGAGATTTAGAATAGAAAAGAGGTAAATAATTTTATGTCAGGACATTCAAAGTTCGCAAATATTAAGCACAAAAAAGAAAAGAATGATGCTGCAAAGGGTAAGATTTTTACAATAATTGGTCGTGAGATCGCTGTAGCAGTTAAGGAAGGCGGCCCAGACCCTAATAATAATTCTAAGCTTCGTGATGTTATCGCTAAGGCTAAGGCTAACAACGTACCAAATGCAACAATTGAAAATGGTATCAAGAAGGCTGCTGGTAACGCAGATGCTGTAAATTACGAGTCTGTTACATACGAAGGATATGGTCCTAACGGTACAGCTATTATCGTTGACTGCCTTACAGACAATCGTAACCGTACAGCTGCTAACGTTCGTTCAGCATTTACAAAGGGCGGCGGAAGCATCGGTACACCAGGTTGCGTATCTTTCATGTTTGATAATAAGGGGCAGATTATCGTTTCTAAAGAGGATTGCTCTATGGAAGCTGATGATCTTATGATGATTGCACTTGATGCAGGTGCAGAAGATTTCTCTGAGGAAGAGGATTGCTTCGAAATCTATACAGCTCCAGAGGATTTCTCAGCAGTTAGAGAAGCTCTTGAGGCTGAAAACATTCCTATGGCTGATGCTGAGGTTACAATGATTCCTCAGACATACGTTGATCTTACAGATGAGCAGGATCTCTACAAAATCAACAAGATTCTTGATCTTCTTGATGATGACGATGATGTTCAGAACGTATATCACAACTGGAATGAATAAATAAAAATTGAGGGGTTTATAATTATGAATAAGATACTTTTCGCTGCTAGCGAGTGTGTACCATTTGTCAAAACCGGCGGATTGGCAGATGTTTGTGGAGCACTTCCTAAGGAATTCTCAAAGGAGTACTTTGATGTAAGGGTGGTCTTGCCATACTACACATTTATTCCAGAGAAATACAAGAAGGACTTCAAGTTTTTAACTAGCTTCCAAATGAACATGGGACCACTTGTAGGTACTAGATATGTTGGCATTTTTGAATATGAGTTAGATGGGGTTACTTACTACTTCATCGATAATCATGATTATTTCGATTGTTTCTATCCTTATTCTGAGGATAGATGGGATCTTGAAAAGTTTATATTCTTTGATAAGGCTGTTTTATCAATGCTTCCACTTATCGGATTCCAGCCAAATCTTATTCATTGTCATGATTGGCAGACAGGCTTTATTCCTGTTTATTTAAAGAATGATTTCCAGGGAGACCAGTTCTTCTGGGGAATGAAATCAGTCATGACTATTCACAACCTTAAGTTCCAGGGTATGTGGGACACTAAGACGGTAGCTGGTATTTCGGGCTTGTCTATGAATTTATTTACTCCAGATAAGCTTGAATACAAAAAATGCGGAAATATGCTTAAAGGTGGTCTTGTTTATGCAGACTATATCACAACAGTTTCTGCAACCTACTGTGACGAGATTCAGACCCCATACTATGGAGAGGGACTAGACGGCTTGCTTCGTGCTCGCCACTACGACATGCAGGGCATTGTTAATGGTATTGATAACGATGTATATGATCCTGCAAAGGACTCTAAAATCTACAAAAACTTTGATGTTTCTACATTCCGTAAAAACAAAAAGGTTAATAAGGCAAAGCTTCAGGCTGATTTAGGTCTTGAAGTTGATCCTAAGAAATACATGATTGGCCTTATTTCTAGACTTACTGATCAAAAGGGCCTTGATCTTATCAATTATTGCATAGAAGGAATAGTTGATGATTTTACTCAGCTTGTTGTCATTGGAACAGGCGAGTCAAAGTACGAGAATATGTTCAGGCATTATGCATGGAAATATCCAGAAAAGATTTCAGCTAACATTTGTTATGATGACAATCTTGCTCATAAGCTTTATGCGGCAGCGGACGCATTTTTGATGCCTTCACGATTTGAGCCATGCGGCTTGACACAGCTTATTTCATTTAGATATGGAACAGTTCCAATTGTTCGTGAGACAGGTGGTCTTAGCGATACAGTTGAAGCTTTTGACGAGTACAAAAAGACTGGAGACGGATTCTCATTTGCGAATTATAATGGAGATGAGCTTCTTAACACTGTAAATTACAGTAAGTTTGTATTTTTCGATAAAAAGACTCAGTGGAATAAAATGGTTGAGCGTGGTATGAACAAGAACTATTCTTGGGCTGTACAAAAAGAAAAATACGAAAATATTTACAACTATTTGATAGGTTAACAAATAGTAATTTACAAAAGAGAATAGCTTGACTATTCTCTTTTGATTGTAAGAGGTTATATATTGGCAACAAAAGGGACGAATAATTCTAAAAGAAAATCAAATAATTCCCGCAGAAACACTACTAAAAAAAGCAACAACAAATCTACTTCCACAAGAGCTAAAAAGGCTTCTATGGAGGTTGAATTTGAGGACCCATTTTTCGAGGATTCTTCAAAGGAAATTATCCTTTGGGGTTCTTTAGTGCTGTGCATTTTACTTTGCATTAGCAATGTTGGGCTTGGCGGAGTTGTAGGTAATGCCATTGCCGATTTCTTGTTTGGTATTTTTGGCATTATTCAGTTTATCTTGCCTTTTATGGTTGCATTTTCTGCATTTTTCATAATTTCTAATTATGGTAATAAGGTGGCAGTGGCAAAGGTTATTGCAGGTTCTGTTTTACTTATTTTTATTAGCGTATTTGTGGAGCTTATCATTCATGGGCAGGATGTATTAGGACCACTTTCTACATTTGAATATTCAAGGGATAACCACAATGGTGGTGGCCTTTTAGGTGGCGCCATCGTTTTTGGAATATATGATAGCTTCGGTTTGTTTGGAGCTTACTTAATAGATATTATCGCAATGGTTGTTTCAACCATCATCATTATTGAACGTTTCGCTTTCGATAGAGTGCAGCAATCATCTAGATATCATGCTGATAGGGCAGCTGCTAAAAGACGTGCTAGAAGAGAACGTCAGCTTATGGAACGTGAAGCAAATCAGACCAGATATAATTCTGACCGTCAGGCTATTATTGATAAAATAAACGAAGAAAAAGCTCTCGAGCTTGAGCAGATGAATCAAAAGGGTGGTTCAAGAAGAGAGAGAAAGCATTCTGGTGTTACTACAAACACAACACTTATGCCAGATTTTTCAGAGGCATCATTGTCTGCCGATGGCGTTAACGAAATCAAAATCAACATGGCAGAGGGAGAGTCTGATGTGGAAGTTACAAACACAAGCAGACATCGCCTTCGTTCCGGAGATAAAAAGTCTAAGAGCACACATTCTTTCAAGAATGTTACACCTCTTGTGGCTACAAACGAATCAGCTACATTTATTGAGCCAGAACAGCCAGTAGTGGTTGAGCCAAAGGTTGCTGTTGCACCTAAGCCAGTGGAGCCTGTTATTAATACTCCAGCTCCAACACCTGCTCCAGAGCCTACACCAGAGCCAGAAGCAGTTATGGAACCAGTGACTTCTACTAGAAAGCCTAAGCCATCGGCTTCTACTCAGGCAGAAATCGAAGATTCTTCAGAGTCTCTTAGAGCTTCTATTGAGTCAGATAAAAAGAAACCTAAGAAGCCATTTAAGCTTCCACCTATTTCATTACTTAAGGATGCTAAGAAGGGTGCAGGAGATTCTAGAGAGTATCTTCAGGAGATGGCTGGTAAGCTACAGCGTACACTTGGCAATTTTGGTGTTCAGGCTAATGTTACTGAGGTTACCTTGGGACCATCAGTTACTCGTTATGAGCTTGAAATCGCAGAGGGTACTAGAGTATCAAAGGTTGTAAACCTTTCTGATGATATTAAGCTTAATATGGCTGTTACCGACGTTCGTATAGAAGCCCCAATTCCTGGCAAATCTGCTATTGGTATTGAGGTTCCAAATAAAGAAAAGACAATGGTTTCTTTCAAAGAGCTTGTATCTTCGAAAGAATTCAAGAATGCTAAGTCAAAGATTTCCTTCTGCGTTGGAAAGGATATTTCTGGTAGCGTAGTTGTTGGAAATATTGAAAAGATGCCTCACCTTCTTATTGCAGGTGCTACAGGTTCTGGTAAATCAGTATGTATCAATACCATCATCATGAGTATCCTTTATCATGCCACACCTGATGAGGTTAAGATGATAATGGTTGATCCAAAGATGGTAGAGCTTTCTGTATACAATGGAATTCCTCACCTTCTTTTACCTGTTATTACTGACGCTAAAAAGGCGGCAGGAGCTCTTCATTGGGCTGTAAAGGAAATGACAGATAGATACGAGCTTTTGGCAGCGGCAGGAGTGCGTAATATCGAAGGATTCAACGAAAAAGTTGATTCTGATGCATTGCCTGAGTCTATACCAGAGGAAAAGCGTGTGAGAATGTCACAGCTTGTTATTATTCTGGATGAGGTTGCGGATCTTATGATGGTTGCTGCAGCCGATGTAGAAGATTCAATTGTTAGATTGGCTCAGCTTGCTAGAGCTGCAGGTATTCACTTGATTATCGCTACTCAAAAGCCTACTGTTAATGTTATTACTGGTCTTATCAAGGCGAATGTTCCTTCAAGAATTGCTTTCTCTGTTTCATCTGGAACAGATTCACGTGTTATTCTTGATATGAATGGTGCAGAGGATTTGCTTGGAAATGGTGATATGCTTTATGCTCCACAGAATCTTTCTAAGCCTATTCGTGTACAGGGTGCCTTTGTCAGTGATGATGAAGTTAGTGCAGTAGTGGATTTCCTTAAAAATAATAACGAAAATGCAGAATACGATTCGAATATAGAGGCTCAAATTCAAAACTCTGAGACTGGATCTGGTTCAGTGTCAATCTCTGGAGAACCTGATAATTCTAGAGATCAACTATTCAATGAAGCAGGTCGTCTTGTTATAGAAAATCAAAAGGGTTCTATTGGCTATCTTCAAAGAAACTTTAGGATAGGCTTTAATAGGGCGGCACGTATCATGGATCAGCTTGCGGAAGCAGGCGTTGTTGGTCCTGAAATGGGTACTAAACCTAGAGAAATACGCATGTCCATTTCAGAGTTTGAAGAACTAATAAAAGCAAATTAAAAGGGAGTCATTTCAAATGAAGTCAGACATTCAAATCGCTCAGGAAGCACAAATGGTCAATATCAAGGAGGTAGCCGCTTCACTTGATATCAGGGAGGATGATTTAGAGTTTTATGGAAAATATAAGGCTAAATTATCTGATGAATTGTTATCCGAAATTCAGGGTAATAAAGACGGCAAGCTTGTGCTTGTAACTGCAATCAATCCAACACCAGCTGGAGAAGGAAAAACTACAACTTCTGTTGGCTTAGGTCAGGCAATGGGAGTTCTTGGTAAGAAGGCATGTCTTGCCCTTAGAGAGCCTTCACTTGGACCTTGCTTTGGTATCAAAGGTGGTGCCGCAGGTGGTGGATATGCTCAGGTTGTTCCAATGGAAGACTTGAACCTTCACTTTACTGGTGATTTTCATGCTATTACATCTGCAAATAATTTGCTTGCAGCTATGCTTGATAATCACATTCAGCAGGGTAATTCACTAGGAATTGATCCTAGACAGATTGTATGGAAGCGATGTCTTGATATGAATGACAGAGCCCTTAGAAATATTGTCGTAGGTCTTGGAGCAAAGGCAGATGGAATGGTTCGAGAGGATCATTTTGTTATTACAGTAGCCTCTGAAATCATGGCTATTCTTTGCCTTGCAAACGACATGAAAGATTTGAAAGAGCGACTTGGAAGAATCATTGTTGCTTATAGTTTTGACGGAAAGCCTGTTACTGCTAATGATTTACAGGCTACAGGCGCTATGGCAGCCCTGCTTAAGGATGCCTTAAAGCCTAATATGATTCAGACACTTGAGCACACACCAGCTATAGTTCATGGTGGCCCATTTGCAAATATTGCACATGGATGCAACTCTGTTAGAGCTACAAAGGCTTCAATGAAGCTTGCAGATATCACAATTACTGAGGCTGGTTTCGGTGCTGATCTTGGTGCTGAAAAGTTTTTTGATATCAAGTGTAGAATGGCAGGCTTGAAGCCTGATGCTGTTGTTTTAGTGGCAACTGTTCGTGCTTTAAAATATAATGGTGGTGTTCCTAAAACAGAGCTTACTACAGAAAACTTAGATGCTTTAAAGAAGGGTATTGTTAACCTTGAAAAGCATATTGAAAACCTTCAGAAATATAATGTACCAGTAGTAGTTACTCTTAACTCATTTATTACTGATACAGAAGCAGAGACTAACTTCGTTAGAGAATTCTGCGAGTCTCGTGGATGTGAATTTGCTCTTTCTGAGGTTTGGGAGAAAGGTGGACAAGGCGGCGTAGAGCTTGCAAAGAAGGTTCTTTATGTTCTAGAAAATAAAGAAAGCAATTTCAAGCCACTTTACGATGATTCACTTTCACTTAAAGATAAGATTAAAACCGTTGCAACAGAGATTTACGGCGCAAAGGATGTGGCATACTCAGCTGCAGCTGAACGCGAATTAAAGAGAATAGAAGAGCTTGGAATGGGAGATTTCCCAGTATGTATGGCAAAGACTCAGTATTCATTATCTGATGATGCTACTAAGCTTGGCCGTCCAACAGATTTCACTTTAAATGTTCGCGAAGTATATGCTTCAGCTGGCGCAGGTTTTGTAGTTGCTGTAACAGGAAGCATTATGACAATGCCAGGCCTTCCAAAACAGCCAGCTGCCAACAATATCGATGTTACTGACGATGGAGTAATTACAGGATTGTTCTAAAATGAAATGTAAAAAATGTGGAGCTGAAATTGAAAATGGTCTTATGTACTGCCCATCATGTGGGGAGTCTATTCAGCTTGTGCCTGATTACAATGTTTTAGAAGAAGAATTACTTTCAAAAGTTGTAGAAGATAAAAACAAATCAAAGGATGATAAGTTTGCTACAGGTGTTTATCAAATTCAAGAAGAAGCACCTGCTGCAAACACACCATCCAAGACTCAACCTCAACCAAAGCCTGAGCCAAAGGTTTTTACCAAAAAGATAAAGGCATTTCTTTTGGTAGCGTGCTTGCTTGTTGCCATAATAGGTGTTTGTATGTTTATTCCTTATATGGGTGCGCATACTTATGACAATATTATGAATCAAGCAGTGGATGCAGAATCTAATGAGCAATATGCAAAGGCTTTAGGTTACTATGAAGAGGCATATGAAATCGACCCTACATCATTCGAGGTTATTTATGGCTTAGGACGTATGTATTACATGGTTAAGGATTATGATGACGCTATAGAGATGCTTTATCTTGCACTGGATAGCGATCCTACCAATAAAAAAATATATACATATCTTCTCAATGCTTTATATGCAAATGGTGATATGGATGGAATCTCAGCCTTGCTGGAAACATCACCTAGTGATGAAATTACAGATATGATTAATTCATATTTTCTTTCAGCACCTACTTTCAACTTAGCTGGTGGTAATTATGAAGAGGATCTTCTTATCCAGATTACTGTTAGCGGAGATTATAAAATCTTTTACACCTTGAATGGTAAAAGCCCAATTACTACAGGCAAACAATACACAAAACCAATACCTTTAACTGAGGGGACTACAGAAATAAAGGCTGTAGCACAAAATGATGCAGGAGAATACTCTGATATTGTTAGTGCTACATACACTATTACTTACCCTGAAGTTGAGGAACCAGAAGAAAGTACGGGAGAGGATGTGACAATTGATGTTACTAACTAATTTATGTTTAACAGAATGTTCACAAGATTTCCGAATTTTTTACATAATTAATTAGTATCATTACATCATCTCATTAAGAGATACATTTTTCATAACATTATTCTCCCTTTGAAAGACACGTCACCGCAGGCGTGTCTTTTATGTTGTCTAAATCATTCAAATGGGCTAAAATATAACCTATGAATGTTAAAATTCTATGCGTAGGTAAAATCAAAGAAAAATTCTTTAGAGATGCAATTTCAGAGTACTCAAAGAGGCTCTCGAAATACTGCAATTTAGAGATAATAGAGGTCTCTGATGAAAAGACATCAGAGAATGCATCTGATACTGAAATATCACTTGTAAAATCCAAAGAAGGCGAAAGAATTTTAAAGCACATTAAAGAAAAAGATTTTGTTATTGCCCTTGCAATACTTGGAAAGCAACTGGATTCTGTTGCTTTTTCTAAATATATAGAGAATCTTGGAATCTCTGGACACAGCAGTATAGCTTTCGTTATTGGCGGCTCTTTGGGGCTTTCTGATGAAGTTATGAAGCGCAGTGATTATCAAATTTCTTTTTCTGAGATGACTTTCCCTCATCAATTAATGCGCGTGGTTTTACTTGAGCAGATATATCGGGGAATGCGAATTATGAATAACGAGCCTTATCACAAATAGGCAATAAATATAAGGGGTTTTGTTACTATGAGAATGTACGACTTAATTGAAAAAAAGAAACTTGGAGAGGAGCTTTCTACCCAGGAGATTTATCATATTGTTAATGGATATACAAATGGTGAGATACCTGATTATCAGATTTCTGCACTTCTTATGGCTATCTATTTTAGAGGCATGAATGTTAGAGAACGCTATGATCTTACTATGGCTATGCGCGATTCTGGCGATATTCTTGATTTGTCTTCAATCGATGGTGTTAAAATTGATAAACACTCTACAGGTGGTGTTGGCGACAAGGTTACACTTGTCCTTGGACCAATCATCGCATCTATTGGTGTGCCTGTTGCAAAGATGAGTGGTAGAGGCTTAGGCCATACTGGCGGTACTATTGATAAGCTTGAAGCTTTTCCTGGTTTCAATGGAGCTCTTTCTGAGGAGGCCTTCATTAATCAGGTTAATAATATTAAAATCGCAGTTACTGGTCAGTCTAAAAATCTTGCTCCTGCAGATAAAAAGCTTTATGCACTTAGAGACGTTACAGCCACAGTTGATGAGATTTCTCTTATCACAGGTTCTATCATGTCTAAAAAGCTTGCTGCCGGTACAGATGCTATCGTTCTTGATGTTACAGTTGGTGATGGCGCCTTCATGAAGACAAAGGAAAAGGCATTAGAGCTTGCAAAATCTATGGTTGATATTGGTAAGCGTGCAGACAAGAAAATCGCTGCAGTTCTTACAAATATGGATGAGCCACTTGGTTTTGCAGTAGGAAACAATCTCGAAGTTATTGAAGCAATCAATGCCTTAAAGGGAAATGGTCCAGAGGACTTAATGGAAGTTGTTTATGAACTTGGTTCTCAGATGATTGTTTTCTCAGAAATTGAGACTGATAAAGCTAAAGCTAGAAAGCTTATGGAAAATGCAGTAGCAGATGGTAGTGCATTTAATAAATTTGTTGAGTTCATTCAGGCGCAAGGTGGCGATTCAAGCTTTGCAACTGATATTAGTAAATTTGAGCCGGCTAAATATATCGTTCCAGTTGAGGCTCAGGCTGATGGATATGTTCACGCACTTAAAGCAGAGGCATTTGGTCTTGCTTCTATGTCTCTTGGTGGAGGCCGCGAGACATTCGAGGATGTTATTGATATGGCTGTTGGTATTGTTCTCAACAAAAAGGTTGGGGATGAAATTAAAAAGGGCGAGCCTATCTGCTATATCCACGCAAATGATGAGAGCAAAATCAAAAATGCTATGGAGATGATTAACTCAGCTACAGTTATTGCTCCAGAAAAATGTAACCACATGGACTTGATTATCGATATTGTTGAATAAAATGAGCGATTTTTCTTTAAGTATTAGTATTCCGGCTGAGCACATCGACAATATTTTTGGCCAGTTTGATAAAAACATCAAAACCATAGAAAAGGGCATGGGAATTTCCTTCATTCTTAGGGATGATGTTATCAAAGTAGTAGGTGAAAAATCCCATGTTGAACATGGAATCGTTGTTGTGGATGAGCTTTTATCCCTTTCAAAAAAGGGCAGTATTATAACTACACAGGATGTTAATTATATTATGTCAATTGAGCAGGAAAAAATAGAAAATCATGATGTTTCAGAAGCTAGAGGCGAGATAATTTGCCATACAACCACAGGTAAGCCTGTAGCTCCTAAGACACTAGGACAAAAGAAATATGTAGATGCAATCACTAACAACATGATTGTATTTGGCGTGGGCCCAGCAGGTACTGGTAAAACATATCTTGCTATGGCAAAGGCTATTACAGCCTTTAAAAACGAGGAGGTTTCTAGAATCATTCTTACTCGTCCAGCTATTGAGGCAGGAGAGAAGCTAGGTTTCCTTCCAGGAGATTTACAAAGCAAAGTCGACCCTTATCTTAGACCATTATATGATGCTCTGTATCAGATAATGGGTGCTGAAGCATTTCAGCGCAACATGGAAAAGGGACTTATAGAAGTAGCCCCTCTTGCTTATATGAGAGGCCGTACATTGGATAATGCCTTTATCATTTTGGATGAGGCACAAAATACTACGCCAGCCCAAATGAAAATGTTCCTTACAAGAATTGGCTTCGGTTCAAAGGCTGTAATCACAGGTGATAAGACTCAGAAGGATTTACCTACAGGAGTTAAATCAGGTCTTGATGATGCCATGGCAGTTTTGAAGAACATTGATGATATAAAGATTTGCAATCTTGATGCGAAGGACGTTGTTAGACATCCACTTGTTCAAAAGATTGTAAATGCGTATGAAGTACACGACAAAAAATTACAAAGCAAGAATAAAAAGGCGAAATAATGAAATGGACTAATCGTTTTTCCACTACAAGATTATTGTATGCAATAGGCATGGCGTTTGTTTTTATTATTGCCAACACTTTAATGTGTTCCTTTGCCTCTGTACTTATGGACAAATATATTTGCTTAGTTGCAATTAATATTTGTTTCTTTTGCTTACAGTTTTTACTTATCATCAGAAGACGTTTAGAGCAAAAGCTTCCAGAAAAAAACTATATATCCTACGGAAAAATGACATTCGTAATTTTAGTAGAATGGGTTTTGACTATCGCTATGTCGTTGTGGGCGCCTGATTTTTTTGCTCCATTCATAGTGCTTCCGATTATTGCCAGTAGTGTTTTTGAGGATAGCCTTTCAAATGCGTTCAGTCTTTATTTGGTGGTGCTTACATCTCTTTGTTGGGATTACAATAGTTACACTATTCTTTGTTATATTACGCTGATTCTTTTTGGCGGTGTGCTATCCGCATTTCTTAGAAAAGGAGAGACACTTCAAAAGTTGTATGCGCTAATTATGGTTTTTGCAATTACAACACTAGTGTCTATAGTTTTTTATTACTTTAATTATCTTGAGTTATCATTTTCAGTGTTATTTTATGGCTTGATTGATGGCGTGGTGGCATGCTTAATTATAGCGGCTATCTTCCCGGTAATTAGCAGATTCGTGGATAGAGAACAGGTATTGATATATGACACCTTCTTGGATCCGGATTACACTTTATGCAATGAAATCCGCAAGCTATCCTACATCGAATACCAGCATGCAATGAGACTTTCAAGATTATCTAGAAAGTGTGCCGCAGCAATTAATGCCAACGAAAATCTTGCTGCTTGCGCAGGACTTTATTATCGCCTTGGAAAAATCGAAGGTGAGCCAATGATTGATAACGCAATCAAAATTGCAAATAATCATTGTTTCCCAGCTGAGGTTATTCAAATCCTGGCTGAGTATGGCGGAATAGTTATTTTGCCTAGCTCAAAAGAATCGGCCATTGTTCATATGGTGGATTCAGTTGTTACAAAGGTAGAGCTTTTTGATTCTGATTCAATGAGCAGTAGTTGGAATCAAAATATGGTTATATATCAAACTATTAATGAGCTTTCACAAAAAGGCTTCTACGACAACTCAGGACTGACCATGAATCAGTTCTTGAAGATTCGTGAGATTTTAGCAAATGAGGATATTTTAGCATGACAATTTTAATGGAAAGCGAAACAGAAGTTGATTTCGACTTCGATTACGAGAAAGTTGCAAAAGATGTGGTGAATACTGCTTTGGATTATATGGAATTTCCTTTTGAAACCGAAGTAAGCATCACTCTGACAGACAACGATGGTATACAGGTAATCAATAAAGAATTCAGAGGTATTGATTCACCTACCGATGTATTATCATTCCCAATGATTGAGTATGAAAATCCTGGTGATTTTTCAAAAATAGAAGAGAATGATGATTTATTTAACCCTGAGACAGGAGAAGTAATTCTTGGAGATATAGTTCTTAATATTCCCCGCATTCATGCGCAAGCAGAGGAATATCAGCATTCAAATCTCAGAGAGTATGCTTTTCTTATAGCCCATAGTATGTTACATTTAATGGGGTTTGATCACATGACAGAGGAGGAAGCTTCTGTTATGGAACAAAAACAAAGGGAGATATTAAACATACTAAATATTTCTCGAGATTAATGAAAAGGAGACACTAATCTATGAAAAAACAATTAGTATCCGCATTGCTTGTTTTGACTATGTGCACATCATTGATTGCCTGCGGCAAAGATGAAGCAGACGATACAGCGGCTGATGATGCAGCAAGCAATACAGCACAGGAGGTAGTTGAACCAGTTGATGATTCTGCAGCTTTTTGGGATCAGGTTTCAGAAGATGGCAAGGTTCGAAGCTACTTAACTGGAGATTGGGTTGATGCTGAGTATGGCAGACAGCGCCCAGTTGCAGTCATGATTGAGAACACAAAGGCATGTTTACCACAGTATGGTATTGGTAATGCTGGTGTTATCTATGAATGCGTTGTTGAAGGTGGAATCACTCGTATGATGGCTATCTTTGATGATTATTCAGGATTAGACCAGATTGGTAATATCCGTAGTTCACGTCCTTATTACGTATATTTTGCTAGTGAGTATGATGCTATTTACATGCATGCAGGTGGTAACCCAGCAGCATTTGAGCTTATCGATGACAAGAATCTTGTAGACAACATCAATGCTCTTACTGTAGAAGGTACAAAGGGTAAGGCAGCTGCTTTCAGAACTGGTAAGGGTGAGCACACTCTCTATACAAATTCTGATGGTATTGATATTGGTATTGAAAAGCTTGGATATGACACAGAGCTTCCATCAAACTATGAGCCTCACTTCACATTTGCTGCAGATGGTAATGACCTTTCTAGCGGTGAAGATTGCCAGGCTATCCAGCTTTACTACTATACAAACAAGCCTTATTGGATTTACAACGAGGATGATGGTTTATATTACAGATATGAGTTCAATCAGAAGCAGGTTGATGCTATTACTGGTGAGCAGCTTACAGCTAAGAACATCATTATCCAGAATGTAGAGTGGTGGACATATGAAGGATCTCAGTATCTTGGATACCTTCTTTCATACAACACAGGTACTGGTAAGTACATCTCTAATGGAAAGATGATTGATATTGTTTGGTCAAAAGATGGTGATACTGATATCACACATTATTATGACTTAAACTCAGGCGAAGAAATTCAGCTTAATGTTGGTGTAACTTGGATTCAGGCTTGCCAGCAGGATTACACAGATGAAACTGTATACTATGCAGATAAATCAGAATTTAGTAAGGCAAATTAATTAGTTTATGAATGCTAAAAAAAGGCGTAGCGATACCGGTTTTTTAATGCAGGGATCAATTCTTGCTATGGCTTCAATTATCAGTCGTATTGTGGGACTTATTTACAGAGTCCCACTTACGGCTACTATTGGAAAAACAGGAAATGATTACTACGGTACCGCTTATGAAATTTACAACATAATATTACTTATATCTTCTTATAGCATACCTCTCGCGGTATCAAAGCTAGTTTCAGCGAGAATAGCCAAAGGGCACATTAAGGACGCAACTAAGGTTTTACATGGCGCCCTTCTTTTTGCGTTTATAAGTGGTGGTATTGCATCCATAATTGTATTCTTTGGAGCAGAGTTCTTCACAGGTACTGTATTAAAGACACCTCTTGCGGCTATTGCTTTAAAGGTTTTGGCGCCTACATTACTTGTAGTTGCTATTCTTGGTGTATTTAGAGGCTTTTTCCAGGGCCTTGGCACAATGATTCCAAGTGCTATTTCTCAGATAGGAGAGCAGTTGGTTAACGCTGTTGTTTCTGTAGTGGCAGCAACTTTATTATTCAGCTACGGAAAAAAGGTTGGCGGTGTTTTAGGTAATGTTTCAGATTATGCAGCTGCTTTTGGTGCGGCTGGTGGAACACTTGGAACATCTACAGGTGCTTTGTTTGCTCTTTGTTTCATTATTTTCATTTTCTTTGCTTTCAAGAAGGTCCTTAAGAGAATGATAAAGAAGGATAGACATAAGCATTTTGAAACCTTTGGTGATATTTTACCAGTTTTAATTATGACAATAATCCCTGTACTGCTTAGTACAACGGTTTACAATATAAGCTCTATAATTGATCAGGGTATTTTCAAAAATCTTGCTTTGTTGCAGGGCTATGATTCAAAGGTTACCAGTGAATCATGGGGTGTGTTCACTGGTCAGTATAAGGTTCTTATAAATGTACCTTTAGCAATTGCATCTTCAATGGCTGCATCTACAGTTCCTAGTTTGACTGCTGCATTTAATTCTAATGACAAAGATGTAGTTAAAAGACAGATTAATGCGGCTAATAGATTTGTTATGGTGATTGCTTTCCCATGTGCTGTAGGACTTATGGTACTTGCTTCACCAATTATGCTTTTGTTATTCAATGATGCTGAAAGCTCATCTGCATTAATGCTTATTATTGGTGGATGCTCAGTTGTTTTCTATTCCCTTTCAACTCTTTCCAATGGAATTCTTCAGGGAATTGATAAAATGACTATTCCAGTAAAAAATGCGCTTATTGCACTTGTTGCTCATGTGGTACTTTTGTTTGTATTGATGGAAGTATTTAAATTACACATCTATGCTGTAATCATTGCTAATGCTTTTTATGCACTTATGATGTGCTTCCTTAATCAATCTGCAGTACTTAGATTCTCTGGAGCAAGGATTGATGTTAAAAAGGTTGTACTTGCGCCACTTGAAGCATCAGCTCTTATGGGACTAGTTGTTTATCTCATTTATCATATGCTAGATGCCATTTTGGTTATTGGTATGTCAGAAAAGGTAGCAAACCTTTTTGCATGTGTTATTTCTATAGTTGTTGGAGCGGTAGTCTACTTTGTAGCGATGCTTCTCTTTAAAGGTATAGATGAGGAAACACTTTTAAAATTCCCAGGTGGAACAAGACTTTGTCAGATAGCATATAATTTACATTTGTTGAGGTAGTTTTATGAATACAGATGAAAAGGTATATGATGTTTGTATAATAGGTGCCGGATTTTCAGGACTTGTTCTCGCAATCAAACTTGCGAGAGCAGGTCTTTTGGTCTGTTTAGTGGAATTAAATCGTATGGTTGGCAGAAGAATTTTATCTACTGGCAATGGCCGATGCAACTTCACAAACAGTAGAATGGGGGCTCAATATTATTACAGCAATCACAGCCTTGATTTTATTTCAGATAATCATAATGATTTACGCCAATTTCTTAATGAATTAGGGGTATACGACAAGGATTTGGATGGATATTATTATCCGATTACAAATCAAGCCAAGACAGTTAGAGAAGCACTTGAAAATGAAATTAGTTTTCTTGGAATCGATGTTCTTCTTGATAATAGAGTTACAGAAGTTTCAAAGGCAGATTTATTTAAAGTTACTACCGCTAGAACTATCGTAAATGCGAAGAAGGTTTGCGTTGCTTCAGGTGGGCTTGCTGCTGCAACTCTTGGATCTTCTAAAATCGGTTATAAAATAGCACAAAGCTTTAAAATGAAAACAACAAAGCTTTCACCGGCCCTTGTTGGCGTTAAATCTTCTAGCCAGTGCTTAAAAGAATTAGCAGGAGTTAGAGCTACAGGTGTAGTTTCATACAAGGATTACAGTTGTGAGGGAGAAATCCAGTTCAATAAAGATAGCGTATCAGGATATCCTATCATGTGCATTAGTCGTTTTATCGGCTTTGATGAGCTGGATAAAAAACTATCGGATATACGAATTGATTTTATTCCTTATCTTTCAGCAGAACAATTGAAGGAAGAGCTAAATAAAAGATTTAATCGTAATCCAAAAGCCACAATTTTGACTGCACTAGTAGGGTTTTGTAATGAAAAAGCTATTGAGCAAATTGTTAGTTATTCCAGAATCTATGGTGACACAACTGTAGATCGTTTGGATGAAGAAGATATAGATAATCTTGTTTACTTTTTCAAGAATTTTTCTATTCCTGTAGACGGGACAAAGGGATTCGACAGTGCTCAAGTCACAGCTGGAGGTGTTGATTTATCAGAAATCGATACTTCTTCAATGGAATCACTAAAGTGTAAAGGTTTGTATTTTACTGGTGAAGTGTTGGATGTAGATGGAATATGCGGAGGATACAATCTCAACTGGGCATATACATCTGCTGATATTGCATCTAAATCGATTATAAAGGAATTACAATGATTAGAATTGATCAAGTTAAGGTAGAGGTATCTGGACAGGAAGCTGATTTAAAACAGATTGTTGCTAAGAAGTTAAAAGTCAGCGAAGGTGAAATCAAATCCTTAGAGATTTTAAAGAAGTCTGTAGATGCCAGAAAAAAGCCAATTATTTACTTCGTATATTCGATAATTGTTCAATTATCAAATGATAATGAAAAGAGAATATTGGCTAAATTTAAAAAAGATAACAATATAAATAGCTATGTTCCTAAAGCTTACAATATGCCAAAAGCATCAGATTGGACTGGCGATAGACCTATTGTAATAGGTGCTGGCCCTGCTGGATTATTTGCCGCATATATTCTTGCATTAAACAATCTTAATCCTATAGTTTTTGAAAGAGGAAAAAAGGTTGATGAAAGAACAGCTGATGTTTTGAAATTCTGGGAGACTGGAATTCTTGATACCACATCTAATGTACAGTTTGGCGAGGGTGGTGCCGGAACATTTTCTGACGGCAAGCTAAATACCCTTGTAAATGACAAATTTGGACGTAACAAATTCGTTCTTGATACATTTGTCAAGTTTGGAGCCAATAGCAATATTTTATATGATTACAAGCCTCATATAGGCACTGATGTTTTAAAGAATGTCATTGCAAATATGAGAGATGAAATCATCAGACTTGGCGGTGAGTTTTTATTTGGTACAGCTGTCGATGGTTTTATTATCGAAAATGAGAAAATTACAGGGGTAAGAGCCTGTGACACAATATACAAATCAAGCCATGTGATTCTTGCAGTAGGACATAGTGCAAGAGATACATTCAAAATTCTTCACGAATCTGGCGTTTATATGGAGGCAAAGGATTTTGCTGTTGGATTTAGAATCGAGCATCCTCAGGAGATGATTTCTCGCAGTATGTATGCAGATGGCTACAAAAACCTTGAGCCTGCACCATACAAGCTTGCTACTAATCTTGATAATGGCCGTGGCGTTTATTCATTCTGTATGTGTCCAGGTGGCTTTGTAGTTAATTCTTCATCTGAGGAAAACAGACTTGTTGTTAATGGTATGAGCTATTCTAAGCGTGATAGCAAAAATGCCAACAGTGCCATAGTTGTATCAGTTGGTGGGCGAGAGTTTGATAAAACAAATCCTCTTGCAGGCGTAGAATATCAGCGCACCCTTGAAGAAAAAGCATTTAGCTTGTGTAATGGAAAAATTCCACAACAGCTGCTTGGAGATTTTAAACTAAAGAAATTGTCTACAAGCTTCGGTGATTTCTCTTCTGAAACAAAGGGGCAGACAGCATTTGGATTGCTATCTGATATATTTTCTCAGGAAATTTACCAGTCTGTTATTGACGGTATAGGTGTTTTTGGGACTAAAATAAAAGGGTTCGATAGAGATGATGCGATTTTCTCTGGCGTTGAAAGTAGAACTTCATCTCCAGTAAGAATTAGTCGTGATGAATTCTATCAGGCTAACATAAAAGGTCTATATCCTTGCGGAGAGGGTGCAGGCTATGCAGGCGGTATAACATCTGCTGCAATGGACGGAATGAAAGTTGCAGAGGCTGTTATATCCAACATGAATTTATAAGAATAGGTGGGATAATAATTGGCTGAATACACTCCAATGATGCAGGAGTATCTTAAAACAAAAGCGGAATATGAAGATTGTATCTTGTTTTACCGTCTAGGTGATTTTTATGAGATGTTTTTTGAAGACGCAAAGACTGCATCTAGAGAACTTGAATTAACACTTACAGGAAAGTCTTGCGGAGCAGAAGAACGTGCACCTATGTGCGGAGTTCCTTTCCATGCTGCAGACACATATATTAATCGCTTGGTTGCAAAGGGCTACAAAGTTGCAATTTGTGAGCAGGTGGAGGACCCAAAAGAAGCAAAGGGGCTTGTTAAAAGAGAAGTAATTAGAGTTGTTACTCCTGGTACAAACATTGATCAGCTTGCACTAGAAGAAGGAAGCAATAATTACATCATGTCTTTGTATTATACAAAGGGGGTGATTGGAATTGCTTGCTGTGATGTTTCTACTGCTGATTTCTATTTGACTGAAGTTAACGAAACTAGAAAGCTTACAGATGAGCTTTACAGATTCACTCCAGCTGAAATAATCTACAGCAAATCAATCTATGAATCAGGAATCGATATTACTGATTATGCGGACAAATTAAATATAGCTCTTACTCAGCTTGATGAATCTTACTTTGATGATACTTTAAGCACACGTGAGCTTTTGAATCATTTTAAAGCTCATTCTTTAGAGGGCTTAGGTTTAATTGATTTTTCTGTTGGTAAGGTATCTGCGGGTTCATTATTACTTTACTTAAAAGAGACACAGAAATCAGAGCTTACACATTTAACACATATCACTCCATATACAGATGGCAAGTTTATGCTGATTGACAGCTCTACTCGCAGAAATCTTGAATTAACCGAGACAATGAGAGATAAACAAAAGCGTGGATCACTTCTTTGGGTTTTGGATAAAACTAAAACTGCCATGGGTGCAAGACAGCTTAAGAGCTTTATTGAACAGCCGCTTGTATCGGTAGATGAAATCATTAAAAGACAGGATGCTATCGAAGATATTAATGGCTCTTTGATTGACAGAGAAGAGCTCAGAGAATATCTTTCATCAGTTTACGATTTAGAGCGTCTTATTACAAAAATCACATATCAATCAGCCAACCCAAGAGATTTGATAGCATTTAAGCAATCTATCGGCATGCTTGCTCCAATCAAAACATTGCTTGATGGCTTTCATTCACATCTAATCAGGGATTTGAATGCAAGTATCGATGATCTTAAGGATTTGTATGTGCTCATTGATAATGCTATTGCGGAGGAGCCTCCAATCAGCTCACGTGATGGCGATATTATAAAGACTGGATACAACGAAGAAGTAGACAGACTTCGTTCTGCTAAGATAGATGGCAAGCAGTGGCTTGCTGAGCTTGAAGCAAAAGAGCGTGATAAGACTGGAATTAAAAATCTAAAGATAAAGTTCAACAAGGTTTTTGGATTTTATCTTGAGGTTACAAATTCATATAAGGATTTGGTTCCTGATTATTACGTAAGAAAACAGACTCTTACAAATGCTGAGCGCTATTACACACCAGAGCTAAAAGAGCTGGAAGATAGCATTTTAGGGGCTGAGGATAGATTAAATACTATCGAGTATGAGTTCTTCAAAGCAGTCAGAGATACAATTGCTGGTGAGGTAGATAGAATTCAAATTAGTGCAAAGGCCATTGCCACACTTGATGCAATCATTTCGCTTGCAGTTGTTGCTGAAAAGAATCACTATGTGAGACCGGTAATTAATAATCGTGGAGTATTAGATATCAAGGAAGGACGTCATCCTGTTGTTGAGCAGATGATAAATGCCGACCAGTTCATATCTAACGATTGTTATTTGGATCAGGATTCCAACACCATCGCAATTATTACAGGCCCTAATATGGCAGGTAAATCTACATACATGAGACAGGTTGCACTTATTGTGCTTATGGCTCAAATCGGTAGCTTCGTTCCAGCTACTAGCGCAACAATTGGTGTTGTAGATAGAATCTTTACCAGAGTAGGTGCATCAGATGATTTATCAACTGGTCAATCTACATTCATGGTAGAGATGAATGAAGTAGCTAATATTTTGCATAATGCTACTAGCAAATCACTTTTGATTCTTGATGAGATAGGCCGTGGAACTTCCACATATGATGGACTTTCAATTGCATGGTCTGTTGTTGAACATGTGGCTTACAATATTGGTGCAAAGACTTTATTTGCAACACATTATCATGAGCTTACAGAATTGGAAGGTCAGATAAAAGGAGTGCATAATTACTGCATCGCAGTACAGGAAATGGGAGAGGATATTATATTCCTTAGAAAAATCATTTCTGGCGGCGCAGATCAAAGTTACGGTATACAGGTAGCCAGACTGGCAGGCTTACCTGAGGAGGTGCTTTCAAGGGCACGTACAATCGTAGATTCTTTAAATGAAAATGATATTGCTGCAGTTTCGGATAAGATTGCTCTGCAGGAAAAATTCGAAGAAAAGCTCAAAGAAGCTACAGGATTAGAGATTTCTGAATCTGAGGCACAGATAATTACAGAGCTAAAGAATCTTGATGTTACAAAGATAACTCCCCTTGAAGCTATGAACATATTGTTTGAGTATCACAATAAGGTGAAAGAATAATGGGAAAAATTAATTTACTTAGCCAGGAAACTATTGACAAAATCGCAGCAGGAGAGGTTGTTGAAAGACCTGCTTCTGTTGCAAAAGAGCTTATTGAAAACAGTATTGATGCTGGAGCAACAGCTATTTCTGTTGAGATAAAGGGCGGCGGAATAGAATATCTTCGTATAACCGATAATGGTTCTGGAATTGATAAGGATCAAATCCAAATCGCATTTTTGCGTCATTCAACCAGCAAAATCGAAGATGCTGCTGATTTAGCTAATGTTAGATCATTGGGATTTAGAGGAGAGGCTTTATCCAGCATTTCTGCTGTAGCTAAAGTCGAGCTTATTACAAAAACTAAGGACTCTCTACTTGGTGCATCCTACATTATCGAAGGCGCAAAGGAAGTATCTCTTACAGATATTGGAGCCCCTAATGGCACTACATTTATTATTAGACAGCTGTTCTTTAACACACCAGCTAGAAAGAAGTTTTTAAAGTCTGAAAGCACTGAGGGAAGCTATGTATTTGATGTTGTTGAGCATTTGGCTTTATCCCATCCTGAGATTTCGTTTAAGTTCTTGCTTAACGGCAAAGAAAAGCTTATGACTTCAGGTAATGGTGTGCTTTCAGATACCATATATCAGATTTATGGACGTCAGATAGCATCCAATGTTTTGGAGATAAATTACAAAGATGAAAGAGTTTCAATCAACGGCTTTATTGGAAAATCAGTTATTGCCAGAGGAAATCGAGCTTTTGAGCATTTCTTTGTAAATAACAGATATATTAAAAGCAATAATCTTTCTAGGGCTTGCGAAGAGGGATATTACGGCTTTTTGATGGGACATCAGTATCCATTCTTTGTAATTAATATCAATTTTGAAGATGGTGCTGTTGATGTTAATGTACATCCAACAAAGCAGGAAGTTCGATTCGAGGATGAGGCTTTTATACTTGAGATTCTTACTAAAGTAATAAATGATCGTCTTAGAAAAAGAGAAGATGTTCTTGAAGCTCATATTGATGAGCCAAAAGCATCAGCTCCTGCGCCAGTAATTGAAACATATACAGAGTTTGTTTCTAAGCCAGCTGTAGAACAGGAATCAGATTCTTCTTCATATGAAGTCTCAAATGATTCTGTGTCAGAAAAGGAACCGGAAATTATCCCTCCTGTGAAGGTAAAGCTTCCTGAACCATTCGAAAGGGATAGACTTGAAAAGATAAAAGCTCAGGTTACAAGTCAAATTCGACAGGACACACCTTACGAAAAGAAATTTGCTGAGAACAATCTAGACAAAACAAAGTATGAGCAGATTAGCTTTTTAAAGCAGGAAGCAGTTAAAGAGCACAAAATTATCGGTCAGGTATTTGATACATATTGGATTATTGAATATGATAAAAATATGTATATCATAGACCAGCATGCTGCTCATGAGAAAGTTCTTTTTGAAAAGACAATGGCTCGTCTCAAAAACAATGAAATGACATCTCAGATGGTTAGCCCACCAGTTATTATTTCATTGTCACCTCAGGATGTTCTTCTGTTTGAAAACTATCATGAGGCTTTTGAGAAGCTTGGATTTAGAGTGGAATCCTTTGGAGGAAATGAGCTTGCTATCAATGGAGTTCCTGGTAACCTATTAAATCTGGATCCAAAGACATTTTTCCTTGAGATACTTTCAGATTGTGAGAGCTTCAAGGCATCAGATTCATTTGACATGATTGTTGAGAGAGTGGCTTCTATGTCATGTAAGGCTGCTGTAAAGGGAAATAATAGGCTTTCTATTCCAGAGATTAAAACCCTAATCGATGATTTATTAAAGCTTGATAATCCATATCATTGCCCTCATGGTAGACCTACAATGATTTCGTTTTCAGAATACGAATTAGCAAAGAAATTTAAAAGGATTGTTTAATGGATAAATTAGTAATCTTAACTGGACCAACTGCGGTCGGCAAAACTTCACTATCAATTAATCTCGCCAAGGCTATAAATGGCGAGATTATTTCTGCTGACAGCATGCAGGTTTATAGAAAAATGGATATAGGTACAGCGAAGGTTACACCTGAAGAAATGGACGGGGTTCCACATCATTTGATTGATGTGATTGAGCCTACTGAGGATTATCATGTTGTAAAGTTTCAACAAATGGTAAAGGATGCCATGGCAGATATTTATTCCAGAGGAAAAATTCCTATCATTTGCGGAGGAACTGGATTTTACATACAAGCGATTTTGTATGATATTGATTTTACAGAAAATGATATCGATAAATCCTACCGTCAGTCCCTAGAAGATTTTGCTGATAAGTATGGAAATGATGCTTTGCATGAAAAGCTTAAGGAAATTGATCCTGAGTCGGCAGAAACTATTCCGGCTGCAAATAGAAAAAGAGTTATTAGAGCTATTGAGTATTATGAGCAGACAGGTGAAAAGTTCTCTGTTCACAATGCTACTCAAAGAGAAAAAACTAGCCCTTATAACTTTGCTTATTTTGTATTAAATGACGATAGGGAATTGCTATATAATCGAATTAATAAAAGAGTTGATATAATGATGGAGGATGGCTTGTTATCCGAAATCGATAGCCTACTTGCTATGGGCGTCAAAAAGGGTATGACTTCCATGGATGGAATTGGTTACAAAGAATTATTGTCTTACAAGGATGGCGAGATATCTTTAGATGAGGCAGTAGAGCTTATCAAAAAGAACTCTAGAAACTACGCCAAGCGTCAACTCACTTGGTTTAGAAGAGAAAAAGAAGTCATTTGGCTTGATAAAACAGTTTATACGACAAGTGATGCTTTACTTGAAAAGATTTTAACTTGTTTGAAAGAGAAAGGAATTATAGAAAGTGTTTAGTATTTATAAGGATTTTGGTATTTCTAAAGAAGTTTATGATTACGGTGAGGAGATTCTAAAAGGTCTTAAGGACAGATTCGAGGAAATCGATAAAACAGCAGAGTTCAATCAGCTTAAGGTTCTTAAGGCTATGCAGAAACACAAGGTTGCAGCTGAGTGCTTCAACACATCTACTGGATACGGTTATGATGATGTTGGACGTGATACATTGGAAAAGGTGTATGCATCAGTTTTTAAAACAGAGGATGCTCTTGTTCGTCCACAGATTACATGTGGTACACATGCCCTTGCTCTTGCATTAATGAGTAATCTTAGACCAGGTGATGAACTACTTTCACCTGTTGGAAAGCCATACGATACACTTGAAGAGGTAATTGGAATTCGTCCTTCAAACGGTTCTTTAGCTGAGTATGGCATTACATATGCACAGGTTGATTTGCTTGAAGATGGCGGATTTGACTACGATGGAATCAAAGCAGCTATTAATGAAAAGACAAAGCTTGTAACTATTCAGCGTTCTAAGGGATATGCAAATCGTCCTACATTATCAGTTTCACAAATCGGAGAGCTTATTTCATTCATCAAAGGTATTAAGCCAGATGTTGTCTGCATGGTAGATAATTGCTACGGAGAATTTGTTGAGAGAATCGAGCCAACAGAGGTTGGTGCTGATATGTGTGTAGGCTCTCTTATCAAGAATCCAGGCGGCGGACTTGCTCCTATTGGAGGATATATCGTAGGAACTAAGGAATGCGTTGAAAATGCTGCACACAGATTAACTTCTCCAGGACTTGGAAAGGAAGTTGGTGCTTCACTTGGAATTATGCAGTCATTCTATCAGGGATTCTTCCTTGCACCTACAGTTGTTGCTGGTGCTTTAAAGGGTGCTATTTTTGCAGCAAATGTATATGAGAAGCTTGGATTCCTTTGCGTCCCTAATTCTACAGAATCAAGACATGATATTATTCAGGCTGTTTCATTCCTTAAGCCAGAGGGGCTTATTGCTTTCTGTGAGGGAATTCAGGCAGCTGCTCCTGTAGATTCATACGTTACTCCAGAGCCTTGGGATATGCCTGGTTACGACAGTAAGGTTATCATGGCGGCCGGTGCATTTGTTCAGGGTTCATCAATTGAATTATCAGCAGACGGCCCACTTCGTGACCCATATACAGCCTTCTTCCAGGGCGGCCTTACATGGAATCATGCTAAGCTTGGTATACTAAATTCACTCCAAAAACTAGTGGATGCTTGCCTTGTGATGAAGTCTCAACTGTGTTAAAATTTTTAGGATGTTTTATATAAAAATATATACGGAGGAAAACCATGGCCAATTCATTTGGTATTGATATAGGAACCCAGAATCTTAAGATTTTTAGCGGTTCTAATAATCAAATTACTGACATAAAAAATACTATAGCAATCGTTAACAAGAATCAGATGTATTCATATGGTGATGCAGCTTATTCTATGTACGAAAAAGCTCCAGACACAATCAATGTTTCATTCCCAATTGTTTCTGGTGTTATTGCTGATTTCGATAATATGCAAACTATGCTTTTCGAAGTTATCGAAAAGGACTTAAAGGGCAAGATTAAGGGTAGTGACATTGTTGTTGCTGTACCTACAGACATTACTGAGGTAGAAAAGAAGGCTTTCTCTGACCTATTTAGCAAGGCAAAGAATAAGCCACATTCTATCAGAGTTTGCGAGAAGCCTATTGCCAGCGCTATCGGTATGGGACTTGATGTTTCAGAGCCAACAGGTGTTATGGTGGTAGATCTTGGAGCAGATACAACTGAGATTTCTGTTATTTCCCTTGGTGGCCTCGTTTTATCAGAGCTTCTTCCATTTGGTGGAAATCAGATTGATGAGTCAATCGTTACATACCTTAAGAGAAACTTTAATCTTGTAATTGGACAAAAGACTGCAAAGCAGCTTAAAGAAGAAATCGGTTCAGCACAGGAGGGAAGAGGACAGAAGCTTACTGTTGTAGGCCGTGATGTAGTTAGCGGTCTTCCTATCGAGATGGAAGTTGAGAGCGATACAATCTACAACGCTATCAAGAATGATTTAGAGAGCTTCTGCACAAATGTAAAGCTTATCCTTGAAAAAGTTCCACCAGAGCTTGCAAAGGATATTGTTCACTCTGGTATTTATCTTACTGGTGGTACATCTCAGCTTTATCAATTAACAGATTTATTCTCAGAGGTTACAAACATTAAGGTTAATGTAATGGATGAGCCACAGGAATCTTGTGTTAGAGGTTTAGGACAGGTTCTTTCAGACTCTAAATACAAAATTTATGGATATAGCATGAGGGCAAGGATTTTCAAATAATGAGACAAAGAAAAGCAAATGGCGGTATTCCAAGTAAATATTTGCTAATGATTTTATCTATTGTTTGTATAATGCTTTTGTTTTTCAGTTATTCAACTGGTTTTTCAGGTGGTCCATTAGAGACAATTGCCAATCATATCTTTATTCCTATGCAAAAGGGTATAGATTACATTGGCAGCTCTATAGCCATTTCTTCAGCTGATACCAAGACACGTGAGGAATTGGTTGCTGAAAACGAAGAGCTTCAAGCGCAGGTTGATGAGCTTAATTCTACTATCAACAATTATGAGCTAAAGCTTAAAGAATTAGATGAATTACAGGAATTATACGAACTAGATCAGACTTACTACGACTATGAGACAACTGGTGCCAGAATCATCGGCAAAGGCACATCTAATTGGTTCAATACATTTACTATTGATAAAGGTACCAAGGATGGAATAGAGGTAGATATGAACGTTATCGCAGATGGCGGTCTTGTTGGTATCGTCACTTCTGTTGGAGATTCTTATGCAGTTGTTCGCGCAATCATAGATGACACTTCTAATGTTAGCGCAACTATATCATCTACCGAAGATAACTGTATTGTTTCAGGTTCTCTTGAGAACATGACAGCCAGCAATCTTATCTTGTTTTCAGATTTGGATGATGACGAAGATAAGGTAGCTATTGGTGATGTTATCGTTACATCTAACATTTCTGACAAATATCTTCCAGGATTGATGATAGGCTATGTTTCATCTGTATCTTTGGATGAAAATGAGCTTACTAAATCTGGAACAGTCACACCTGTTGTAGATTTTAAGCATTTATCTAATGTCCTTGTTATTAAGCAGATAAAGGAGTCATACGAAAGTGAGTGATTTTAAGCAATATTTAAAGAAAATATTGATTATAGCCCTTGTCATTTATGTATGCTTCTTACTGCAGACAAGTGTTTTTTCTAGATATAGACTTGCAGGTGTTACACCTAATGTCTTGATTTGTGTGGTATCTACTTACGGCTTTATGAAAGGCCGTAAATACGGTATCCTCATTGGCTTTTTTGTAGGTATTCTTTTGGATATCTTTTCAGGCGGACTCTTTGGTATGTACGCACTGATTTATATGTATATAGGTCTTTTAAATGGCCTCTTTAAAAAGCAGTTCTTTGGTGACGATTTACGTCTTCCAATGATTCTTATTGGGACAAGTGATTTAATCTATGGCGTTGCCACTTATCTCACTTTGTTTGCAATCAGATCTCAGTATGATTTTTCTTATTATCTTTTGAATATCATTTTACCTGAGGTTGTTTACACTTTACTTGTATCCATTTTTGTTTATTATGCAATTCTTCACATAAACAATTGGGTCGAAAAACTAGAAAAGAAAGGTTCTGATAGAATTGGATATTATTAAGGACTTTTTTGAAAATGCATTTTCTTCACGTATTCGCGTGGTTATAGTAGCAATGATTGCCTTTGCTGCTATTCTTATTTCACGTCTTTTTTATTTGCAAATATTAAATGGTAGTGAATATCAGGATAATTACAATTTAAAACTTGAAAAGACTGAATCAATTGCAGCTACAAGAGGAAATATATACGATAGAAACGGCAATTTGCTGGCTTATAATGAGCTGGTATACGCCGTTACTATTCAGGATACTGGAACTTATTCTTCTACAACAGAGAGAAGCCAGTCGTTAAATACAGAAATTGCTGAAATCATTTCTAAGCTTGAAAGCAATGGGGATACCATTGATAACGATTTTGGAATTTATATTGACTCATCAGGTTCATTCCAGTTTTTAAGTTCCGGCTCTGCGTTACAGCGTTTTAGAGCTGATATATTTGGCAAGAATAGCGTTGATGATTTGGAATATAACGAAAAGCTTGGAATAGACGAAGCAACTGCAACAGCTGGTCAGATTGTTGAATATCTTGAAGGCGAAAAAGTTTACAATATCTCTGATGAGTATTCTAAAAAGCTTCGTTATGAAATCATGGTTGTTCGCTACAATATGGGCCAGAATTCATATCAGAAATATATCTCTACAGTTATTGCATCAGATGTTTCTGATGAATCAGTTGCATTCATTAAGGAAAATATTAACGAGCTTACTGGTGTAGATGTAGAACAAAAGTCCCTTCGTCGTTACGTAGACAGCGAATACTTTGCTCATATTATTGGATATACTGGTCAGATTTCCACTTCAGAATATAAAGAGCTTTCTGCCACAGATAGTACCGTCGAAACAACAGATATAGTTGGTAAATCAGGTATTGAAAAATATATGAATGATTATCTTTCTGGTACAAAGGGCTTTGAAACTTTGTACGTTGATAGTGTAGGTAATACTATCGCAGAGGGAGATTACCAGGCGGCTGTTTCCGGAAATGACGTTTATCTGTCTATTGATATGGATTTACAAAAGGCAGCTTATATTCTCTTGGAGCAGGAGATTGCAGGTATTCTATATTCAAAGATTCAAAACATCAAAGAGTACAGCACAACATCTTCAAGTGATGTAGTTGTACCAATCTACGATGTTTATTATTCTTTGATAAAAAATGGAATCATCGATATTAACGCATTTTCTGATCCTAATGCATCACAGACTGAAAAGGATGTTTTGAGTGCATACGAGGTTAAAGAAAAAGAGGTTTTGGCTACTTTAAAGAGTCAGCTAAAGGCTTCTAATGAGACTGTTTATAATCAGCTTCCTGAAGAGTACCAGGCCTATTCTACTTATATCGTTACTACACTTAAGAGCCTTGGTATTTTTGACGCTAGCGCTATTGATACTTCTTCAGATGTACAGACAAGCTGGACATCAGAGGAGATGGCTGTAAACAAATACCTTATCTATGCAATCGAGCAGAACTGGATTGATATTACCAAGTACGAATCAGAAGCAAAGTACGCTGATACAGATGAGCTTTACTCTGATTTAATTGATTATATAATCGATTACCTTTCAACTGATACTTCATTCCAAAAGCTAGTTTATAAGTACCTTCTTTTGGATGATAATATTTCTGGAAGCCAGCTTTGTTTGATTTTATATGAGCAGGGTGTCCTTTCTAAGGAAGATGATGAGGATTACACCAAGCTTGCAGGAGGCCAAATTACAGCATATGAATTTATGCTTTCAAAGATTAAGTCTTTGGAAATCACACCAGGTCAGCTTGCCCTTGATCCTTGTTCAGGTTCAACTGTTCTTATCGATGTAAAAACAGGTGAAGTTCTAGCGATGGTTACTTATCCTGGCTATGATAACAACAAGCTTGCTAATTCTGTAGATGCAGACTATTATTCGTACCTTACAAATAGTGCGGCTAATCCTTTGTATAACTACGCTACTCAGCAGAGAACAGCCCCTGGTTCTACATTCAAGATTGTCAGCTCTACAGCAGGTTTGGCAGAAAATGTTATTACTACAACTTCTGAAATCGTCGATTTAGGACAATACACTAAGGTATCAAATAATCCTAAGTGTTGGATTTATCCAAGTAATCACGGTAGCATCAATGTTTCTGAAGCAATCAGAGATTCTTGTAACTATTTCTTCTATGAAGTTGGTTGGAGATTAGCTGGTGGTGATGGCGCTTATGATGACGCCACTGGTATTGATAAGATTACAGAATATGCATCGCTATACGGATTAGATGAGACTACTGGAATTGAAATAGAAGAAAACTCACCTCATATTGCTACAGAGTATCCTGTTATGGCTGCTATCGGTCAGTCAGATAACAACTACACCACAATTGGTTTAGCAAGATATGCTGCAGCTATTGCAAGCGAGGGAACAGTATACAACCTTACACTTCTTGATAGTGTGAGAGACGCTGATGGAAATGTTATTGAAAGCTATAGTCCTTCAGTTAGAAATCAGATAGATGTACTTAATGCATCAGAATGGGATGCTATACATTATGGTATGAGAATGGTGTGCGAGTCGCTTTCATCATTTAACGGATTTTCTGTTGAAGTTGCAGGTAAGACTGGTACTGCTCAGCAGGTTGCATCTCGTCCTAACCACGCTTTATTTATAGGCTTTGCACCATATAGTGATCCAGAGATTTCTATCGCTACACGTATTGCTTATGGTTATACATCACATAATGCTGCCGAGGTTTCAAAGGATATTTTGGCTTATTACTTTGGTGTATCTGCAACAGAAGACTTACTTAGTGGTGAGGCTAGCACTGTTTCAAATTCAGAAAATGAATTTACAGATTAAAATACTTTTTAACAATAAAGGGAGATAATATTATGAGTAATGACCCAGTCATTTTAAAAAGTAATAAATATGGATTAACTCTTCAATTGGATGCGACTATTCCATTCGAAGACCTTGTAAGAGCTGTTTGCAAAAAGTTTGCTCAGTCTGCCGATTTCTTCGGTGAGACTGAGATGATTTTGGAAACTCAGGGTAGAGAGCTTTCTGCCGAAGAGGGAATGGTTATTATTCAAGCTATTGAGCTTAATTCTAAAATCAAAATTATCCTTATTCATGAAAAAAATGAACTCAAGGATACAAGAATGCTTGGTCAGATAGATAAATTCTATTCTGATGAGATTTTCGAAAACGCCAAAATCATTAGAGGCTCAGTTATGAAGAATGATTCAATTACTTCGGATTCAAGCCTTGTTATACTTGGAGATGTAAAGTCTAAGGCATCAGTTCAGGCTAAGGGCAATATTATTGTTTTAGGCGCTTTAGAAGGAGCAGCCTATGCTGGATATCCAGACAACACTGGATGCTATATAGCAACTGGTCTTTTAGATAGCAACAACATTCAGATTGGTACTGTTAATGGCGCTATTAGAATTCAGGAAAAATGGTCTTTTAGAGTTCATAAGAAAGAGATAGAGCCTATGGGCGTATCTGTATGGAATAGAGAGCTCTTAGCTGAGCCTCTTAGCAGTGGATTACTTAGAAGGATTAAAAATTAATGTTTCACAATTATAAGTTTAAAAATCTCGATGTAAAGTTAATAATTGCTGTTATTACTCTTACCATTATTGGTATTTTCGTTATTGGAAGTGCAAATGAAGCAAATCAGCAAAAGCAGATTTTAGGAATGATTTTGGGAATCTTTGTAATGGCTGGTATGGCGCTGTTAGACTATGATTTCCTGTTACATTTTCATTGGGTATATTATTTCCTTGTATTAGGCCTATTGGCATCTGTTTTGCTTTTTGGTGAAAAATCAGGTGGTGCTACACGTTGGATTGATGTTGGTATCAGATTCCAGCCTTCTGAGTTGGCTAAGATTTTGCTTATTCTGTTTTTTGCATGGTTCTTTATGATGCATGAAGAAGATATTAATAAGCCAAAAACTTTAGCTATAACAATTGTATTATCAATGTTTCCACTACTTTTGATTGAAAAAGAACCAGATTTATCAACCACAATTGTCACAATGATGATTATTTGTGTTATGATATTTGTAACGGGAGTTAGTTACAAGTTAGTAGGAGCAATCTTAGGTGTTACTGTACCTGGTATTGCATTATTACTGTTTCTTGTAACAAGAGAAGGTCAGACGATTCTTGATGAATATCAGGGTCTTAGAATCCTTGCATGGCTCAAGCCTGATGAATATCCTGCAAGCTCATATCAGCAGCAGAATTCTATCATGGCCATTGGTTCAGGCCAGCTATTGGGAAAAGGTCTTGGAAATCAGGCGTTTGACTCGGTTAAAAACGGAAATTATATTTCTGAACCTCATACAGATTTTATTTTTGCCGTAGCGGGAGAAGAGTTAGGTTTTGTTGGTTCGGCACTTATAATAATACTTATATTTTTTATAACTATCGAAATACTAATGATAGCTAAGAATGCAAAGGACATTGCTGGCAAGCTTATCTGCATAGGTATGGCTGCCCTTATTGGATTCCAGAGCTTTGTTAATATTTGCGTTGTTACAGGCTTAATGCCAAATACAGGTTTGCCATTGCCATTTGTAAGTTATGGTTTGACTTCACTTGTGACGATTTATTTTGGTATAGGTATTGTTTTAAATGTAGGGCTTCAGTCCAAAAATAACAATGGGAGGCTTTTTTAAATGAATATTGGTTTGGTAGCACACGACTCTAAGAAGAAGCTTATGCAAAATTTCTGTATTGCTTACAGAGGTATTCTTAGCAAGAACGAAATTTTTGCAACAGGTACTACTGGAAGACTTGTAGAGGAAGTTACTAATCTTAGTGTACATAAATACTTAGCTGGACATTTAGGTGGCACACAGCAATTAGGTGCTCAGATTGAGCAGAATGAGATTGATTTGGTTATTTTCCTTAGAGATCCACTTACTGTTAAGTCTCATGAGCCTGATGTTAATAACATTGTTCGTATATGCGATGCTAATAACATCCCTCTTGCTACAAATTTAGCAACAGCTGAGTTACTTATTAAATCACTTGATAGAGGAGATCTTGAGTGGCGTGAGATGTATAAATAAATTATTAAGCTTTATACTGATTATTTGTATATCTTTACCATTTGTTGCATGTGGCAACACCACAGAATCGGTTACATCCTATCAGATGTATGATACTTCCTTTACATACGGTATCACACATAATGGTTCTACATCTAATGTTCAGTTATTTGCTAAGAATCTGTGTGTTGCTGGTACAGATGATTTAGGAACTTCAGCAGTAGATTCACAGGTGGCTGGCGCTGCAGGTGCTTTCAATACTACAGAGCAATCAGTGGTATATGCACAGTCATTACATGAAAAAATGTATCCTGCATCTACTACCAAGATTTTAACGGCTTATATAGCTTGTTTATATGGTAATTTAGATGATTATTATACGGTAAGCGCAAATGCAGTTGATCAAGCTAGCGATTCATCAGTTATTAATCTTAAAGAAGGGGATGTAATTTCCCTGAGAGATTTGCTATATGGTTTGATGCTTAGGTCTGGAAATGATGCTGCTGTTGCTATTGCAGAAGGAATCAGCGGCGATGTAGATACATTTGCGGCTCTTATGAATAGCACAGCCAAATCTCTTGGCGCAACAAATTCAAATTTTGTTACTCCTAATGGTTTGCATGATGAAAACCATTACACAACTGTTTATGATATGTATTTAATATTAAATGCAGCTATGGCTAATGAACAGTTCTATACTATTTTTACAGCAAGCACATACACGGCTAGCTATACAAGTGGTGGAGAAGCAAAGACTCAGGAGTGGAAGACCACAAATCAATACATTACTGGAAATGTAAATACACCTTCAGGCTTCACTATTTTAGGTGGTAAAACTGGTACAACAGGAGCTGCAGGCTATTGCTTGGTTCTTCTTTCGGAAAATGAAGACCACGACAAAATAATATCGATTGTTTTTAACGCAGATTGTCGTTCTAATTTATATCTGCTCATGAATGAAATACTTAGTAACTATTGCCTATAATTTGGCATTTAGTATTTAGGTTTTAACAGCATTATGTTAAAATTGATGTAACTAAAAATTTAAGGGAGGTATTTTGACATGGTGGAAATTATTTCAGGCGAAAAGGGTAAAGGCAAGACAAAGTATTTACTTGACAAGGTTAACAGTGATGTCAAAAAGGTTGACGGATCTGTTGTTTACATTGACAAGAATACGAAGCACATGTACGAACTTGATTCGAAGATTCGATTGATAAACATGGGGGATTATCCAGTTGAATCTACAGATGAGTTTTTAGGTTTCCTTAGTGGAGTTTTATCTCAGAATGCGGATATTCAAGAAGTATTTCTTGATAGTTTTCTTACTGTTTCCTACGTTGATTCATCAGACGGTCTTAATGTAGCCCTTAATAAGCTTGATAAGATTTGCAACATGTATGATGTTAAATTCGTTTTATCAGTTAGTAAAAATGAAAAGGATTTGCCAGAAAATGCGAAAGGCAAAATCATTATCTCTTTATAATTAATGAGTATATTAGGGCACGGTTTGCGTGCCCTATAATTATGTTAGACAATATATGAAAAGAAAAAAGAAAAATGATAACAAAATAATTAAATACCCAAAGCAATACCATTTTTCTATTGGTTTTATCGTCATAGGCGTAATGTTTATCTATATGATGTATCATTTATTTACTTATGTCACTGCAGATAACATTACTGTTTATGAGGTGTCACAGGGTTCTATATCTTCAAATCTTGAATATAATGCCCTTGCTATCAGACAAGAGCAGATTGTGTATGCGGATAATTCTGGAGATATTTTGTACCTTGCTGAAAATTTTGGTAAAGTTGGCTCAAAATCCCAGGTGTACGCGTTAGACACCACAGGTGAAATCTTATCCTCACTGGAGGATTCTGGTGATGATTCAGAGATTGTTTTAGATGAAGAAGATTATTCTAAGATTCAATCTACAGTTTCTAATTATTTAATTGATTATGACGGTATTAATTTTACTAAGACATATTCATTTAAAAATGACTTAGAATCTCAGGTTGAACAATTATATACAGTTTCGGCTATGGAATCTATGGGGGATTCACTGGACTCTGCAATAGCTTCTGGTTCCTTTAATATCTATAACAGTGCCACACCAGGCCTGGTAGTATATTCAATTGATGGAATGGAAGATTTAACAACCGATACGTTTACTGCAGATTCTTTTGATACTTCAGAATATTCTACTGAAAATCTTAAAGCACAGGAATCTGTTGTTGTAGGTCAGCCTGTATATAAGCTTATTACATCGGATCATTGGAATTTAGTATTGGAAGTAGATCAGGATTTATATGATTCTCTGCAAGGAGAATCTTATTTAAAGATAAGGTTCTTAGAGGATGATACTGAAACCTGGACAAATCTTGAATTCCAGGAGAAAGCCGGAAAATATTATCTTGTTTTAACTTTGGATGATTCCATGGATCGCTTCGCTGATTCTCGTTATGTACATGTGAAGATTATTAATAACAATATTTCTGGTTTAAAGATTCCTAATTCGTCAATCGTTGAAAAAGAGTTCTATACAATACCAAAGGACTATATGATGCAGGGGAACAATACCGATGATGCTGGCTTCCTTCTTCAATCTGGTTCAGAAAATATGTATATTACTCCAACAATATATTATGAGTCTGATGAGTATTACTATATAGATGATGAAATTGTTACTAGAGGCGATAAGTTAATCAAGCCTAATTCTAATGAGCAGTATGTAGTTGGTTCTACCACTGATAAATTGGAAGGCGTATATAATGTCAATAAAGGCTATGCGGTATTTAAGCAGATAGAAATACTTTATCAGAATGATGATTATTCAATAATTAAAACCGGTACAAACTATGGTATATCCATGTATGACCATATTGTATTACAGGGCGATGAAGTAGAAGAAAATTCAATCATAAATTAATAAATACAATCTTGATTTAATTAAGGAGCTTTTGAATGAGAGAACAAGAATTAAAAGAGAATTTAACAAATGTAGAGGAAAGAGTTGCGGCTGCTTGCAAGAGAGCAGGAAGAGCAAGAGAGGAAGTTACTCTTATTGCAGTTAGTAAGACAAAGCCAGTAGAGGATTTGCAGGTGATTTATGACGCAGGTATTCGCAGCTTTGGTGAGAACAAAGTTCAGGAACTTACAGGAAAGATTCCTGAGATGCCAAATGATATTGATTGGCATTTAATCGGTCACCTCCAACGTAATAAAGTTAAATATATTGTAGATAAGGTTAAGCTTATTCATTCTGTAGATAGTTACAGATTAGCTGAAGAGATTAATATTCAGGCTAAAAAACATGGAATAGTTGTACCAATTCTTATCGAAGTAAATGCAGCTAACGAAGCTACAAAGTTTGGTGTTAAGCTTGAAGAAACATTACAGCTTTGTGAAGAAATCTCTCATTTGGAGAATGTTCACATCGAAGGATTAATGACTATAGCACCAAATGTAGTGGTTTCTGAAGAAAATCGACCAATTTTTAACAAAATAAAGGCTTTATCGGTTGACATAGCAAGTAAAAACCTTGATAATGTAGATATGAGAATTTTATCTATGGGAATGACAAATGATTTTGAAGTTGCCATAGAAGAAGGTGCTACTCATGTACGTGTAGGTACAGCAATCTTCGGTGAGAGAAACTATAATATTTAAATAAAGAGGAGTATGTTATGTTTGAAAGAATGCTTGACGCGATGCATCTTAGTGACGACTACGACGATTATGATGATGATGAATTATATGATGAGGAAGAGGATAAATCCTTCTTCAACAAATTCGGAAAGAATTCAGACGAAGAAAGACGTCCAGTTTTGAACAAGCCTTCTGAAAAAGAGACTAGAGCTGCTAAACCAGCTCCAAAGATTACACCTATGAGAAATAAAGGGAAAGGAACTGTTATGGAGGTTTGTGTTATTAAGCCATCTTCATTCGAGGATGCCAGAGAGATTTCTGAGACACTTTTAGCTGATAGAACCGTTTTACTTAATATGAAAGGTTTGGATTTAGGAGTTGCTCAGCGTATCATTGATTTCACATGTGGTACATGTTATGCAATCGATGGTAACCTTCAGAGAATCGAAGATTACATCTTCATTATCACACCTGCAGGAGTTGAGCTATCTGGTGATTTAGCAGGAATCGTTGATGCCTTTGACTTTACAGGAATTCAAACAGGCTTTTAAATTTTAAGCACCAGATTATCTGGTGCTTTTTTTCTTTTGACTTATGTTGACTTGCTTTTGATCATTACGGGAGAATAAAATGCTTCAAGAATTACTAATCAATTATGAGAACAAGCCATGTTATAAAATTGTATTTAGACCAGATTTTTCTGATTTAATAAATGTATTTAACTCAGAAGTAAACCATCAATATGATAAGATTTGTATTGTTACAGATTCCAATGTAGCTAAGCTATATTTACATGAAATTATATCAGGATTTAAGAATATTGATTCAGAAGTATACTCATTTAGCTTTGATGCAGGAGAAGAATCTAAGAATCTTAGTATTGTTAATTTGTTATATCAGCATTTAATAAATCATAAATTTACCAGAAACTCACTACTTGTTGCTTTGGGTGGCGGTGTTGTTGGTGATTTAACTGGCTTTGCTGCGGCTACTTTTTTAAGAGGCATTGATTTTATTCAAGTTCCTACTACATTGCTTTCTCAAGTTGATAGTTCTGTAGGCGGCAAAACAGGTGTTGACTTCAACCAATATAAAAACATGGTTGGTGCGTTCTATATGCCAAAGCTTGTTTATATGAATATTGGTTCTTTAAATACACTGGATGATAATAACTTTATTTGTGGTATGGGTGAAGTTGTTAAGAGTGCTCTTATTGCTGATAAGGATTTCTATAATTGGCTTAAGGCTAATTCTACTTTGTTAAAAGAGCGCAATTATGATGCCTTGGCATATGCTGTTGGAAAGTGCTGTGGAATTAAAGGCCATGTAGTTGAAATTGATCCAAAGGAAAAAGGTATCAGAGCGTACCTTAATTTTGGTCACACCATTGGCCATGCTATTGAGAAGCTTAAGAATTTTACATTGGGACACGGACAGTGTGTTGGACTTGGAATGGTCTCAGCAATTTATTTATCTAACAAATTATCTTACATATCGGATGATGAGGTTTCTGATATTATTGAGACTTTGAAGGAGTTTGGTATTCCTGTTAGTGTAGATGGTTTGAATCCAACAGAAGTTCTTGCAGCTACCAAGTCAGATAAAAAAATGACTGGAAACAAGATTAAATTTACTATATTAAAGGCGGTAGGTCAGGCCGATTCGTATTTGGATTTTTCCGATGAAGATTTGCTTTGGGCTATAGATAAGGTGCTAGTTTAATGTTTTACAAATATAAAAAATCAATTTCATTGCTTTATAGTTTAATACTTACAGTTTTACTTATTGCTCTTGATCAGTTTACTAAGCTTTTGGCTGTGAGACATCTTATGAATAAAGAAGATATAATTCTTATTCCAAATGTATTGCAGCTGCATTATTTGGAGAATACAGGTGCGGCTTTTTCTATTTTAGAGGGAAAGCAGATTGTATTTGCAATTATTACACCGATTCTTCTTGTAGCTCTTTGCTATATTTTGGTAAAGATGCCTCAGACTAAGAAATACCAGGCTTTAGATTATATTATTGTGTTTTTGATTGCAGGAGCTATAGGCAATTATATCGATAGAATCATGAATAACTATGTTGTTGATTTTATTTATTTTTCCCTTATTAATTTTCCTGTATTTAATGTTGCAGATTGCTACGTTACAGTTTCTGTTATTTTACTGTTAATTCTTATTATGTGGTATTATACAGATGAAGATTTAGATGATATAAAAAAAGGATTAAAGATTACAAAGAATGGATGAATTTACTTTATCAATTGAAGATTCTGCAGATTGTGGAGTCAGAATAGATAAATATTTAGCTCAAGCATTACCTGAGAAATCACGAAGCTACTATCAAAAAGCTATTGATAGTGGCTTTGTTTTAGTTAATGGAAAACAAGTAAAATCTAAATATCAGACCAAACTTGGTGACGATATTGTGGTAAGCATAGAGCCTGTAAAAGAGATAGATATTCAGCCTGAGGATATTCCTATTGAAATTCTTTACGAGGATCAGGATGTAATTGTTGTTAATAAGCCTAAGGGAATGGTTGTGCATCCAGCACCAGGTCATTATTCTGGTACACTTGTCAATGCGCTTATGTATCATTGCAAAGATTCATTATCTGGAATTAATGGAGAAATTAGACCAGGAATTGTACATAGAATAGATATGAATACTACAGGGTCTCTTTTAGTATGCAAAAACGATAAAGCTCATAACGATATTGCCGCTCAAATCAAAGTGCATTCAGTAAATCGTATATATAAAGGAATTGTTATTGGAAATTTTAAAGTGGACGAAGGCACGGTAAACGCTAGAATTGGCCGAAATCCGAAAGATAGAAAGAAAATGGTAGTAAGCGATGGTCGAGAGGCAATCACTCATTTCAAGGTTTTAGAGCAATATAAAGGCTATTCTTATGTACAGTTTAAGCTAGAAACCGGAAGAACCCATCAGATTCGTGTTCACATGGCTCATATAGGCCATCCATTGCTTGGGGATGATGTTTATGGAAAGCCAGTCAAGAATCTTCAGGGTCAAACTCTTCATGCTCAAACAATTGGATTTGTTCAGCCTACTACTGGAGAATATGTTGAAGTAGATGCTCCGTTGCCTGCTTATTTTGAAGATTTACTTAATAAATATAGAAAAATGGTATAGGGATTCCTATACCATTTTTTCTATGTATCTTTTCTACGGAAATCTACTGCGTTACGTGCCTGTCGTTTGTGCTCATCTTCAATAGCTGCATAGTAGTCGATAGTTGTATTAATATTTTCGTGGCCTAATACATCAGCTACAAGCCTGATATCGCCGGTTTCACGATAGAGGGCAGTACCATAGGTGCTTCGTAGCTTATGAGGTGTGATTTTTTTGTTTGGGACCACTATTTTGGCGTATTTCTTAACGAGATTTTCAATCGCATCTACACTAATTCTTTTACCTTGAAGGGAATAGAAGAGAGCAGTTTCATGGCCTTCTATAGGATTTATATATTGGCGTTCGCCATTTATATAGTCTTTTAGAACGTCTGCAACCTCCTGATTGAAGTAGATAACGTCCTGTCCGCCTCCCTTTCGAACGATTGTTAAAGAATTAACATGAAAATCTACATCATTTAAATCCAAGCCATTACATTCGCTGACACGGATTCCAGTATTTAGCATCAAAGTAAGGATTGCAAGGTCGCGGCCACGTGTTTTTTGATTATACATGCGTTGGCGCTCAGATGTATAGGCGGTTCCGTTATCAATGGCGTCAAGAATTGCTTGAACCTCATAATTGTTCATTCTAATGATGTTTTTGTCTTTTTTGAGCTTTGGCAATTCAACTGTAGCCATTGGATCATCGTCAATATTGTGTCTGGTATAGTGATACTTGAACATACCACGTAATGGAGACATTTTACGAGCGATTGCTTTTTTATCATTTTCGTGTTGTTCACCTACAACATTTAATTCTAAATAACGTTGGTACTCAATAATATCATCAGCTGTAATTTTATTTAAAACGCCGTAATCAATTTTTTTGAGGTCTGAACTATCAATTGTAGGGTTGGAGGCTCCTAAAAATCGAAAAAAAGTTAGTAGATCATATGAATATGAAATTAAGGTGCTAGGCTGAGTTGTATGTTCCTTAGAATAAATATAATCAGCAGCACACTTAGGAAGCTGTGAGATTAACTCACGTAATTTGATTTTTTGATTCTTTGTTTTGTCTTTGTAGAACTGTGAATCTTTACCCATATTGTAATTCCTCCCAATAATTTGAAAAAAACAGGGGATAGATAGAAATGCCGTGTTTTCGGGCTTTTTTAACACTATCTATCGGATAAACAGATATTTATCCGATAGATACATTTTACTCTCTTCTGCGATTTTTATCAAGTTGATTCAGTAACGATATAAGTAACTTTAAAGTAATTTTTTTAATGTAAATTTATCACTGCATATTTATTGGGTTCTGTACATTTAGATTATATTAAGCCCTATAATGCTATTCTCATAGATACCGTTCCATTTTCACAGCCTAATTCCTCAAACTCCATACGCTTATATAATTCATAGGCTGTTTTCATTACTTCAGGTTTAGTAGTAAATATTATTTGGTCATACCCAAGCTTTCGCGACTTTTCTATCATGGAATTAAGTAGAACTCTTGCATACCCTTTCCCACGATACTCTGGTTTAATAAACAATCGTTTTCCTTCGCAGGTTGTGACATCTACTTTTTTTATAGCTATACAGCCTACAGGTTTACCATTTTCATAACCAACGAGAATTGCTCCACCCTTGTAAAAATCATTTAAATCGGCCAATTCTTTATCAAAAGAAACAAAGCATCCCTCGGCACCTTTTATCTGAGAATACTCAATGAATAATGCTTTTGCCACCTCAATATCATTACATTCTTTTACATCAAAAGTTCCCAATTCTTGTTATCTCCTTCTAACTCTTTCCCAGTCACTTTCCATCATCTGTCTAATCACAACATTTGTCCTCCACTTCATCGCATGCTTCATTATATAGTTTTAAAGCCTCAAGAACCTGATCTTGCTTATCCTTCGGGATTCTTGAGAACACATCTTTAAACTTCTCATACATGTCATTCTCAATCTTATTAAAACGAGCCTCTCCCTCTTTTGTCAGAGTAAGCACAACACATCTACGATCTGTTTTAGAAGGTTCTCGAATGACAAAACCTTTTTGTACAAGTTCCTCAACAGCCCTACTTACCGCACTTTTATCAAGTTTCAGTATCTTCGCCAATTCTTTTACGCAAACACCCGGGCTACGTCCAATCTCCACTACAAGAAAACACTGAGAAGTAGTAACTGAGCATTGGCAGCAATCCGTAGTGTTCAAATTATCAAGATTACGCTCCAGTTCTCTGGTATATTCTCGAAAAACTTTTACTTTATCCATAGTCGAACCTCCTTTTAAATATGAATAATAATTGCAATTGTTGTACATGTCAACTATTTCTTTATATAAATTTAGACTAGTACTATCTGGACGTCCACAGAGGTATATTGATGTTGCATTTAGTGCTGGAAATAATAGGTAAAATTAAAGGAGCTAATCAAACTGAACAGCTCCTTATAATATGTTTATTTAGTCAGACAAATTTGAATTTGTCTCATTTAATTTGAAGTTAATTAATTGACATTTTGTGCATTTCCTAATACACGCTAATGCAAAAGCCATTCCAAGCACGCCTAATCGACAAATTGGATTTGCTTATTTCTTTTTCTTTGGAGCAGGCAATTCATCAACCATAGAATTCAAAAGCTTATTCAAGAAATCTTTGTTATCTATGTCATCAACCAA
>NZ_SVET01000003.1 GCF_015057245.1 Pseudobutyrivibrio ruminis
AGCTCCGTTTTGGCCTCATTTTAAGGTTTAAAATTTTTAGTGTCAATGTTTACTAGCAGTTGCTTTTGCATTCAAAGTTTCAAATAATTCTGCTACAAGCTCAAGATTCTTTCTAATAGGAAGATGCTGAGGGCAGATATTCTCGCATTTACCACACTTAATGCAATCACTAGCCTTACCAAAATTTGCATTTAAACGCTCATAGTATTCACGTTGAATAGTAAATCCTTTATCCTTTGATTCCTGTTTTTCTGCGTTATACAATGAGAAATACTTTGGAATTGGAATATTCATTGGGCAGCCATCTACACAATAAGCACATGCTGTACATGGAATTGCAATAGCACCGTTAATAATATCTCTTGCCATAGCAACAAGCTTTTGTTCTTCCTCTGATAAAGGCTTAAAATCTGCCATATAGCCTGTGTTATCAAGAAGCATCTGTTCACTTCCCATTCCAGAAAGAACCATCTTTACATTTGGGAGTGACGCCGCAAAACGTATAGCCCACGATGGAATTGAAGCATTAGCATCGTAGTTCTTGAATAAATCTGTCACTGCATCTGGCACATTTGCTAATGTACCTCCTTTAACTGGTTCCATAACAACCACTGGCTTATTGTGCTTTACACACACCTCGTAGCATTTTCTTGATTGAATAGCTTCACTTTCCCAATCAAGGTAGTTTATCTGAAGCTGAACGAATTCAACCTCTGGATGCTCTGTGAGAATTCTGTCTAAAAGCTCAGCTCTGTCATGATAAGAGAATCCCATATGCTTAACGAGGCCTGCTTCTTTCTTTTTAGCCAGCCATTCAAAGCTTCCAAGCTCTGTATATTTCTTATAGTGTCCCTCGCCCACATCGTGGATAAGGTAATAATCAAAATATGAAACGCCTGTCTTTTCCAACTGCTTGTTGAAAATTTCATCCATCTCTTCGGCTTTATTAAAGAAGCCAGCATGGAGTTTATCGGCAAGAGTGAATTTGTCTCTAGGATATCTATCTACCAATGCCTCTTTTGTAGCATTTTCAGACTTAAATCCACAATACATCCAAGCAGTATCAAAATATGTAAATCCTCTTTCAATAAAGGTATCAACCATCTTTTTAAGAGTCTCTACATCAATTGAATCTTCTTTGTTAGGATCTAATCTTGGTAAACGCATTAAACCAAAACCGAGTTTTTTAGTGTTATCCCCAAATATATTTGCCATTAGTCCTCTCCTTTCAATTGTGCAAAATCTATCTACATAATACTCCACACTCCATATAGTTAGTCAATAGAAACTCAGATATTCGCTTTCAATAAAAAAGGCTAGCTCCGTAATTAGAGCTAGCTTTTGAATGTCTATATTATTTCTTATACTGCCAAGAAGAACTTGATAAGGAAAAGTACTGAGATTACATATGTAAGAGCAGATACTTCCTTTGCCTTGCCTGTGAACACCTTGATTACTGTGTAAGAAATCATTGCAAGACCAATACCATGTCCGATTGAACCAGAAACAGGCATAGCAATAAGCATGATAGTAACTGGTACACATACTGAAAGGTCATCAAAGTTTACCTTCTTAAGACCTGTCATCATAAGAACACCAACATAGATGAGTGCTGCTGATGTTGCAGCTGCTGGAATAATTGCTGCGATAGGTGCAAGGAAAATGCAAAGAAGGAAAGCAATACCACATGTAAGTGCTGTAAGACCTGTACGTCCTCCTGCCTCAACACCTGAAGCTGACTCGATAAATGTTGTAACTGTTGATGTACCTGTGCAAGCACCGAAAATTGTTCCGACAGAATCTGAAAGAAGAGCTTCCTTCATGTTTGGCATATTGCCTTCTCTATCAACCATACCTGCACGAGAAGCTGTACCTACTAATGTTCCAATTGTATCGAACATATCAATGATACAGAATGTGATAACAAGTGTTACTGCTGTAAACCACCCCATCTGAGTTAGACCAGCAAAATTAAACTTAAAGAGTGTTGTTGTAGCCATATCACCAAATGCAGGAACAAATGATGCTGTTGCAAGTGATGCAAAAGGATTCTGGCCAAGTACGAAGAAATCGCCAATCCAGTAAATTACTGATGCAGCAAGCATACCAATAATAACTGAAGCCTTAACGCCCTTTGATGCAAGAACTACAATAATAAACAAACCAACAAACATTGTAATAACAGAAAGAACCATTACTGGGTAAGCATCTGTCATTGTCTGCTTAGCGTATGAAGCTGTAAGAGCTCCGAAGAAATCTTTCATTGCAAAAAACTGATTGAAGTTTGAATCTGCAATGTAAACATTTGAACCAAAACCAATGTTAAGAAGCATAAGTCCAATAGCTGGTGAAATACCGAGACGAATGCCAAGTGGAATTGCATCTACAATCTTTTCACGAATATTGAGAAGTGAAAGGATAAAGAATACAATACCTTCGATAAGAATGATGCAAAGCATTGCCTGGAATGACTCTACATATCCCATACCAGTCATAGCAACAAGGTTGCCGATTACAATAGCCATGAATGAGTTAAGTCCCATACCTGGAGCAAGACAGAAAGGCTTATTTGCAAGGAAAGCCATAACAAACATAGCGACCGCTGATGAAATACATGTGGCAAGGAATACACCATTCCAAAGTGCCTGACCACCTGCACCGTAACCAGTAAGAAGGTTTGGATTCAAGGCAATGATATAAGCCATTGTCATGAATGTGGTGAGACCAGCGATGATTTCTGTCTTTACAGAAGTGTTGTTCTCTTTGAGTTTAAATCTTTTCTCTAACATTTTTTTCTCCTTTATATAAAAAATTTATAGGGAACTACTTCAAGCTTGCTTTGATAAACGCAGCAAACAATGGATGTGGCTTATTTGGGCGGCTCTTAAACTCAGGATGGAATTGTACACCTACATGGAATTTGTTTGATGAAACTTCGATTGCTTCAACAACTTCATCATTAGGTGAAGTACCAGAGATTGTGAGACCTTTTTCTGTCATAAGCTTACGATATTGATTATTAAACTCGAATCTATGTCTATGGCGCTCAGATATATTTTCTGAACCATATGCTTCATATAATTTTGTATTTTTTTGAACTGCACAAGGATATGCTCCAAGGCGCATTGTTCCGCCCTTTCTAAGAACAGCCATCTGTTCTTCCATAAGGTCGATTACGCAATTCTTTCCTGTGCTATTAAACTCACGAGAATTGGCATCCTCAAGGCCGCAAACATTTCTTGCAAACTCAATTGCAGCAACCTGCATACCTAAGCAAATACCAAGATAAGGAATATCATTTTCACGTGCGAACTGGCAAGCAGCTATCTTTCCTTCTACTCCTCTATCGCCAAATCCTCCTGGTACAAGAATTCCATCTACACCACCTAAAACATCTTTTACATTGTCTTTTGTGATTGTTTCAGAATCAACCCATTCGATTTCAACGTGAGCACTGTTTGCATATCCGCCGTGGTATAATGCTTCGCGAACTGATAAATAAGCATCATGAAGTGCAACGTACTTACCAACAATAGCAATTTTTGTCACCTTCTTCAAGCCTTTTATATTATCTACCATTTTTTCCCATTCTTCAATGTCTGGAGAAGGATTTTCTAAACCAAGTTCACGACATACAACATCATCAAGGCCATACTTGTGCATCATAAGAGGTGCTTCATATAAGCAATCAAGGGTATCATTCTCAATAACGCAGTCCTTCTTTACATTACAGAATAGAGAAATCTTATCCTTAATAGACTGCTCAAGTGGATGATCAACACGGCAAACAATAATATTTGGCGAAATACCAAGAGACTGTAGCTCCTTAACTGAATGCTGTGTTGGTTTTGATTTATGTTCTTCTGAGCCTGAAAGCCATGGAACCAAAGTTACATGAATAAATAAGCAGTTTTCACGTCCTTTTTCAAGAGATACCTGGCGAATAGCCTCAAGGAAAGGCTGTGACTCTATATCGCCTGTTGTTCCACCTATTTCTGTAATCAAAACATCACAATCAGATGTTTCAGCACCCATATAAATGAATCTCTTTATTTCTTCTGTGATATGTGGAATAACCTGAACAGTCTGGCCTAAATACTCACCTTTACGCTCACGATTAAGAACATTCCAATATACTTTTCCTGACGTAAGATTAGAATATTTGTTAAGGCTTTCATCAATAAAGCGTTCATAATGTCCAAGATCAAGATCTGTTTCTGCTCCATCATCTGTAACAAAAACCTCTCCGTGCTGATATGGGCTCATTGTGCCAGGATCAACATTCATATAAGGATCAAGTTTTTGTGATGCAACCTTATAACCTCTCATTTTTAATAAACGTCCTAATGACGCTGCTGTAATACCTTTTCCTAATCCTGATACTACACCACCTGTAACAAATACATGCTTTGTCATCTTAAACTCCTTCGTATTTCTTTATAATATCTTTAGCAACTTCAACACGAGATTTTCGCGTATCCATCGCTTGTTTCTCTATAGTTTTATGAGCTTCTTCCTCTGAAATATCATTGTTAACAATCAATAGAAGCTTTGCTCTAGATATGATTTTCATATCCTCTAACTTTTGCTCAAGTTTTGCGCTTTCCTTATGAGCCATACTAATACGTCTTTGCGCAACTCTTGCAAGTTTCAAAGCCTGCCAAAATAACTGCTTATTTATTGGCTTTGAAACAGTTATAATGCCGTAATCTTCAACGTGTTCTGCAACTTCGTCAATAAATTCTGCTTTAATAAACAATATGACCTGGCAATTATTCTTTTCAGCAATATCTATTGCTAAATCTTCTCCAGAGCTATTATCTATAGGACCGTTTATAATACATATATCAAAATCGTAGTCCAAAATAGCCCTCTTTGCCCGCGGTCCATTGTCAGTTGCAACCACATCTACAATTCCATTTTCTTTAAGAAAGGATTTGTAAAACAGAGTTCCTTTTTCGTTGTTGCAGACAATCAATGCCCTTTCCATAAAACCTCTCCAAATTAAATATAAGATTTTATGATATCAATATATCGCTGAGTAACCTCACTGAAAGAAGACTTAGTGATAAACTCACTATTCTCAGCGCACTCGATAGCTTCCTCAATGGAAAGTGGTAGCATTTCCAAATAAGCAGATCTATCCTCTGTTAAGAATCTAGAATTTACTTCTAATGCAGGTGGAAGCTTTTCTTTATTTTTGATTCCCGCAAGACCAGCCTGCAAAATAATTGCACTTGCCAAATAAGGATTGATGCAAGAATCTGGAGAACGAAGTATAAAATGGTCTCTCTTCCCATTAATCTCAGGAACTCTGAATAATCTTGAGTTATTTTGAGAAGACCATGTAATATACTTTGGTGCTTCTGCCATTCCAAATCTGTTATAGGAATCTCTTCTACAGTTAAGGAATAAAGTAATATCCCTCATTCTATTAAGAATACCTGCCATAAAGCTTTCTGAGAAATCCTCATCAGATGTTTGGAGATTTACATTCCCTTTGTAATTTGCCATCTTGATATGTAAACCATTACCAGGTGCATCTTCCAATGGAAGTGGATCAAATGATGCATAAACACCATTTCTAGCTGCAATGTTTTCTACTACGTTTTTGTAGGTCACAAGATTGTCAGCTGTTGTAAGAACATCGGCGGACATGAAATCAATCTCATTTTGACCTGGCCCTCTCTCATGATGAGATGTTTGTGGGATGATTCCCATTTCTTCCAATGTAAGACAAATTTCTCTTCGAATGTTTTCCCCCTTATCACTTGGCGCAACATCAAGATATCCACCATTATCAAATGGTTCTTTAGTTGGATTTCCATCTTCATCTGTTTTAAATAGATAAAACTCAGATTTAAGACCCATACGAGTACTAAATCCTGCTTTCTCACATTCATTAAGGGTTTCTTTTAAGAAATTACGATAGTCATAAGTAAATGGAGTGCCGTCGGCAAGAACCACATCACAATACATACGAACAACTCGTCCTGATTGTGGACGCCAAGGCAAAATATGAAGTGTATCAGGATCTGGCTTAAGGAATAAATCCTGACTATCTCCATCATGATAGCCTAAAATTAAAAAGGAGTCGAAATTCACGCCTTCTTCAAAGGCGTGTCTCAACTCCTGTGGCATTATTGATATGTTTTTTTGTGTACCGTATAGGTCACAAAAGGCTAGACGTATAAATTTTACGTCGTTTTCTTCAACGAAATCGATGATATCTTCTACTGATAGATTTGACATGCTCCCTCCAAAATAAAAAAAGCGTTTTTTTTTTGGAAAAATCTTTCCTAAAAAAAATACGCTCAATTACTCTGAAATATTACAACAGCATTATCCATTTGTAAAGAAAAATTTTTATAAATTTTCAATTGTATAAAATATAATTGTCTTTTAACCAAATAACATTTTTAAGATTTTGTTTATTGTATATTTGCTTATCTACATTTATAATACGTAATGTTGCAAAAATATTATATTAATAAGAAAGAATTATTATTATATGGAAAACAAATTATTCAAATTAGGCATCGATATAGGCTCTACAACCGTTAAGATTGCAGTGCTTGACGATGATAACAATCTTTTATTTTCTGACTATCAGAGACACTTTGCTAACATCCAGCAAACTCTCACTGATTTATTAACTCAAGCCAAGTCTAAGCTTGGTCAGATTCAAGTTCGTCCAATGATTACTGGCTCAGGCGGACTTACCCTTGCAAAGCACCTTGGTGTTGAATTTGTACAGGAAGTTATAGCTGTTTCTACTTCACTCACTCACTATGCTCCACAGACAGATGTTGCTATCGAGCTCGGTGGTGAAGATGCTAAAATCATTTATTTTGAAAATGGCAATGTTGAGCAGCGTATGAACGGTATCTGTGCCGGTGGTACAGGTTCATTCATTGATCAGATGGCTTCTTTACTTCAGACTGACGCACCTGGATTAAATGAGTACGCAAAGGACTATAAAGCTATCTATCCTATCGCTGCTCGTTGCGGTGTTTTTGCAAAGACAGATATTCAGCCACTTATCAATGAAGGTGCTTCAAAGGAAGACTTATCTGCTTCTATTTTCCAGGCAGTAGTTAATCAGACTATCTCAGGTCTTGCATGTGGTAAACCAATTCGTGGTCACGTTGCATTCCTCGGTGGTCCTCTTCACTTCTTGGATCAACTTAGAGAAGCATTTATTCGTACACTTAAATTAGATGATGAGCATGCTATCTTGCTTGATAACTCTCACCTTTTTGCAGCTATTGGTTCTGCACTTAACTCAAAGGAAGATCAGAACGTACCTATGGACGAGCTTATCGATAAGCTTTCACAGGGAATCAAGATGGACTTTGAGGTTGCCAGACTAGAGCCTTTATTCGAGGGCGAGGACGATTTCAGAGCCTTCAAGGACAGACATGCAAAGGCTCAGGTTAAGAAGGGTGATTTAGCTAACTATCACGGTAATGTTTACCTTGGTATTGATGCTGGTTCTACTACTACAAAGCTTGCTGTTGTAGGTGATGACGGCACACTTCTATACTCATTCTACTCAAGCAATAATGGTAGCCCACTTGCTACTTCACTTAAAGCTTTAAAAGAAATTTACTCTATCATGCCTGAAGATACACATATCGTGCACTCTTGCTCAACAGGTTATGGTGAGGCTTTACTTAAGGCTGCTTTACAGCTTGATGATGGCGAAGTAGAGACAATCGCTCACTACTATGCTGCAGCATTCTTTAATCCTGATGTAGACTGTATCCTTGATATCGGTGGTCAGGATATGAAGTGTATCCGTATTAAGAATGGAGTTGTTGATAGCGTACAGCTTAACGAAGCATGTTCTTCTGGTTGTGGATCATTCATCGAGACTTTCGCAAAGTCCCTTGATTTCACAGTTCAGGATTTTGCCGAGGAAGCGCTCTTCGCTCTTAACCCAATCGATCTTGGTACACGTTGTACCGTATTTATGAATTCAAAGGTTAAGCAGGCACAGAAGGAAGGTGCTTCAGTTGCAGATATTTCATCTGGTCTTGCTTACTCAGTTATAAAGAACGCACTCTTCAAGGTTATCAAGCTTTCTGATGCTTCAGAGCTCGGCAAGAACATCGTTGTTCAGGGTGGTACATTCTACAATGATGCTGTTCTTCGTTCCCTTGAAAAGGTTGCAGGTGTAAATGTAGTTCGTCCTGATATTGCAGGTATCATGGGCGCCTTTGGTTGTGCTCTTATTGCAAAGGAACGTTACGAAGAAAATCCTACTACAACTACACTTGGCATTGATGAGATTAACAGCCTTACATTTGATACAAAGCTCACTCGTTGTCAGGGCTGTGTGAACCACTGCTTACTTACAATCAATAGATTCTCAGGCGGACGTTCATTCATCACAGGTAACAGATGTGAAAAGGGTGCAGGCGGTGTTAAGAACAAAGAAAACATCCCTAACCTTTACGAGTATAAATACAACAGACTTTTTGATTATGAGCCTCTTTCAGAGGAAGAAGCTACTCGTGGTACAGTTGGTATTCCACGTGTCCTTAACCTTTATGAGAATTACCCATTCTGGGCTACATTCTTTAAGGCTCTTAAATTTAGAGTAGTTCTCTCTCCTCGTTCAAACCGTAAGGTTTACGAAATGGGTATCGAGTCAATCCCATCTGAGTCAGAGTGCTACCCAGCCAAGATAGCACACGGTCATGTTCAATGGCTTATCAACGAAGGCAATGTGGACTTCATTTACTATCCATGTATTCCATACGAAAGAAATGAGTTCCCTGATTCTAACAACCACTACAACTGCCCTATCGTTACATCTTACGCTGAAAATATTAAGAACAATGTGGATGAAATTACAACTGGTAAGGTTCGTTTCCTTAATCCATTTATGGCATTCTCTTCTGAGGAGATTCTTACAACTCAGCTTGAAAAGGTATTTAAGGAAGAGTTTGATATTGACGCTTCTGAGGTTAAGGCAGCAGCACATGCAGCATGGCTTGAGCAGGAGCATTTCAGAAATGATATGTACGCTAAGGGCCAGGAAGTTCTTAAGTATCTAGAAGAAACAGGAAAGCATGGTATCGTTCTTGCAGGAAGACCTTACCACGTAGACCCTGAGATTAACCACGGTATTCCAGAGCTTATTAACAGCTACGGCATTGCAGTACTTACTGAGGATTCTATTTCAAACCTTGGTGAGGTTGAGCGTCCTCTTATCGTTATGGACCAGTGGATGTTCCACTCTCGTATGTACTCAGCTGCAAACTATGTTAAGAAGCATGACAACTTAGATTTAATTCAGCTTAACTCATTCGGTTGCGGTCTTGATGCCGTTACAACTGATCAGGTTGCTGATATCCTTACAAACTCTGGTAAGATTTACACTTGCCTTAAGATTGATGAGGTTAACAACCTTGGTGCTGCTCGTATCAGAGTACGTTCTCTACTTGCTGCACTTCGCGTTAAGAAGAAGAAAAAGCAGGAGCGCACTATTGTTCCAGCTAATTACAACCGTATCGTATTTACAGAGGAAATGAAGAAGAATTACACAATCCTCTGCCCACAGATGTCACCTATCCACTTTGATTTGATCGAGCCTGCATTTAATGCAGCCGGTTACAACCTGGTGATTCCTGATATTCCTACACGTACATGTGTAGATGTGGGACTTAAGTATGTTAACAACGATGCATGCTACCCTTCACTTATGGTAATCGGACAGCTTATGGCTGCTATCGATTCAGGTGAGTTTGATATGAGCCGTACTGCTCTCCTCATTTCACAGACAGGTGGTGGATGTCGTGCTTCAAACTACATCGGTTTCATCAGACGTGCACTTGCAAAAGCAGGCTATCCTGATGTTCCAGTTATCTCATTGAACCTTAACGGCTTCGAGCCAAACCCTGGATTCAAGCTTACACCTAGCCTTATCCAGCACGGACTTTACGCTCTTACTTTTGGCGATATCTTACTTCGTTGTGTTTATAGAGTACGTCCTTATGAAGCAGTTCCTGGCTCAACAAACAAGCTTCACGATAAGTGGAGAAAACAAGTTATCGATTTTGTTTCTAATACAAAGATTCTTTCTCACCGCAAGTTCAAGAGAATGTGCCGTGAAATGATTCGCGATTTCGATAACCTTCCTATCATCGAAGGTCTTAAGAAGCCACGTGTTGGTATCGTAGGAGAAATTCTTGTTAAGTTCCTTCCAGCAGCAAACAATCAGCTTGCTGAATTACTTGAGCAGGAAGGTGCCGAAGCAGTTGTTCCAGATCTTACTGACTTCCTTCTTTACAGTTTCTACAATGCAAACTTTAAGGAGGAAAACCTTGGTGCAAGTCGCAAGACAAAGTTCTATTGCAACATGGGAATTAAATTCTTTGAATGGCTCAGAAGTGCTGCCAGAGATGAATTTAATAAGTCGAAGAGATTTACTGCTCCAGCATACATTACAGATACTGCAGCAAACGCTAAAGAAATCGTATCAATCGGTAACCAGACTGGTGAAGGATGGTTCCTTACAGGTGAAATGCTTGAGCTTATTGAAACAGGTGCAAGCAATATCGTATGTATCCAGCCTTTCGGATGCTTGCCAAACCACGTAGTTGGTAAGGGTGTTATCAAGCGTATCCGTCATGAGCACCCAGAGGCAAATATCGTAGCCATCGACTACGATCCAGGTGCATCTGAAGTTAACCAGCTCAACAGAATTAAGCTTATGCTTTCTACAGCAAATAAAAACTTGGCTAAGGCCGAGTAATATAGCAAAAGCCAGCTCCGCAGAGCTGGCTTTTTGTTTATCATATATTTGCCACCACTATTCTAAATTCATATGGCTTTAAGAAGAAGTTTTCTCTTTCTGCCTCCTCATAATTACTAAAGATGATATTGTCACCATAAAATTCTACAGCCTTGTTGAAGCTAGAAAGATTGCAGTAAATGTAAAGTCTTTCATGAGTAGATTCTCTGGTAAAGATAAAAACATCACTTGGTGAGGCTACTCTTCTATAATTTCCATCCTGAAGTGCCTCTGAATTCTTTCGGAATTCAATCATATTCTTATAGAAGTTTAAGATGCTATTATCATCTCTAAGCTCTGTCTCAACATTAATAAATGATTTATTAGCATTGATTTTTAGCCAAGGTGTACCTGTAGTAAAACCTGCATTATCGCTTGCATCCCATTGTACAGGAGTTCTTGCATTGTCTCTTGTGGTCTGAAGAATTAATTTGCGTCGAATAGAGTGGACCAATAACATCTTTCTCAATGATTGATTAATGTTATATGATTCTACGTCTTTTAGTTCCTTAAGGCCCTTAAAATCGCCATTTGTCATGCCAATTTCCTCACCCTCATATATAAAAGGAACTCCTCGAAGGCTAAGATTTAAACCACATAAAAGTTTTGCACTTTTCTCCCAGTATTTGCCAACATTTCCAAAGTGATTAACAGAGCGAATCTGATCATGATTCTCCAAATAATTCGCTGGAACTTCTAAAGCATTCTGCCATTTATCCAACACTTTAATAAGCTTACTTGGATTAAATCCCTTTTTAAACCATTTTATTCCGTAGTTATCTACGTCCATGTGTTCAAAGAAGAACACAGCATCAAGCTCTTTACGATTTTCATCACTAAGAAGCTTTGCATCATCAGGAGTCACAAAAACAGTTTCGCCAACTATGAATGTCTTGTATTTGCTCCACACTTCCTCGTTGAAGCGCTTTAATAATTCATGGCATCCTTCAGTGTTCAGATAGTGTTCCCTACCTGTCAATGCTAAACGCTTTTTTCCATTTTCCAGTGACTGTTTATAAATGATATTAATTACGTCACATCTGAATCCAGCAACACCCTTATCCAACCAAAATCTCATGATATCTGTTATTTCATCAAATACATCAGGATTTTGCCAATTTAAATCAGGTTGTTTTTTACTAAAAAGGTGTAAGTAATAATCACCCTTTTCAGTTTTTGACCATGCGCGACCGCCAAAGAATGAACCCCAGTTATTTGGATAACTGCGACCATTTCCTTCTCTGAAATAATAATAATTTCGATATTTTTCATCACCAGCGAGAGCTTTTTTAAACCATTCATGCTCATCAGAAGTATGATTAATAACCAAATCCATTATTATCTTTATTCCAAGCCTTTTGGCTTTACTTATAAGCTTCTCCATGTCTTCCATGGTGCCATATTCAGGATTGATGCCCTTATAATCAGAAATATCATAACCATTGTCATAACCAGGGCTTTGATAAACTGGACTAAGCCAAATGGCATCTACTCCCAGTTCTTTTAGATAATGTAATTTTGAAATTATACCTGGAATATCCCCTATTCCATCACCATTACTATCACAAAACGATCGTGGATAAATTTGATAAACTATAGCGTTTTTCCACCATTTTTTTGTACCAGCTGCTGCCATAACCCTTCCCCCATAGCAATATGTGATAGATTAATAATAACTAAAATGACACATTATTTCAATGATTTATTCACAATTTACACACAAATAAAGATAAGTTGTTTGTTAATTCTTTCTATTCGCTTTATATTTTAAAAAAACGGCAGGCTAAAACGCCTACCGTTATAAAAGAATGCAAGTTTTGCATCTACTACTTTGTTAATAACATCATAATCTTATTTGATCTAGCAACAAACTCTGTCATAGCTTCTGGTGAAAGTGGTGCATTTGCAATCTTTGCTAAATCGTAAAGCTGAGCTGCAAATGTAGGTACATTCTCTGAATCCTTGTTATTAAGGATGTACTTAACTAAGTCATTGTTTGCATTAAGTACAAGTGTCTCAGAAGCTGAGCCAAACATACTCATATCCATGCCGCCCATAGCATACATCTTCATCATATCCTGCATACGACGGCTCTCTTCTGATACTGTAATCATAGAAGAAAGATCTTTATTCTTGAACTTTTCTACCTTAACTTCAAGACCTTCGTTGCCTAAAGCTTTTCTAAATACATCTGTAAGTGTCTCTGTTTCAGACTTAAGCTCGTCCTCAGATGTTTCCTCAACCATAGAATCTGTAACATCAGCATCGATTCTGCAGAACTTGTAGTTCTCATTTCTCTGTTCAAGCTGAGTAATAAATGAAGTATCAATTGCATGATCAAGGATTACAGCATTCATGCCCTGCTCTTTGAACATGTTGATGTACTGGCCCTGCTGAGCAACATCTGTTACATAGTAAACAGTCTTTCTTGTATCCTCTGGCTCTTTATTATCATCAGCATCCTTTGTTTCATCAGCATCCTTTGCCTCATCAACAACCTCTGCCTCGACCTTTTCACCATTTTCATCTGTAGCTTTTTCTTCTTCCTTAACTAAGAGCTCAGGAAGTGTGATGTACTTGTCGTTGATATCCTTGAAGAGGATGTAATCGTTCATCTTATCGCAGAACTTGTTATCCTTTAAGCAGCCAAACTTGATGAATGGAGCGATGTCATCCCAATATTTCTCATAAGATTCTTTTTCTGTTTTGCACATACCAGTAAGCTTGTCAGCAACCTTTTTAGTAATGTACTCAGAAATCTTTGTAACAAATCCATCATTCTGAAGTGCAGAACGTGATACATTAAGTGGAAGGTCTGGACAATCAATAACACCCTTAAGAAGCATCAAGAACTCAGGGATGACCTCTTTAATATTATCAGCAATGAATACCTGATTGTTGTAAAGCTTGATTGTACCTTCGATTGAATCATACTCAGTGTTAATCTTAGGGAAGTATAAAATACCCTTGAGATTGAATGGATAATCCATGTTGAGGTGAATCCAGAAAAGTGGCTCCTTGTAGTCATGGAATACATCACGATAGAATGCCTTGTATTCTTCCTCTGTACACTCTGAAGGATTCTTAGTCCAAAGTGGATGTGTCTCATTAAGAGCTACTAGACGCTTAACAATCTTAAGCTTGTCCTTTGCAGGAGAAACCTCTACCTGTTCCTTCTCGCCTTTTTCATTTTCTTTTTCTTCAAACTTAGCATCCTCATGGATTTCTTCGATAACCTTGTCTGTGTCAAGCTTGTCAGCTGCATCGATAGTCTCATACTCCTCTGGAGCATCCTTCTTTGAAAGGAAAATCTCTGTAGGCATGAATGAACAGTATTTCTCGATGACTTCGCGAGCTCTATATTCATTAGCAAACTCGAGGCAATCTTCATTTAAGAATAATGTGATTTTAGTACCTACCTGGTCCCAATCACCATCGCCCATTTCGAACTCAGTGCCGCCATCGCATTCCCAATGAACTGCTGTAGCGCCATCCTTGTATGAAAGTGTATCGATGTGTACTTCATCAGCTACCATAAATGCTGAGTAGAAACCAAGACCGAAGTGACCAATAATCTGATCAGAATCAGCCTTGTCCTTATATTTCTCAAGGAAATCAGTAGCACCAGAGAAAGCGATTTGATTGATATATTCATCTACCTCATCTGCTGTCATACCAAGACCATTATCAATGAATGTAAGTGTCTTGTCCTCAGGGCTAACGATAACCTGAATCTTTGCCTTATAATCAAGTGGGAGTGAATACTCTCCCATCATATCCAACTTCTTGAGCTTAGTGATAGCATCGCAACCATTTGAAATAAGCTCTCTATAGAAAATGTCGTGATCAGAGTATAACCACTTCTTAATCACTGGAAAAATATTTTCACTTGTAATTGATAAACTACCTTTTTTGTTACTCATAATTACGTCACTCCTTTGTGTTAATCTCACTGAAATATATGATAATACTGCAAATTTTCAAAGTCAATAAAAAATTAGCACTCATATACAATGAGTGCTAATAGTATAATTTTTTATCAAATCCAGTAGTCCTTCATAGGAAGAAATCTCTGCTGCCGAGATGTTATCATACCTGTCTGATATTGCTCTTTTACAAGCATTTCCTATTGCAAAAATCTGCGATGGCATTTTATCTCCTAAAATCTCAGCTCCAAACAATGCATTACTGGCGCTAGTAAACACTGCACCATCATAGGATGATATTTCTTCTAAATCACTATCAGTAATAGATACTTCAAGCTTTTCGTTTTTATATACAGGAATCTTGTTTAATAGAATTCTATTATCAAGATTTGCTTCAAAATCCTCGGACATGTTTGAAGCGCACAGCCAGTATACTTTACCACCACTTACAATCTTTTCGCTAATTTTCAGAGCCAAATCTTTACCATTTTGTGCTTCTGATATCACATCTGCTCTCACCCCAAAAGATTCTAGAGCCGACGCAGTTTTTGCTCCTATGGCAGCTATCTTAACAGAACCAATACTTCTAATATCTTTTTTTGAAACCTCATATAAATTATAAAAGAAAGCCTTTACACCATTTGCACTGGTAAACACGATGTAATCACTTGGCTGAGTTAATTCTAAGAAACCAAGATCAATTTCTAATGGAACAATCTTTCCACTATCAACAGTGTAGACTTGAGCGCCCAATTGTATCAGCTGCTCTTCCAACTTATTAGTTTTCTCATACGAAAACTTCTCACCGAAACCGTAATTAAATCCTATAATCTTTGGGAGAAAATACCTTTTGCCGAATAATGGGCGCTTTTCAAATAAAGACAGTCTATCTGACATAGCAACCACATCTCCCACCACAATTATAGATGGGGAAACAAGATTTGCCTTTTCAACCAAATCCGATATATCAGCTAAAGTCCCCACACATTTCTTTTGCTTATTAGTGGTAGCATTAGAAATAACTGCCGCTGGAGTCTTTGGCGAACGGCCGGCATTGATTAGCCCTTCTGCTATTTCACCAACATGTGATAACCCCATCAAAAACACAAGGGTCACATCCTCCTCAAGGAGCTGACTATAATCAATATCCGCAGCCTCATCTTTTCTACTGTGAGCCGTTATAACCTGAAAGCCTTTTGCCAATCCTCTATGTGTAATTGGAATGCCTGCTGCAGAAAGAGCTGCTATAGGTGACGTTACACCAGAAACCACCTCTACATTTACACCTCTTTCAAGAAGATATAATGCTTCTTCTCCGCCTCTTCCAAATACATAACTATCGCCCCCTTTTAGGCGAACGACAAGGTTATACTCTTTAGATTTCTCATATAATAGCTCATTTATATTCTCCTGTTTCATGGTATGATTATGATTTTCTTTTCCAACAAAAATCTTCTCACAACCATCAGGCGTCATTTCCAGAAACTTTTTATTTAGAAGTCTGTCGTAAATAACACAGTCTGCTTTTTTTAAGTATTCTGCTCCTTTTAAAGTGAGCAGGCCCCACTCACCTGGACCTGCTCCAACTAAAACTACTTTGTTTAGTTCTGACATACTAATCCTCCAGCTGTTTTCGAATAACCAAAACAGCCTTATCAATCATTTCTTCTGTAGCTTTTTCTCCCGACACAACAGTCTTTGCAATTTTGCTTCCATCCTCTGTGCCAAACAAAGCCCTAAGCTCGTAGCCTTTATCTGTAACACATGCATATGCTCCTATTGGTAAATGGCAATCGCCACCAATTTTCTTTAGGAAGCCTCGCTCTAAATATGTGATATTTCGTATTACTTCATCCGAGAAAGAGTTAACCATCTCTAAAAGCTCTTCATTATCTGCTTTTAGTTCAATAGCCAGTGTGCCTTGAGCTGGTGCGGGAATCATGTCTTGTATACTTACATACTGAGATATTTCCGATTCCAAACCTAAACGCTTTAATCCTGCTGCCGCAAGCACAATTCCATCAAGCTTTGTTCCGTCAGGAAGTCCCTCTCTAAGCTTTCTGATTCTAGTATCAATATTTCCTCTTATTGGAAAGATATTGATATCTGGCCTAAGTGCAAGAAGTTGATAAGAACGTCGCTTGCTACCTGTTGCAATATTGGCTCCTTTTGGTAGGTCCTCCAAGGATTCTGCGTCATTGAGAACCAACACATCTCTAGCATCCTCCCTATCCCAAGGATCAGCAAAAATAAGACCATCCTTTAGCGTATCTGGCATATCCTTCATCGAATGAACCGCAAGCTGAATTTCTCCAGATAAAAGTGCCTTTTCAATCTCATCAGTAAAAATTCCCTTGGAGCCCAATGCATCCAAGGGTCTATTTTGATCCAAATCTCCTGTTGTTTTGATTACTACTAATTCATAATCATTTTCTGGAAATCTTTCTTTTAATTTTTCTAATACGTAATTTGACTGTGCTAAGGCTAGCTTAGAGCCACGAGTTCCAATTCTAATTTTCATCAATTAATCCTAGTAATAGTATTCCTCTGAATAGATTCGCAAATCCTCTTTACTCACTTGCCCATCTTCAATATGAAAACTGTTGAGCACCGGATTTTTTGCCATTAAAGAAAGAATCATATAGCTAGCCTTTGAATCGTAGGCCAGCTTTATATCCTCCAAAGATGGTCTAGATGGCGATTCTGGATGAGAATGCCAATTGCCTATAGGCTTCAATCCAAGTGTTCTCATATCCTTGATTGCAGTCATTTGATCCTTAGGATCAAGTGTAAAATGATCATTTGCGTGGTCAATGTTCTCTAAGTAGTATACCTTTTCTATAGTAAATCCGCCATCTGTTTCTTTACCAGCAATCAACCCACAAGCTTCCTCTGGCAAATGATTTTTTGCATATTCTACCAACTCATCGTAAATACGATAATTCAGTCTAATTATTTTCATTTTTAACCTCGAATCTACCTGCTGTTTCCTCGCATACTTCCTGCTCATAATCAATAAGCTCTGTGATTGTAGGATTAGCACCACAAACAGGACATTTGCTTGTATCATGTGGAAGCTTAATCTTTCTGAAGTCCTGGTTTACAGCATCGTATGTTAGAAGCTTTCCTGTTAATAAATCACCAACACCAACAATATATTTGATTGCTTCCATTGCCTGAAGCGAACCGATCACGCCGCCCATTGCACCAATAACTCCTGCCTGTTTGCAGGTTGGTACTGCATCCTTTGGTGGTGGATTTTTAAAGACACATCTGTAGCAAGGGCCTTCCCCTGGAACGTACGTCATAAGCTGCCCCTTAAAGCGAATGATACCTGCATGGCTGAATGGTTTCTTTTCCATAACACATGCATCATTTATAAGAAACTTTGCTGGGAAATTATCTGTACCGTCAATTATAAAATCGTATTCACGAATTAGTTCGCGAATGTTTGTTGAATCCACAAACTTATGATAGGTTTTCACTTCAACATCAGGATTCATGGCGTTCATAGTTTCCTTTGCAGATTTTACCTTTGGCTTACCAATATCTGCAGTACTATGGATAATTTGACGCTGAAGATTTGATAAATCAACTTCATCCGCATCTACGATACCAATTTTCCCTACACCTGCTGCTGCAAGATACATTGCTGCTGGTGCACCCAGACCACCTGCCCCGATAATTAGAACACTGGCATTTAAAAGTTTTTTCTGTCCCTTTGCTCCTACTTCTTTAAGGATGATGTGGCGACTGTAGCGTTCAATCTGTTCATCTGTCATTGCCATTAACAGCCACCTCCCATGAAGTAAAGGAACTCAACAGAATCACCTTCCTTTAAAACAGTAGACTCTTTCTCTTCTGTTGGAACAAACTCATCATTGATTGAAACTGTAACATACTGAGGTGTTTCCACATCCTCAATTTCAATAAGCTCTGGTAATGTCAAACCATCCTTATATTCTTTCTTTTCGCCTGAAACTGTGATTGTCATTTTATTATCCTCCAATAAATTAAATATAGTCTTCTAACCACTCAACTAGCTCATCATACTCTCTTGGGCCTACCTGCTTGCCAACAGCCTTGCCCTCTTTAAAAAGAATAAGAGTAGGATTCGCCTTAATTTCATACTCTTCAACAAGCTTTGTATCATAGTTTGTATTAACCTTAAATACATTAAGCTTGCCTTCGTACTCCTCTTCAATATCACAAAGAGTTGGAGCCAACTTTTTGCATGTAATGCATGAATCAGAATAAAAATCCACTACAACTGGCACGTCACTTTCAAGTACCCTTGATTCAAAATCATCTGTATAAATTCTTGTAGCCATACTTACTCCTCCACTTTTCTTACAAACAATGTATATGTTCCATCCTCATTGTCATTAAGCTTCAAAATTTGGTGGCCATCCTCTTTAAATGAACGAGGTACGTTTTGTACTGGCTCGCCATCATTCATGCGGACAGCCAAAATCTGTCCATCGTCAAGCTCTTCGATTGCTACCTTGGCAGTAACAAAAGTCAAAGGACAAACCTTATCTGTGATATCTACCGCTTCATCATATTCTAATAATTCACTCATACTAAACCTCCTAGTCCGGCAGTTACGGCTACAAGCCTACTGCCCATCTAATAATCTACTTACCCTGATAAGCTTTATCCAACACCTCGCGTAAGCCTTCGTCGCCGAGGCGAGTAAGTGTTGCTCGGAAACGTTCTGATGGTTTTGCGTTGGCCTCAAAATAATCAATTGCTGCGTCTGTCACTCTGAAAAGAGTTTCCTTGTCGCGAATGATTGGAACCAATTCCTCTGCCTTATAAATTTTGTTACCAAATGTTCCACCGAAGGAAACAATATATCCAGGTGTGCCTACCCATGCATCTGTAGGACAACTCTTTACGCAACGCGCGCAGTGATTACACTTTGCATTGTCGATTTCAACCTTGCCGTCCTTCATAGTAAGTGCACCTTCTCGGCAAGCCTTTACACAAACGCCACAGGAAATACAAGCATCTTCCTTGTATTCTACGGTCATGCCGCCCTTTACACCCACATCATTTTCCTCTGCCTTAAGACAGTTGTTTTGACATCCTGTAACACCAAACTTAAACTTGTGAGGTAACTCTCTACCAAAATATCTATCATTAAGTTCCTGGGCCAATGTATATGTATCTATACATCCACTTGGACAGATTTCAGAGCCCTGACACGCTGTGATAGTACGAACTCTAGGACCACATACTCCGGTGTATACACCACCTTCCTTTAGCTCTTCCTTTACTTTTTCCAAATCATTGACATGAATAAATGGAATCTCAATACCTTGACGGCTTGTCATATGAACATAGCCATGTCCATATTTTTCAGCTACTTCAGCAACAGTTTTGATTGCACTTGCATCAAGATTTCCGCCTACTACAGCAAGTCTTAAAGAACCATAACCTTTTTGTTTTTGACTCATGAAGCCGCCAGCCTTCAAAGCCTTGTAATCAATTTTTTCTGCCATCTCTACTCCTTTTATATTGCATTTTTGAAGTCTTCAATAAGATCTTCAACATCCTCTATACCTACGCTTATACGAATTAAATCATCATATACACCAGCATCTTCCAATTCTTTTTCAGTGCTATGCAATGAAATAGTTGATGCAGGATGAACAACCAGTGTTTTGGTATCTCCTATGTTGGACAATATATAAGGAATTGTCAGGTTGTTCATGATTTCAAAGGCTTTTTCCTTGCTTCCAACTCTAATAGTAAGAATTGCGCCGTAACCTTTATCTAATATCGTATTTGCGATATCGTTCCATTTACTAGATTTAAGCCCCGGATAATTAACAATCACATCTGGATATGTTTCCTCTATCCACTTCGCAAGTAAAAATGCATTGCTGCACTGCTTTTCCATTCTAAGTCCCAGTGTCTCAAGACCGATAACATTTAAATATGCATTAAATGGAGAAAGACAGGTTCCTATATTTCTATATAGTCCGTTTCTTAATTTAGCAATATATGCCATTGGTCCGAATTTTAAATATTCTCCTAAAATAGAATATTTTTCCTTGTCCCATTTAAAATGCCCGCTATCTGTAAGCACACCGCTTATAGAATTGCTGCTTCCGTTTATGTATTTTGAAGATGAATTAACAACAATATCAGCCCCATGCTCTATCGCTCGAATCAAATATGGTGTTGCAGTAGTATTATCAACTATTAACGGTACTCCATGGGCATGTGCTATTTCAGCAAGTCTATCAATATTAGTTACGTCCAAACAGGGATTCCCGATGGTCTCTGCAAATACCACCTTGGTACGGTCGCTAAAAGCCGCCTCTATTTCATCCCAGTTATTGTTTTCTACATATTTGGTATTAATGCCAAACGCTTCTATATCTCTAAATAAATCGATTGTGCCTCCGTATAAGCTGGCGCTGGATATGATTTCATCTCCTGCTTTTAGGATATTGAGAAGTGCCATAGAAAGTGCTGCCATTCCCGACGCACAGGCAACGGAAGCCATTCCGCCTTCCAGCTTTGTTATTCGTTCCTCAAAAGCTGTGATTGTAGGATTTGCCACTCGAGTGTAACAATATCCCATCTTTTTGTTTTCAAAAATCCCTGCTAAATCCTCTGCTGATTCCTGTGCGAAAGCACTACTTTGAAATATAGGAGGAAATGTTGCTCCATTAGGCTGTTTTTTCACTCCCTCATGGAGAAGTCTAGTATTGAAATTCATGTAATCCCCCCTCTCATTATCTTATTACCTACTAGGTTGATAGGATAATAACAGATGCTGACATTCACTTCAATATAGCTAGTTCCTAAATAAAATTAGAACTAGCTATAAATGAAATTTATATCAATGCAAAATTGTGTATTATCCCTTTATTGCTCCTGATGTAAGACCCGAAATAATCCTCTTTTGGCATATAAGAACCACAATAATAATTGGAATTGTTGCAACGATTGATGCTGCTGACATATCCCCCCAAGGAACTGAGTATTCTCCTGGGAACATTGAGATTGCGATTGGAACAGTTCTCATTTCGTCTTTTGTAACAAGTACAAGAGCAAACATAAACTCATTCCAAGCAGATATAAATGCAATGATTGCTGTAGTAAATAATCCCGGAAATGATAGCGGCAATACTACTTTCCAGATTACATCTCTTCTTCTTGCTCCATCAATCTTCGCTGCTTCCTCAAGCTCAAATGGCAGTGTCTTTATGAATGCTATTAAAGTCCATATTGCCATTGGCAATGTAAGTATTACGCTTGGAAGTATTAATCCAAGATATGTATTTAATAGATGTAACTGTCTAAAAATAATAAACATAGGCGTTACTATTGCTATTAATGGAAACATATTTGCAAGAAGTATTATGTTTTGCCAGAATTTCTTAAATTTAAACTTGAATCTGACAAACGCATAAGCTGCAGGAAATGCAACAACAACTGTTAGAAGCATAGCTCCAACTGCTACTATAATGCTGTTTAGCAAGTACACCTGAAGATGATGATTTACAAATACACTTTTATATAAATCTAATGAAAATCTACTTGGCCACAGCTCTGTAGGCATCTTAGTAATATCTGCCGGATCTTTTATGGATGTTATTACCTGCCAGTAAAACGGAAATACGATAATTATCATAAACACCAGCAAGCCAACTATATAAAATATCTTCTTACCTATAATTGCTGATTTTGATTTCATCTAGTCCTCCGTTTTAAGTGTTCTAATATATACAAAGCTAAGTATCATTATCATTAATGTGATAATGGTAGACATCGCTGAACCAAGTCCAAAATTCATATCTCCGAAAATATACTTGTATGCCTTGTATAATAAAGTTGCTGTAGAATTTGCAGGTCCACCACCTGTAATTCCATAGATAATATCAAAGATTCTGATAGCTCCCATTGTTCTAAATAAAAGAACTATAAGAATAATCCCCTTTAAATTTGGCAATGTTATTTTGAAAAATTGCTGTATTGTTCCAGCTCCATCCACACTTGCAGATTCGTAAAGCTCCTTAGGGATAGTTTGAAGTCCTGCTAAGAGCATTAGCGCTATGTATGGGAACTGTTTCCATGTATCGGCAACTACAACTACAAACATTGCCCAATGCTTGTTTGCAAGAAATGTAATAGGATTGTCTATCAAGCCAAGACCTTCTAGAATTACATTTATTACGCTAAGCTGATCATTAAACATAAATGAAAACATGTAAGCAATGATAATTCCTGGAATTGCCCAAGGTATCAATATAATAGTTCTTATTATCCCCACATATCGTTTTGCACTATTCATAAATAATGCTGCTGTAAGACCAACAAACAATTCCACTGTCATAGATAAAATTGCAAACACTGCAGTGTTTTTAAACACCTCCCAGAAGGAGGGATCCGTCAAAAGCTTTATATAATTATCTAGTCCTACAAAATGTATATTTAACGGATCCGTTAGAACCCTATATTGAAAACTGTATGTAAATGTAATCAGTATTGGTATAATTCCAACTCCTCCTATTAATAGAATTGCTGGAGCTATACTCAAATATCCAATTAAGTTTTCTTTTATAGTCTTAGTCATAAATCTATTTCCTTATTGCATTTCTGCTAATGCCTCGTTTAGTTTTGTATCCAATGTTTCAAGCGCTTCTTCGTTGCTAAGCTCGCCTGTAAGTGCTTTGTGAATATACTCAGCAAAGAGAGTTGATACTGTAGAGTAATCTCTTACCTGTGGTCTTGGTTCAGCTGCATCTGCCGCATCCTTTACAGCTGCAATATATGGCTGCTCGCTAAGAACCTCTTCGTCATCATAAACATCTGCAACTACTGGGAAAGTTCCTCTCTTGAGAGCTGAAATCTTCTGTGCCTCGTAGCTAGACATATATTCAGCAAATGCCTTTGCAGCCTCTGTCTGCTCTGAATATGCATTAACTGCAAATGCCCATCCACCAAGAGTTCCTGATGATGAAGAACCATTTGGTCCTGTAGGAAGTGCAGCTACACCCACTTTGCCAACTACCTGGCTGCCTTCCTCTGTCTGAGTAAGTGCATAAGCACTTGTCCAGTTACGCATGAATAATGCATTTCCTTCTTCAAAAATTGCTCTTGAATCTGCAGGCTTGTGGGTAAGCACACCTTCTGGTGAAACTCCTGATGAGATAAGCTCCTCTACAAATTCAAGTGACTCTACTGAATTTGAGCTATTAAGCTTAAACTCTCCATTTACCAAGTCCTGACCACCATTTTGTTTGATGAACTCTAGCATGTTGCAGCTTGTAGGCTCGCCCTGGAACATCTGGAATAAATATCCATATTCAATTCCGTCTTTGCCAACGTATTCATTTGAAAGCTCCACCAACTCGTCCCATGTTGTTGGAGGTGTATCAATAATGTCTGATCTGTAATAAAGCAATCCAACATCTGTGTAATCTGGATAAGCATAAGCTCGATCATTGTAATAAACAGTTGAAAGAGGTCCGCCTAAATACTGATCTGCAATTGGCTCAATATCTTCTGTCACATCTGCAAGCCATCCTGCTGCTGCAAACTGAGAAACCCAAATGATGTCACATTCAAATACATCAGGGCTTGAATCTCCTGCTGCAAGAGATGTCATAAGACTTTCTTTAATATCATCACTTGCTCCTGGAAGACTTTCATGATTTACAACCACGTTTGGATATACTTTGTTAAATGCTTCAATCATCTCATCCAAAGCACCAGTTTGATCATTGGCACTTACAAAAGTAATTTCACCAGAAATGTCCTCTGGACTTGTAGCTTCATCTGTAGCAGATGCTGCACTTGCACTTGTTGATGATGATTCGTTGCCACAGCCTGCAAAGCTGGCTGCCACCACTGACGTTGCTAGTAAAAGTCCTAATAATTTTTTCTTCATATTCCTCACCTTTTCCCTTTCATTCTAGAATTGATTAAATTATTTAATTAAATAGGCCGAAAAAAAAAGCAACCTATTAAATTCCAAGCCCTTTTTGCCATCCTTCATCCTCTAACTGGGAGCTTATATTGTTGAACTCAAACTGCTTTAACCTTCTAAATGTCTCCTCTGACAGCTCTACATCTCCCATAGGATACATTCTATGTAAAGAAGCATACTTGCTCTCTCCTAGACGATGATATTTTAAAAGCTCATACCTGACGTTGTTCTTGCAACGGATAAAATCTGCAATACTTCCAATAGCCTCTTCTGTATCATTTACTCCCGGAATAACTGGTGTTCTAACCTGAATAGGCAAATCTGGATATGCTCTTGATATGGTATTAAAGTTATCCAGGATTACTTCGTTGCTAACACCTGTAACCTTCTTATGCATATTGTCATCAAGCGTCTTAATATCCATCAATAAATAATCCAGTTTTCCTGCTATTTTTATAAAATCTGCTGCTGTCCCAAAACCAGTAGTTTCAATTGCTGTGTTGATTCCATTTTTCTTTGCTTCTCTAAGGAGCTGATATGTAAACTTAGGCTGCATTAAAGGTTCTCCGCCGCTGATTGTTAAACCGCCTTCCTCGTCACCATAAAAGATAGAATCACGATCTATCTGCTTTATCACCTCAGAAACAGTTGTCTCATAACCTATGACGTGTAGTGCCTTCGATGGGCAGACTTTATCTATAGCAGCTGCATCCCCATCATCTAAACTATCCCAATACAGTTCATCCTCTGAAAAATATGGACTGCATTTTAGACTTGCTCTACTGCACTCTCCACATCCTATGCACTTGTTTTTTGTCCATGCTAATTGAGGTGATGGAATTTGCGATTCAGGATTAGCACACCATTTACACCTTAAAGGACATCCCTTTTCAAAAACGACGGTCCTAATCCCCGGGCCGTCGTGAACTGAAAACCTTTGAATATTAAATATTAATCCCTTTGTTTCATTCATAACTATGCTATCTCATCATGTGCAGTTCTATTAACAACATCGTCCTGTAGATTTGGAGACAATTCAACAAAGTATGCACTATAGCCTGCCACTCTAACCAGCAAGCTTCGATAGTTCTCTGGATGAGCCTTTGCATCAAGCAATGTCTCTTTGTTTATAATGTTGAACTGTAAATGCCAAAGCTTTAAATCTCTCCAGCTCTTTATAAACTGAACGAGTTTCTTGGTTCCAATATCTCCTGCCACACTTGCTGGTGTCAGCTTAATATTTAGCAATCTGGCAGCTCGATTATTATAATTAGTGTTCTTTGTGTGATAGTTAGACAATAATACAGCTGTTGGTCCATGCTCATCTGCTCCCTGTGAAGCTGATGAACCATCAGATAATGCCGTTCCAGCAAATCGGCCATTTGGAGTTGCCCCAACAACAGTTCCGAATGGTACATTAACTGACTGAGATACATATCTTAAGTCCATATAGATTCCTATATTTTTTGCATATTGATTTACAAAGCTTACAGCCTCTTTATCAATTCTTTTTGCAATGGAATCGACGTATTCGTCATCGTTTCCATACTTAGGTGCGTTTAATAAACGCTGTCTTATAGGTTCTGCCCCTTCAAAATTGTCCTTGAGGGCCTGAAGTAAATCACTCCAGCTAATAGTTTCATCTTCGTAAACACACTTTTTTATAGCAGCCAATGAATCAGCAACGGTTCCAAATCCTATAAAATCAAAGAAGCCTGCATCAAATCCGCCATCTATCTTTTCACTATGCAAATCCTTGCCTGCTTTCATGCAAAGCTTATGAAGTGAAGATCCCAGTGGAGAAGCAAAATGCTTTGGACGTGTTCTGTTTGCCACAAATTGCTGTCTTAGAGCCTGCTTTAATAAATATCTCTCCTGGGCAACAAATGCATTTTCCAATTCTTCATAGGATTTGAATGTAGAAACATCACCTGTTTCTATTGTTAACAGCTCATCTCCATACTTTGCCATTCTTCCGTTGTACAATGTCAGCTCTAAAATAGCTGCCAGGTTGATAAATGGACATGGTGTTGTAAATGTGTCAAGATTTGGCATTCTCACTTCTGTACAACCTGATACTGCATAATCATTAGCTGATGCAAAATCCGCTCCCTTCGATACAAGGATAGGAATAATTTCCTCATCGTTAATAAGCTTTGGAAAACCTGAGCCATCCTTTATGGTAATTGCGATTTCCTTAAGAAATCTCTCAGGTGAACCAGCATGCACACGAGCTGCTAAATCCGGATAGTTTAATGGGAACTCTCTCTTATCCTCCAGTAAAAGATATGACAAATCATTTGTTGCATCATATCCGTCTTCATCCACACCACCGATTGTCACTGCTTCCCAGTGAGCATATCCTTCATGGAATTTAACACCTGCAGGACTCACAAACAAATCCTGATACTGAGCCATAGCAAGCCATACGCATCTGAATAATTCCTTTGCTTTTTCAGGTGTAATTCTGCCTTCCTTTAAATCCTTTTCATAGTATGGATATAGGTACTGGTCCATACGTCCATTGGAAATTGTTGCTCCTGTCTTTTGTTCAAGACGAGAGAACATCTGAATAAACCACTGTGCCTGTAATGCCTCATGGAATGTTTCTGCAGGTTTCGCTGGCACCTTGTAGCAGATTCTTGCAATTTCTAAAAGCTCCTGCTTCCTTTTTTGACTTGATTCGATTTCAGCAAGTCTTTTGGCTTCATCACCATGACGCCTTGCCCACAGGATAATTGCATCACTTACGATGATGATGCTTTCATAAAACTCAGCTTTATCAACGGTATCCTTTGGATCAAACTCATCTAAGTTATCAAGTGCTGTCTTGGCTTCTGACTTAATAGCTTCAAATCCTAAGTCAATTCCTTTTTTATAATCGTGAACCCACTGTAATGCTGAACGCATTGACGAAGATTCATTCAGAATAAATCTTGAAGAGAACAAATCCTTTGGATCATATGTAATCTTAAGTACATCCTTTGGCATTGCATGTGCAAAATCCTCATAATAAGTTTTGCCTTCCCAATATGGTGCTATTTCATTTTCAATTACTTTTATATCCTCTTCATCAATTTCGAATGGCGATTCCACTCTGCTGCTTGCCTGTTTTACAAACTGTCTAAGGAAGCAGCCATCAAGCTCTGGATATATTATTCCGTATTTACCAGCTTTACCGCCTCGTCCTACTATTAGCTGATCTTCATCTATTACTACATCAATCTTTTCTGCTATGTTGTATAAAGCCTTGGCCCATCTTAAAGATAGAGCCTGGCCTTCTGTTTCTTTAAAAGACTCTGTAAAATATTTAGCTCTTTGAACATCTACAACAGACTTTGAATTTTGAAAGCTATCGTATATACGTTGTTCACGACCGAATAATTTTACTTTTCCCTTATTTTTTTCAATCCTCTCCTCCTGAGGAGATAATAATACATTAGACATTTTATACATCCTCCTACATCTACCTACTCACTTAGTAGGTTGATAGGATAATAACAGATGCTGGATTCTACTTCAATATAGCTAGTTCCTAAATAAAATTAGAGCTAGCTATAAATCATATTTATAGCTAGCTCTTTACTCTTAATACTACCGTATTTACGTACTATTTTATTTATCATAGTCATCTAGGAAGTGATGCTTTACTCCATCCTGCTTGTAAGCTATTACAGTAGCAAGATTTACATTCTCAACACTTCTGAAGATATTCGACTCTACATAAGGATTAACCTTCTTTAGCTCTGCAATAAGATTTCTTGTTTCAAGACGCTTTGAAGCGCTTGTACCATCTACTGAACAGCTGTCACATGTCTCTGTGAAATGACATGCACACTGAAGGAAGTGTAATCCGTTGTATCTTTGCCATGCAATAATATCATCCTGTCTAACAAGATAAAGTGGACGAATCAATTCCATGCCTTCAAAGTTTGTGGAATGAAGCTTTGGCATCATTGTCTGAATCTGAGCTCCGTAAAGCATTCCCATAAGGATTGTTTCGATAACATCGTCGTAGTGATGACCAAGGGCGATTTTGTTGCACCCTAATTCCTTTGCCTTTGAATATAAGTGACCTCGGCGCATTCTAGCACACAAGTAGCATGGATTCTTTTCAACAGTATCTACGGCATCGAAAATATCGCTTTCGTAGATAACGATTGGTATTCCCATAAGCTTTGCGTTGCTCTCAATGAGGCGACGATTTACCTCACTGTATCCAGGATCCATAACAAGGAAGGTAAGCTCAAAATTAACCTTTTGATGCCTTTGAATTTCCTGGAAAAGCTTTGCCATCAGCATGGAATCCTTACCACCTGAAATACAAACAGCGATATGGTCTCCTTCTTTTATAAGCTCATACTCCTTGCAAGCTCTGGCAAATGGGGAGAATAAGCTCTTGTGGAACTTCTTTCGAATACTCTTTTCTATTTCTGCTCTCTGCTCCTTAAGCTCATCGTCTGCCTCTGAGTTTTGCTTATCCATCATGTATGAAAGGTAGCTGTTGTATCCGCCCTTAAGACTGACAGCATCAAAGCCCTGCTCTGTAAGAAGTCCTGCATCATCTATTGAAACCTGACCTCTTGTGCAATATAAAACAATCTGCTTTGATTTATCTAGCTTGGACATTACGCTATCTAAATCAACTTCAAATAATTCATGGGTGATGCTTATTGCCTCAGGAATCATGCCATATTTCAGGCTTCCTTCATTTCTGGTATCAACCAGCATGTATTTATCTTTATCAAGCTTTGTAAGCTGTTCAAATGTGATTTCTCTCATAAAATACCTCATTAAACAACACAAAAGCAGATGTTATAACATCTGCTTTGAAGTTCTCCTATCAAATTGGTAGGCTATAATATACTATTTTCTTTTTGATGATTTGTCAATTTCTTTCGATCCATTACTTTTACAGGTATACACGTTAGACACCACAGCAATAATTACTATTATCAAAAATATAATCCAACTTTTGAAATCATTTATATTTTCCATAGCACAACCTTCTCTATAAGATTATAGCTTTTTATCAAGCCAACTCCATAACTTATACATTGCTACACCCCAGATTAAAAATAAAACAATATGAATCCACATTGGAAAAGCTGATTTAAAATGCTCCCCATTTACATACTTTGAAAACTGTGGAATGTCAGCATAATAATATGCACCTGCGCCAAAGTCCAAACTATCAATTAGTCCAATGCCATTTGCCATAATATATAGCACTACAGCTACCACTCCTATCATAAATATGATTCCTATTATTTTTATAATTTTTTTCAATGTAGATTTCATATTTATCATCTCCTAAAAAGTTAGTTCAATACTGGAATAGGGAAAATTTTTCCAGAAAGAAGTACATATACTGCTATAAATGTAAGAAGGATATTAAACAACTGTCCTACTATATAAAGAACCAGTGGCTTTCCTCCCCTAAACTGTTCCTTAATTTCTCTGAAGTTTGTATCTAGTCCAATGCTTGTAAATGCAAGAACAAATGCCCAATTCTTGTATTGATCAAGAACTCCATTGATACTTGAAACAGATTCACTACCTACTGCAGGAAGGAAAATGAATGATGCAATAAGAGATGCTGCAAAGAAGCCCAAGATAAATTTTGGAAGTCTATACCAAATCTCTGCTGCCGAAACATTTGTTTTTCCATCTCCATTTTCCACTCTTGTAGAGAAGAAAATTGCTACCGCAAATGCGATAAATCCAATAAGAATATTCTGAATAGATTTTACAAGTACTGCTGCTGTCTGTGCTGTTTCTCCAAGTGCAGTTCCTGCTACTGTAACAGCTCCTGTTGAGTCAATTGTTCCGCCGATAAGAGCACCTCCCATAAGCTCTCCAAGGCCTGTAGCCTTTATCAAAATTGGCTCGAATACCATCATGATTACTGTAAAGATTATTGAAATTGAAACTGCAAGAGAAAGATCTGTTTTCTTTGCCTTTGATGAAGCACCTGCTGCTATTGCTGCCGATGTACCGCAAACAGATGTTGCAGTCGCAAGTGTGATAACTAATGGCTTATTGTCAATCTTTAATACCTTTGTTCCAAAAAACCACATAAAGATAATGACAACTGGAGTAACTATCCATGCTATGCCAAGACCGTACAGTCCAAAGTTGATGATGTTAGAAAACAATACAGAAAATCCCATTACTACAAGGCCTGCCTTAATATAGTATTCTGTTTGAACAGCTGGCTTAAGCCATTGTGGAACTCCAACTGTATTTGAGATAACAAGACCAACAATAAGTGCCCAGAAAGCCCACTCTAAATATCTGTTGAGTGTATACTCTGCTGAAATAAATCTAACAAGAATTGCCAGAATAAATAATACAGAATATGCTGGAATATAATCCTTTACTGATTCACCCTTTAGCTTAACTCCAGCAGTAAAAAGTGCTCCTGTAACAAGAAATGTTCGAACTAATGAAATCCAAAAACTTCCTGTAGAAAGCTGTTCAACTACACTCACTCCGTTTCCCCATGTAGAAAACTTAGCTGCACTAAAATCAAAAGCTCCCGTAAGTACTGCTATTGCTGCTACTGCGATGAGGATTGCTCCAATCCAAATTGTCAACCAATCCTCTTTCTTCCACAAATCCGAAATCTGAGATTTTGATGTTGTAACAATATCATCATTTTTCACTTGATTTCTTCCTACTGTTATATCCGCCATATCATTTTCTCCTTTCAAACTACTTATCTACTAGGTTGATAGGATATTAGCAGAACAGGTAGGTAATATTCAATACAAAACTGCCATTTGAGTATTAACAAAAAACTATGGCTGGTTATAGATAATTTCTATAACCAGCCATAGTTTTTTATTTCTTATTCAATTGTTTTCCTAGAAAATCCTTTAATTCTTTGAAATACTATTGTTTATAGCATTAATAGTCTTTTCCAAATCCTCCGCAGTATGAGCATCTGAAATAAACATCGCTTCGAATTGGCTTGGTGCTACATATATTCCATTTGATAGCATGTTTCTAAAATACTTTGCGAATTCATCTGTATCACATTTCAAAACGTCGTCATAGCTGTTTACCTCTCCAGTGGTGAAAAATGGAGAAAGTAAAGAACCTACTCTGTTTACCGGAACACCATTGTTTTTATAGGCTTCCTCAAGCTTCTTTGCATAATCGTCTATACGTTTATAAATGTCCTTGTCTGCCTTTAATGCCTTGAGCTGCTCAATGCCTGCTGTAACAGCAATAGGATTGCCAGATAAAGTTCCAGCCTGATATACACTTCCAACTGGAGCAACCACATCCATTATTTCCTTTGTACCTACATAGGCAGCCAGTGGCATTCCACCACCTACAATTTTACCAAAGGTAATCATATCCGGCTCAATACCGAAGTACTCTGAGGCTCCTCCATATGAAAGCCTAAATCCAGTGATAACTTCATCAAATATAAGCAAAGCATCATTGACTTTTGTAATATCACGTAAAAACTCGAGAAATCCTTCCTTTGGAGGTACAACACCCATATTGGCACTAACAGGCTCCACTATGACTGCTGCAATCTCCCCTTTATTGGCATTGAATAAGGCTTCCACTGAATCCTTGTCATTGTAATCAGCCAAAAGAGTTGTTGCTGTGTAGCCCTTCGGAACACCTGCTGAATCAGGATTTGATTCTGTAAGAAGACCAGAACCTGCCGTTACTAAAAGGCCATCGCTATGACCATGATAATTACCTCTAAATTTGATTATTTTATCTTTACCTGTGTAGCCTCTTGCCACTCTAATGGCACTCATTACTGCTTCAGTACCGGAATTTACAAGACGAACCTTGTCCATAAATGGAACAGCTTCAAGAATAAGCTTTGCTAATACTGTTTCATTTTCAGTTGGTGCTCCATAAGAAAGACCATTGTCGCAAGCCTTCTTCACTGCCGCAATGACCGGTGCATATGCATGACCTAAAATCATTGGTCCCCAAGAGCATACATAATCTACGTATTCATTTCCATCTACATCAAATATATGGCTTCCCTTTGCATTTCGAATGAAAAGAGGATCTCTGTTTACTGCCCTGAAAGCTCTTACTGGTGAATTGACTCCGCCAGGTATGACAGTTCTTGCATCGTTAAATAAACCTTCTGATTTTGTACCCATGATTATGCTTCCTCTTCTTCCAAAAACTTAGCAACGTCCAGTGCGTGATATGTGATAATTCTATCTGCTCCTGCTCTTTTCATGGCAATCATGTTTTCAAGAACGATTCTCTTTTCATCAATCCAGCCATTTGCTGCAGCTGCTTTTACCATAGAATATTCACCGCTGACGTTGTAGGTGATAAATGGAACATCAAAGCATTCTCTTGCTTCTTTCATAATATCCAGATAAGCCAAGGCTGGCTTTACGATAATCATATCTGCCCCTTCTTCTAAATCATCCTCTATTTCACGCATTGCTTCCCTGCCATTGGCTGGGTCCATCTGATATGATTTTCTATCTCCAAAATGTGGTGCTGATCCTGCTGCATCTCTAAATGGTCCATAGTATCCTGAGGCAAACTTTGCACTGTAGCTAAGAATTGGTGTGTCGATAAAGCCTTCTTCATCAAGGGCCTTTCTAATAGCAGCGACCCTGCCATCCATCATGTCTGATGGGGCCACAATATCTGCTCCTGCTTTTGCCATAGAAACAGCCATTTTCGAAAGTAAAGGTAATGTCTCGTCATTTAAAATATGACCGTCACATACTAATCCGCAGTGACCATGGGAAGTGTACTCGCAAAGGCACACATCCGCAATTACGATAATTGAAGGATACTTATCTTTGATATGTCTAATGCATCTTTGAGTGATGCCATTATCATCATATGCGCCTGAGCCCTTTTCATCCTTGTGCGCTGGAATTCCGAACAATAAAACTGCCGGTATTTTTGCAGCCATTACTCTGTCCAATTCCTCATCAATCCTATCCAATGAATACTGATAAATGCCTGGCATTGAAGGAACTTCGTTTTTTATATTATCTCCTTCTATTACAAACATTGGATATATTAAATCCTTCACACTTACTTCGTGCTCTCTAACGAAGCTTCTCATTTCTTTTGTCTGTCTTAATCTTCTAAATCGTCTCATTTTCCACTTCCTGCATCTTATTTAAAACATTTATAAAACTCTCAAATTCCTCTGATGTAGCCAAGTCCTTAAACTTGTATACAAAGTGCTCAAAGTCTTCTTTGCGAGATTTTTTCATATCTTCAAAGACTTCTCTATTATCATGGAATGTAAGCTCCTTTATTAAGGAATCCATTTCATCCTCGATAATAGATTCTCCACTTTCCTTTTCCTTGGATTTGAGTTTATTATTTTCTTTTGCAATAGCTGTAAAATCATCTATGGTAATAAGCTTACTACCTTTGATATTTACAATATCTTCATCCATATCCCTAGGAACTGCTAAATCCACAAACAAGCGCTCCTTATCATCAAGCTGAATGTTCTTTAGCTGACCATAGGTAACTGTGTAATGTGGGCCTCTTGTTGCAGAAACAATTACGTCCATATCCTTGATGTAATCATATCTTTCACTATAAGGAATGGACCTTGCATTAGGATTGCTAATATGATGAATATGTTTTGTAGCATAAATCTGGCAATCGCCGTAGGATAAAAGATTAAGCATTACTTTATTACCAGTATCACCTGTTGCCCCCATAATCATTACTTTTTTCATACCTGGCTTGTAATGATGAATCTTGGTAGCTGCCAGAGATGCTATAGATACTGATGTCTTAGATAATCTAGTTCTTGTCTTTATCTTTTTGGCACATTTAATAGCTGCTTGAAAAATGGTGTTTAATTGATAATCCGTATATCCGTTATCCTTAGAATATTTATAAGCAGTTTTTATTTGACGCAAGATTTCATCTTCTCCAAGAACCATAGAATCGAATCCTGCAGCTACATGAAACAAATGTGATACAGCGCCATTTCCATCAAAAAATAACAGTTGTTCTTTCAGTTCATCAATATCTACGCCAGCCATTTCTGCCAGGACCGCTATAACCTTCGATGCTTTTCCCACACCATATACTTCGCAGCGATTACAGGTGCTTAAGTAGATGCACTCCTCAAATCCTATCTCTTTTAATTTTTTTAAAAAGACTAGCTTTTTTTCCTCATCAAAGGAAAGCTTTTCGCGAAACTGAGCATTAGCTTTCTTATGATTTAGTGAAACTACAAACATAACATTACCCTCATACAAAAAAGCAAACTCTACCCTAGGATAAAGTTTGCTTTTACTATAATTATAATTACCTATCAGGTCAATAGGACTTTGCTTATAATAGATTTTTTATATCGCATTTTAATACCTTCGCAAGTGAAGCAATGGTGGAGACTGAAGCTTTGTGTATATCTTTTGCTCCAATTTCGTATTGTTGCAATGTTCTTAGATTAACATCTGCTTCAGTAGCTAGTTCACTTTGAGATAAGCCTAACTTCTTTCGATACATCTGAAGACGATTAACAGCATTAGTTTTATCTGCCTTTGATTGAATATAATCTACTATCTGCATCTCATCCATTTCATGATAAGGGTTATATTTATTTTTTAATTCAGACATACTAATTATTTGCTGAATCTCTTTAAAGGTCTTACCTGAAATCCACTGATAATAAGCAGTCACCCAACCAGTCCAATATTCCTCAGATATATTTATAAAAGATGTTTCTGGCAATTTAACCTCGGAAGCATTTGTAAGTATTACAGCATCTGCCACTAATTCTGCTCCAGATTTACCTGCTATATATTTAGGATTTCCTTTTTCAAACTGGGATGCAATACCAGAAATTATAAAAATCTGTAAAAAATAATCGAGATTGAATTTATAAATATGAGCTGCTATTTCAAATGCTTCGGCCATATTATTCATAGCATCATTCAAATATACCTGATTATACGAATATGTCATAACCTTACCCCTTTCGCATAAGATCTAATAAGAATGTTCCATTTTTATCAACAGATTCTGTAATTCTCTTATAGTTTTTTCGTGCATTGGAATCTCTTAAAACTTTATTTGAATAATGCTCCGCTGAATCAACTGGAATGGCTTCAATAAATTTGAGCTTTGAAAATGCTTTTTCACTTTTAACAAAATATTGTATTCCTAATTCGCCTAAATACATTGCCTTCTGAAGCTGAGATACACTAATAGAATTTGATATAAAAGCCCTTGCAAAAGAGAAATATGAATCATCAGCTCGATAGCCTATTATTACATCATAATCATCTAAGGCTACATGATAATGCTCTTTCAAATACTCCAAGCCATCTATCGCAACTGGAGTATTAACACTAATATTTCTATGCTCAAGTAAAACTGTCAGCCAATGTAAAATGCTGTAACTATCGCTATTTAAATCAAGTATTTTCAATCCTGCTAAATTTATTTCATAGATGTTAACAAAGCCATCTCTGCCTTCATCCACAGCCCACTCTTTTGCAAGCTCTATATGTTTTGTACAATATAATCCCTGGCCGTAGTCATTATATTTTTTTCCTAAATTGCATTTAGGCTCAGATATAATTTTATCTGAGCCATGATATAAAGTGATTTTATTCATTTTCTCTCCTATACTTCTGTGGAAGTACTTTTATTATAACTCCTTAGAAGTATAGAATCAAGCGCTTATAAGAAAGAGAATTTTAATTAAATAATCTATGTTGCTTAGCTTATATTTCAATTTGTAATTAACACTAAATCACATATTCAATTTCATAATCTACATCTGAGTCTTCAAAGAAATAGGCATATATCTTTTTCTTGTACTCTGCAAATTTAACACTACCACGTTTTTTTGATTCCACCGGATCTGTCTCTATTATTTCTTTTATTTCTCCCGGACGCGCAGACATTACCACGATTCTATCTCCTAGATAAATCGCCTCATCAATATCGTGTGTAACCATTACCATAGTAGTCTTTTCTTTTTTTTGAATTTCTAAAATCTCCTTTTGCATCTGAATCCTTGTAAGTGCATCTAATGCACCAAAAGGTTCATCCAACAGAAGGATAGTTGGATTATTTGCAAGACCTCTTGCTATAGCTGCCCTTTGACTCATTCCTCCTGAAAGCTGAGCAGGATAACTATTTTCAAATCCCTCTAGCCCAACCATTTTAAGATGACTTAGTACTGTTTTTTCTTTCTCTTCCTTAGAAATATTCTTTAATCCAAATCCTACATTATCTTTGATTTTTAGCCATGGAAGTAATCTATGATCCTGAAATACCATGCCGCAATTTGGACCTGGCCCTTCTACAGGATGACCGTTTCTTTCAACAGTTCCATCCTCGTAATCTACTAATCCGCACATAATTTTAAGCAAAGTGCTTTTCCCACAGCCCGAATGTCCCACAATAGTGACAAATTCACCTTCTTTAATTTCAAGATTAATGTCACTCAATACTCTTAGAGGATTTTTATTTACAACGAATTCCTTGTTTAGATTATGAATTTTTATAATGTTTTTATCCTTATTGCTCATGGCTGTTCTCCTTTTTTAGTAGATTCCTAATTATCTATCAGCCAATTCCCTCTAAAAACGGAACCAGAAGTTCTGTAGGTCTGATTTTTAATTTCTTGTCTATTTCTTTTTGATTACTATTATTTGCCTTCTTATTTTCGATAATCGAAATAGACTCGTTATTGGCCAAATCCGAAAAAATACGAAGTGCTGCAAACTCAACTTTTTTTGCAGTAGCCACTTGAGCTATGGCTGCTGTTTCCATATCAAAAGATACTGGATTATAAGTATCGATAATGTTTTGTCGTTCTTTTTCATCACTTAAGAAGAAATCTCCTGTAGCAAGCTTTCCTGTAATATAATCGAAATTCTTATCTTTTGCAGATTTTTCAAGTCCATCTATAATCCAATCCTCGGTATCTTTGATTATTGGATAATTATCCTCAATATATGGATGAAAATCAGTCTGCACATAACTCTTTCCAATGGCAACTGTGCCTCTCTTTGCATTTGGAGCAAGTCCACCTGAAACACCAATATTTACGATAAAGTCAGGATTAAACTCACTAATAACATCTGCTGTATTATATGCTGCATTTACTTTTCCCACGCCCAGAACCTTTATATAAATATCTATATCCTTCTTTTCATTCCTATATAGATTTTCCTTTGTTTTTGACCACCCTTCTCTATTACTTAGATACTCATGAATGTACTCAGTTTCCTCATCCATTGCGCTTACTATTGCTACTCTTTTCATTTATTACTCTCCCATGGTGTAATCTTCTTAAAAAACTTAGATAAAAGCCAATCAGTTCCTATACCGATGAAACCAATTAAAAAAATGCAAAGGATTACCTGATCTGACTTAAGCATACTTCTAGCATCATTTAATCGATATCCAATTCCTGATGAAGCACCAAGCATCTCCGCGGCCACCACAGCCATCCATGAGGCTCCCATACCTAGCTTTAATCCTACTAAAATCGATGGAAGAGCATTGGGTAAATACACCTTTACGAAAGTTTCCCATTTCCCTAATTTATATAGACTGGCAACCTCTAATAACAAATCTGATGTAGATGAAACACCACTCATGGTATTAATCATAACAGGGAATGTAGCTGCGATAACTATAACAACAACCTTTGATAATTCGCCAATCCCGCACCATAGAATAATAAGTGGAATCCAAGCAATGATTGGTACCTGTCGAATTGCTGTTGCTACTGGTAATATAAGCTTTCTAACAAAAGGAATCATTCCTGCCAATGCGCCAAATGAAATTCCAAGCAATGATGCAATTACATATCCTTGAATTACTCTTAGTAAACTTGCAATAATATCTTGCTGTAGCTGCCCCTTTTGAGTAAGATTACTAAACGCAGTAAAAACATCACTAATCTTTGGCAAAATAGCTCCTGACATATTATTGATTGTAGTGGCATAAAACCAAGCCAGAACAATCAAAAGCGGGATTATAAAACTAACATTAGCATCTTTAAGCTTGTTACTCATACATGTCCTCCTATACAGCTACGGCAGTCTCATTCTCCTTCTTTCTTTCAATCCTTTCCTCGTTGAAAATAGGTAGTCTTTCCTCTTCAATTCTATAGAAATCAAGTACTAAGAAATCTGGAGATGGCGAAACATCCAAATACTGCTCATAAGTAATTCCTGCATGTTTATGTAGCAGATATGTCTTCTGCGCTAAATCATAGTGCCACTCGTGTGTAGGTGTTCTGTGTCCCTCAAGCTTTGAACCTGGATTCGGGCACCATGCATTTGTCAAGCAAATAATACCTTTCTTAGTAAGAATTTCGACACCCTCAAGAGTTCTTTCCTTGGGCTCAATTCCAGCAACAAATCCTGTTCTCACTTTGCCTCGTCCAAATACAGATACCGCCTTATCAAGCGCAGCTATCCAGTTTTCTCTTCCGCCACACTCTTTTTCTTTTCCTGGGCAAATAACTTTGAAATAGTTTTCATCCCATACTTCAAGCTGAATAGCAAGTGTTCTAAATCCAGCCTCTTTATATTTTTCGATTACAGATAAATCAGCAGGAGCCCCAATAACAGCTGTTCCGTTAAAGTCTTCAAGACCAGTCTCATCCTGAATGGCCTCAGCTACATCAATGTAGTAATCTACCTCTCGACGTTCTGGTACAAAGCCACCTGTAAGATTCACGTGTCTTCCTTCACCGAGTCTAAATGCCTCTGCAACTGTCTCACCAATCTGTCTTGGATTCTTCCACTGAATGTTCTCCTTTTCAGCGTATGTATCTTTTGTAGCATTGGCATTGCAGAACAAGCAGTCCAAACCTTTTTCCTTAAGTGAACACTCATTACTATATGCAATACTTACAACACCATTTGAATATGTAGCTACGTGAGACATTTCTGTTCCATCAGATGTTTTCTTACTATAGTATTGTGGTCTGTGATCAAACTCGATTGGGAATTTCTCCACCCCATTGTCGAACAATACAAACTGATCATTAATATATTTAATCTCAACGCTAGATCTAGGATCCCATGAAAATGAATAGCGAAGTCCACTTGGTGATGTAAAATTGCAAGGGAACAGAACCTCTGGATGAGCCACATGGTCCATTTCAAATAATGCATGAATCTGCTCCTGATATTTACCACCTAAATCTAGATTCTTAAAAATCTTTGGATCAACCTTTATTCCATCTACATTTACTTTAGCTTTAAACTTTAGCTCGTTATATAATCTGTCTTTTATAGTGCTCATTTTTTCTCCTATTTTGCTTTATTACTTACTACCTTCAAACTCTGCCTTAGCTTTTTCATAATATGAAAGGTCATACCAGGCATCTACATCAAAATCCCCATCAGATAAATCATTTTCTTGAAGGAATGCCAGTGTCTTTTTAGCATTTTCAATAACATCATCTGTTGCTTCAATACTTGAATAATTGTCATGGTTTGGATAAGCATAATCATAGCTGTCTGCTGCATAACCTGCTGCAATCCACTGGTCCTTTAAAGCATTTTCATTAGCTTCGATGTACTCATTAGCTCTGAGAAGTGCCTTGAGAAATGCTACAGCAACATCTGGATTAGAATTTAAATACTCAGTTCTAATTTCAGTAATAGAACCTGCTGCCCAGCCTTCGTGGTTATTGCTAAATAAGATTTCTTTAAATCCATTCTCCCTAGAAAGTCTGTATGTCACATCGTTAGGCTGGACAACAGCTGCATCTATACTCTTTGTCTCAAGAGCTGCCAAAGCATCCTGACTCGTCATTGGAACAAATTCGATATCATCAATAGTGAGTCCTTGCTCTTCAAGGGCGTATAAAAGCAATCTGTGCATAAATGCACCCTTTTGAGTTGCTACCTTTTTGCCCTTCAAATCCTTTACTGAATCGATTCCTGAATCAGGATTTGCAGAGATAACTATAAAATTATTCAAACCATTAAAAGCAATTACTGTTGTATCAATTCCGTTTGACTTTCCATTTACAGCTGGAACATCTCCAAGGATTCCAATATCAAGGCTACCAGAAGCCAATGCCTCGTTTATAGCAGGACCTGCTCCCGACATAGGGACAAGATTTACCTTTACCCCAATCTTTTCAAATTCTTCCTCAAAATATCCATTGTCTCTGGCAATTCCTTCGCTGCCTAGTAAGATATTTGCACCAGAAGTATCAACAAATCCGATATTTACTTCTCGCGCTCCGTCACTGGAAGCTGTGATTTCTTTCTCTTTATTGTCCACTACATTGTCTGCTGAACTTCCACAAGCTGTTACAGCTGATAAAACAAAAGTACCAACTATAGCCGCAAACAATATATTTTTCAATTTCTTCATTAGTCTACCTCCTGTATGCCTATATAGATTCTCTCGATACCAATTCAGAAACAAGATTTATCTGTTTCACCTGCCCCTTTTTAGAAGAGTGTCCCTGCCAGATATTCTGATTCTTCAGCTGCTTTAAGTATTCGTGAAGCACCTCAGATTTTTCCTTTTCAGCCTGCTTTACTGTTGTAATATAATCACTTACAAATTCTACTGCGCCTCTCACACCTACTGTAGTCTGATTGAGAATTGCTCTGTGATAAATTGGATAGCTAAACTCAAGCAGTGAAACATTATTTGATTCTGTAATCTTTTTCTCGAGCGAGCTTCCAATTACAACCTCTGCACCGCTTCTCTTTATAATATCCTCAATGTCCTTCTCATCTGATGTGATATAAATTTTTTCTGCTATGGCTTCAAGAATCTCAGAATTATCTGTCTTATGCTCCTCATCCTTCTTTAACGCATCTGTAAGAACTGCTCCCACAATTCTTGCACCAAACACCTGCCTGAAAAACTTTCCGTATCGAATCACCTGCTCCTCATCTCCTACAATGAGTGTTCTCTTTCCAAGGTCATATTCGATAATGTCATCTCTGATTCTTGAAAGATAATTCTTCTCGTATCTCTCCTCCCTCTCTAGAAAATTTTCCTTAGCATCTGAATCTATTTTGGTATATTCAGAAACCTTCTCAATAAGTTCTCTTTCATCACTAACAAAGCTAGGTAATGAACTAAAACTAATGTATGGTACGTCAAATCTTTCCTTTAAAAGTTTTGCTGGAAGCTCTCCCCATCTGCTAAAGACAACTGAAGCCACAGCATTTTTAGCATTTACCAAATCTTCTACTCCTCCATATACTCCAAAGATAAGATTTGCCTTTAAACCAACCCCTTCGAAAATTCTTCTGATTTCCTCTAGATTTCCCTGCCAATATGGATCCTTATCAGGAACTATCCCAAAGATATTAATAAGCTTTTCATCAGTGTTTTGCTCATTTTTCTTCACTCCGTCAATGGACTTTAATATATCGTAAATAACATGCTCGTATCCAAAGTGACTACCGCCATTAAAACCTGCTATTAGAGTATCAACTACTGGCGCCCCTTGCTCTACAATTTCTCTGGTCATGGCATCCACGTCATCACCTACCATCGCAGACTCGCAGCTGTTTAAAATGACATATAAATCTCCATTCACAACCTTAATTGTATTTTTGATTTGTTCACGAAGTCTTGAAGCTCCACCAAAAATAACATGTCTTTCCTGTACGGCAGTACCTGGAGTAGCAAATCCGCTGTATCTACTGACTCCATTTCCCACTGTTTTATTGGCAAGATAGTTTATTACTCCGCAGCCTGCATTTGCATGAACAACAGGAACTGCTCCGTCAATTTCCTGTACTGTCTGCAAAGCACCATGTAGTGCACATCCATTTCTTGGATTCTTAATAACATTTGACATTAGCTTACCTCCTGCTTTACATACCAGTTACCACTGCGTCGCTTAAAACTTTCTTTGTAGCTGCTCTTATTGCCATTTTTTCCTTGAAGCCTAAGTGCTCTTCTTACAGAAGCAATAATAACGTCCACACCTTCAAAGCCATATGTAACTCTATTTCTAGTAGATACAACTATAGCACCTTCATCGGTGACAAATGAGTTACCTACGTTCTCGCTGAAGTAAATATCAATATTGTTCTTTTCTAGCTCATTAGCTTTCTCAAACTGCTGACCATTTCCAATAATTGCTATTGCATTCTTATTTAGAAAATCAAATCTCTTTAACTGCTTTCTATTTTCCAAATCAACATATGGAGAAGAAAAACCTACTACTTGTCCACCCAGATTTGTAAGCAATCTACCATAGCCATACACTTTGCTTAGTGAAGCATCCACAAAAACTCTTTTATTCTCTAGAATATTGCTAACAAATTGCTCTGATATTTTTTCTTCCGCCACATCAATGTACGCAACAACCTGCTCATCGATATTTAAGAAGCTTCCTAGTTTTTGTAAAAAGTTTTTTGTTCCTCTAAAACCTATAGGTGCATCACTTTCTATGTAAGGCACCCCATATACCTCCTCCAGCTCTCTTGCCAGATAGTGTCCCTCATCAGGATTAAGTACAATAGTTGCCCTGGCCTTCGATGCTTTTCTAATTTCATCTACACTTGAAAATCTCGGAAGCACTTGAAACTTTATATTCAGATCATTGAATATGACTGCGATGGAAGCCACGTCCTCAATGTTTTCTGAAAAGGAAATGATGTTTATAAAATCTTCCTTTAGGTCTACATTCTTATCCACCAGATACTTCAACAAACTATGTGTCACAATGTCGTATCCTGTTACTGGTGTTTTGGATTTAAAACCATCTGTGTATATGCTGATGATTGGAATACCTATTTCATCTTCAAGCTCCAGAATTACCGAATTAATGTCATCATTATTTATAGCAACAACTGGAGTACCTATTATGAAAATAGCCTTTGGATGCTTTTCTTCATTAGCCCTAAGAATTGCTTCACGAAGCTTATCATCACCACCAAGAATTGTGTCTCTTTCCACAAGATTTGTAGAAAACCATGAGAAGTCCCGCTCCTGGTCCTGTCCTATTCCAAGGGCTGCGCAGCCAATTGCACCATTCACAATTATTGCAGCATCCTCAATCTTAGATAACACATCAAATGCATATATAGTTTCATCCACATGGATTTGAGAATAAGTCCTTACTCGTTGTTTGATTTCCGTACCTGAGGTTTCATCAATAAGACCTTCAAGTGTTCCGTGAAAATGACTTAATGCACTTAATCTTTTTTCTCTGGTAAGGGCTTTTCTATCTTCCAAAAAACTCATAAAATCTCCTCCTTACCTAAATGCTAAATAGCCTCAGCCACTCCATTTACAACACCATTTTCAATATCGTATATACGGTCTCCCCAGGACCTAGCCCAATCTCTAAGCTCTGCTGAACCAAGAGGATTTGGTACTACCAGATCTTCATTTTCAGCAATATACTTTGCAAGATTTCTATAAATATCTGCCTGGGCACTGTTTGGTTTTGCCTCGATAACTGTCTTTCCATAAAGCTCAGATTGCTGAACATCAAGTGAACGATTTACATAGCCGGCAATGCTTGTGCCAGTCTTTGCCACAAAGTCATCAACTATCTCTCTGTGATAGCCTGGCTTCATGCTGTTTGCAATAACTCCACCAAGCTTTGCGCCACCAGTAGGAGCATATTTATTAATTGCCTTGAAAAGGTTATTTGCTGCATACAATGCCATAAAATCAGAAGAAGAAACAACATATGCTCTGTCAGTAATTCCATCTCTGATAGGAACTGCAAAACCTCCGCAAACAACATCACCTAATACGTCGTATAAAACATAATCAGGCTTAAATTCCTCAAATAGATTTAGCTCCTGCAATAAATTTACAGCCGCATTGATACCACGCCCTGCGCAACCTACTCCTGGAACTGGCCCGCCTGATTCAATACAAAGCACTCCACCAAATCCTTTAACAGAAATATCATCCAAATGAATCTTATTTCCTTCTCTTAGACTATCCAGTACTGTTGGAAGGTAGTTATTTCCTCTAAGTGTATTTGTAGAATCACTTTTCGGATCACATCCAATTTGAATTACTCTGTAACCAGCCTCTGCAAGAGCTGCACTTATATTAGATGTAGTTGTTGATTTACCAATTCCGCCTTTGCCATATATCGCTATATGCTTTCCTATTTTTCCAGCCATTATTTCATCTACCTTTCTTAAATTGTTACAGCTTCCCTTGCTTCAGAAATATACTGAACAGCCAAGTCAACCTTTACGTTTTCTAAATACTTTCTAATCTCCTTCACTTTATCTAAATGCTCCCATGGAAGGTCCACATCGGTCCTGCCGAAATGTCCATAAGCAGCAGTCTGTTTGTAGATTGGCCTACGAAGATTAAGGGCGTCGATGATAGCTGCTGGTCTAAGATCGAAAACATTTTCAATAATTTCTGCAATTTTTTCATCACTGATTACCCCCGTATTAAAACTATCAACTGAAATAGATACAGGCTTTGCTACGCCAATGGCATAAGCAAGTTCAACCTCTACCTGCTTTGCAACACCTGCTGCCACAAGGTTTTTAGCCACCCATCTAGCTGCATATGCTGCGGAGCGGTCGACCTTAGTAGGATCTTTTCCTGAGAAAGCACCGCCACCATGTCGACCGGTGCCGCCGTATGTGTCAACAATAATCTTTCTACCTGTAAGTCCTGCATCTCCCTGTGGTCCGCCGATTACAAATCGTCCTGTAGGATTTACATAATATATTGTGTCCTCATCCAAAAGCTCCTCTGGAATAACTGGCTTAATAACATATTTAATTACATCTTCTCTAATCTTTTCTAAAGTTACATTTGCCGCGTGTTGAGTTGAAATTACAATAGTATGAATTCGTTTAACTGTTTTATTATCATCATCGAATTCTACTGTCACCTGAGATTTTCCATCTGGTCTAAGGTATGGAAGTGTTCCATTCTTTCGAACCTTTGTAAGCTGACGTGTAAGACGATGAGCAAACGAAATAGCAGGTGGTAAATATTCAGGCGTCTCATCTGTTGCGTATCCAAAAATGATTCCTTGATCTCCAGCTCCTGTTCCAAAATCTTCCTTTACTCCTTCCTGTTTTGATTCAAATGCCTTATCTACACCAAGTGCGATATCAGCTGACTGCTCATCGATTGATGTAAGAACTGCAATTGAATCCGCGTTGTACCCATCCACATTGTTTACATATCCGATTTCCCTGATTGTATCCTTTGCAATTTTTGCAATGTCCACATAAGCTTTTGTTGTAATCTCGCCTACAACAAGTGCCAGTCCTGTAGCAACTGTTGTTTCAGCGGCTACTCTTGAATATGGATCCTGAGCAAGTAGCTCGTCAAGGATTGCATCAGAAATTTGATCTGCAATTTTGTCTGGATGTCCCTCTGTTACTGATTCTGATGTGAATAACTTTCCCATATTTGTTTGTCTCCTTTTCTTAAAATATTTTTTTATATGAAAAAACAACTAGAGGCCAAAGCACAGCTAATGGAACCATGCTCTAAACCTCTAGTTGTCTAGTCAGTTTATTTAATATCTATATTAAATTCTTATTTTTTCACTTTTATCAATCTGTACTATTTTTCCATCCTGGATAATTATACTAACAGAACCAAATTTTATTGTTTCTATGAATTCTTTTATTTTTGCCAGTTCATCATTAGAAACGCTCCTTACATTTGCCATATGTCTCTCTCCCTTTACAATTGCCTTCTGTTAAGTTGTTAGGAATTATATTAGAGAACGCCTATAAATTCAATACTTCTAGCTCCTAAAGAAAATGAGAGCCCGTTATAAATCTGTTTTATAACGAGCTCTCATTTGGTATTTTTAGTACATATAAACCCATTACTGGTGATCTGCAACACAGTAATAATCGAAGGTTCCTTTGCTAACTAATTCGCCGTTGTCATCTGTTACTTCCACATCAATGATACAGAACTTACGAGTACGCTTTACAACTTTTCCCTTTGCTGTAATACGTCCAGATTTGGCGCCTTTAAGGAAATAGTAGTTTGACTGCTGTGTAACGTACTGACGTCCATCTGCTCTTGCAGTGTAGGCAGCGCAAGTATCTGCCAATGTGAATTGTGCTCCACCGTGGGCAATTCCAAGAACATTAAGTGTTTCTGGCACAATATCAATATGCGCGGTGGCACCTGTCAACTCAATATCGTCCATAACGATATGATTATATTTTACAAATTCATTTGCATTAAGAGATTCTGCTAACATCTCCATTAATTCTTCACTCATAATATAACTTCCTTTCAATTAACTAGAGATATTATAAATTATTTAAAACAAAAAAACAGCCCACATCAAACCCTGATGTGAGCTGAAATATTATGTACTTTCTCTCTTTACAAGCGTAACTGGAAGCAATGTTCGCTTAGGAACTGTCTTGCCTTCAGATGCTGCTATTACCATATCAACAGCCGCCTCAGCCATTTCTTTTATTGGCTGATGAATGGTAGAGATTGGTGGATTTGTGATTTGAGAAATCATAACATCATCAAATCCAACTATTTTGATATCCTCAGGTACACGCTTGCCAAGCTTGGAACATACCTGCAAAATCTGAGAAGCAATCAAATCTGAACTGGCAAAGACTCCATCGATTTCTTCGTCATATTCCAATGCACCTTCCAGCATATCATGATAATCAAGGCTGTTATATTGCCCCATATTCGTAGCAACAACCTTATAAAATACTCCGTTCTTTTCACAGACTTCTATGAACCCTAGAGCTCTGTCATCAGCTGGCATGGAGTTGTCCAAAATACCACTGACGTGTAGAAGTCTCTTGCAACCGCAATCAATAAGATGCTGTGCTGCAAGCTCTCCCCCTTGTTTATTGTCGCACTCTACAGCTGCTGTTCCATTTTCAACAAAACGCTCAACTGTAACAAGTGCTATATTGCTATCCGTAAATTCCTGTACTGCCACACTTCCAGAGAAAAGAATGATTCCTGCAACCCTATTGCTCGTGCACATATCCAAATACTCTTTTTCCTTATTGTTTCTCCCCTTGGAGTTGCACAAAATAATCTTGTAACCATGCTTACTAGCGGCATTTTCGATGTTACTTATCATCTCTGCAAAGTATGGATGCCTAATATGAGGAACAATGACCCCGATAGTATTAGTTGTTTTTTTCGATAGAGATCTTGCTACCTCATTCGGTCTATAGTTAAGCTTAGCCATAGCTTCATAAACCTTTTTACGAGTTTTATCGCTAATGTAACCTCTGTTATTTAATACTCTCGATACCGTGGTGACAGTCAGTCCGCATTCTGCTGCCACATCTTTTAATGTTGCCATTGTAACCCCCTTATCATACAAGGATATTTACGGGAAGACGCAGCATTATAATTGCCTACTTCACAGCCCCCGCTGTTATTCCCTCAACAATATATCTCTGTAAGAAAATATAAAGAATGAGGATAGGTAACATAGCAAGCAAAAGTGCTGCCATAATTAATCCTGTGTCTGTAGAAAACTGCCCATAGAATACCTTTGTTGCAATAGGAATAGTATATAATTCCTTTCTACCAAGTACAAGTGATGGAAGCAAATAATCATTCCAGAATGCCATAGCATCAATGATTGCTACTGTAGCGATTGTAGGTTTTAATATCGGAAATACGATTTGTGAGAAAATCTGCCATTTATTACATCCATCAATTGTAGCTGCTTCTTCCAACGAAATTGGTACATTGGTATGAATACTTCCGTGGAACATAAATGTTGCCATAGAAAGCGAAAAACCTATGTGCATAAAAATTAATGTAACTCTATGATTTAAAATACCAAAAATTCCACCATATAGGGAAACAAGAGGTACCATGAGCACCTGGAAAGGAATAACCATTGATGCAATCATAAGTACAAATAAAATCTTGTTAGCCTTCCAATTATTTCTAACAATAAGATATGCTGTCATAGATGAAAGAATGATAGTTCCTATTGTAGAAAGAATTGTTACGAACAATGAGTTTCCAAATACTGTAAAGAAATTCATTTTCTTGATAGCATTTGGGAAGTTTTCAAGTGTAAATCCATGCTTACCTATAAGAGCAAGTGGACTTGCTGTAATATCAGCCTTAACCTTGAAAACGTTCAAGATAACCATTATGAAAGGGAATACGAATGCAATAAATAATAACGTAAGTACGATAATCATAATGGCATGTTTAATTTTTTTATTACGAGCTGCTACTTCATTTTCCATTATGCCTGCACCTCCCCTTTCTTACCAACGTAAACTTGAATTCCACCGATTACTGCACAGATAACAAACAAGATCAAAGCCTCAGCCTGGCCTGTACCATAGTTTTTGTTAACGAATGCCTGATTGTATACGTGCATAGCTGCAAGAGCTGAACTACCGTATGGATCACCGTTTGTCAATGAAAGGTTTACATCATAAACCATGAAACATCTGGTGATTGTAAGGAACAGACACTGTACAAATGACGCTGTCATAAGTGGAATTGATATGTGAATGATTGACTGTGTTCCTGTACAGCCATCAATTTTAGCCGCCTCAATAACATCTTCTGAAACACTCATAAAACCTGCAACATAGATAAGCATCATATAGCCTGCATATTGCCATACAGAAACTATAATAAGTGCTGCTATCGCCCCATTTTCTGTTGCAAGGAGTGACTTAGCATTGCCTGATGAAATAAAGCTTCCCAATGCTACAAAAGCTTTATTAAATACAAATTTCCAAACGTAACCAAGTACGATACCACCAATCAAGTTTGGTACGAAGAAACCTGCTCTGAAAAAATTCTGCCCTTTAATTCCGCTTGTTACCATATAGGCAATGATAAAAGCTACAGCATTTACAAGTACAACTGCAATTGCTGAATAAATAAATGTGCGTCCTAATGAAACCCAATAACCTGAATCCGCAAATGCGTTAACGTAATTTTGAATACCCACAAATGGTTTGTTACGAGAAACACCATCCCAGCTGGTAAGTGTTAAGTATAAACCATAAATGAAAGGTATGATTACCACGCAGGCAAATATAACTGTTGATATACCTGCAAAAAGCAAATACTGCTTTATTTTATAGCTCATTGTATTTGTTTTCATAATTCTATCCCTTTCAAAAAACATGGGGCCCGCTATAATGCTGGCCCCCTTTTAATAACTAGGAAGCTCGTCCATTTTTGATTGACTTCGTCAATAGGACTCGCTGTCATATGTTTTTCCTTCGCAAGCTAGGAAAAATATATGATTTTAGTGCTCAATTGGTGTTGCTGTCTTGAAGTAGTCTTCTACAGCTGTAACCAATTCGTCTCTTGTCATAGCCTCATCCAAATACTTCTGCATGATTTCCTGACCAACAACTGTCATGTGATCATCTGGTAAGTAGTTGTAGTTAGGAATAAGCTTTCCTGCATCTGCATAAGACTTAACTGATAATGAAAGTGGGTCAAGTGCTGAAGCATCGATGTTGTCGAATGCAGGAACAAGTGCACACTGCTCTGTAAGGAATGCATTTCCTTCAGGATCACTTACTAACCAGTTAAGGAAGTCAAGTGCTGCCTGTCTCTGCTCATCGCTTGTAGCATCTGAGTTATCTACGAAGAAGTACTTAGAACCACCACCAACAAGCTTTGTATTTGTGTCATCAGATGTGTTCTCAGGTACTGGCATGATTCCCATGTTCTCTGTGTAATCGTACTGGTTGATTACTGACCAATCCCAGTTACCACCAAACATGAATGCGATATCGCCCTGTGCAAGCATCATTGAAGACTCTTCACGGTCAGCGTTTGCTGCTGAACCCTTAGCATAGTTGTAAGCGATTAATGTGTCGAATGTATCCATAAGCTCGTTGAACTTTTCGTTGCTTCCAAGATCAGCTTCACCAGCTAATAATGAGTTAACGAATGCATCTGGATCTTCCTGCTGCTCATATACTTCTGCGAAGTAATGTGCGCCAAGCGACCAATACTCAGAAAGGACACCAACTGGAGTCTCCATTCCGCCAGCCTTAAGCTCATCTAAAAGAGCCTGGAAATCATCAAGTGTTGCAACTGATGATGGATCAAATGTCTCGCCTGTAATTGCCTCAATTGCATCTGCGTTGTAAATAATTCCTCTTGCCTCTACACAAACTGGGAAACCAGCAAGCTTATCGTTTACTGTGATACCAAGTGTTGTGTGACTAGCCCAATCTTCATTTGAAAGATCATAAGCATAATCATCAGCAAGTGAATAAATATCTTTTGCATCAACCATTGTAAGTGTGTATGGATCGTTTGATGCATACTTTGTTGCTACCTGAGATGCAACTGTTGTATCAGTATCAGCGTTGTATACCTCTACGTGTACGCCAGTAGCTTCCTCATAAGCTTCAGCCATTTCTTCGAACTGTGTCTGAATCTCAGTCTTTGAATTAAGTACTGTGATTGATACGCCTGAGCCTGAAGCACCGTCAGATGAACCACCATCTGAGCTACCACAAGCAACTAGTGAAGCTGACATTGCAGCTACCACCATGAGTGATAATAACCTCTTCTTCATTAAAATTAACCCTCCTTCAAATAGGTTCGTGTGTTGTTTACAAATTGGATATTAGCATGCAACATATACTATGTCAATCGGTTGACATACAATTTAGAGCTCAAAGTGTTCATTTTGTAAAAATAGGTCAAATTGTTAGAATTATTTTTGTGCATTATTCACCTAATATGGGCATAAAAAAGGCTTTAACATATGTCAAACGTGTGATATATGTTAAAGCCGCCATGTTAATTATTTACTCTTTTTTATATCAAATAAAGCTGATATAGGTTTAACAGTTATGTTGTCTATGAAATAGGCAATTATTACAGAACCCATTAATGTAGCTAGTGAAAGGAATAAAAATCCCATGCCTTTATGCATTAACGAGCTGGTAAATGCATAACAATATTTTCTCACTGCAAAAACCAGCACCAACATATGCCCTAAGATAATGCCATAGCTATATTGACTGATCAGTCTTATCAGATAGATATTTTTAAGCTTATCACCTAGCTTAAAGAATGAAGCCATTATGCCAACTGATGCAACTATCATATATGGATAATGAGCTGCCAAATCATCTGACATAGGTGGATACATATGTATTGCCACTTCAAATAATATTAGTGCAATTCCTCCAGCCACCATTGCAATGTTATCGTATTTACGTGACTCATCCAAGCTATACCAATATCCTATTAAGAAAATCATAAGCCAGAATGTAAAATTCATTGGCATGGCATTTTCATTGATAATTACTTTTGTAAGAACAAAATATATGTATAGAACAAATATCAATGCAGTCATTTTCTTGTATGGCAATTCTTTAAGCATGTATCGTAAAAACGGTACCAGTACATACAAAGAAATGATTACATATATAAGCCAAAAATGATGAACATTCGCCTTAGAATAATCTGCAGTAATTATTTTATAAATTGCAGTTGTAAATGATGTATAGCGCTGCGCATTATACTCCCACAAATAATAAAAATAATATATTACAAGAGGCACTATTATCTTGGTAAATCTTCTGCCATAAAATGTCAAAAGATTTTCATCCTTAAAGCGTAGTAACAATGCACCTGATATCATTAAAAATAAACAGTTGCCTCCTACCCCGGAAATACATCTAATAAGATTTAAAGCTTCATATAAAGGAGTTCCTGCCATACCTGATGCATATGGCCAATCCAAAGCCAGCACATGAACAAACATAATAAATAATACCGCAAGAGCACGAATGTAATCATATACTGGTTTATGATTGTTTTCTGGTATCGCTAATGTCTGTTTTATATAGCCTGTATCTTTAATAGATTTTACAATACTATAAACACTGCATAACACAACAATTAAAATGGCGATAAACCAATTAATAGGATGTGTTGTAAACACTCCTATAATAGCCAGGAAAAGGATATCTACAAATATCCAATAGGCCACTGCGAATAAACTTTTTTTCATCATTCCTCCACGTAGCATGACCGTAAAAAAGCTGCATCGTATATACGATACAGCTTTGTGCTACGACATAAAAATTATTTAGGATTAAAGATCTACTGAACCAACACGATCCTTGTTTGCTACATAATAAATCTTGCGCTCCTCTGGCTTGATGTAGATGTTGAGCTCTTCAAGAGTCTCTTTCTTGTAATCCTTCTTGAACTGAGCCTGTGCTTTCTTGAGGCACTCAGCTTCTGTAAATTCACGATCCTGATACTGAACAACAGCTGTTGTTACTACTGCCTTCTTAGACTTAGCAGCTGCTTTCTTAACAGTCTTTGTAGCTGTTTTCTTAACTGCTGTAGCTTTCTTTGTTGCTGTTGCTTTAGCTTTTGTAGCTGTCTTCTTAGCTGCTGTAGCTTCCTTTTTAACTTCTGCAACTGCTTTCTTAGTTGCTTCACTAGCGCTTGCTGCTGCAGTCTTTACAGTTGTAGCAGCAGATGCAGCTGACTTCTTTACATCGTCAACTGTAACCTTTGCATTTGTTACCATTTTTTCACCCTCCTATATGAGCAAACAATTATTATTTTTTATATGCCCTTTATTATAGTCATTTACTCACACAATTGCTAGTACATTCAATTAATTTTCTACCAAATCACTAATAAAATATAAATTATTAATTCTTTTTAGTACAAATTGCAATTATATATAGAAAGTTGATTATATTTTGAATTATCTAAAAATGGTTATTCAAAGTTTCAAAAAAACTTGCACTTGTCAATTCAGAAGAATCCTCTGGGAAGTCTATGGATTCCCAAAGCTTTGTATTCATATCAGAAAAATATCTATCCTCTAAATCAGAAACAATATCTTCAAGCACCTGCTTACGGCGATTCTCAATGATTACTGTTTTATTTTCTTCTGATAATTCTTCGTTATACTTATCCAAACACTGGAAGAAATAATATCCTCCATCAGCAGCAATTGCTGTTGAAACTTCATCTGTATCAAGATTGAAAACTACATCATCTACTTCCTCAGGATACTCTCCTCTTGCGAAGGTAACCTGGTAAGAATCTAGCTCTGTGTATGTTGATGCAAGTCTTTCAAATGTATAGCCGTAATCTATCATTCCCTGGATAGTTTCAGCTGTGGATTCGTCTGAAACATACAGTACAAATGCTTCCATTACGCGAGCCTCATCCTCTGATACTTCTTCATCAACAGAGTTCATTAACTCTTCGTATACTTTAGAGGCCAAAGCATATCGCATATACATTTTTTCGATGTCTTTTTTCTTTGCTTTTGTAAAACTTTTTTCTGCCGAATTTAATGATTTATAGTACTCTTCAGCAGCATCTGAGCATGCGTTTTTTTCTGATTCTGAAAGCTCTATTTCCTGCTCACTTGCATAAAGATTTAAGATGTATACTCTTGTCAAATGTTCCATAGTTAAATCTTTGATTGAGCTTGTCATTGTATCAGTGTCATAATCCTCTGACCAAAGATTCACTCCATCAACAGATCCATATATGTTTTTCTCATTTAAAAGATAAACCAGAGCTTCCTTTTTAGAGCATTTAAAATCTCCGATTTTAAACACAGTATTGTATCCACTAGATGTATCAAAATAAACTACTTTATCTCCTATGGTGCATCCAGTAAAATTAACCGCTAGGCATATCGCAAATGCGATAGGTAATAACTTCTTATAAAACTTCATATTAACCCTCTACTACAAGATATCTACCATCAGAAATAGAGAAAACTTCTTCGGCTGATAATATTTCTTCTTCGCTCATGCCAGTGATATCCATTTCATCTTCAAGATATTCAAGTACCTCTTTTTTATTCTTGCAGACTGTAGCACATACGTCCTCTAAAAACTCTACTGCCTCATCATAATCTTCTGCAACCTTTTCAGGAAATAGCTGTAACTGCTTTTCCAAAAATGTTTCTACTACTAATTTGTCGTACATATATTTATACTCCTTTCAAGTGCAAATGAATAAATGAGCACTTCCTTAACCGGAACATCATATGCATGCTCAATTGCATCTTTGTATAGCTTTAATTGCTTTTCATATCTTAGCACTAATTCATTATCTTCGTCCACCTTATCAGTCTTGTAGTCCATAAGAATTATTCCATCATCTTCTTCAAAGAATACATCGATAATACCCTGCACTAAGATCATCTCGTCAGTAACATCGTCATCATCAAACAATTCCTTTGCATCACTTCCAAATACAAAAGGCTTTTCCTTATATAGCTTTCCATTTAAAGCCGCCTTTGACATACGATTAGATAAATCATCATCTAGGAATACTTTCAGTTTTCTATGGTTAATTCTAGCAAATTCATCCTCCGATAAGCTTTTTGTTGCTTCCATGTATTTCAGTTGCTCATCAAAGCTTGAATTATAATCATCTCTGGCAAAATCAAAGCATTCCAAAAATCTATGCATTGCCGTTCCATATAAGGCACCGGAAGGGACTTTGCTTTCATCGTCTTTTCCTTCTACAGCTGTACGCATAAACTGCGGAATATAGCTTTCCTCATCGCTCTGAATAAAAGCTGGCGCTGCATCTTCATTAAACCTGAACGCATTCTCCATTGCCTGATGTTTGATCTCTGAAACAGAATACTTGCTTTTATATTTACTATCTGCAAGACCATTGTATTTAAATGATAACGTATTTACGATAGTGTTTTTTTCTGCACTGTCAGACTGAATAATAGTTTCAATTGTTTTCTTAACCTGTTCCTTTACAATTTCCTTTTCAACCTGGTCAATAAATAATTCCTGACAATCTACAATACGTCTATTGTAGTCTCTAGCTGATGCATTTAAAGCGCGAATAATAAGTTCGATACTTGTGGATGCCCCTATTTTAGTAGGGAAACTAAGCTTACTTCCATCCCCGCTAAACTCTTCTAACTTATCAACAACACTTTTATCTTTCGATGGTTTTATTGCACCAGTAATTATTAATTTATCAACAGCTCTTGTAAGGGCAACATAGAGAATTCGTAGGTATTCTCCTCTCTCTTCAGCTGCCGCTTTTGCATGAATCAGATTAAAAAATGGTGTCTTGTAGGTAATCCTTGTAGCAGGATTTCGATAATTTAAAGCTACACCAAGTGAAGCATCATATGAAAAATTGCTTGTATCGTTTCTAAAGCCACGACCACATCCACAAACAAAAACCACAGGGAATTCCAATCCCTTACTTTTGTGAATGGTCATTATTTTGACAGCCTCATCATTTTCACCAACTGTTTTAGCCAGTCCCAAATCCTCATCATAGGTTCTAAGACTTTCAATATAGCTTACAAAACGTGACAAGCCTTTGAAGCTGGTGCTCTCGAAATTAACTGCCTCATCAACAAGTTTATCCAGATTCGCAGAAGCCATCTTGCCATTAGGAAGAGCCTTGCAGTACATTCCATATTTGGTATATTCCAAAATATTTTCTATTATTTCATGGATTGGTGTATCTATTGCCTGCTCCCTGAAATAGTTTAATGTATCAAGAAACTCTGAAACATCCTTTGTGGACTTTGTTTTATCCCACTCAAGTAAGCATCCATACAATGATTCATCCGGATTAATTGTACGTATTTCAGCAAGTCTTTCAGAAGAAAAACCGAACATTTGAGAATGAAGTACTGCCGCCAGAGGAATATCATTAAAAGGATTATCAATAATTGTAAGCATAGACAGTACTGTTTCAATTTCTTCTCTATCAAAGAATCCTGTCTCCTCGGCAACATATGCAGGTATGCCATAATCTTTTAGGGTGGAAATATATTTGTCCGCATGTCCCTTTGTACCTCTCATGAGGATAACAACATCTGATAATCGCATATCTCTAAGATATCGTCCCTCATCGTTTTTGCCACTGACCTGAAAACCTGACGCCATCAGTTCATTAATGCGCTTTGCTACAACAAGAGCCTCTAACTCATCTCCATTTTCGATATCGAGCTCTTGCATTGAATCGGTATTTTGAGTTGCGATTATTATTTCTGACTCATAGTCCTTTTCATCACCAGGGAAGCTCTTATCTCCAAGCTTTAAGGCTGCCTTTTCATCATAGGCAACTCCACCAACATCCATCTGCATAAGAGGCTCAAATACCTGATTGCAGAAATCAAGAACTTGCCATCTACTTCGGAAATTGTTGTCCAAATCGATTCGAATATCATTGCCTGTTCCCTCAGTTGGATATGAGTATAGTTTGTCTATAAACAACTGTGGACTAGCCTGTCTAAAAGCATATATAGACTGCTTAACATCACCTACAGTAAAATAATTGCTTCCGTTGCTGATTGCAGTAAGAATCTGCTCCTGCAATTCATTAGAATCCTGGTATTCATCTACCATAACCTCTTTGAAATGCTGCGACAGTTCTATAGCTACAGGTCTTTTTTCATGCTCTTTTGAATCCTTATTTCTAAGGATTTCAAGAGCCATATGTTCTATATCATTAAAATCGTATATGTTTTTCTTGGCTTTTATTTTGTTTAGAACATCTGTGTATTCTTTTGTAAATCTAATCAGGGCTGATGCCTGCTTTTTCACATACATCAAATCAGAAAACATATCTTCCAAACTGGCTGAATAATATGATTCCTTGAGTTTACCAACTACATCTTTGTATTTTGTTCTAAGCGCCTTTGCTCTGGCTAAATCATCCTCATTTAAAGATGTGCCTTTGCTTCCAAATCTTTCAGAAAAATCTGTACCTATAACAGCACTGTATTTATCTTTAAAAGAAGTAGCTTCGGCTATGCCTCTAAGCTGTGCCAACTCATTTGAAAATATGTTTTTATCCTTTGAATCACAATCTGAATCATATAAATCTAAAAGCTTTGCAACTGAATCTATGAGTCCAGCTACATATAAATCCGTATATGCGATAATCTGTTTTATTAATTCAGACTTTTCTAATTCTTGAACGCTATCAATATTGTATAGATTTAAGGCATTATCATACCATTCATCTACCCATGCAAAACTGGTAGCTTTATCATGTAATGCGAAGACCATTTCCTTTAAAGTGTCTGTTCTTCTGCCAGAAATATAGGCATCTGCAAGTAGCTTAAAATCTTCATCACCATCTTCCAAATACTTTGACAAAAGGTCATTGAACACCTCATCGCAAAGCATCTTTAACTCGCCTGAGGTTCCAATTCTAAAGGCAGGATCCATATCAATTTCATAGAAATAGTTCTTTACAACCCAGCTACAGAAGCTATCGATTGTACGGATATGAGCATTGTGTATAAGGGTAGCCTGCGCCCTGATTCTAGCGTCCGCACCATTATTTGCAATCGCTTTATCAATGGCACGTCTGATTCTGTCTTTCATTTCCGCAGCAGCTGCAGTAGTGAAAGTAACAACCAGAATCTCATCCACATCTATTCCATTTTTTTCATCTAGAATTTCAGATATAATTCGCTCAACTAACACGAAGGTTTTACCACTACCTGCGGCAGCGCTAACAAGCATATTCTTGCCTCTTGTATCCTTCACTAATAGTTGTTCTTTAGTTAGTGCCACTATCCTTGTCTCCTAATTCTTCCTTCATTAACTCCAACACATCAGACTTGTTTTTATGTTTATCCAAATTTCTAGCCTGATATCCTGGTTCATTTTCATCAAAGTGACAAACACTTTTAAAACCACAGTACTTGCAAGCATCTATCTGTGTTCCAAGTCTTGCAGGTGCTGGTTCAAACCGACCATTGATTATGCCTTCGGCAGTCTTTGCTGCAGATAAAGCTGCATAATCAATTACTGTTTTCATATCCTCCCGGCTAATTGCATTAGCTGAAGCTAAAAGCTCGCCGTCTTTTTTTACACCAAATGGAACAATTGAAGATTCCTTTGTCTGCCAATCCTCTATTCCAACTGTGCTATCGTTTGCAGCCAAATCCTCTGGTTCAGATGAAAGGATGCCTTCCATTCTACTAAGCTTTAACTGTTTTTCTTTGACGTTTTCTCCACTGCTACTGAGCTCCAAAAACTTATTAGCCATTTCATAATAAAGCATAGCTGATGGATGCATAGTAGAATTTGGATATTTATCCTTAAGCTTGTCTAAAACGACTCCCATATAAATAGGCAACTGCATCGATAAGCCATAATAGCACTCATCCAAATCCAGCTTATGGCCGCTAGATTTATAATCGATAATTCTAACAGCTCTATCGTCACCTTCTGTCATATCAATTCTGTCAACCTTACCATTTAGGTTAGCAACCACTTCCCCACTGACAGGGTTGATAATTTCAGATTGAATCTTCTTCTCAAAAAGTTCAGGTTCAAATTCTCCTCTTGATACCTGTGTAGTAATTATCTCCACAACATGTCTTAAGGTCGCTTTCATAGATTCCACAATGTATCTCTGGGTAGAATCCTCCAGAGTTGCAACCTTTGCCATAGACTGGAATGTCTGAGAAATAGCGGTCTCAATATATGCTTCACGCTCTTCCTCTGTTACACCCTTAAATGTTTTATTATCTGCCTTTAGGCTATCAGAATATCTTTGAATTGCCTCATGATAAAAGTTACCCATATCAATGCTGGATAATTCAAACTTCTCTCGCTCCTGAAGCTTCATAATGTATGTCAGAAAATATTTATAACTACATTCATTGTATAGCTCAAATCTGGATACTGAGCCCTTTATAGTCTCATCAGCATTTAAAGCCTCATTAACGGCAAGCATTATATCATCCGAGAAGTCTTCTCTCTTATGTTCAAAAAATGCTCCCTTTAAAAGAATATCAAGCTCTTCGGCACTATCTTCCTTTGCCCAGTTTAAAAGCTCCTGTAAGACCCCTCTTTCCTGCTTAGACAAACTTTCCAAACCAAAGGAAGCTGCTTTATTCACAAGCTCAATCATGTAGTTCAATGAGCTTTTCTTTGATAACAATCTATCTTCTATTGCAAAGCTTTCTATCTCCTTTAAGGACAGATTCTCGAACATATTTTTAAATAGGTCAATAAGATATGACGGATTAACAGCCTTTCCTGCTGAATCTACTCTTGGCATGGTAATATAAAGCTTTTCATTTGGCTTTGTAAGCATAAGATAGAGGTAGAACCTCTGCCTGAATGATTTTTGTCTATCTGACGGCGCCAGTTCAAAACCTTGAGCAAGAAGCTGTTCTCTTTCCAGCTGAGAAAGGATTCCACCATTCTCCACCTTCTTTGGAATTGCATCATCAGATGCGCCTATACAAAACAGCACTTTGATATTTGATAAACGTGTACGTTCAATATCACCCAGAATAACACTATCATTCGCTGGAGGAATTACACCTATTGATGCCGCTGAAAGTCCTGCTTCGAAAATATCATGGAATTCTTCCAAATCCATTTCCTCATCCCCAAGAATTCCCACAAGCTTATCAAGTATATCCATTATAACCTGATAAATCTGACTGTACTCTTTTGCCTTTACTGGCTGATTTCCTTCTTCAAATAGCTTTTCCCTTGATTTAATCTGTCCTTCAAAATCGAAGTAACAAATAATCTCATACAAAGCTGTAGCAATAGTTCTTACTGAACACTTTTTTGAGATTTGCTTATCAAAAGCCATGAAAGGAGCGATAAACTTTTCTCTAATTTCGTTTACTCTGAGTAAGTCCTCATCCTTGGAATAAGAATTTGAACGAATTGCAAAAGGATGGAAATACTTTTTCTTGCCACGGATTCCTGTTGAAATAAGATAGTTCTCCAGATAATCCATTTCTTCGAAAGTTAAATCTGTAAGGTTTGTTCTTAAGAATCTAAAGACGTCCTCTCTTCTGAAATCATTATCAAAAATATCAAACAGTGCATCTATAGCTTCTGTCATAGGATGGAACAAAATCTCTGTTTTTGCGTCAACAAAATAAGGGATATCATAATCGCTCCATATCCCTGAAACTAAATATCTGTACTCCTCCAGGTTAGGTGCAACAACAGCAATATCCTTGTAGTGCATTCCTTCCCTAACCAATTTATTAATCTCTATAGCTACATACTGTAGTTCTTCACGCTGACTTCTAAGACTAGTCAGCAAAACGTGGTTATTTGGCTCCTCCTCACCTAAATATTTCTGTGGCTTTGCCCTGAAAATGTTCTTTTCAAGATGACTGAGAATTTCATTATCTGATAGCCAGCCATTTTCTCTGGAAATATAGGTAGGTTTATTTATAGTTACGCCAACTCTCTTGGCGATTTTATTCATTCTTATCGCAAATTCAGATGACATTGAAAACAACTCATCATCTGCCAGATTTTCTAAAAGAGGTGTATCCTCGTCTGCTGTGATAGTGACAGCAACCTCTTCACATATTGCAAGCATGTGCTCCACCAGCTGATACTGGATAGGCGTAAATCCTGTAAATCCATCCAAAACAACTGTTGAACCATTTACTATTTCTGAGCTATCTAACATATCGTTTAGAGTAGATAGAATAGACTCAGTGGTAACGTATTTACCATTTATAAAATCTAAAAAAGCCTCGTACAAAACTAACAAATCCGAGGCTTTTCTTTTGAAGCTTTCCGACATCACAGGTGTGGCAATCATCTCCTTGAGCTTTTCCGGAGTGATGTTGTACTGAGTAAGCTCTGAAATTAATGACTTAACCTGAGTAATGTAGCTGATTCTTGTAATATTATTCCTTAAAGTCTTTATGTCATTAATATTAGAGTTTATTAGCTTGCGAATCACAAGTGATTTTCCTGTATCATCCAATACAGCATTTACACCAGCTCCAAGTTCTTCAAATACTCTGTATGCCAAGCGATTAAATGATAGAACATCGATGTTCATAATACACTTGTTAGGGTGCATAGAAACAAGAAGTCTTTGGGTGGACATGGTGTACTGTTCTGGCACAATAACAAGAAAATTCTTGTCTTTATTTGCCATAGCTTCTTTTATTATTCTTTTATAAAGGGTAGTGGATTTACCACTACCCGAGTTACCAATTATTAATGATAATGACATTATTACTCCTAGTGATTATTGAGGGAACATACCTCGCAGCATGGTTGCCATAGAACCCATTCTAGACCTCTGGTAAGGCTTTCCCTTCAAATATAATTCTGCAACATTAATATTCTTTAATTCTTCCACTGGAACCTCGTATGGATTTGAATCAAGAATAACTATATCACAGCTTTTGCCCATCTCCAACGTTCCTCTCTCCTTCTCATCAAATAATGAGTAGGCACCATTATATGTAGCCATTCTAAGGGCATCAAAAACAGACACAGACTCTTCTGGATTTCTGTTGTTACAAGCATCGTGAATCCACATAATTGGATTTGGGTCAGAGGCAGGAGCATCTGAATTAAAGCACACCTTTATTCCCATATCATTGATTGATTTAAGTGGATTAACTTTTGCAAATCTATCCTCTGACAACATCTCTTTAACAAAATCATCTACACCAGAAATATGTGACAGCATAGAAGGCCTAGCGGAAATCATAATATTGTATCTCTTGCAGATCTTTAAAGCACGCTCTGTAGGAAGTGAACCGTGTAAAATGATATGTCTATGATCGTATCTAGGATAATCCTCAAGGGCTAATGCAATTGCATTTACTGCCTGTTCAAATGCTGCATCCCCAACAGCATGTAAAGCTATTTGATAGCCCGCCCTGTTGGCATTAATACAGAACTTTTGAACATCGATATCATCATAATATGAGACACCTTTGTTTTTTACAGTAGCATAATCATCTATTAAAGCTGCATCTAAGTTGGCAAAAGTACCATCCAAATCTGCAAATACTACACGATTCATATCTTTTTTGGTAATCTTATCCACATTAGAGCACTGATATGCAACTCTCAGTTGCATTCCATTATCAAGTCCTTTCGCTACCGAACGCTCCATATCAAAATCATAATCTCGAATAAAACCTAAACCACTAGCTGAGCAAATCAATCCGACTCCTCTACTTGCCAGGAAATCTGATGTTTCCATCATTGAATCAATGACTTTCTTGGTAGATAAGCCATGAGTTATAAATTCGCAGGCGGCAGCAAAAGCTTCCTGTTTCAATTCTCCTGTAACAGGATTGAATCCTCTAAGATTTTCCGCCTTAGACTTAACAGCCTCAATAAAAAGACTATTAGCAACACCTGAATGGGCATCATGTTTTATGATAAATGCGGCCTTTTCAGGACAAGCCGTATCCATCTGTTCTCTAAGAATTAAATAACCTTCTGAAACAGAAAACTCTGTTGCACCAAAGCCTACGATTATACTCTCTCTTGATTCTTTTGCATATTTTTCCAACTGTTCCAATATCTTTGCATTTGAATCAGTATCATTTATTGGAAACATCTTATGCAATACAGAAAAACCAGAATAATGTGTATGGGTATCTACAAATGCAGGCAAAGCAACATTTTTGCCTAACTCGATAGGAGGAACCACCTCATACTGAGTTGGTAATGTGTTGCCAATATAAGCAATACGTCCTTCCCTTTCAACCAAGTAATTAGCAATTGTATTGTTTTCATCACAAGTGATTATTGTTCCATGAAATACCTGCATTTTTCTCCTCCATACCCCTCATTAACTATTTTTTAACCGGTCTGTAAATGTGTCTTGGAATACCATCTACCATGATAGGCGATACATCCCCTTGTATCAGTGGTCTAACATATGTAATAAAGGCTTCTGTTACATATGTGCCATCATGAGTAATCCAATTTCTAGGTACAAGCTTTTCGTCATTAGCAATCTTGTGAACATCCTTAACCTCTGTACCACACTGATAAGGATCATCTGAATGGCGAGTAAGTGTAACCATCTTGCCTGTATCTCCCTCATCTGCAGCAAGGACGGCAGCACCACCAACCTGATATGCTTCAAGAATATCAACACGTGAAGCTAAATGTGAGCCAGCTCTCTGAAGTGTAGAAAGCTCAATAGCTCTTGTCTTACAGCCAAGCTCTCTTCCAATGTAGTTACATAGATAAGCAGCTGTTCCTGTAAGCTGTTTGTGATTGAATGCATCTACGAATTCAACATTATCACCTAGCTCACATACATATTTACCTTCTTTTGTATGAATACCTTCAGATATACATACAACTACTGATTTCTGTGTTTTAAGAAGCTTTACAACTCTTTCCTTAAATTTACTAAGATCAAAAGCAACTTCTGGTAAATAGATTAAATCTGGTCCCTCACAATCCTCTCCTTTTGCAAGGATAGATGCGCCTGTAAGCCAACCAGCATTACGTCCCATGATTTCCACAATTGTAACAAGGCCTTTGTCATATTCGAGGCAGTGGCCATCGCGGATAATCTCTTTAACTGATGTACCAATATATTTAGCAGCACTACCAAATCCAGGTGTGTGGTCAGTAAGTGCTAAATCATTATCGATAGTCTTAGGACATCCTATAAATCTAATTTCGGAACCTGTAAGAATGGCGTAATCAGAGAGCTTCTTGATAGTATCCATAGAATCATTACCACCAATGTAAATTAACGCCTCAATTTCGAGCTTGTTAAGAATTGAAAATATTTTTTCATAGGTTGCCATGTCTTTGTGAATTTCAGGAAGTTTGAAGCGACATGAACCAAGATACGCTGCTGGAGTTCGCTTTAAAAGCTCAACATCCAAATCATTTTTGATGAAATCAGAAAGATCAATATAATCCTCTTCCATCAAGCCTTTGATTCCATGGAGCATACCGTACACCTTGCCAGCACCACGGTCTTTTGCTGTTCTGAACACTCCTGCTAAAGAAGAGTTGATTGCGGCGGTCGGTCCGCCTGATTGTCCCACAATTACGTTTCCAGTCATTACATTTTACCCCCAATCATTTAAGTTTCATGATTTATTATCAACAGCTAGTGCTGCAATAATCCCCAAAAATCAATCATCTCTAGGATCGTCCCTAAAATGCCCTGCAATAATATCACATACACACCAAATACCTCCTCCAATGGTGGATGCAATAAAAATCTTGATAACGTTTATTATTAAATTGCCGGCTGTAAGGGTACCACCAGTAAAACCTGTAACTAGCCAATAAACTGGCCGAACAAATAGCCAATAGCCTCCAATATATAAGCCGAGGACTGTGCCAAGAACGCTAAATAGCACAGCTAAGGCTTTCTTTGCACTTTTTTTCATATAATATAATTGCTCCTACAATATAATCCTACTTAAAATGGTAGCATAATGAGGCCAAAAACGCCACATAAAATACCATAACAAGTAACTGCAATTATAAGGGCTACGGCAAAGCCTGCGATTACATCCTTGATAAAATGCACACCACCAATAACTCTTATTACGGCAAGTGCTAATCCAAGGATTATCACAAACACTGCTAATGCCACAGATGACTGCATGATTGTAAAAGCTACCATGAAAATAGAAAATACGTGTCGGCTTGGAAAGCTTTTTCCATTTGTATCTTTATTCAACGCTGGAACAAAATCATATACTTCATATGGTCTTGGAGCACTAATGATTTTTCTAAAAAGAGATACGATAACAAAAGAAACCCCAGGAATTAAAATGCTTCTATACAAAAGATTATAGTCTCCTGAAGGGTTAAAGAACGCCCCATAAACAAGATATCCTGCGTACAGCAAGACTGTAATATAAGTAATGGCCTTGTCCAGCACATTAAGAGCTGTAACAAGACCATTATTATTTTTAATATGTTCTGTAATTGCTTTGTAAGCTATCATAAATTATGCACCTATTAAAACAGTATTCGAGGTATGTGTTTTAACAGCTTCCTCAAAAAGATTCTGCGCAAATGTAATATCCTTTCCCATAGAAAATGCCATTTCCTCGTAAAGCTTGCGACCTGCGACTGAAAGTGTCTTTTCATCAAGGGCCATTACCTTTTTGCCAGCAGCAATTCTCTGCCACTTTCTGATAAGTACTGTCTTTACTACCTGTGCCAATGACTCGGGTGTAAACTCACCCATTACCTCTTTAAATTTTTCCTGAAGAGCTCTTTCGTTTGGCTCCTCAATGCACTCAATGTTGTCAATGTTTTCAAGAATTCTAGTAAAAGTCTCCTGCTTTGCTACTGGACGTAACCTAACTGATGAACCACTAATTGGAGTAAATACCTTAGCCCCTGCCTTAAATACAGGCGACATGCAGTAATAAGTTTTGCGAGAACCTTTGCCCATAAGCTCCATGTCATCAATATCTTCAATCTGACACACACCACTGCCCTCATGAACTAAATAATCGCCTACCTGATATTCCATTTTACACCATCCTTCTAAACCATTACAACAAGTACCTCCATAACTCCTATTCCCCTAAGATATAGTTTCGATAGGTCTATTATAGCACGATTTGCCTTGTCTAGACACAAAAAATTCACATTCGTGAATAATTCCCACGAATATTTAAAATTGTAAGATGGAATTTGTAAAAAATGACAACATTCTGACAAATTAAAAGAAAAAAGAAAAGGGTTAGACTGTGAGCCGGGTTATGTCTTTTAAAGTAGTCATCTATCTAGGATTACTGTCGCCAATAATCTCAAGCGTTCAACCTAGTGCTGGCGGGCCGCGTACGCACTTTTTAGAACTTGCTTCGGATGGGGTTTACATGGCTTTCGTTGTTACCAACGAAACGGTGGTCTCTTACACCGCCTTTCCACCCTTACCCATAATAAAATGGGCGGTTTATTTCTGTTGCACTATCCTTGGAGTTACCTCCACCAGCCGTTAGCTGGCATCCTTGCCCTGTGAAGCCCGGACTTTCCTCTCTCCTATCATTACAATAGAACAGCGACTACTCATCTAGCCCTTTATAAACATTATTAAAGAATACAGCTTCCTCCAATAAACTCGCGAACCAGAGAATTGTTTGGAATAACATCTGGCGCCATTGGAAGGAAGTAATCTAAAAGCTTTATGAGACGCTTTGCCTCTGGATACATCGGATGATCAGATGGAATTGCATATAGTTGAGGATCAACATATAGCTTAAGCACTGCCATCTCGTATATTAAAGCTGTGTTGAAAACATGATCTGCCTGCTCCTGGAATGGGAAAATGTATTTTTCCTCTCCTCTTCTAACAGAATCCCACATTGCTATGGTCTCTGCCGCAGATGTAGCTCTCGTTCTTGAATCTCGTACAATTCTGCGAATCAATCTACCATCAGCAGTAGAAAGTGGATTGTGCTCATCAATAGAAAGCTGAGTTAATGCAGAAAGATAAATCTTGTATTTGCTTTCAGCAGGAAGTGATGAACTCATTCGATCGTTAAGTCCATGAATTCCTTCGATAACAAGTATATCATTTTTTCCTAACTGCATATAGTGGTCATTATACTCTCTTTTTCCAATTTTGAAATTAAAATTTGGAAGAAGGACTCTTTCGCCTTTTAAAAGCTTAACCATGCACTCGTTAAAATATGGAATATCAAGGCCTTCTATTGACTCAAAGTCCTTTTCTCCATATTCATCTATAGGCATTTGATCACGGTTTAAATAGAAATCATCAAGTGGTACTGGATGAGGCACGCAGCCTAAAGCTCTAAGCTGTGCAGAAAGCTTGTGTGAAAATGTGGTCTTTCCTGATGATGAAGGGCCAGCCATCATAACAAACTTAACATCCTTGTTTGAAGCAATTGTACGAGCAAGCTCGCCAATATTACGCTCCATAATTGCCTCTTGAGATAAGACAATGTCTTTTATTCTGCCACTTGCTATAGCATCATTTAATGCACCAACAGTAGGAACTCCCATTGTTCGTCCAAATTCAGATGCTGCCTGTTGAACTGAAAATAGCTTCATTGGACTGGTAAACTCTGCAACAGTCCTAGAATCTCCCTTAAGCTTGTTGGCGTTAGGGAATAGTAGCATAAAACCATGCTCAAATTTCATCAAATCAAAATACTGCAGATACCTGGTAGATGGTACCATGTATCCATAGAAATAATCAATGCATCCATCCAAATCGTACACATTTATATTTGAACTTGTACGATATTTAAGCAACCGCTCCTTATCTTTCATATTGAAGCTATGGAACAATTCCTTTGCCTGGCTGGTTTTAATTGAATACTTCTTAAGAGGAATATCCTGCTGAACTAAATCAAGCATTACTTTTTTAAGCTCCTCAAGCTTTTCCTCTGTGATTTCACCAACTCCATCAATAGTGCAGAAATCCCCTTGACCCAAGGAATGCTCCACCCTAAGGTATGGATTTGCTGGCAATGGATATACATCCATAAGAGCTCGCTGAAGTAAAAATACTACACTTCTACGGTATGCTCTGCGACCGTCTTTGTCAGCTGTAGTTAGGAATTCTAGCTCTGCAACACCTGTTACAACCGTGTGTAGCTCGGTAAGGCTGCCTTTGTACTTTGCAAGGACAATATCATCCTTATAATCAGCCTGATGAGCTTCTGCAATGTCTAATAACTTTGTACCGTCTTCGTAAATCTCTTCCTTACCGTTAATAATTACTTTAGCCATGACTCTTCCTCCGTTTCAGCTCCACTTGCTGTATTAGCTCAAGCTCATTCAACAGTATCGCTTTTCTATTTTGTATTGGGTCAGTGACTTCTGATGCTTGAAGTGATTCAAGCTTATTGAGGATTGATGTATATTCTCTTTTATTCTTTTCTAAAAGAACCTGCAATAAATCTGGAGATTTTTCAATAATGATCGGACCATATTCAAGCTCAGCATCCGAAAGCTCGGTGCGTTGGCCAGAAAACGAAACTTTCATTATAGGATAAATCTTGCCTTCTTCAGTACATAAGCTTTCATCAAGAAATTGAAAACCATTTTCCACAAGATACTCACGAAGAGCTCTGTATTCTGACTGAGGTTCCAAAATAAGTGTCTTTGCACTCTTTGCAACCATAAGCCTTGCATCTAAAATCCTCTTGATTAAGGCACCACCCATACCACAAATACATATGACATCTGCCTCAGACTCATCAAGCTTGGCCAATCCATCTGATAATCTGAATGTGACCTGGTCTGAAAGATTAGCCTGTTCAACATTAACCTTTGCTGATTCAAGCGGACCTTTATTTACGTCCATTGCTATAGCTTTATTAGCCATTTTATTCTCTAAAAGAGAAATTGTAAGATAGCCATGGTCACAGCCAACATCGGCAATGGTGTCGCACTTAGGCACCATGTCATATATAATTTGTAATCTTGGAGATAATTTTATCATCAGTTTATGTCCAATTCTTGTAATTAGCATTAAGGAAAAACTGCCATGCAAATTGCCTTCGGCAATGGGCAGTTCTTGAGCATAACAAAATCCTTCACTAATGTTCGGATTTTATCATGCATTTACTGATCAAGGTAATCCTTAAGCTTTCTGCTTCGGCTTGGGTGACGAAGCTTTCTAAGAGCCTTTGCCTCAATCTGTCTGATACGCTCACGAGTAACATTGAATTCCTTACCTACTTCTTCAAGTGTGCGTGCCTTTCCATCCTCAAGACCGAATCTAAGGATAAGAACGCGCTGCTCACGCTCTGTAAGTGTCTCAAGAACCTCGTGAAGCTGTTCCTTTAAAAGTGTAAATGTTGCAGCCTCTGCTGGCACTGGAACATTTTCATCTGGAAGGAAATCACCAAGGTGGCTATCTTCCTCCTCACCGATAGGAGTCTCAAGTGAAACTGGCTCCTGAGAAATCTTTAAGATTTCGTGCACTCTGTCTACTGTGATGCCCATTGCTGCTGCAATTTCCTCTGGAGTTGGTTCGCGGCCATACTCCTGTAGTAACTGTCTAGAAACTCTGATGAGTTTGTTGATTGTCTCAACCATATGTACAGGGATACGGATTGTACGAGCCTGGTCTGCAATAGCACGAGTGATAGCCTGTCTAATCCACCATGTAGCATATGTAGAGAACTTGTAACCCTTGTGATAATCAAACTTTTCAACAGCCTTCATAAGACCAAGGTTACCTTCCTGAATAAGATCAAGGAAAAGCATTCCACGACCTACGTAACGCTTTGCAATAGAAACAACAAGACGAAGGTTTGCCTCAGCAAGCTTATTCTTTGCTTCCTGATCGCCGTCCTCCATTCTCTGAGCAAGTTCAACCTCTTCCTCTGCTGAAAGAAGTGGTACCTTACCAATTTCCTTAAGGTACATACGAACTGGATCTTCGATGCTTACTGAATCAGGTACTGACATATCGATATCTTCAATATCCTCATCATCACTAGCAAGAAGAAGTGCATCAGATGGGCCTGAAGAGAAGTTTACATCAATACCTCTCTTATCAAGGTATGTAAGAATACGCTCCATCTGCTTTGCATCGATTTTATAGTCCTTTAAGAACTCTGAAATTTCATAATCCTCGATAATGCTCTTCTGAGACTTTGCAATCTTTACAAGCTCAGTAACCTTTGAATCTAATTCATCGCTTCCGAATGAATCAAGGTCATCATCGTCATCATCGTCATCATCTCTATCAACTGATGTCTTTGCTCCTACAGATGCAAGGAACTCATCAACGTCCTCATCATCAGCTGTCTCATCAATGTTGTCGAAATCATGCTCGTTAAATTCAAGATCCTCTGCTGAAATCTCTTCTAAGTCTGCAAAGTTTACATCTTTGTCATCAGACTCTGACTCTTCTGATTCAGCCTCGTCTGCTTCTGCTAAAAATGCATCTGCAGCTGCTTCTAAATCCTGGTTTTCGATTAGTTCTTCAACTTTCTTTTTTGCCATTTTTATTCCTTTCTATAGTGAGAATTCTAAACGCTCAAGTCGTTGTAGCTTCTTCTTTCCTTCCACCAAGCTCTTTAAATCTGCACCGTTTTTCTGTGCAAGCTCCAGTGAATGTTTTTTTATTCTAAGCAAAGTTTCTTTTAATGCTTTGCTAAGATCCGTATTGTCTGTAAGTTCTCCAACAGTTGTATTGAAGAGAGCGGCAACTACTCGCCTGTCCTCGTCCTCCATAAACAAATCAACTATTCGAGCGGTATCAACAGCATTGCCGTCGGCAAGATATTTGAATACCTCTGTTGCTACCTGTTTGTAAACACCTTCTTCGAAATCGTCAGGTGTTACATACTCCTGTATCTTTCCATAGATGCTTGTATCTTCTACAAGCCAGGTAAGAAGTAAACGCTGTGACATTTTCATGCCATCATCCTTTGGCTTTGGAGTACTTCGGCGCTCGGAATCTCTGTTTTGTGTCTGGTTCTTTGCTGTAATTCCAGATTGTCCAAGCTCGATAATATATTTGCCAAGAGCTTCACGAGGTATGTTGAAACGAGCCGCCACTGATTCAGTGTAGTTCTCTCTTTCAAGCTGAGTCGGAAACTCTGTAACAATCATTCTTGCAACTTCTTTTTGGAAGTCGGACTTTTTCTCAGGATCGGTCAAATCGTAATTCTTTTCAAGCATTCTCACCTGATACATAAAGCTATTTTCCGCATTCTGAATACGTTTTTCGTATTCCTCTGCTCCTAAGGCTTTAATGAATTCATCAGGATCCTTGTATGGTGACATATTGATGACCCTACATGAAATACCTGCATTTTTGAGAATTGGGATTGCTCGAAGTGCAGCCTTTTGACCTGCCCCATCTGAATCATAGCTGAGATAAACGTCTTTGACATATCGCTTCAGCATGCCGGCATGGCCTTCTGTAAGGGCCGTACCAAGTGAGGCAACTGCATTATCGAATCCTGCCTGATGCAAAGATATAACATCCATATAGCCTTCGCACAAAATAAACTGCTGACGTCTTGTCTTTCTGGCAAAGTATAAGCCAAACAAGGTCTTAGACTTATTGAATATCTCTGTCTCAGGAGAGTTAAGATATTTTGGCTCGCCGTCTCCCATAACTCGTCCACCAAAAGCAACAACCTTGCCATTGGCATCGAAAATAGGAAACATGGCACGATTCCAAAATTTATCGTGACCACCGCGTTTTTCATCGATGGTTATAAGACCACAATCCTTTAAAATCTCATCCTCATATCCCTTACCTCTAAGGTATTTATAAAGGGAATCTGAATATTTGCTGGTGCACCCCAAACCGAATTTGTGAAGTGTATCAGCTGTAAGCTCTCTCTTGGTGAAGTAGGCCATTGCCTGCTCCCCTTCTTTAGAACGAAGCATCTTATAGTAATAGCCTGCAGCTTCTTTATTTATTTCAAATAAACGGCTGCGTCTGTCGGCCCTTTGTCTCTCCTGGTATGTCATTTCCCTCTGAGGAAGGGTAACACCACATTTAGGAGCAAGTTCTTCGATAGCTTCTTTGAAAGTCATGTTTTCATAGTTCATAAGGAAGCTGAAAACATTTCCTCCGGCTCCACATCCAAAGCAATAATACATCTGCTTTTGTGGGCTTACCGAGAATGAGCCTGTTTTTTCATTATGAAAGGGACAAAGTCCAAAATACTGGCTGCCCTTTTTTTGAAGGTTAACATATTGAGAAATAACATCGACTATGTCAGTTCTGGTTCTGACTTCCTCGACGATTTCATCTGAATAATAAGGCATGTATTCTCCCTAAAATATAATATTAGAATCCATCAACGACCCATGCTTTTGGCATGAAGTATTCATTAAACTTTGTAATGCAATACTGATCGGTCATTCCGGAGATGTAATCGCAAATAATTCTTTCCTGGCTTTCGCCCTCATCCTCCATGGCGCGATAACGAGTAGGCAATTCTTCGAAATGCTCTGTGTAATACGTATACAACTCACGAATCATTCGCTTTGCCTTAACCTCTTCTGTCTTTGCCACAGAATCCTTGTAAACATTTGCAAACATGAATTTGCGAAGCTCTGCCATAGCCTGCTCGATTTCAGGAGACATCTTTATAACAGGACTATCAGTGCTTTCTATAATAACGTCGTGAATAAGAGTATCCAATCTGACTGCTGAAGTCATACCAAGAGTCTTGCGAATCTCCATTGGAATACTTTCTTCTGTGAGGATGTGCGCACGAATGGCATCATCTATATCGCTGTTTACATATGCAATCTTGTCTGAAAGGCGAACGATTTGGCCTTCTGGTGTAGCTGGATGTCCGCTGGTCTGATGATTGCGGATTCCGTCTCTGACTTCCCAAGTAAGGTTAAGTCCCTGACCGCCTTTTTCAAGCTTTTCAACAATGCGCACACTCTGCTCTGAGTGCACAAAACCAGTAGAACACATTTCATTTAGCTGAGCTTCGCCAGCATGTCCAAATGGTGTGTGTCCTAAATCATGCCCTAACGCAATAGCTTCTACCAAATCCTCATTGAGACGTAAAGCCTTTGCAATAGTTCTGGCATTCTGTGAAACTTCTAGAGTATGAGATAATCTTGTTCTGTAATGATCACCCTGAGGAGTAAGAAAGACCTGTGTCTTATTCTTCAAACGGCGAAATGCCTTACTGTGAAGAATTCTATCTCTATCCCTCTGAAACAGAGGTCTGATATCACACTGTGGCTCGTCTTTTTCTCGGCCACGTGAATTTTCATTGAGTGTGGCATAAGGGCTAAGAGTTTCCCTCTCCATCTGCTCAATCATCTCTCGAATTGTGCCCATTTTGTCCCCCTTTTTATGCATAAAACGACACCTCTAAAATACATATTACATACAAAAAAAGGATATCCTTTTTTAATTTTTACAAAATGGGATTAAATCGTTATTTCTATCTGATTTCCTTCTATAGCAATAATGCAGCTTTCATAATAGCCATCTCCAGTTGTTCTTGGTCCGCTTACAACCTCAAATCCATCAGCACTAAGGCTATGTGTCAGTTCATCTACCCGTTCTTTGCTTCCCACAGAGAAGGCTATATGGATAAATCCTGTACGATTCAGGGCTTTCTCGTCATCGGCCATATCCGGTTTGTTCATTATTTCCAATCTTGCCCCATCGTCGAAAGAAATGAAGTAAGAGCGGAAATCCGTTTTTACATTGTGATAGCCATCATTAGATTTTCCATCAAGATATTTAACAAAGAAATCTCTGGCCTTCTCCATATCATTAACATACATTGCTACATGTTCAATCTTCATACATTTACCCCTTCCAAGGACGATTGCCCTCTGTCCAACCCTTTTGCTTCCAATAATCCATATCCTCTGTATCGCTTTCCAATCTTCTTTCTTGACTCGTCTTAATAATAAACGCTTTGTCTTAATCATTTGTTGCACCTATAAACTAGAATTAATTCCTTCTCAGTAAATGCATCCCAAATAATAGAACATCAGCATAGGGATGCATAGCACTAAATACTTTTTCATCCCAAATACCAAAATCTTACCTACGGGATGCATTACTTTGAGATTGCCTCAAAAACTATATATCCCAAAATCTCAAAAATCACCTATTGGATGCATCTCCGTATAATCTTCTCTAAAGCTATGCATCCTAAAATCAAAAAAAATACGCTTGAGTTGCATAGGTTAAATATAGCCTTCATTAACATTCGTCCTATATCTTTAAAATTCCTATCTAGGATGCATTTTTAGAAGTTCGAATGTTATTTGGAGTTTTCCAGCGTTCAACAGAATCTGCGTACTGGCAATATGCAAACATTTCAATAGCCGTTGCACTTCTTGGAAAGTCTACACGAAAGCCAGAATTGCCCGACTAACGTACCTCTGTCATATACCTGTTATAAAGATCTCCGTACTGTTTTTTTAACTGCAAATATAACTCTCGAATCTGGTCGTTCTTTGAACACAGAAGGTAGTCTTCGTCCTCCATGATCTTAATCCATGGTGCAGCAGTAGTATAATCCAATATCGGGTCATCCGTTCTCTTGGATAAATGTTCCAAAATGACCTGCATGACGCTAAGATAATTACCACCATCTTCTCTCGCTTCACACAGTTTATCTATTTCACTTTTAAACTTAACCAAAGATTTGGCGATATATAATCCCGTTTTATCATCATCGCCAATATACGTGCCAAACGGAGTCGCCCATTTTGGTTCTGTAGAATCTCCAATTCGTAAAATAGATTTCTTAAATAATCTAGTTAATCCATCAAAATATTTGTCTGTGGAATAAAACACATCGACAGAATCATGCAAAATATGTTGACATATCTTAGCGTTTGTCGAAATATCCGTAATATCAGTCTTTGATAACCAAAACGTGTAACCAATATCAGCTAATCCTTCTATAAAAACTTTGTCTTCTTCAAAATAAAAATCTATTCTTCGATTACGAAAATCCGCGTTGTGCCTAGTCGCAGCAGTTGGTTCAGAAAGTAGCATGTTTAGATTACCAATTTCCTGAGCAATTGGATTATTGTTCGTTTTCTGATTCTTAAATATAAAATGTTTCATATTTCGTCTCCGCTTTTTGATTTTCAGATTTCCCTTTTCATGGGTTTGATTGCATGTACTGCTGACGACTCTTCTCATACGCCTCCCGTAACCCCTTGATATACGCGTGATAGGTTTCCGAGATAGGGAAAGAATCTGTCTTAGAGACGTAGTCAAAGCCTTGTATATCCGGATTCGGAAACATCTGAAGATAGGTGAATTTAACTTGTCCGTCTTCGAAGTGCATCTCCGCATCCGAATATAGCTTTTGCATAAAATTGAAGTCTCTTTGGCCCAATCTATGTAGAATGTTCGCCAAGGTTTCATCCACGAGATAACCTATCTCCGTGTCCTTTTTATAGCGTTGTCCAAAAAAGGCTTCGTACTCTACTTCTTCGATAGGGCAACTATGTCTGCCCCAAGCAGTATCCATATAATAAAATCGATTGTTAAACCCTTGGAACCCTATATCCTTATAGGGATTTACATTCGGGATTGATATACTTTTTATATACAACATATTTCTTTTTCTGACCCCCTAACCACGTCCCCATGGGACCATTTTGCAACCTACAAACTTGAATTGTCTTTATCTCTTCTCCATACAGAATATCAATATTGCTTGTTGTACTCTTAGCAAATCTTTTTTGAAATCATAGCCAACAAAATAATTAGAATCAATTACATCATTAGAAACTTCTTCATTTCTATAAAATGGCGGACAAGGATTCAATAAAGCTCCTCTATTAGCCATCTTCATAATATCTTTTGTAATCTGAAAGTTGTTAAAATCATTTGCAAATTCGCCAGGTATTGAATCTGTACATATGATATCTTTTCCAACTACCGCATCCGCAAGATTATCTATATTTTCAACTCCAGACATTTTATATTTTGCAGGGCAACTTTGTGTGATAGAAAATCCCATAGCTTCAGCAGCTTCTCTCCATGCCCTGCCTATGTTTCCATCTGCACCAACAAATAGATATTCATCCTTAAGAAAATCATGTCTTCTTTTTGAAAGAGCATACAGATCAGCCATCATTTCACAGGGATGGTTATCATCAGTAAGAGCATTAATTACTGGAATATACATGAAACCTGCCATTTTCTCCATCAAATCAATATCTCTATATCTTGCAATTACTACATCAGCCCAGTTTTGAAGATATCCACATATATCCTTAATATTCTCTTTCTTTTCTAGAGTCGCTGGATCAAATAGTATAGATTGTCCTCCAAGAAGGTAGATACCTTTTTCAAAAGTAACTCTTGTCCGGATACTAGAATCAGGGAAAAACATAACGACGGTTTTCCCTGACAAATACCCTGAATACTTTTCTATTGAGTCAGCAATACTAAATATCTCTAATAATTCATCTTTGGTAAAATCTGTTAGTCTAATGAAAGATTTCATTCTGCCCCCACAAATCCCGATTTATAGTTTTCTTCCCATTTCTATTCTCATATCATGATTTTCCGGATCATGATTAGAATAAGCATATCGATCAAATCCGATTATCTCAAATCCATGTTTCTTATAAAATGTAATCGCTTTAGAATTGTAACTTTGAGTCTCCAACACTACCATTCTAGCTCTACTTTTTATTGCCTCATCAATAATTACATCTAAAAGCTTACCGCCAATACCTTTTTCCCTCGCATCTAAGTCGAAAACGCAGATGTTAGTAATGCGATATCGATTATTCCATTCTTCTAAAAAGCCCTCAACAAAACCAATGAGTTTTCCATTTGAATCAAAAGCTCCATATGCCACTGGATTATTCAGCCATTCCGATAACATATCATCTTCTAACTCTTTAACAAGAGGTTCTTTTACCTTTATCCATTTAATGTCAAAGCTGTCGCCTTCAGGCTCTATGGTCAAATACTCATTAGATAGTATCTTGGCTTTGTACTTCTTGCCCTTACAATCATTGTATTCTAGCTGCTTTATTATCATCGATTCGCCCCTAAATTTGAAGTTGTTGGGATTCTTTCTCTATAAAGGAGTCCTACACAAATCCCGATTTGTTGTATTCATTATATAAAAGAATACAATATTATCCTCAAAATTCCAAACATGCCCCGTAATAATTTAAAAATTCTTTCGCAGCTTACGGAAGGCGGGGTGAGGTGGATAAAGAAAAAGATCCGGTGGATCTTTTTCCCACCGAACCGACCGACGAAGCCCTTCAGGGCGAGGAGACCTTGAACCCCGGGTTCAAGGATCTCATCGGCCTGTTAATTAAGAACAAGGATGCATTATACATTTTTCTATATAACAAAAAAAGAACTAGGAATGCATCCTAGTTCTTAATTAATATGCGGAAGGCGGGACTTGAACCCGCACGCTCGCAATGAGCACAAGATCCTTAGTCTTGCTCGTCTGCCAGTTCCGACACTTCCGCGCATCAGTACTTGTTCCTGACGACTTGATTATAATAGCATCGCATCCCTAAATAGTCAACGCTTTTTTGCAAATAAAAGTGTCTAACTTTAACGTGCTAAATCTGAATATTCTGCACATTTATTTTGTGTATTATTCCACACCGTGAGAAAGTAAATATTCATGCCATGGTTCATAGCACGCTCCCTTTAAGTGAACACCATCTGTTGTGGTCTCCGCATCAAGATTTCCTTCCTCGTCATCTACCGCTTCGTTAATGTTTAAATAGAAAATGTTTTGTTTATCTTCTAATAATTTAATAGCGTCATTTCTGAGATCGATATTAATATTGTTGTACAGCTCATCTGTTTCGTTTTTCTCTTTTGAAACATGCATGATGCTATTAATAAATATATAAGCATCTGGCTCTGCTGACTGAATCTGGTTGATTACGTCCTGATAGGCTTGCCTGAAATCATTTTCATCTCCTCTTCCAAGCTCATTTATGCCAACCATTATATATATTTTTGAAAAGTGATTAGTCTCTAATGCCTCAGCTAAACTGATTTCATCACCATCCTCAGTTTCTATCCATTTATCATCCCTGATGTTGTATATGGAGAGGGATTTCTTAGCATAAAAGGTAGCTCTGGCATCAATATCCTGACAATACTGAGAAAGGCCAACCATTCGTGAATCGCCTATAAACAAAGCATCATCAAAATAGCTATCATCTACAGATATATATTTTTTTATCTTACTAGACTTTACATTTGTTTTTTTAGTTGCTGTTGTAGACTGCTTTTCTTCATTTACTTCTATTTTTGACCATGGATAGATGCCATTTGATGTAGCCTGCATAACGGCACCTATAGAAGTTGTTTTATAAGGATTTGAATAGTACTTCGTATATACGGTACCCCTAAAAACAACTCCAACTACCGCAATCGCAATAGCACTTATAATTGTAAGCAGTAACAATAAAATACTGTTTATTTTCATATCTTCACCTAGAATCTTAAATACATAAATGGATTGCCTGCAGAATTAGACAAACTAAAAATGCTTATCCAAAACATTGCAAATATCACTAAAATTGTAAATACGTTATTTTTATGTTTTTTATAGAAACCTGTTAATGCTGGAATAGTGAAAATAATAGCCAATACTAAATAAATCCAATAATCCTCAAGCATGTACAAATAATCATTACTATTAACTGCAACAGAAATATCAATAACTGGGAAAAGTCTTAACATATATAGTCTAAGATACTTCATAGAATGAACAGCAAACACAACCCATGTAATAGGAATGATTACCATAACGTTAATACGCCCTACCACCATAAAAAGCTTTTCAAATCTGCTAAGAATAAACTTCTCAATTGTAATAATCAAAAATATTATTCCAGCCCATATCCAGAAATTGTAAGTCTGGCCATGCCAAAGCCCAGTCAAAGTCCAGACTACTAATAAATTGAAAACAGTACGTAGCTTTCCCTTGCGATTTCCTCCCAGAGGAAAATATACATAATCTCTGAACCACGAACCTAGTGTGCTATGCCAATTTCTATAAAACTCAGAGATAGACTTTGAAAAATATGGCTGGTCAAAGTTTCTAATAAAAGGAAATCCCAACATCACTCCAAGGCCAGCTGCCATAAGTGAATATCCCCAAAAATCAAAATATAACTCAAAAGAGAAAGTATATGCACCAAGCCACGCTAGAGGCGTTGAAATACTTTCATATCCGATAGTTTTTATATCATTCCAAAGAACAGAAAGATGATCTGCAATCATCACCTTCATAAACAATCCAATGGCAAAATACTTAAGTCCATCTTCTATCTGCAAAAGAATACTGCAAAAGTTTTCTTTCTTTGTCTTATCATTCTTTTTCCAAAAAATATTTTCCTCAACGTAGTCATACCTAGCAATAGGACCTGATGTAATCTGTGGAAACATAAAGAAATAGTTGGCCATGTTTATTAGCTCAACCTTTTGAATCTTACCTTTATATAAATCTGCCAGGTAAGATATCATTTTGAAAATGTAATAGCTAACTCCAAGAGGAATAACTATATTTAAACCAAATGAAGATGCTCCCTTGAAAAAGCACAGACAAGAAACATTTGCAATAACACCAATTGCAAGTATAACCTTTGATTTTTTCTTGAATAGAAATTTAGCCAAAGTATAATTAATCAGTGTAGCCACCGAAATTACAGCAATATACACTGGCTCATTAATATAGTAAAATCCTATGCTTGCAACCAATAAAAGCCATGCACGACAATTGCATGGCAAAATATAATATATAATCAAAAAGATTGGTACCAATCTAAAAATAAAAATCAAATCAAAAAAGGTCATTGTATTCTCCCAAAGTTTCCTTCGTATTTAGTATACAATAACCCTTTTATTTTTTCTTCTATAAATTTAATTAAATGTTGCTTGATATTTATCGATTATTTTATATAGTTCGCTGTTGGGATCTTCTATCATCTTAATATCAGTATCAAGCTGTAGTAACTCTGTCTGATTCTCATCTCTCATCTCCCATTTAGGAAGTCCGTCTCCATTAGGATTTCCAGTCTTGGCAAAATTCACCCAATACTGTTGCATTATATCTGACAGCGCATAATCCTCTTCCGTATACAATCCTGGATGTCTCCAAAGATTTCCATATGCATATGGCAACTCGCCGGCATGGTAATTTGATAAAGAATTGTTTGTCTTTGTAAAATAATATTCATAAGTAGGAACGCCCTGTTCCACCAAATAGTTATTCCAAAGATAATGTGAATAGCTGAACCAAATCGCTGAATAGCTTATATTTAATGCTCCTTTGGCATCACCCATAGCATCAACAATAAAATGCTGGTCACGCTGTGGTGAATCTGCCGGAACAATCTTTGCCATATCCCCTGCGTAAGACCCCAAATCCTCTGCTAATAATTTTTCATAATTTTCTGATGTCGCCTTAGTTCCAAGTAAAAAAGCATCCGATTCCTTGGCATTAAATCCATTTAACAGAGCCTTTTCATGGTTTTGCCCCTTTTCATATGTAAGATAAGGCTGTTCTGTAATGGCATAGCCATCGACAGTCATTGCCGATTGGTCAGTTGATGTCTTCACAAGCTCTTCTGCTGGAATATCCCTAAGTTCCTCAGAAGAAGTTACACCAAATTCTTTGCGAACTGCGTCTCCTTCTTTTACTGCCTCACTATAATCTCTAAATGTATGGAAAGGCTTTCTTGCAAGAATACCACTGGACTCCGCAATAGCATAATTAAACAATCCATCTGTCAAAGGTGATACGCACATTGCATTTACGCTAGATGAGCCTGCTGATTCTCCAGCAATTGTGATTTGATTAGGATCTCCACCAAAAGCTTCTATATTGTCGTAAACCCACTGAAGAGCAGCTATCTGATCTAGCAGACCATAGTTACCTGTAGTACCGTTAGCCGATTCTTCTTTTAAATCATCAGCTGCATAGTAGCCAAAAACATTTAATCTGTAAGCAAAATTTACGAATATAACACCCCTCTTTGCCAAGTCCTCGCCTCTATACTCCGTATATGAAGACTGACCTGTAGAAAGGCTGCCGCCGTGAACATAGAAAATAACAGGCAATGGCTCGTCTGAAGCCTCCTCTGGTGCAAAAACATTAAGATACAAACAATCTTCGCTCATGGCCTCAAGATACTCGTCTCCGAAAGTCACTCTATAATCATGCCAGCCAAGGATGTGTGACAAACTGTCATATAAAGGATTGGTACGGGCTTGCATTGCCATAGGGCCAAATTCATCGCATGCTCTTACACCATCCCAGCTTTCTGCCGGCTGTGGCTCTTTAAAACGAAGCTCACCTACTGGTGCCTTTGCATAAGGAATACCAGCGTATACCTTTACAGAATGATCTTCGTTATATACTCCAGTCAAATCTCCCTGCTCAACAGATACAACATCTGTCACATCAGGATTCTTATTTGCAACTGCTGGAACATTTTTGTAAGGTGGAGCTGTCAGAACATAGTTCAGGGCCAAAACGATAAAAAACGCTGCCCACATAATTAGCTTTGTTTTAGTATTGAAAGAACCTCTGTTGATAAGAGTAGCCTTAGCAACAAACATAGCCACAGCTGCAAGTAGACCGATTGCCCAGCCTAATAATATATTTTTAGACAGCTCCAAAACTGCAATATATAGAGCTGTCAATATGATAACAATAATCGAAAATACCATTGTTGCCTCTCCTTAATTTTGCGCAATTTAATTTATTTCAATTCATTATACTAGCTCTAAAAAAATCTTACAAGAAAAATGTGATTTTTTTGTTGACATGTTGGTCAGACTCTGATAGTATATCTCTTGTTCGCGGAAGTGTCGGAACTGGCAGACGAGCAAGACTAAGGATCTTGTGCTCATTGCGAGCGTGCGGGTTCAAGTCCCGCCTTCCGCATATCGAAGGCTTCGGTTTTACCGAAGCCTTTTTCTTTTCCACTCCACCCCGCCTTCCGAGGTAAAACTAATTATTCAATTGGAATTATACACAAAACATTCATCCGAACATTGTTATTGTCTGACAAATAATATTTTATACGTATATTTATCTTGCAATTTATCCATCAGGATGTATAATAGACTTATCAAATAACAGAGAGAAAAAAACAGAAAGGGAGGAATAGTCCACCAGAGAATTAATTTAGTAACTACAAAATCTAGTGATTGGAGGTATGGTCCACCAGAGAATTAATTTTTTAACCACGCGACAATTATTACTTTAAAAATAAGTTAGATAGAGAGGTATAGTCCATTGGGATCGATGTTAAGGGGCGGCACCAGTTAGGAATCGGTTGATTTCGAATTGGTGTCGCTCGTTTGTTGTATAAAAAAAGCCCCAGTAAAAACTGAGGCTAAGCTGCAGGAAATGGGACTTGAACCCACACGATATTGCTACCACAGGCACCTGAAGCCTGCGCGTCTGCCAATTCCGCCATTCCTGCGAACATTTAGTATTCTATAGAATTTCAGATAGCAAGTCAAGGCTTTCTAGGCCCATAAATGATTAAAAATCTAGCAGATTTCTGCTGAATCTAAAATGATTGTAAATGGGCCATCATTTTGCAAAGACACCTTCATATCCGCGCCGAATTCTCCCGTCTCAACATGGAACTGTTCCTTGCATTTTTCAATAATGTATTCATACATTTCATTCGCCATGTCTGGCGCTCCCGCCTCGATGAAAGAAGGACGATATCCCTTCTTACAATTAGCATAGAGGGTAAACTGAGAAATCAAAAGAAGCTCTCCGCCTACATCTGAAAGAGATAAATTTATCTTGTCATTTTCATCATCAAATATACGAAGCCCTAGTAGCTTTTTCACCATTTTGTCTGCAATTTCTTTTGTATCAGAATCTGCTACACCAATAAGAACTAAAAAGCCCTTTCCGATTTGTCCTATTACATTTCCATCTACTTTTACAGATGCTTCATTAACTCTTTGAACTACAAATTTCATCTTATTCTCCTACCCACATTACTTTTCTTTTACAATAATTGTCATCATATATCTTGAATCATCTGGAATAGTCATAGCACTTGTAAAGATTTGTTCTGTTTCCATGCCACAGTCTATTACCGCATATACGTTAATACCTCCAGCATTTTCCATCTCTACAAGCTTATCCTTTATTGCAGAAACATTCTTTCCACTTTTCATTATTATTTTTGTACCGGACATTTCTAATTCTTCATCCAGATTTCCTTGGCCTGATAGGATATGAATATTTTCATCTGCCTCGCTGATAAGAATTCCCGCCGCAGATGCTGTACCACAGAATGATGTGATACCATTGATGATTTCTACTTCTATTCCATCCTTCTTTGCAAGCTTCATTATATACCCAAATGTTGAGTATACAGTTGGGTCTCCTATTGTAAGGAAAGCAAGGTTGTATCCTTCAAACAAAAGCTCCTTATATTTACCATAAAAGCTTTCGTGCATTTCCTTGAGCTTAGCCTCATCCTTTGTCATTTCAAAATCGAGGCTAATAACCTTTTTGAAAGCAAGCTCTGGCACAACCGGAAGAGCAATTTGATATGCTCTACACTTATCCTTTTCAGCTCTAGGCAAGCAAATAACATCTGCATCCCTAATTGCCTTTACAGCCTTTATTGTAAGCAGCTCTGGATCACCAGGGCCAACTCCTATTCCATATAATATTCCAGCCATATATCAAGTCTCCTGTAAACTATTACTCTCTTTTGCATAACTCCCAAAATGTTACCGCACTGGCTGCTGCAACATTTAAAGAATCCACTCCATGATACATAGGAATGATTGTAACGAAATCAGACGCATCTATTGTTTCCTGCTTGATTCCGGTACTCTCAGTACCAAATACAATTGCAAGCCGTTCCTGTTCCTTCAGCACTGGTTCTGCAAGAGATATTGCATTATCCTTCAGGGCCATTGAAACAACTGCAAAGCCATCTTCTTTAAGAGCAGCAACATAATCAGAACCCTTGTCAAAATATGTCCATGGTACCTGGAACACAGTTCCCATAGCAACACGAGCAGCTCTTCTATAGAAAGGATCTGCACTATCATGAGTTAATATAATGCCATCAACGCCAAGGGCTGCTGCAGATCTAAATATTGCGCCTACGTTTGTTGGATTCATAACATCCTCAAGGACTGCCACCCGTTTTGAGGTTTGAAGGATTTCAGAAACTGAAGGCAAGCTCGGTCTTTTGCAGGCAGCCAAAACTCCTCTTGTAAGATTAAAACCAGTGATTTTGTTGATGACATTAAGCTCTGCCACAAATACCTCTACATCATCACTGATATCACTCAGCAATTCCTGCACAACCTGTGACTCATATGCCTTTTCCTCAACTAAAAAAGCAATAGGCTCTGCGCCTCTAGCCAGCGCCCTCTTTATTACCTCTGGAGTTTCTGCTATAAATACGCCTCCATTAGGCTCATAATAATGATATAGCTGAGCCTCGTTGTACTTTGTAAATATATCAACTCTACTATCATCTATACTTTCAATTTTTATCATATCTTTCACCATTTAATACAAATTTACAATATTCTACCATAACCCCGATGATACTAAAATAACATTGACATTTTCACTTTTAAGTACATAATGAATTGTACAAAATCAATTTTCGGAGGTAGATATGATTCAAGATATTTTTCCAAGCAAACTTAATAATAGCTATAAAACTGACGCTGTTCCCAAGTCAGATGATTTAATCATTGTTCATAGCGATGGAAAAATCCTATTAAATGTTGATGAAGTAAGCAAAACCATTTCTTTCCCACAAATAAAAGACATTCAATCAAATCTTAATCCTATATACTTCTTTGAAATTGATGGCGAAAACTTCTTTTACAATACAGATACAAACACTGATACCTCCGCTCTTCCTGAAGGTTTTCAGTTCTATACGATGCGACAAATCAGAAATGATTATCTCTATCCAAAGCACTATGTGTTTGCAGCCTACACTGCCATCCACTTGATTGATTGGTATGAGGCAAACAGATTCTGTGGAAAATGTGGTACAAAGAATGAACATTCAAAATCTGAGCGTGCTTTAGTTTGCCCTAATTGCGGCCACACACGATATCCTAGAATCAATCCTGCTGTAATAGTTGGTGTAAAAAATGGAGATAAGCTATTACTGACAAAATACAAAACTGGTTTTGCTCACAATGCCCTGGTTGCCGGCTTTACAGAAATAGGTGAAACCATGGAAGAAACTGTTGAACGTGAAGTAATGGAAGAAACAGGACTAAAAGTTAAAAATATCCGCTACTACAAATCTCAGCCTTGGGGAATTGCCAGCGATATTCTGCTTGGATATTACTGCGATGTGGATGGTGATGACGCCATTACAATGGATGAATCAGAATTAAAATATGCTCAGTGGGTGAGCCGAGAGGATATAGAATTACAGCCCCTCGACTACAGCCTCACAAATGAGATGATGAAAATGTTCAAAGAAAACAAGCTGGCAGATTAATTCTGCTGGCCCAATATGTGATATATAAACTGCTGGGCTGTTCTTCCTGAAAGACCACCCTGCTCCATTTCCCATACCTTTGCCTTGGCAATAAGTTCTTCTTCTGGCATGGTGATACCTGCTCTTGAAGCCAATCCAAGAACAATATCTATATATTCTCTTTGCATTGGCTTTGAGTAGCTGATAGTAACTCCAAAGCGATGAACAAGCGAAAGCTTTTCTTCTACTGTATCTGAATGATGTCTGTCGTCAGTGTTGGTCTGATCATTTCTATCATTCCATGTTTCCTTTATTAAATGTCTACGGTTTGAAGTAGCATAAATCAAAATGTTATCTGGCTTTGTCTCAACGCCACCTTCAATAACAGCCTTTAGGAATTTATACTCTATTTCATGCTCTTCAAATGACAAATCATCCATATAGATGATGTATTTGTAATTGCGATTCTTTATGCTGGCAATGATTTTTGATAAGTATCTAAACTGATGCTTATATATCTCAATCATTCGAAGGCCGTCATCATAGTACTGATTAACAATAGCCTTAATACTTGTAGATTTTCCAGTTCCACTATCTCCAAACAAAAGCACATTATTTGCTTTTTTGCCAGCTACAAAGCTTTCCGTATTATCAATTAGCTGTTGCTTTTGATATTCATATCCTATCAAATCATCGAGGACAACCTCATCCATATTGTTGATAGGAACAAACTTGATATCATTTAATCCTATCTCCTCGATTCTGAAGGCTTTATTCAAGCCAAACATACCTACACCGTAAGCCTTATAGAAATTCGTAATTACGTTAAAGAATTCCTTTTCATCCCCTGCAGCCTCAAGCTCCTTTGAAAGCTTTCTAACCTTTTCGCTAACATTGCGATTATACATCTGCTCATTTTTTCTAACAGAATTATAGTTAGTAAATACGGAGAAGGATTCTATACCAAGCTCTTTTTCCAATGGCGAAAAGTCGTAATCAAAAAGCTCTTTTAAAATTCGAAAATCATTTTCCACTAAGTGATTAACCGAACCCGGCTTAACATCAGTCTTTTCTGTAACTAGAGAAAATGGATTTTCATTCATAATAATGTAGAAGGTTAAATAATTATGCCAAAGATTATCATCAAACCCATAATCCGTTGCAAGCATAAGTAATCGCTTTGAAATTGCGTTAATCTGGCGGGTTGCCTCTCTTTTGTTGTAATCACCAGATTCCACCATATCAATGGCTTTCCCCAGCTGATAAAGAATGCTATCCTCAGTTAAATCCCCAAACATAAGTAATCGTGATATCTTGTCATACATAATTTTATCCTCCTTAATTATCATATTTTATTATTTTGTGTTATTATGTTCAATTGTCGGAGGAACATTTATGTTAGCAAATTACCATTCACATACACCAAGATGTAATCATGCCACTGGCAGTGAACGAGAATATATCGAATCAGCCATAGCAAATGGGTTTAAAATTCTTGGTTTTTCAGATCACACACCACAGCCATATCCATCCAGTTATAAATCACATATCAGAATGGGTATGGAGGAATTAGAAAACTATGTTGATACACTTGTAAAGCTTAGAGAAGAATACAAGGACGATATCACTATTTACATAGGATTCGAGGTAGAATACTTTAGAAAATACTTTGATGCTCTGATTAAAGAGCTCAGAAACTATCCTGTTGATTATATTATTCAAGGGCAGCATTTCATTCCTGACGAGATTGATGGATTCTATGCCGGTGCTCCTACCACTGATGACCAGCACTTGATTGATTACGTAGATACAGCAATCGAGGGAATGAAAACAGGCATGTTTACATATCTTGCCCATCCCGATTTGATTTACTACAAGGGCGATGACAATACCTATAAAAAGCACATGGAACGTCTCATTGCCGCATCCATTGATTTAAATATTCCACTAGAAGTAAATCTTCTTGGATTTACAGGAAAACGAAATTATCCTTGTGACAAGTTCTTTGACTTAGCCGCTGAAATGAATGCCAACTTTGTAATTGGCTGTGACGCTCATGACCCACAGTCTGTTTGTCAGCCAGAGCTTAACCCAGAGTTTATGGCTTTCTTAAATAAGCACAACATTACAATTGGAGACAATATCTGTGCTCTTCGTTCTATTAAATAAAACTATATAATGATTCAAAGCGCCAGGCTTATCCTGGTGCTTTTTTGTTATCTGAATTTTTGGTGACGGTTAGCTGAATCTTAGGGTTTTCGTGGTGCTTTATTATTCTGGAGATTCTATAATACAGACATAACGAAACACATTAAGGGGTTAATTAATGAAGGGAAAAACAAAATCATTTTTTAAAGGAATAATCATTACATTTGCAATAGCAATCGCAATAGAAGGATTTGTTTTATTTGGCATGCCACTACTGGGCTTAGATTTTAACGATACTATTTCCTATGTAACTGAAACGATAGCTGCTGCAAAGGGATTCTTTTCCCAGACCAAAGATGACGTAACCGCCGCAAGCCACACCTTGGGAAATGGCCCTATGGAGGGCACTGGCACCGAGCAGGATTCAAGCTCACTGGATTCGCCTGTTAATACTGGTGAGGATTATACATTTGACTCTACCGTATATCCTTATCGAGCTCTTCTATCTTCCGAGGAACAGGCTGTTTACAACCAGATATACGCAAATGCAGTAGCTTACAATACAGAGATTTTCACATTGGTAAATGAGCTTTCTGAATCAGAATTAAGCGAAACCATCAATTCAGTATTCAATGATCACCCTGAATTATTCTGGCTCAACACATCTTATAAATATGGCTATAACAAATCAAATGCAGTTGTTCAGGTACAGCTAAGCTTTGGAATATCCAGTGATCAGTTAGAAACAGCAAAAACTCAGTTCAACAGCGTTGTAGACAGTATTTCTACTGCTGCAAGCGCCTACTCTTCTGATATTGAAAAAGAACTATACATTCATGATGCTATTTGCGAACTGGCCACCTATGACACAAACGCGGATTTAAATCAAAGTGCATACTCAGCTTTGGTTAATGGTACAACCGTATGTGCTGGATACTCAAGAGCATTCCAATTAATCTGCCAGGAAACCGGCTTAACCTGCTATTACCTTACTGGTACTGCATCTGGTGGTGACCATGCTTGGAATATCATTTCAGTTGATGGAGATTTTTATAATGTAGATCTTACCTGGGATGATTCTATTTCAGAAAGCTATGGTTCATCCGTATATACGTATTTTAATTTGACTGATGCTGATATTTCAGATGACCACACTAGAAGTGAATTAGGAAGTAAACTTCCTGCTTGTACAGCAACAGCTATGAGCTACACAAACGTATATGGTTCAACCGTAGAAAAGAGCGATATTGATAACAATGGTGGACAGATTACTGAGGGCAACTTTACAATTAACGAGCCTCAAGAGCCTATAACAGATTGGAGAAATGAACCTGCGCCTATGGAAGACATGGGTGCAGGTCCAACTCCTGATGTGAAGCCTAATGACATGGGCCCTGGATTTGAAAACCACTAACCAAGAATATCTATGTACTCTCCTGCCAAGGCTTTATTCATGCTTCTAACGGCACAGAATTTACCGCACATAGAACATGTGTCATCAAATTCTGGTGAACGGTCAGCACGGATAGCCTGGGCAGTCTCTGGATCAATAGAGCATTCCCATTGCTTATCCCAGTCAAAACACTGTCTGGCATCTGCCATAGCGTTATCTCTATCCATTGCATGTGGAACATGCTTAGCAATATCTGCTGCATGGGCTGCAATCTTTGATGCAATAATTCCCTGTTTAACATCCTCAAGATTAGGCAAAGCCAAATGCTCTGCAGGTGTAACATAACAAAGGAATGCTGCGCCATTTTGAGCAGCAATGGCCCCACCAATTGCCGATGTAATATGGTCATATCCCGGTGCAATATCTGTTACAAGAGGACCCAGCACATAGAATGGTGCTCCCATGCAAACCTTTTGCTGAATCTTCATATTTGCAGCGATTTCGTCCATTGGCATATGTCCTGGACCTTCCACCATAACCTGAACATCCTTGGCCCATGCACGCTTTGTTAGCTCTCCTAATCGAACTAATTCCTCTATCTGACACACGTCGCTGGCATCGGCAAGACAGCCTGGTCTGCATGCATCACCAAGAGATATTGTCACATCATACTGGCGACAGATATCCAAAATCTCATCATAATATTCATAAAATGGATTTTCTTCACCTGTCATGGACATCCAAGCAAATACAAGGGAGCCTCCTCTTGATACAATGTTCATCTTTCTTTTATGAAGCTTTATCTGGTCAATTGTCTTTCGAGTAATACCGCAATGTAGTGTAACAAAGTCCACTCCGTTTTCTGCATGCAGACGTACTACATCAATAAAATCCTTTGCTGTGAGTGTAGCCAAATCTCTTTGATAATGGATTACACTGTCATATATAGGCACAGTTCCTATCATAGCTGGACATTCATCAACCAACTTCTTTCTAAATGGCTCTGTGTTTCCATGGCTGGATAAATCCATAATGGCCTCAGCCCCCATATCCACTGCTGCCATTACTTTTTGCATTTCAATATCATAATCCTTACAGTCTCTAGATACGCCAAGATTAACATTTATTTTTGTGCGTAGCATGCTGCCTACACCTTCTGGATTAAGGCACTTATGATTTACATTTGCAGGAATTGCCACCTGTCCCTTGGCAACAAGCTCCATTATTTCCTCAGGGGTGCGATATTCCTTCAGCGCCACCTGCTTCATTTCTGGTGTGACAATCCCCTGTCTTGCTGCGTCCATCTGTGTTGTGTATTTTCTCATTCTTCTTCTCCTTAAACATATATGTAATCATTGAAAACTGGTTGTAATCCTTCGTCAGAAATATCTATGTACATAGTACCCAGGCTCCTGCCATCAGAAATTTCAAATTGCTCATCCCCAGAAGGGTCCATAGACTCTTCACCTGTGTATTTTTCCTCATGGTCACCGATACCAGTTGAAACCCCAGCTGATACCTTTGTAGCAGCAATCTTTACTATCCCGTTTCTAAATTCTGCCGTTTCTCTTGAAGATACTGTAATTCCACAGAACGGCAAAAATATACGATATGCACATATAATCTGGCACAACTGCTTTTCCCCCACATCCAGTGGATTGATTGTATCGTTATTTATAATTGGTCGTAGTCTAGGACATGATAATGACATCTCTGCGTAAGGGTATTTTCTCTGTAAATAATAAACGTGCAGCGCTGAAGCAAGGGCGTCCTTTCTAAAATCTGAAAGTCCTAAAAGTGCTGAAAAGGCAACACCTCTCATTCCTCCCATAAGTGCCCTTTCCTGAGCATCAAATCTGTATGGCCAAATTCTCTTGTTACCCATCAAATGCAGAGTCTCATACTTATCGGAATCGTATGTTTCCTGAAAAACGGTTACATAGTCCGCACCGCACTCATGCAGATATTTGTAATCCTTTACGTTTACAGGATATATTTCGATTCCAACCATTTTGAAATATTTTCTAGCAATTTTACATGCCTCGCCTATATATTCAACATCTGACTTTGCAGGGCTTTCTCCGGTGAGAATTAAGATTTCCTCCATTCCACTATCTGCAATAACCTGCATTTCATGCTCTATCTGTTCATATGAAAGCTTTAATCTTTTGATTTTGTTATAACAGTTAAATCCACAGTATACGCAGTAATTCTCGCAGTAGTTGGCTATATAGATTGGTGTGAAAAGATATACCGTATTTCCGAAGTGCTTACTTGTTTCCTGCTGTGCCTTCTTGGCCATCTGTTCCAAAAAAGGTTCCGCAGCTGGAGAAAGAAACGCCTTAAAATCCTCTATTGTACATTTATCGTTGGCAAGTGCTCTTCTGACATCTGCAGCTGTATATTTGTTGTAATCGTAGGAATCAAAATGTTCCATTACGTTTTTACGTACATCCGACTCAATAATATCCATACCTGGCAAGTATTCCATGTGATTGATTCTAGATGAAGGGTCTGTCTCAATCTGATGTTTGCGCTCTAGCCCTGTTGCAGATAATTCCTTTGAATCAAATAAAAATGTGTTTTCCATGATGCCTCCTAATGTAAGAAACCTGTAAGTGGATCTGATGCTGCTGCGCCACGAGTAAGCACTCTTCCAAGGCCTGCCAAGTATGCTTTTCTTCCTGCTTCAATAGCATCCTTGAATGCTGAAGCCATAAGTGTCAAATCTCCTGCTGTTGCAAGCGCAGTATTTGCCATTATTGCCGCAGCCCCCATTTCCATTGCTTCACATGCCTGTGATGGCTTTCCAATTCCAGCATCTACTATAATAGGCAAATCTATTTCATCAATAAGAATCTGTATAAACTCTTTTGTAGCCAAACCTTTATTTGAACCTATAGGTGATGCAAGCGGCATGATGGATGCAGCTCCAACATTTTGCAATTCTCTTGCAACATTCAAATCTGGATACATATAAGGCATAACTACAAAGCCTTCTTTTGCAAGAATTTCTGTTGCTTTTATTGTTTCGTAATTATCAGGAAGTAAATATTTTGTATCCCTCATAATCTCGATTTTTACAAAATCACCACAACCAAGCTCCCTTGCAAGCCTAGCTATTCTCACTGCTTCCTTTGCATCTCTTGCACCACTTGTATTTGGAAGTAAAGTTACATTCTTTGGAATATAATCCAAAATATTTTCTTCATCCTTGGTATTCGTTCTTCGAACTGCAAGAGTGATTATTTCTGCTCCAGCATCTTTGGTTGCTGCCTCAATAAGCTTCATCGAATATTTTCCTGATCCCAAAATAAAACGAGAATCAAATTCTTTACCACCGATTACCAGTTTGTCATTTTCCATTCCATTTTCCTCTTTCTATTAACATTTATGCATCCAATTCTCCAATGAGAATTCTAATTACCATGTGTGCCTCGTGTGCTCCACAAACCATCACTCTAGATGAAATCAATCCGATACCATCATTAACATCGCTAACACCATCACCTAAAAGATAAAATCTCTTTGATACTCTTCTAGCCTTTATATCGTTGGCACTACCAAATCCTGCCATGCCAGAACTAGATAGAATATATTTATCTGATATTTGCTCTAGTACCAGATTAACAAGCATAGCCTTACTTTCAGGTGTGTCAAAAGCCTCACAGACAATATCCGCCTTTTCTATCAATGGCTTTGTGTTAGCCTCGGTCAGCTTTATGTTATGAGTCTCAATCTTTATGTATGGATTTATTTCATGTAGATTAGCCGCCATTGCATCAGTTTTTTTCATACCAACCTGATTGATTTTGTACTGCTGTCTATGGAGATTGCTTACATCTACAAAATCATAGTCAATCAAAATCAAGTGGCCTATGCCCGCTCTTGCAAGACATGTGGCTATATTGGACCCCAAGCCACCGAGCCCACATATTGCAACCGCAGCCTCGTCGAATTTTTTTTGATTATCTGCACCATGTCTATCTACAAGTGCCTTATAGAACTCATCCTTTGTCGGTATCAATCAGCCGCCTCCTACAAAACTTACTACCTCAACAACATCCCCATCCTTTAAGATGGTCTCATTAAATGTTGTCTTAGAAATGATTTCTTCGTTAATCTCCACAGCAATAGTTCTGACGTCAAATTTAAAATCATCCAGTACAGTAGCAAGCGTCTTGTTTGCTAACTCATACTCTTTTCCATTTAAGAAAACCATTACTTCTCCTTTCCTTCTAGCTGGCCACACAATGATTAAGTGGCCCACTTCCTTTTCCTAAATCCAAATTTGCACCGATAGCTTTTTCAATATATGACTTCGCATTTACGATAGAATCTTTTAAGTCGTACCCCAGTGCCAAATTCGATGCAATGGCACTTGATAATGTGCAGCCTGTTCCATGGGTGTTAGTGCTATGAATTCTTTCCCCTTCAAACCATGTAACACATCCATTGTCAAAAAGAACATCGCTTGCATCCTCTACGCTGTGTCCTCCCTTTACAAGAACTCCACATCCATATTGTTCTCCAAGCTTTTTGGCTGCCTGCTCCATATCTATTTTGTCTTCTATCTTTGTGCCGGTAAGGGTTTCTGCTTCAGGTATATTTGGTGTAATAACTCTAGCCAGTGGAAACAACATTTTTGCCATCACTGCTGGGGTGGAGTTTTCCATCAATCTGCTTCCACTTGTTGCCACCATAACCGGATCTACGACAATATTTTTCACTTCATACTCCTTTAGTTTTCTGGCAACAACTCTCACCTGCTCTACTGATGGAAGCATTCCAATCTTTACCGCATCTGCCGGAATATCAGTTAAACAAGCATCTATTTGTTCCTCCAAAAAATGTGGATTTGACTCTACAATCTCTGTAACCCCTGTAGTGTTTTGTGCAGTAAGTGCAGTAATTGCGGTCATTCCATAGACTCCATGGGCAGTCATAGTTTTCAAATCTGCCTGGATTCCTGCGCCGCCACTACTATCACTTCCCGCAATTGATAAAACTACCTTCATCCTTTTATCTCCCTGAATTTCTTCTTCATACTTTCAGCCGCAAGCCTAGGTGACTCTGCTTTCATAATGGCTGAAACAGCGCATACCCCAGCTATATCAATACCTTTTAATACATCCATATTAGAAGCATTTAAACCGCCAATAGCATTAACTGGTATAGGAACTGCCTGGCATATTGCATCCAATGTCTCCGTAGATGTAATGATAGTTTTTACTTTTGTAGTAGTTGGATAGATGGCGCCAACTCCAAGATAATCAGCCCCCGCCTCATATGCCGCCTTCGCCACATCAACCTTCTTTGCGGTAGCACCTAAAATCTTGTCAGGCCCAATGATTCTTCTGGCCATATCAAGAGGCATATCCTCTGCCCCTAAATGGACCCCTTCACAATCTACAGCAAGCATTACATCCACACGATCATCAATAATCAGCGGAACATTGTACTTTCTGCAAATCTCGTGGACAGCCTGTGCCAGTTCAATATATTCCTTTGTGGTCCGATTCTTTTCTCGAAGTTGCATCAAAGTAACGCCGCCCTTTAAGGCATCCTCAACTCGCCACAGGAATTCATCTAGCTCATACGGTGTACTGTCAGTAATAAAATAAAGCTCGCTATTAAATTCCATTATTCCTCCTTTTTGCATAAAAAAACGGAAGCTACCTGATTTCTCAAATAGCTTCCGCATAATATCAATATCATTATTAATCGGCGTCCCTACGTTGGCATTATCCAAATCAGGTTCTCGGTCGAAGGTCACACCTTCCTCTCAGCCTGTCTACAAGCTCCCGTCTCATATTAAATTCCTTACATATAATGCTACAAGTGTGGCAAAAAATCAACACCTAATTGCAAAGTGCCTCCACCTGTTCTTTCTTTTCGAAGAGGACACATCCGCCTACATGGTCATCCTTTAGGATGTCGCCTGCCTGGAGTACCTGAAAAAGGCGTGAGGAGATAGCTCCACGAAGGCCCATGTCCATTACGTTTGTATCGGAGAATGGTGAGAATGGGCATGGTTCTGCTCCACCATGGGAATTGATGTGGAAGAATCCCCTGCCTGCTGCAACACATCCACCTGATGATTTTTCATCACCTGGGAAGGAAATGAATACCATGTCCTCATATTCCTCACGAAGAGTGGCAATTCTAGCTCTAAGCTGCTCTTCCTGCTCCTCGCTAAGTGCTAGGTGCTTGCTCTCATCTGATACAGGTACATACTCAACATAAATTACTGCTTTGCAGCCATATCCCTGAAGCATAGATACAAAATCATCAGAAAGAACATCGTCAAAGTTTTCTGTAGTAACTGTAACTGAATTACCGAATATTTGACCATTCTTTTTGAATGTTTCCATGTTTGAAATAAGCTTATCGTAAATTCCTTCGCCACGACGGCTGTCAGTTGCTTCCTTGTGGCCTTCAATACTCATGATTGGCACAAGGTTTCTGTTTTTATCAAATAACTCAAAGTACTCATCACTGATGAATACTCCATTTGTAAAGATTGGGAAAAGAATATTAGGCTTCTTTGCAGCCGCCTTGATGACACCTTTTCTAAGAAGAGGCTCGCCACCAGCAAGAAGAATAAAGCTGATTCCTAAATCCTCTGCTTCATCGAAGATGGTAAGCCACTGTTCATCGCTAAGCTGATTTACAGGCTCACAATCCTTTGTGGCGTCGTTCTGACGAGAATAACAGCCTGCACAATGTAAGTTGCAATTGCTAGTGATTGATGCAATTAGGAATGGAGGAACATGTAACCCCTCTTCCTTGAATTTCTTTCTAACATCAGCAGCTTTCTTTGTTGCTACTGCAAACTTTGCCATAAAAATGCTTTCAACTGGATCCTTCAAAGTAGCACGAATTGAATCCTTTACAACTCGCTCTACACCAGCTGTCATATACGCTTGAATATCAAATTCCTTTTCCATATATACACCTCTTAAATAATCTTATCATCCCGTCGCATCAATTGCGTGTGATTCGATTTTGTAAAATCATTATACTCCTATTGATAATCATTTTCAATTATAAATACAAAGTAAAAAAAGCTGCCCGCCAGCAGCTTTTTTTGGGAGAATGATATATGAAAAAGTTTTATCGCTCTTGCGATGATTGTATATTACTCTCCCATTATGAACTTGTACTGTTACTTATCTGAAATCTATGTGAAGATTATAAAAATCAATTTTATTCTTCACCAATTCCTTGCATAGCCTTATCCAGTAGCTTCTTTAACTGAGCCTTTTCCTCATCTGAAAGATTTAGACACCCTTTCATTTGAGCTGGAACCTTTTTAGCTTTTTCTTTTAATGCCTGTCCCTCATCTGTAAGCTTAATAACAAGCTTTCTTTCATCCTTTTCAGATCTTCCTCTGGTAATCATGCCTTGCTTTTCTAATCTCTTTAAAAGTGGAGCCAAAGTACCTGAATCCAAATGTACGCACTTTCCAATTTCTCCTTCAGTCAAATCGCCAGCCTGCCATAAAGCCATCATGACAATATACTGGGTGTAGGTAAGATTAAGTTCCTCAAGAGGCTTTCTATACTTACGTACAACCTCCTTAGCATATGCATACAATGGAAAACAAAGCTGATTCTCCAAACATAATACCTTGTCCGATGTTTTTGTCATTTTATACTCTCCTATAATTCGTTCACATTAGTATTGTGTACAATAATAATGTATCAACGATATTACAGAAAGTCGATATATAGCTAAACGCAAATACTAAATCATTTTGCATTGATTTAATTTTACAAAATTAAGCGCAGATAAATGGACGTATTTCATTAGGGGCGAATTCCTGTATAATACCGGCTAGTTTATCGCATGGCATTGGATTTGGTTCCAATAGCCAGCCACATACATACTGGCAAATGCCACATACGTACATCTTAATCAATGCCATCATTTCATCAGATAACTCATCTTTTCCTGTTTTACTTTTCACTTCTTTTACAAGTAAATCACGGTTTGTATTGGCCATCTGAAAAACAAAAGAATCCATCCCCTTGGTATTCTTTAATGCGTTGATTATAAAAGACTTGTTGTCCATAAAATACTGTAGATTACAACTAATTGTATCCTTCCATGTCCAGCCATCTTTCCCCACGTTTTTAATATGCTTTTGCGCTTCCTGCAAATAAATCCAGGTAATCAAATCATATTTGTCCCTAAAATGATTGTAAAAAGTAGGCTGTGTCATTCCACAATTATCAGTGATATTTGTAATCGTAATTTTATTAATTGGTTTTTTCTCTGCCAACTCTTTGAAAGATTCCGCCAAAATTTCTTTTGTTGACATCCTGTGCATAGCCTCTCCCCCTTCCTACTATGCTTATTTTACCAATATTTTTCTTGCAACTTCAATACCAACTTTATATTGTGCAATTCACATAATTTAGCTATGACTTCTTCCTGACAAAAAATGTAATTGTCAGCAAGAATCCTGCTTTGCAGGACAAGAAAATAGATGAATCTATTTTCTTGGTATTTACGATTTCTGTTTTTCTGATGAAAAACAGAAATCTATACAATTCATCAATATTACGTGATATACTCTTTAATTGTATGATATGTGTTTGGGGAATAATCAAGATTTAGGAGACCCATTATGACTAAAAATAACAAACTCAAGGGAATCATTTGTATTCTATTAGCCGCTGTTGGCTTTTCACTTATGACATTTTTCGTCCGTATTTCCGGTGATTTGCCTACAATGCAAAAGGCATTCTTTAGAAATTTTGTAGCTATGTTTGTTGCCATAGCAGCTCTTCTGAAGGCAAACGTAGGAATTAAAGTTGAAAGACCAAACATTCCACCTTTGTTTGCAAGATGTTTTTTCGGAACATCAGGACTTATTGCAAACTTCTATGCTATCGATAGATTAGGAATTGCCGACGCCAACATGCTAAATAAGCTATCACCATTCTTTGCTATTATTCTTTCTATTTTTATTTTGAAGGAATACCCAAAGCGTGTTGATATTGCAGCTACTATCATCGCTTTTATTGGCGCATTATTCATCATCAGACCAACAGGCCTTATAACAGAAACTGTTCCTGCACTCATCGGCCTATTTGGTGGCTTTGGCGCAGGAACAGCATATGTTTGTGTCCGCAAGCTTGGACAACAGGGTGTAAAAACTCCTGTTATTGTATTTTATTTTTCGTTCTTTTCATGTGTAGTGACTCTGCCATTTTTAATAACAGATTTTACACCAATGAATCCAACACAATTGCTTTGCCTGCTTATGGCTGGCGTAAGCGCATCACTTGGACAGTTCTCAATCACCACTGCTTACAAATACGCTCCTGCAAAAGAGATTTCTGTATTTGATTACACACAGGTTGTATTTGCAGCCATCCTTGGAATAATCTTCCTTGGTGAGATTCCTTCAATCCTCAGTATTGCAGGATATGCCATCATCATCGGTGTTGCAGTATTTAGATGGTACATGAATCTAAAAACTGAATAGAATTAGGTTTCAAGAAAAATAACCTTAGTATTGTCCGGGCCCATCACAGTCAATGTTCTATGATTTGTGTATGGGTCCGTTCCACATTCACTTGTTATATTTGCCTTATCTAATCTTCGCTTTATACCATCCATATTGTGGTGTGCAAGCACTATAGTCTGGGACGGTATAGCATTCTGCTTGTTCAAACAATGTACTTCCAAGGAAGTTCTTCCCATTGATAGAAGTAAGTTTGTCTGCGTAACATCCTTTGGAATAATAATCTTCTTAATCTGGAATCCTAAATCTTTTACATAGAAATTCCAAATCTCATCCTCATCTGTAGCTTGGATGATTACACGATTAATTGCAAGCTTCTTTGAAAATGGAAAAAGGACTCCATTTTTCGCCAGCTTCTTCCATCGCTTGTAGTACTTAAAATCCTTTCTCCACTCTGGATTTGTAAGAGTGTACGCACGATGCATATACAACGCTATTCCAATAAATCCGCCAAATGTATCTGCTATAACATCCGCAGTATCATATGTTCCACGCTTTGTGATAAGCTGCAAATTCTCGATTACAATAGAGGAAACAAAACACATTATAAGTGATCTGCTCCACGCGTGATTTCTGAACCATCTGAAAATATATGGAAGCAAGTACCCCATAGGGATGAACACCATAACATTAAGGTAAAACTCGATAAACTCTTCCTCTGGAAGCTCGATATCTTGCCATGTCATAGTGAAAATACTAAAGCCCGCATTGCGAACTACATAATCTGGATTTGGAGTTCTTGCAAGAAATACTAAATAGAAAAGGAAAAATAGATAAACTACAAAGGCCAGCCAAAGAATCAGCTTTCTGATGATGGCGCTTTTATCTGCGTTTTTACTTGAACTAACGCCGCCCTGTAGATTTAAACCGATTTTGTTACAGATTTTATTATCAAAAAAAGGTAATAGATAGGCGAGGAGCAAAGCTATGATAGTTGCTCCTACGACTATTATTACATTTGAAATCCAATTATTCGCATAAAAATCATAAAAACTATTAAGTTCCAATTATTGTCTCCAATCTAAAAGCAGTACTTGTATTGTAAAAAGTATACTTAGTAATTGTCAACAATTTGTGTATAAGGCAACAGATTATTTATTTAATCTGTTTTATAGATGCTCTTTTCGCATCATAAAAAAAGCTAATAGTAATAACATACTTGATATTAAAATACACCTATATCCTAAATTTATAGATAAAATACCGCCAATACCTGCTCCTATCGCAAATATGATAATAATGCCATAGTAGTGCATTGCCTTTTTTAAAGCACCTTTTTCATGGTTTCTAAGGTAAACTGATAGGCTCTCTGTACCGCTTCTCAGGTTGCCAATGCACATGGTGCTTGCATATGGATATCCGTTGACCTTTCTAAAAGACTGGACTTGCATAGCACATGCTAAGGATACTAAAACATTTGCCAGTACATTTAAAGAAGCTGGCACAAATGCTACAGCCGATAATACTATAATCTCTATCAAAAGTATTATCTGACGCCAATGAATCTTTTTAGCATTTCGATAATGGAAGCTGACTTGCTCTGCAATAAGTATTCCTACTGCAAAAGAAAGAATAGGCAATAAGTAATGCAGCCCCTTTGCCCACTCTCTTTGCATTAAATGCTGAGACATAAGAACTATATTTCCTGTTTGAGCATTTGCAAATACCTTATCCCTAAGATTGTAGGTGTAGGCATCCTGAAAGCCTCCTGAAGCAGAAACTATAGCGCTTAGTAAGAATGATTCAGATGTTTGTCGTGACTTCATAGTTTATTACTTCCGTTTTAATGATTTAAGATACTGTTTGTGTTCATCACTGACTCTATAGCTTTCAATTGACTTTTGAATAGCTTTGTTATGAGTCCATTTATCAAGCACATTATTTTCTATGTATGGTAACGCCGCATCATACTGCTTAGCAAGAGCTGTGGCGAAATACCATGCTATAGCCATATTTATGTAGTATTCATCAGATTTGACTGATGCAACTATTCTCAAATATTCTTCATTAAAGTCTTCATCTAAAAAATGGGACATGTATGAAACAATAGCAAACCTGATTGTATAGGTATCATTTGTACCAATCCATTTTAAAAGCTGACCAGGCAACAAATCATGATTCTTTTTGAAGCACTTTGGTGACATTTGGTCACATGTAGCCCAGTTGTCTACGTATGGCAAAAACTGATTAAGCCTAGATATACACTCATCATAATCCTTGATTTCACTAATCAAGAAGGCATGAATCTGATTTTCATCAAAATACTGATGTGGCAAATCATCAAGAAAATCTACCACATCCTCTCGCTTAATATAACCTTTTGCAAGCTTTCGAAGGATTGGCGTACGTACTCCAATAGCCGAACCTTCTGCAATAGTAGGTGTAAGCTTGCTTTGAAAATCTCTATATTTAATATCCTGGTTTGCAAATAAATCTGCTCTGATTTCTTCTGTTATCATATGTTTTACATTGAAATAATCCCAAACACGTTAAGTATAGCACTAATCAAAATAATAACAACAAACAGTGGGCAAAGGAATTTAATCATGAAAGAGAATACTGCCTTTCTCTTAAATGGATGGTTCTCCTGCTCAACTTCTGCTTCAAGTCTTTCTACTGTCATAAACTTAGTAACAAGCATGCATGTAGCAAACGCTGCTATAGGCATCATCACTGAGTTTGTAAGGAAATCAAAGAAATCCAAGAACTGCATGCCAATGATTTTAACATTTGCAAGTGGTCCATTTCCAAGTGATGATAAGCTTCCGAGAACAACCATGATAACAGCCATAACGTTTGTTCCAAACTTTCTGCTCCACTTGAATTCATCCTCAAATGTGGAAACTGCACTTTCTGTAAGTGCAATAGCGCTTGTAACTGCAGCAAATAAAACAAGTGCAAAGAAAAGAATACCGATAATTCTTCCAAATCCCATGCTGGCAAAAATCTTTGGCATGGTAATAAACATAAGGGATGGGCCAGCATTTAATGTGCTTTCATCTCCACCTGAGAAAGCAAACACAGTTGGGATAATCATAAGGCTTGCCATAATTGCAATTGCAGTATCAAAAATCTCTACCTGTTTTGTTGATTCCTCAATGCTAACTTCCTTCTTTACATAAGAACCAAATGTAATAAGAATACCCATGGCAATTGATAGAGAATAAAACATCTGCCCCATAGCAGTAACAATTGTCATGATAGAAAAATGCTTAAAATTAGGAATGAACAAATACTTTACTCCACCAAGCGCACCCGGTCTTGTTACTGAGTAAATACAAATAATAATGGCAAGAACTACCAGGATTGGCATAACGAACTTTGATACTCGCTCGATACCATTTTCAACTCCCTTGTAAATAACAAATAAAACTAATATCGTAAATACGATAAACCAAAACTCTGCATCATATCCATTTGTAATGAAATCTACAAAGAATGTGTCTGAAGCGATTTCATTTACATCTGCTATAATATATTCAAATAGATACTTACATACCCAGCCACCGATAACAGAATAATAAGGAACGATAAGAATTGGAATGATTGCATTAATCCATCCTCCTAATCCCATTATTTTGTTGTGACTTAAATCCTTGAATGCCCCGACTGGGCTTTTGCTTGTAGCGCGTCCTATTGCAGTCTCTGCAACGATCATTGTGTATCCAAATGTTAAAGCAAGAACTATATAAACAATTAAAAAGATTCCTCCTCCATATTTAGCACATAAGTAAGGGAATCTCCAAATATTTCCTAATCCTACTGATGCTCCAGCTGCTGAAAGCACAAAACCAATCTTTCCCGAGAAACTACCTCGATTACCTTTCTTCAATTAATTACTCCTCCATGTTACTTTAATACTTTAAGCTGTTAAACTTGTACAGTAACATAGTATAGCAAAAAAAATTGCTTCAAGGAAGAGCCTTGAAGCAAAAATTTAAACTTATATTATATTTTTTATTCTGGTCATTCTTTCATCCAATTCATGATACACTGGCTCAAGTGGCCAAGGCATAAGCTCTATGTATTCTCTATCACCTGGATTTAATTTTTCCAGCTTGCTTATAAATCTTTCATCATGTTTGTATAGAAGCTTTCCGAAGTCGCATTGGACGTATTTCTTATATGAATTATCAATGTTTTCAGTTACTCTCCTAAAGCTAATTCGTCCAAAACTATCCTGCTCTTTAACAAAGCTAACCTTTTCGTGGGATGGCTGTGGTTCCTCAAGACAAATCTTTCCAATATTAAGAAAATGCTCCCACATATAGCCTGCAATCTTTTCTTTGGAAATAGGATAATCAAGCTCATCTGCTATCTGTGATATGGAATATCCAAGATCAGCAAGATGACGTACTGCTCCACCTGCCGCAGCATCATTTATGAAATTCGATAAAGCTTTATTAAACTCTTTCATGACCTTTTCTGTTCTTTATAATACAAAGCTTCTCTTTGCAATTAGTACACTGCAGATGTTTGTTACTTCCAAACCAAAATGTCTCAGGATGTTTTGCATAGCCCACTTCCCATTTAATAAGGACGATAAGCGCCGTAAAGAAAAGACTCCATGAAAAGAAATTCTTTATAAACAGCATTGGGGTAAACATCATGAAATATCCCCAGTCATAGATTCTGCAGTTAATACAGCATTTGTTATGCATGATAAATGACTGAAACGGACAGAAAATAAGAATGCATATATAATCGCACAAATAGAAAAATACAGTCAGCATCAACATATCCGCAGCACCTATTAACTTAAAGAGATACAATACTGCAAACACAGCATTAAATGTCAACCAGACTAGCATTACAATCCAAGCTCTTACATTCATCTGCTGGACAAATTCTAAAAGATTCAGCCTTGAGTATCCCTTCACCTCATTAAAGGTTTTAACATCACCTTTAAAATAGGCCATAGAAAGATACTTATGAGGAATGATATGCTGAAGCATCATAATCATAAAGATTCCCCACAACACATGCAGTGGGCTGATACCGTACTCTGAAATGCCAAAGGTAAACTCATGGGTCATAAAACCTACCAACATCTCTTTATGAAAGATGTATGCCCCCAATATAAATAGGAATACAAAAACTCTGAACCCTAGATTGATTAGAGCTCTTTTCATCATCTTGGTCATGTAATAATACCTCTCACAAAACATAAACCAATAAATATACTAATGATTCTTTTTACTAGCAATCTCCTGAAGCTCAAATCTATATTTCTGAGTAACCTCTGGATACTTTTCATGATCCACTTCGGATAAAAACATTTCCTTTGGTCTTACCCACAAAGAACCATCATCATACAGCTTGCGATATACTACCATTTCTTCCTGTGTTTCAGAATCCCTAGCTATATCTTCAACCAAATAATAATCCCCTTTGAAGTGTTTGTATACTCTGTGTAAAACTAATTCTTGCATTGTGAACTCCTTGTAAATAGTATATATATTTATTTTATTACGAGATAAATATTACTGCAAATAAAAAAGCTCCAAGGAAGCAAGCTTCCTGGAGCATTTTTGTAGTTGCACAATTTGCAACAATAATTATCTCTTTGAGAACTTTTTGATGTGATGAAGTGCCTTATTTAAGGCTTTTTCACCTCAAGTTGCTGTATACCTGCTGCGTACGGTAGAAAGCTCAGGGCTACTGTATGCTGCTGGTGGCAACTTTAATAACTGCAATCAAAAATAATACTCTGATTTTACTTTCTACTCATTAAATCTTTGTTTGTCTTTTGTAAGATTATCTTCCGATATAAGTTTACGAACTCTGATAAGGGAAAATACAAGGGCAAAAAAATCTATAAAACAGTATTGATGTTTATACCAGTGCCGGCTCTATGCTTCACATTGACTGCTGGGAAACTGAAAAGGATTTAAAGACTACACCTGGAGCAGAATGTGCTTTGACATCTCTTGCAATTGATGAGCCATTAGAATATGCAAGGTCTAATCATAAATTTATTCTGTACCTTTTGCTTATTAGGGTATATAGGATATTTCAACAGACGCTTATAACAATCCACTGTATATTTTTAAATCTTCATCCTTAAACACATTAAAGATTACCTTTTTTATTCTGCTGTCTTTGTTAAGATACTGCTTTACAGTGTTCGTTGCAATCTCGGCAGCTCGCTGCTGTGGAAAACGGAATACACCTGTAGACAAACAACAGAATGCAATAGATTCCACACCAGTATCAGCTGCAAGCTTTAGGCACTCTGTGTAGCAGCTTGCGAGCAGAGCTTCATCTTCTTTTGTGACTTTCCATTGTATAATAGGTCCTACCGTATGAAGAATATATTTTGTCGGAAGATTGTATCCCGATGTTATCTTTGCTTTGCCGGTCTCTTCTTCATGCCCCTGCTTTGCCATAATTTCATGCATTTTCAAACGAAGTTCCATTCCAGCATAAGTATGAATAAAGTTATCAATACAGGCATGCATCGGTGAAAAACAACCAAGCATCTGTGAGTTACACGCATTCACGATTGCCTCACATTTCAAAGTGGTAATATCCCCCTGCCAGATATATAATCTCGAATCGGATTTTACAGGTGCAAGCGTGTCAACATCTGTGATTCCACGCTCTATATTTCTTTCTGTAAGATACTCATCCTGTATTTTCAAAAAATCATTACTGATTGGTCTTGGCGGTCTGACATTCATAAGTGAGCGGAGCAGATTTTCCTGTCCCTGCTTATCCGTAGGAATGCTCTGTCTGCCAAACGGTATTTCTTCTTTTAAAAGATACTGAATCAGATATTCTCTTCTCTCATCCTGCGTCATAATACCAGCCCCCTTATATCAGTAATGGCCTTTGCCATATCACCGCCAATACCGATTGCACGTTCCCCGAAGCTTTCCGGAACTACCGCTTCATCCATATTCAGGCGTATCAAACTATAAGACGAGTTCTCCCTCACCATCTTTTCAAAAGGGAAACGTATAATAATCGGCGTATTAAATCCAACTCCCAGTTCCAAAAGAACAACCTTTTTATCTTTATTCTGTTCCAGAAAACCCGCATATCTGTCGGCTGCCTCATGCCACGCTTCATCTTCCACAAAATAATTATCACACCGGAGATTCATAGTCATATTGCCGCCACACACCGGACATTTTGGTACAAGTTCTGATGGAATCAGGCAGTCTCTTCTCGCTTTATCCATTTTACGAAACAGGTCTTTTGCATCGTAAGTCTTTGGATGACAGGCTTTCTGGCACTGGATTTTCCCATAATCTCCCTGTGTTGCAAATATTCTTTTTTCATCGAATCCCGCTTTATAAAACTGATGATCCACATTGGTTGTAAGTACAAAATATTCTTTGTTCTTTACAATATCATAAAGTTCTGTATAAAGCGGCAATGCCGGAGGATCAAAGCGGTTCATCAATGCGTGTTTTGACCAGTATCCCCACTTTGCCTCCTCAGACGGATATGGATAAAATCCGGCTGCATACATATCTGTCATGTAGTGCTCACCGTATTTTTTTATAAATTCTGCAAAATTGTCTGTAAACCTTTTACCACCATATTGGATTCCCGCAGCTGTCGATGCCCCGGCTCCTGCCCCAATTATAACACAGTCTGCATTTCTTATATTCTTTGCTGCCCTGTCAATCTGGTCTTCATATGCATCCTTTTGGAATACATAATCCCTTGCCGGAGTACTACATAAAAAGTTTCTCCAGTCAGCATGCCCTTTTCTGATTTTCTTAAAAATCATAATTAACCTCTTTTCTCAATACACTGCTTCGGACAAATTTCTGCACATCTTCCGCAATGCAGACAATGATTCTGGTTGATAGTAACTGGAACTGAAGATATATCAATGCATTTTTGCGGACATACAGAGTAACACAACTTACATCCGATACAGTCTTTTCCAACAAAATAACCTGTCTGAACAGCTTCTGCTTTTCCGATTGTTATAGTATCTCTCACAATATTTGATGGATTGCTGATATCAAAATACTCGCCCTGTGCCTCATACAGCTGAAACACTTCGATTGCATCTTTCGTATTTCCCGGATAGATTTTCTTCATATATGAATTTTTTTCAAACATTATGTCTAGATTTTTTTCCCCGATGTTCTTTATTTTTCCGCGCAGAGACACCGAAATTTTGTCTTTTGTTGCGGATATTGCCACATACTGCTGCTCCATTAACTGGTCATAAAATGCTTTTCCCTTTGCTGTAAGGAAATATACGCCATCTTCATCATAGTACATCATATCTATGATTCTTGTCTGAGGATGTCCATCTGAACCTATCGTTGCAACTGTTGTAGAATGAATTTCATCCACCAGAAGTTTAAGATAATTCATTTTTGTCATTTCAAAGCCTCTCCTTTCAGTATCGGTGTAAGTTTTTTATATATCATCATAGTAATTGCTCCGATCACCAAGCCTTTTAAGATATTAAACGGCAATGCATTAAATAGCACAACGTCCAGCTTGGTCCTAATAAATGGCATAAATTCGCCAAATGATGCAATCAGCTGATCTAGCGGCATAAATGTTTCAAACAGTGGAAGTAGGATAAAATAATTTATAATCACTGCTGCTATTCCCATAACAACACTTGAAATAACACACGCCAACAACGCCATTTTCCTAGTCTTTTTGTATTTGTATATAAAACCGGCAGCCAGTACATAGGATGCCCCCATCAGAAAATTGGCAAGTTCACCAATTCCTCCTGTTGATGTTGACAGAAGCTGTAATATATTTTTTATCAATTCTATCATCACTCCTGTAACCGGTCCAAACGCAAACGCCCCAATCAGTGCAGGTAAATCTGACAGATCCATTCGTGCAAATGATGGACTCAAAGGAACCGGAAACTCTAAAAATGCCAACACATATGATATAGCTGCCAGTAGAGCTGTCATTGTTATCGTCCTTGTAGAAACTAAATTTTTTCTTGTTTTAATAGTTGCTGTATTGTTACTCATAAATCTCCTTTTTGTGAGATATGCCTGAATTTAAAACAGCCCGCAGGACGGGATTTCCTGCGGGACTTGTTTTATCATATCTTCTCTCATCCGGACTTTACCGTCGGTTATGGAATTGCACCATATCAGCTTTTGCTCGCAGACTATACTGCCGGTCAGGAATTACACCTTGCCCCGAAGACTATAATTTTTTCTGTCAAATATCTTTAAAATTCATAAGGTGGATTTCCAGAGAAATCTGCGATTAAACCATGCGGATTTTCAAGATAGAATACCCTAAAAATAGGATTATCTGCTGTCTGGTACTGTCCCTTAATGATAGGATTGTTCATGCATCCTTCCTTTACACTCTTGTTGTCCTCAAATACTGCTTTGCCATGAAGGCGAATCCATGCGTATTCAGGGGAAGCTACTGATACTTCTATTTCAGGATTTTCTACCATATCCTTGTAAACATCCTTTGTGTTGTTAGTACTGAACCAAAGCTTTCCGTCCTGCTCAAAACAGAACATGAATGGACGGCATTTTGCCTTTCCATCTCTTCCTACGGTTGCTAAATACTGAACCGGGTTTTTCTGTAAAAATTCTACTACTTTCTGCATTTTAAATTACCTCCTTGATATGTTGTAACAATGTTTATTACATCTTGTAGCTATACAATATCATCAGTTTAATGTAATGTCAATAGTTACATCAAACTTTTTGTAACTTTTTTTGTTACAACTCCTTTTGAAGCTCTTACATTGATTATGAAAAACGAAAAGGCTTCGGATGAGTGATGATATAATCACTCATCCGAAGCCTTCTGTATGCCTTCTGTAGCCTACTTTTCCTTTGTATACACTGCAATATCTTTTTTCACATCAGCAAGTGTCATTTCTGAAAGTTTTTCCTCCATTGCCTTCTGTACTTCTAATAGTCTCTTATCAAGAACATGGTGAATATTCTTTCCTACCGGACATTCCTGATTGGGATTCTCATGAAAATGAAACAATTCTTCATCTGGCGCACATTCCACTGCTTTATACACATCAAGGAATGTAATCTGCTCCAATGGTCTGATAATTGTCACACCGCCTGTCCCTCTTGCAACTTCAATAAGACCAGCAGCCTTTAATTGTTGCAATATTTTACGAACAATCACCGGATTAGTTCCAATGCTTGCTGCCATAAAATCACTAGTCATCTTCTGATCCGAAAATGTATCTATACAGGCAAACATATGGATTGCCATTGTAAATCTGCTTGAAATCTGCATTATAAACACCTCTCTTTGACAGTAATCATATCAAAAAACAGATGTAATTTCAATGGTTACATTGTTGTTGGGGCTGCTCCGAAAGATGTACAGGAACTGTTAGGACACTCTGATGTCAGTACCACAATGAATATTTACGCTCACTCAACAAGAAAAGCAAAGCGAGATTCCACTAATAGAAAACCTTGGTATGGAGCACAATCCTCATGATACTAGGCACACCTGCATATCAATGCTGGCGGAAGCTCATGTGGATCCTACAATGATCAAGAAAATCGTAGGACACTCCGGAGCAATGTCTCTGACAGAGAAAGTGTACACACACCTTGATATCCAGTCTCTGGTAGAAGCCATTAACAAAATCTAAGGCTTGAGAATTTTGCTGTCTACCTGCTGTTTACTCGCTGTTTACGGTACAAAATTTTCTGCGTTTCACCACAACTGAATACAATTATAGATAAAAGAAAAACCCCAGAAACACTGAGTTTCTGAGGTTTGTAAATTCTTTTTGAATCTCGAAAGATTATCTCTTTGAGAACTGAGGTGCGCGACGTGCAGCCTTTAAGCCGTACTTCTTACGCTCTTTCATTCTAGGATCTCTTGTAAGGAATCCAGCAGCCTTAAGTGTAGGTCTGTACTCAGCATCTACCTCAAGGAGTGCACGTGAGATACCGTGTCTGATAGCACCAGCCTGGCCAGTGTATCCGCCACCCTTTACGTTAACGATAACGTCGAACTTGTCAGCTGTGTTTGTAGCTACAAGTGGCTGACGAACAACTACCTTTAATGTCTCAAGACCAAGGTACTCGTCAATATCTCTCTTATTTATAGTGATCTTACCTGTGCCAGGTACAAGATATACTCTAGCAACTGAAGACTTTCTTCTACCAGTTCCATAATACTTTGTTGTATTCTTAGCCATGATCTACCTCCTATTAAAATGTAAGCACTTCTGGCTTCTGTGCCTGCTGCTTGTGCTCTGGTCCAGCATATACGAAAAGCTTTGTGTACATCTGACGACCAAGTGGTCCCTTTGGAAGCATGCCCTTAACAGCGTGCTCGATAACTCTCTCTGGATGTGTGTTAAGCATATCGCGAAGAGAAGTCTCCTTCATACCACCAACATAATCTGAGTGATGATAGTAAATCTTCTGATCAAGCTTCTTACCTGTAACCTTAATCTTCTCTGCATTAACTACGATTACATAGTCACCACAATCAGCGTGTGGAGTGAAGACTGGCTTATTCTTACCTCTTAAAACCTTTGCAACTTCTGCTGAAAGACGTCCAAGTGTCTGGCCCTCAGCGTCAACTACATACCATTTTCTCTCAATCTGAGATGGGTTTGGCATATAAGTATTCATGAGAATTCCTCCTTAAATAAATCTAAAAAAGCTCCCAAGCCGGTGATGTCCGGGCACCTGCAAGGAATGTTATAGTAAAACCTGCCTCCGGGCTAATGGACGCAAGTCTCCTTACTACATCAACTGTTACATTGTACAATAGGAATCCGTATCCGTCAACTATAAAATTGGACTATATAGCATTTAATAATAATCAATTATAGACTGGGCCATATCTATTATATAAATCAATTTACTGTATGGTACTCGCCCTTTTGTGCTGTACTCTCTAATATTCAAATCTAGCTGCCTTATTGAAATATGCTAATACGTTCCGATAGCAATTTACTCATACTTTCCTTCATATCATCTGGTAACAGGGATAGTTCTATTTCCTCAAGAAAACTTTTTTCAACCCTGCATATTTTTGCCATAAGCTTCTCAGCGGTTTTTTTATTCAAACCTAGACTCTCCGCTAATAACAAGAAATCTTTTTTTCTAATATTGCGTTTCTTTCCATTAACAGTTAAAGCCATCTGCTCTTTATCCGCCGGCATTATTACATTAACCGGTAATAAATCATAAGCTGCAGAAAGACCAAAGATTCTACTTTGAGGCTCATTTTCAATTAATGAAAAATTCTTTAAATGCATATCAGAATTACCAGTAGCAAAGCAAAATAGCAATCTATAGAATAATTCCGATTTATCTACACCGACATTTTTTGAATATCTAGAAATCACTTTTCCGCAGTTCTCATAAGACCCTTTGTATTTATCAGAAGTTAATCGATTTGATAACTGACAAAAGTCCTCCATGGCATACATTTTGCCATTCTCTCTATCTATTCTCTTTGTAATATAGGCATATTCACCATTTACTTTTATTAACCCATTAGGAACAGTCTTTATCCCTACCATTTCAGCTAACTTCATAGACAAATACTCTGCTTCTGGTAGCGCAGTAAAATCTTCTGATTGAGGCTTTAAAATATATCCTGTTGGATAATCTACAATGGTAAATCTCCCAGTTTTATCCTGCTTATCAAGATGAAGTGACAATTTCTTTTGAACACCAGGTACAGTCAATCCCTTATTAACTGTAGAGTTAGCTAATGCTTCCAACTGCTCTTCTGAAATATCAATCTCCGGAATAGCAACTGTACCAAAAAATTTCTTTATGCATTTATTATGCCAAGAAACCTTTGATTCATAATCAGATGGGTTATTCAGTTCTTTATTACAAAATAAACATCTCATATTATTCCTCTGGTATTATGTATACATCTCCAATACAATCTCTACACGATGCAAGAAGTAAACCAAATCTATCTTTACCATCTATTTTCCAATTACGTTCTACAACACCTAAAAGCCATCCCTCAGGAATAAGACCATCAAAAAATGGAAACAAAACATTTGATTTATATGGTTCATTTGTTAATGGTAAAGTAAGACTAATAGGCTTAGCATTCTCATCAGATAAAAAGCTTTCATCATAAGAATACTCATATCCATCATCGGTCTCCTTTATAGCTCCAGCATATTTATTTTGAACATAAACCTTCCCAATTCTAGCCATTTACTTCACCTCTATCTATTTCACCCGGAACTGCTTGCATACCAAACATAGCAAGAGCCTGATTGACTTTATCCATTCGGACAGTCTCCTTGCCCTGCTCAAGTTCGCGTACAAAACGTAAACCCAATCCAGATCTAATTGCAAACTCCTCTTGGGTTAATCCAGCTTTCTTTCGTTCAGTTTTTATAAATTCAGCTATATTATTCATAAAATAAATATACACCCTATCGGGTATAAATTCAATAGATTGAACCTATTCTATACCCGATAGGGTGTATTTTATGTCTGTTGTAACCATTTATACCCTTACGGGTATATTTTATTCATATTCAATTCCTATCATAGTCAGTCCGTGGGCTGGAGCGGTTGGGCCAGCGAGCTCGCGGTTGCGACCACGGAATATTTCAAGCATGTACATTGGCTCCATCTCTCCTGCACCAACTTTGATAAGGGTGCCAGCGATGATACGAACCATGTTATATAAGAATCCATCTCCTGTAAGGCGGATATGGATGACATCGTCTTCTTTGTAGACCTTTGCTGTGTAGATGGTGCGGACACGGGATTTAACCTGTGCCTTTACTGATGAGAATGAAGTGAAATCGTGCTGCCCGATAAGATAAGCTGCAGCTTCATTCATTTTATCTACATCTAAATCGTAATAATAGTGGAATGTGTCCTTGCGCTTTGTAGGGTCTGGCATCTTGCGATTTAAAATCTTATATTCGTATGTCTTGCGGCAAGCTGCGTAACGTGGGTGGAAATCATCCTCCACCTGGCAGGAATACTGAACCACAATATCGTCAGGCAAACGCTGATTCAGAGCAAAGCTGATTTTATCAGCGGGCATTCTAGAATTAGTGTCAAAGACAGCTACATTTCCAAGTGAATGAACACCTGCATCTGTACGGCTTGCTCCCATAATCGAAATTGGCTCCTGAAGAAGATCAGTGAGGGCCTCATTCAATTTCTGTTCAATTGTTACTCCGTTTGGCTGAATCTGCCAGCCACTATAGTTACTGCCATCATAGGCAACTACTATCATTACTCTCATATTACAAAATAACCTTTACTGCAAAAAATAGGATGATGTAAAGGGCTACACAAATATATGCTCTCTGGTCAAGTGAATTATACTTGAGAGGATGCATCTTTGTACGACCTTCGCCACCATTATAACATCTTGCCTCCATGGCAAGGGATAAATCGTTAGCTCTTCTGAAAGCTGAAACAAAAAGTGGCACTAACAGTGGCACCATGTTTTTAGCCTTTGTGATAAGTCCGCCTGATTCAAAATCGGCACCTCTAGCCATCTGTGCCTTCATGATTTTGTCTGTCTCCTCAATGAGGATTGGAATGAATCTGAGGGCAATTGACATCATCATTGAAATCTCATGTACTGGCACATTGAACTTTTTCATGAAGCCAAGTGATTTCTCCAAACCATCAGTAAGCTGATTTGGTGTGGTTGTAAGTGTCATGATTGATGTGCCTATAATAAGAAGAATCATTCTGCTTGTCATAAGCACTGCATTTTTAAGTCCCACATCTGAAATAGAAAGAATCCAAAATGATACTAAAGTCTTTCCAGGTGTAAGGAACAGATTAAACAGACCTGCAATAATAAGCAATACAACAATGGCCTTTAGTCCCTTTACCATAAATGAAAATGGTACGTGACTAAGCTTAATAATGCCAATCATTGCCAACAAAACTATTGCAAACAAAACTGCATTGTCTGCTGAAAACAATGTGATGATAAAAATCAATGTAGAAAACAGCTTCACTCTTGGATCCAGTGAGTGAAGAACTGATTCTGCTGGATAATATTGTCCTAATGTAATTTCTCGTAGCATATTTATAATCCTTTTTTAGTCCAAGCCAATAAGGTCTCGGCTATTATTTACAAGCTTTCAAAATGGATTCTTTTGCTTCTGAAACTGTTGTTGCAGAGGCATCTACATCATAACCCATTTCCTTTAAATCATTCATAACATATGTTACCTGTGGAGCAGCAAGTCCCATCTTTTCAAGCTCCTTGTAGTGAGCAAAGACTTCCTTTGGTGTGCCATCGAAAGCTGGACGACCTGCATCCATTACGATGATTCGGTCAACATAATTGGCCACATCCTCCATGGAATGAGAAACCAGGATAACTGTGTCTTTTCGTTTTTCATGCATATCTGAAATAAGACCAAGTATATCATCTCTTCCCTTTGGGTCAAGGCCTGCTGTTGGTTCATCCAAAATAAGCACCGCTGGCTTCATTGCGATTACACCTGCAATAGCAGCTCTTCGCTTTTGACCACCTGAAAGCTCAAATGGAGATGCAAGATATAGCTCTTCTGGAAGCTTAACTAGACCAAGTGCCTCGTATGCTCTCTTGATTTGTTCCTTTTCATCAAGTCCCTGATTCTTTGGACCATACTGAACATCCTTGAAAACTGTAGTTTCAAAAAGCTGATGCTCAGGATACTGGAATACCATTCCTACCTGTGTACGCAAGTCTCTGATATCAAAATCCTTGTCGTAAATATCCTGGCCATTGTAGTAGATTGTGCCTTCTGTAGCTTTTTCTAGTCCATTCAAGTGCTGAACAAGAGTGGATTTACCACTACCTGTATGACCAATGATACCGATGAACTCTCCCTCTTTTATGGAAAGGCTAACATCGTCTAGGGCCTTTACTTCATAGGCTGTATTTGGCGAATACTTGTATGAAACATGATCAAGTATTAACACATTCTTTTTATCAGCAGCATCTTCTGCCACAGGCTTTTCTGCAACCTGCGCACCTGATGCCTTTTTCATGCCAAGCTGTGTGAGAGCATCTACAAGCTCCTGTCTTGTAAGGACACATTCAGGAAGATTGAGCCCTGCTTTTCTAAGCTCGTGAGCAAGAAGTGTAACCTGAGGAACATCCAAGCTGTGCTCCTTGAGAAGCTCAACATCCTTGAAAATCTCCCTTGGCTTGCCCTCCATGAAGACCTTACCCTTTTCCATTACGTAAACATAGTCGGAGTCTACAACCTCTTCCATGTAGTGAGTAATCAGGATAACAGTAATCCCCTTTTCACGGTTGAGAGTGTGAACTGCGCGAAGCACATCTGCTCGTCCATCAGGATCAAGCATGGCTGTTGGCTCATCCAAAATGATACATTTAGGCTCCATCGCCATAACACCTGCTATTGCTACTCTTTGCTTTTGGCCACCTGATAGTTTATTTGGAGAATGAGCTTTGTACTTTGTCATTCCAACCATCTTTAGAGATTTATCAACACGTTCTACGATTTGCTCGGTAGGAACGCCGATATTTTCTGGACCGAAAGCCACGTCCTCTTCTACAACACTGGCTATTATTTGATTATCAGGATTTTGGAAAACCATACCTGCAGTCTGACGTACTGCAAATGTGTACTCATCATCAGATGTGTTCATCTCGTCTACCCAGATTGTGCCCTCTGATGGAGTAAGAAGCGCATTAATGTGCTTTGCGAATGTAGATTTGCCTGAACCATTGTGTCCTAAAATAGATATGAACTGTCCTGGTTCAACGTTGAGATTAACGTGGTCGAGGGCAAGCTGAATGCTCTCCACGTTGCCCTCTTCATCACGTCTAATATATTCATGTACTAATTCTTTTGACCTTATTATTGCCATGGTACCCACTATTCCTTCCAGTTGAGTCTATGCAAATTGCCCTCAGTTTCAAGTCCGAGGAAATCATTCTGTCTCAGTGCTTCGTATAAAACAACAGCTACTGAATTTGATAAATTAAGTGATCTAATATTGTGTCCCATTGGAATACGAACGCAGTTCTCCTCATTTTCAACAAGGATTTCTTCAGGGATGCCTGCTGATTCCTTGCCAAACATAATGTAGCAGTCTGGTTCATAATTCACCTGGGTATGTGTCCTTTTGGCTTTTGTAGTAGCCATATAGACCTTTGCATCAGGATTCTTTGCCTTGAAATCTTCCCAATCATCATATCGGAATACTTCTAGCTTATCCCAATAATCCATGCCGGCTCTTTTCACAGTCTTATCTGTAAGCACAAATCCAAGTGGCTCAATCAGATGAAGACGTGTGCCTGTGGCACAGCATGTACGCCCTATATTCCCCGTATTCGCTGGAATTTCAGGCTCATGTAAAACTATGTTTAACATTACAAATACCTACGTCAGTTACAGCTACAAGCCTTAGTATTTCTCCGGTCGACATCACGTCTCCCTTGAGAAATCTAAGAGCTTGATGCTTACTGACTTACTCTTTCTATTTAATTCGCTCTCAATTCTTCCACGAACTCTTCGATGCGGTCCATGGCGCGTTTAAGATTTTCCAGGGAGTATGCATATGAAATACGCACATTTCCTTCTCCACTATCGCCGAAGGCTGTACCCGGAACTACCGCAACTTCCTTTTCGCGAAGAAGCTTTGTACAAAATTCTTCTGAACTCATTCCAAATTCTGCAATAGATGGGAAAATGTAGAATGCTCCATATGGTTCGAAGCATTTTATTCCCATTTTTTTGAAACGATTCACAAGATATCTACGTCTGTCATTGTATTCTTCACGCATGTTTGCAACATCCTCGTCGCAATCGCGAATAGCTGTAACAGCTGCATACTGACTTGTTGTAGGTGCACACATAATAGCAAACTGATGAATCTTTGTCATCTGCTTGATAATGATTTCTGGTGCACACACATATCCCAATCTCCATCCAGTCATAGCATGGCTCTTTGAAAAACCATTTATGTAGATTGTACGCTCCTTCATTCCTGGGAAGCTGGCAATTGAAACATGGCCTTCCCCAGTGTATGTAAGCTCTCCGTAGATTTCATCTGTGAGAACAAACAAATCGTATTTTTTAACAAGCTCTACTATAGGCTCCAAATCTGCTTTTTCCATAACAGCACCTGTTGGGTTGTTTGGGAAAGGCATGATAAGAATCTTTGTCTTGTCTGTGATGGCTGCCTCAAGCTCATCTGGCTTAAGTCTGAATTCGTTTTCTTCCTTAAGATTGATAGCTACTGGCTTACCACCTGCCAAAATGGTACAAGGCTCATAAGAAACATAGCTAGGCTGTGGAATAAGAACCTCGTCACCTGGATCAAGCATAGCTCGAAGTGCTATGTCGATACCCTCTGAACCACCAACTGTCATAAGCATTTCAGTAAGTGGATTGTATTCTAGATTATAATGACGCTTTAAAAAATCAGCGATTTCAATACGAAGTTCCTTTAAACCTGAGTTTGAAGTGTAGAATGTACGTCCTCTCTCAAGAGAATAGATTGCTTCGTCTCTAACCTTCCATGGTGTGTCGAAATCTGGCTCGCCAACACCAAGGGAAATAGCATCTGGCATTTCTGCAACAATGTCGAAAAACTTACGGATTCCAGATGGCTTAATTTCTGTAATAGTTTGATTTAAAGGATTTCTCATAAGCTCACCTTCTCCCTCTCATCAACATGCTTTTCCGCCATAATTATGCCGTGGTCCTTGTATTTCTTAAGGACAAAGTTAGTCTGTGTACTAAGCACTGAATCAAGTGGAGAAAGCTTAGCAGAAACAAAATCTGCAACCTCTCTAAGTGTGTGTCCCTCAATTGAAACCATGAAATCATAGCTTCCTGAGATCAAATAAACAGCATCAACTTCAGGATAGTTGTAGATGCGCTCAGCTACCTTATCAAAACCCATACCTCTTTGAGGTGTAACGCGTACCTCGATAAGAGCTGAAACCTTTTCTACGCTTGCCTTATCCCAATTAATAAGTGTAGGATAGCCGCAAATGATGTGCTCGTTTTCCATTGCCTCAAGCTCATTTACGACTGTAGCCTGGTCACAGCCAAGCATCATTGCCAAATCCTCTAAGTCTATTCTGCTATTATGCTCAATGTAAGTTAAAATCTTTTCTCTCATTATAATCACCCCTAAACTTTCTTAGCTAATGTACGTTATACAATGCGTCTGTCTTTGGTGGCTCAAGGAATCGTTCCTCATCACCATTTATTACACGCTTATCATTTGAAGAGTTGGACTTCCCGATAATGGCGGATGCTACCCCCGCATCACGAAGCTTTCTAACAAGCCCGTTGCCATCCTCGGTTGCGATTAGCATCGCTCCTGAAGAAATTAACTCGTATGGATTAACTCCGAAAAACTCGCAGACTTCGATAGTCTCCTGTTTTACTGGAATGGCTTTTAAATCAACATCAAGGCCAACGCCCGAGGCCTCTCCCATCTCCCAAAGTGCACCAAATATACCGCCTTCAGTAACATCGTGCATAGCTGCCACTCCGTGTTCTACGGCGATGCGACTTTCTGGAAGAACGCTAAGGTACTGATCAAAGCTCTTTGCTGTATCAATTAATGATTGTGGCAATCGCTCTAGCAGTTCCTTTTCGTGGTCCTTTGCAATGATGGATGTTCCTTCAAGGCCAATCCACTTTGTAAGAACAATATCCATGCCCGGCTTTGCTCCACCTGTGGAAATCATTTGTCCTTTCTTGACTTTGCCAACTGCTGTCACCGAAATGAGTGGCTGATTGACAGCCTCTGTAACCTCTGTGTGACCGCCGATAACCTGGACATTATAGCGCTTGCAGGCTGCATCAACCTGCTCCATAATTGCCTTTAGCTTTGCCTCTCGCATACGTGGTGTGAGAAGCACTGTAAGAAGGATGCCGATAGGCTCTGCACCTGCACTTGCCAAATCATTTACAGAAATGGTAACTGCAAGCTCACCAATATCGGATGCTGTACCGGTGATTGGATCAGTTGAAAGAACGATTTCTTCGTCTGGACCAACGCTCAGTGTGGCACAGTCCTCGCCAATTCCCGGTCCATTGCCAACCTCTGGTCTTTTTACATGTAGTTGTTTGATAACTGAGCGTTTAAGAACGCTCTCTGGTAATTTTCCAATTTCCATAATTATATTTCTGAGTTGTCTGTAACTGTTGTGTCTGTTGTTGTATCTGTAGTAGTGTCTGTTGTTGTGTCTGTTGTTGTGTCCGTTGTTGTATCTGTTGTGTCCGATGTAGGATTTGTAACAGAATACTTTGGAGTGATTTCAAACGGTGTTGAATTAACTACTCCTGGTGCATATAAGGAAATAGCCGCTGCTATTGTGGCTGCATCCTGTGTATTTACCGCCTGAAGCATAGCATATGAGAGATTTGGGTCTGTCGATGCTATACCTACAGTAACTGTTCTGTTGGATGGATTGTAACGGCTGTTGTTGTAAACATCACGGCTTACTTCCTCACCGTTTTCGTAAACAATCTTCCAAAGGCGCGCTGTGTATCCTGTGTGTCCACTGACTGTTGTAGTCATTTTTCCAAGTGGTACATTTGGATCTGCAACCCATGTGGTAGCCTGAACATTCACACCTGTAATTTCTGTTTCGTACTCAACGCTGTGTCCAGCATCATCCTCTTCTTTACCGTAGATGTTGAAATAAGCATTGTTGCCATCGCAATATCCTTCGATATAGATAGGATAATTTTTATTGTTTCGAATCTGGAAATCCTTTCCACCAGATTCTGCAATAGCCGCATCCTGTGAAGGTGGCACGTATGTGACAATCATGGAGTGACATGAGCGGGTAACAACCTCAAGCTCTGCCTCTCTAACTGCACCATATAAAGTAGTAGAAACCTGGCAAATACCTCCACCGTAAGTCTCTACAGTAGTTCCATTTTCGTATGAGCCCGCAAGCATGTATCCATTTTCTGCTGAGAATGGTGTGATTGTATTAAGCACTGAAAATTCATCCCCTGGATAAAGGATTGTGCCATTTATAAATCCAACACCATTTGCAACGTTGTTTTTACGGGCTGCAGATGATGAGCTGTAATCTGTGCTGTAGCTTCCAAGTAAATCTGTGATTTCAGCAAGCTCTTCTTTGCTGCCTCTAGGCTCTTTGACCTCTGTGGCAAGTGCTATTGTAGCTGCGCTTCCATCCCAGCTATTTTCAATATAATCAACAATGATAGCTGCTGATTCTTCTATTTGAACGACTACACCAGATGTTCCTTCATGGAATACGAATTCTCCGTTTTCTCTGGTAAGATAGTCATCACTGGCCTCATCATTAACCTGTGTAGATGCTGAATTAAGATAGAGGATAACTCCATCCTTATCAACTCCAAGTGATAAAGCAAAATCCTTTGTGCGGCCCTCTGCTAAATCCTGTGATGCTTTGAATCTCTCACCGAAATTACCATATGAGCCGTATGTGGCGGCCTTTACTGTAACGTCGCTATTTTTAGCTCCGATGCAAAGGTCTGCTCCAGTAGCAGATATAGTCTGGTCATTAGCTGATAGAGTGAATTCAACATCATCATACTGTGAAAAATAATCAGCTACTACTGCATCTGCCTCAGTAACAGTCATTCCACCAACTGATATTCCTTCGATGGTGATGCCATCTGGAATAATTCTGTCGTCTGTTTCATCTGCAACAGCTGATTCAGCCTCTTCATTGGCAAGCTCTTCGTCAGATACTGATGACTCGGATTCTTCTATTTCATCCGCCTTGACAAATGTAGTATTTGCGAAAAGACCACTAATCATGCTTGTTGCCAATAATATAGGTAATATGTTCTTTCTATTCATAACAAAATCCTCTTTACATTAGATTGTGTGCAAAGTAAACTTAAATTATAGCAGCAGCAAATGTGGTAAATACCATGCATACAAGCACTACTACAAGGATTGCTCCTGCGATTATTTGATGCTTCTTAGAACGCTTCATATAAATACCTCACTTAAATATGTAAAGGAGAAACCATGGGCTTCCCGATTTTACCTTTTTTCTTAATATTCTTAATTTGGCTGACCTTTAGAATAAAGAGTCTTGATGCTAAACAAGAAAAAACGCAGCAAGATTTTTGGGACCGCGAAAGGGCCGCAAATATAACCCCTGCAAAAGATATATCTAATCTAAGATATATTACCATTCCAATAGAGAAATTTCCATTAAATTTTACTGATGACCCAAAAGTTCTTGAAATCGAAAATGAACTTCAAGAATTGTCTACACATAAGCTTTTAAACCTTACTGGGAAATCAAATACAGATTTAAAACTGGAGTATGGAGTGCCAAATTTTGAAACCATGACCAAAATTGGCGAGGATTTCGATAGATTATGTGTTTTACTTAATTCATACGCTAAAATCCTTAAGGAGGAAGGCCTGCACAAAGATGCTCTTGAGACACTGGAATTTGCTGTAGGTATCGGTTCCGATATCAGCGAAACCTACACTCTTCTGGCTGATTACTATAGAGAAAATGGTCAAGACCAAAAGCTTGAATTTTTAAAGAGCAAAGTATCCAGTAGCGAAATGCTTCTCAAGGATTCTATCCTAAAAAAAATAGATCCATATAATTCATTGGCATAAAATAAAGTGCTTACAGAAATTTCTGTAAGCACTCTTTTTATATAATCTCTAAAACTCTATGTAACAGTATTTCTGCACTGACGCCCCACAAAAGAGCTGCGCCAGCAACATAAGCTATTGTTTTCATTTCGAATCCAAAATGAAGACCAGTGTAAAGGCCTGCCAAAACCATCAATATAGATATGATAAGTATGATGGTTATAATCTGCCAGATTGTTGTTCCAACCAAGCCACAAGCACAGCCTGCAGCTGCTGTATAGATGCATGAGACAACAACTATTTTGATGTAGTCCCAAACTCTAAGTACATCCTTGCGTTTTTCCTGTATGAATTCTCTTTTGATTGCTTTTGCAATAAGACGAATGCCAAGGAAAGCTAATACTATGACTGCTACTATCTCACCATAATTCATAGGATCTGACACATATCCATTCAGTGCAAGCAGTCTACATATAACAAAACCAATAAAGTAAAAAATCAATTCCAACCCTGCCACAACAGTACAGGCTATGACAAGAGTACGCTTTCTAATGCGAGCAATCATAGCTCCCTGTATTTCCATAGCGGCAAATACATCTAATAAAATACCTGCTATCATCAGCAGGTTTTCCAACCAGCTCATATATTTCCTAACTCCGTTCCTAATATATCTATTAATATATTTTATAATATCTCTAATTTTTATTTACTAAAATATTCAACCACCAAACCATGTTTGTTAGCAAGATACAATGTAATATATTTGTATTCTACTTGTTTGAAACTATTTCAATCAGCGAATTATGGAACAATTTAACGTAAACATCTGTTAATTCTTCAACTGGTACTGTCATGCCTCGTTTAATCCACTGAATTGTAATCCAGCTAATTGAATGACCTAAAAACTCTGCCACAAGCTCCTTGGAGAGCCATTTATAATCAGCCATCTGAACAAGGCTTTCTACATCAATATACTTTTTAACAGCGTTTGCTACGCATCGATTATATATTTCGTTGAATGAATTCTGTCCCTCAAGCTGCGTAGCTCGCTTATAGAAGTCCTTTTCTCTTGCCATTGTAGTGTGTACGAAAGTGATTGCCTCTTTCAACATACCATTGGATAAAAGAGGATCTATAGGCATAAACAATTCATTGACAGTAATCCATTCAAGTAATTCATATTTATCCTGAAAATGATTGTAGAAGGTAGGGCGAATAACTCCTGCCTTATCAGTGATTTCTTTAATTGTAATTTTCTCAATAGGCTTTGTTTTAGCAAGTTCTTTTAAGCTTTCTGCAAGAACAATATCTATTGCATTCTGCGATTGATTATTCATATATCTCCTTAAGAATCCTGGTATTCAACTGTAACATAGAAGCCCTTAGGCGTCTCTTTTACATCTACCACTTTTCCCTCTTTGGCCTTAATACGTTCCAAAGTTGTGTAATTTGCCGACATAGCAAAAGACCTGCCTAACACATAATAATATGAATTAGGCAGCTCGTATTCTGTGATGGAAAGCACATCTCCTATATCAAGGAGACCTGTGCGTTCCATTTTAAATTCCATTTGACCCATTATATATCTTCCTCTCGGGTAATTGTTCCATCTACAACAGAACCTGTTGCTCTTCTAACCTTGTGAACAATACCAAAATCTGCAATTCCATCATAAATAAGCATGATACCAATAGCCTGAACAGCCACCTTTACCAACTTAAATGCTGCCATAATGCAAATAACACCAAGTGCCATTTTTAATGCAGCAAAAATATATGATATCCAAACCCGAGGGGCATGGGCTTTTGTTGCTTCGATTGACATTCCTAAATCCATTACACCATGTACTATAAGGATAACGCCAATAGCAATAGGAATGATAGAAACAATTGAAGATGGTGCTTTAAAAATCCATACACCAATTATTGCTAGAATTGCTCCAACAACTATTCCAAGTGCATTCATTCCAAATTCATAAATCTGGCTGATTATCACTAATATTCCAGCCAAAACAATGATACATGCAATAACTCGGCTAATTGTTATTAAGCTTTCCTCTGGAAATATCAAAAGCATAATACCAATAATAACACTGAGTAGTGCAGATATTGTAATATTTAGTCTTAGGCTTTTAATTTTCTCTTTCATAATTTATCTCTCTTTTTCTCTGCCCCAGAATCCAATTGCTACTGTACCTGGACCAGTGTGTGCTCCAATAGTAGGACCAATATCGAAAATACGGATTTTTTCTTTCATCTTAGGGAATGCTTCCTCAAGCATGTCGGCCATTTCTCTGGCATCATCGTAGCAAACAGAGTGAGTGATGAAGATATTCTGATCGTAATCTTCACCATTTTCAATACGCTCTTTTATTGCTGCAAGAGCTGCCTTCTTAACCATCTTTTTACCACGGCACTTCTGTCTTGGAATAAGCTTTCCTTCATCGTTGACATTTAGAAGTGGGCAAATGTTGAGAGCTGTACCAAACCATCCAGAAATCTTTGATACACGACCACCTCTGATAAAGAATGTAAGGTCTGTAGTGAAGAACCATGTGTTCTGATTCTGGATATGATCAGCTGTCCACTTAACTAATTCATCGAAGCTGTAGCCTTCATCACGAAGTGTAGCAAGCTTGTCCATAAATAAGCCATAACCAGCTGAAGCTGTAAGGCTATCAAAAACTACAAGCTTTCTGTCAGGGAACTCTTCTCTAAGCTCCTCTGCAGCGATTCTAGCAGAATTGATAACGCCAGAAATTCCGCTGGCTAGAGTTAAATGGATAACATCCTTCCCCTGCTCTAAAAACTTTCTAAAGTATGCTGCAAATTCATCTGCATTAACCTGAGATGTCTTTGTCATAGCGCCATCTACCATAGCACCATAAAAATCCTGAGGAGACATTGATTTAAATAAATCATCCACATATGGCTTGTCATCTAAATAATAGTGAAAGCAGATATGTTCAATGTCCTTCTCCTTTAAAAACTCTTCTGTCACATCCGCTGTTGAACAGCAACTAATAATAAAATCTCCCATAAACCATCCTATTCCATAAAATAATTATCAACCTGTTTGAGTATAACGCAACATATTATTGAATTGCAACACGCCCAATTATTTTAACTGAAGATATTCCTCCAAAATCTGAGTACCTTCTTCGTATTCCAGGTTGTCGTAGGCCTCCCTTAAAGTGCCATATAATGCCATTAACTCTTGATTTTTATCACTCTTATCCAACTTTTCAAGTGACTCTTCAATAGCATTAAGATTATATTTATCAAAAGCATCCAGCAGTTCCTTTAGAATATCTGTTACATCTTCATTGGAACTATCAATTATTTCGATTTGCTCTTCTATGCCATTTGGTGCAAGCTGTGTAAGCTCCTTTGTAGCATCTTCAACTACTTCACACAATGCATTAAGGAATTCATCCATGTGAGCATCAACGTAGCTCCATGTCTCTGACTTTGCTGCCATCTCCATTATCTGAGCCTGCTCGGCAAAAGTCTCTCTGCCTATTTGCTTGCTAACACCACCTATACCGTGCACCTTTACCTTAAACATTTCCTTATCGTTTTTACGATAGTTAGGTAAATTCAAAAGAAGTGGTTGCATTTCCTTTACAAATGTATCCAAGGTCTTTTGGTATACACTGCTGTTTTGACGATTTCGCTTTACAACAGATACAACTGTTTCACTGTCGTTCTTTTCTGCCAAATCCCTTGGCATATATTTATCCATGATTTCCTGAAGCTTTACACCAAGAATTGGCTTGGCCAGGAAATCGCTGAAACCATATTCAGCCACTACATGTCTAGCATTTTCTTCGGAATTTGCTGTAACAAGAACTATTGGCACGCTTGAAAACTCACGAATCTTCTTACATGCCTCGGAACCGTTAACAGGCATCATCATCTGATCTAAGAATACTAAATCATAATGATTTTTACTAACTTCTTCTATTGCAGATGCACCATCAGGCATGGTGATAACTTCACATTTCCATGGTGCAAGAAACTGCTGCATAATTTCAAGATTGATACGCATATCATCTGCCACAAGCACTCTGGCTCTAGGATAAATGTAATCAACCTTTTCTGGCAATCCATGGAATCCCTGATTTGGATTGAGGAGAGTTCTTCTATTGAGAACACGCTCCATCATGCGCTCGCCACCACACTGCTTCTGGTAAAAATAGCCTTTAAATACAGAGCCTGATATACCATCACTTTCTGCAGTGATTGAACCTCCAAGCTTCGCAATAAGCTGACGGGTAATAGCAAGACCAAGTCCTGTTCCTTCTGTATCTACTCCATCTGCAGATGATACATATTCATTGAATACCTCCTCAAGCTGCTCTGGAGACATTCCCTGGCCTGTATCTGCAATTGAAAAATCAATTCGCACCCTACCATCTTCTAACTCATCAAAGGAAAGTTCAGCATGAATATTTCCTTTTTCAGTAAACTTAACCGCATTAGATAAGATATTTTGAAAAATCTCTCTGACACGTATTGCATCTCCAAACAAATATCTAGGGTAAGATGATGTGATTGCCAAATTAAAATCTATAGGCTTTGACTGTAAATTAAGGAGTGTTGAATATGCCATATCCTCAATATTGGCATTTACATCATATTGTTTTTCTGTAAACTCAAACTTTCCTGCCTCAAGCTTGCTGTAATCAAGAATTGCATTAACAAGCTCAAGTAAGTTTTCTGAAGCCCTTTTGATATTAGAAATAAGATTCTTGTTCTTTTCTGAGATATCCTTCTTTGTGGCAAGAATATCGCTTACACCCATAATGGCATGCAAAGGGCTTCTAAGCTCATGGGACATCTGTGCTAAGAACTGGCTCTTTCTTGCAGTTTCTTTCTTGGCATTTGTAGCCTCTTTATGTTCTTGAGTAATATCTACAGCTGAAATGATATAGCCCTTTACTTCTTGCCCCTCTGTAACAGGTGCGTAATGTACTCTATACCATCTTTCGCAGGCATAATACTCGCTGTCATTTCTTTCTCTTTTTACCATGTTTTCTGCAAGGACGAATTTGCTTTCTGTAGTTCCATCCTCAAAAGCAAAACCTATTCCCTGACCATCAGCAAAAAGCTCCAATGCCTTTTGATTGGCATCAATAACATAGAACTCTGAATTCACAAGAGCTATTGGGCGCTCTGTTCTGTCAAACATTGTAGATTTGAGAATTGTTGCTGTATCCTCAATTCTGTTTGACATAGCAAGCCAGAAGAAAATAACGCAATCAATTGCAAATGCTACAGATCTTATTGCATCCATTCCTAGTAAATAGTCGTGCAAAAAATATCCTGTAATAGCAACTATAAATGCCAAAAGCATGTATCTTCCAACGATAATATCAATTCTGTCAAAATATGCCTTTGATGGTGTTCTCAGCTCAACTATTACTGAAGACATGAATACAAATATTATTGCAAGCATATCTCCATCAACTTGCTTTGGGATTCCAAAATAATACTCTATAAAATCGTATACACATAGAGCAATCATTATGGTAACTGCAATTGTTATTATAACGGCCACATTTTTAGGTGTTTTTATAAACAAGAAATAGAAAAACATCATAAACATGATGACCAATGCACACATATCACATAGCAAATGTAAGAAATCCACTGTATCCTTACTATGCACAAATGGAATAATACACAAATAGAAATCATACACTGTGATGATTCCTGCTATAGTTGGCAGGATTCTGTGTCTGCTAAGATATACGTCATTCGATACTAGCTTTATAAATGTAAAAAACCCAATTGCTACACATATCACATTAAGTAGGTATGATAAAGTAAACACCCCGTTCATTATTCAGCATCTCCTCGTCCTGTAATAATTCTCTTCAACTCGGATTTGATAAATGTAGGCTGGAATGGTCTAACTATATAGCCACCAGCTCCCACTTCTCTACACCTCTTTACTGTTTCACTATCATTTAAAGTAGTAACAAACAGAATCGGTATATCCAAGTGTAACTGCTCCCTGATTCTTCTGGCTGTCTCTACGCCATCAAGCCCCGGCATATCAACATCCATTACAATGGCATCAACCGGTTCATTCTTTTCCAGATATTTAAGAGCCTGATTGCCATTTTTTAAAAGAGTCAAGTCGTAGAAGTACTCCAAAATTCCCCTCGCCATTTGGAGATTAGTCATCATGTCATCTACTACCATGACCTTATAACGTTTATAAGCTTGAATCATAACATTACGCTCTTCCTCTGATTCTCGAGAGAAAGAATCTGCACTAGCTGCCGCAACCAAAGTAATATTCAGGTAATCTTTTTCTGTTAGATCGATTGTGGTGCCATCCATAAGTCTGATGATTGGTCGTAAATTGTGGAAGTCACTGTTTTCAACAATAATACAATGTCTACCGTCTGACATAATCATTTCAGTACCCTTAGGATAAAGTGGAACGTGCTTGAGAAGTGCCATAACCACGTCCTTATCAAACATTATTCCGCATGCTCCCATCATGTATTCAGAAACCTCATATGCAGAATAAGGATTCTTATACGGCCTCTTTGATAATAGTGCATCAAATACATCTGCCACATGGATGATTTTGGTGTAGTCGGTCATGTCCTCAGCTGTAATCCCTCTAGGATAACCGCTGCCGTCAACATTTTCATGGTGGAAAAGCACCGCCACCTTTACATTAGGAGTGACATCCCATCGTTCTTTAATAATATCGTAGCTCATCTGAGCATGGCTTTTCATTATCTGATATTCTTCCTGAGTTAGGCGCCCCTCTTTATTTAAAATCTCGCTAGGAATAGACATTTTACCAAGGTCATGAAGGAGTCCGGCTAAAGCCAGTTCTTCAAGAGCCTTTTCGTCATAGTCTAGAGAAAGACCGATAATGGAGCAATACAATGCCACATTGACTGAATGAGAATAAGTATAATCGTCTGTCTCACGCAGGTCATTCATATCAATGGTGATAGAGGCCTTTGAAAGAATCTCCTTAACCATTTCCTTGGCAACTATCATACATCCATCAATATCCTGCCTACGGACACAATCTATACCTTTACCTCGCAAGACTGGCGAGATGATTGGTTCTACTTCGATATCCTTTGAAAGCTCATCTGATATGTATAATCCGTCAAATCCAAGTGATATCAATCTATCTATGTATTCCCGAGTAAGCTCTGCTTTCCCGCCAAGCAAAACTCGCCCATAGGAATCAAATACTTCTGAACCAAGCTTCATACCTGGTTCCACCTGTGACATGTTTATATATCTCATAAGACCGCCTTAAAATATTTTATATATTTATATATTATACAACCTTAATTGTAACAAAAAAACCTCAGATTTAAAATCTGAGGTTTAGACGTAACCTTTCCACTATCATTGCTGCTAAAACTCCAATAACAACTCCAGAGATAGTTCCAATGATAACCAAAAATGGCAAATAATAAATCAATCCTGCGGTTTCAAGAACAAGCATAGCCACTATTATTTGTCCTACATTATGAAATACGCCGCCAAGCACACTAACACCTGTGATTGAAAGCTTCTTTGTTTTCATGCCAATAAGCATCATTATGTATGAAAGAGCAGCTCCTGCAATTGAATACATGGTCATAGCAAGATTGCCAAATGTAAGCCCTACCAATAACACTCTTATGATTGATAATACTAGAGCGTCCTTTTTTCCTATGATAAAAAGAGCTACTACCACTGCAAGATTAGCCAGGCCGATTTTAGCCCCAGGAATTCCAATGCTAAATGGAAGCAAAAACTCTATATAAGATAGAACAAAAGCAAGGGCAATAAATAAGCCAAGTAATGCCACCTTATTTGTTTTCATAATCTATACCTCAAGAATATTAATGGGTTGAACCATCAATATCTCTTTCCTCACCATTAACAATTTCAGCTATCAATCCATTAGGAAGACAAACTATCATTTCCTTTGAATAATGAATATGCATGTGATTTACACAGATTTGATCTGGACAGCTTGCCTCTGAAATCTGAGCCTCTCCATCCTTTATCTCAAGAACATTATAAGAACCATCTTCAAATTCTATCCTTTCGGTAGTGTCCTTATTAAGAGGATACTTGCCGTATTCCACTCCATCTATAGTAACTAAAACATACGCCTGATTTGCTGTGTTGTATTTCTGGTAAAGACTCATTCCAAGCCAAAATACTACAGCTACCGCAAGAACAGTTACTATTAGTTTTAAATCATTTTTCTTCATAATTACTCTACAATACTTTCTTCAAAATTGTCGGAATAATAGATATTCCCTTCGTGGTCCACCCACATAGCCTCAACTCCGTCGTGGCTGTTTACAAATTCCAAGCCTTCTTCCAAGGTCATATTATACACTGCGGTAGAAAATGCATCTGCCTTTCCTGAATCATCTGTAAGAATAGAAACCTGTCCAAATGTATCAGATGGGAAAAGTGTGTCAGGATTGATGATATGACAATAAACTTTTCCATCAACTTCATAGAATCGCTGATAATCACCACTTGAAACTACACACTGTCCATCCTGAATCTCTACAGTTTTGATATATTCCTGTTCACCATCCAAATCTGGATTTTGAATGCCAAGCTTAAAATTAGTACCATCGATTCTACCACCGATACCCTGTACATTTCCGCCTAAACTAAGAAGGATATTATTCATACCCTGCTCACGTGCGTACTCTAAAGTCTTTTGAACCGCATACCCCTTTGCAGTGCTTCCAACATCAAGAGACATTTCTGGATCAGAAAGATACACCGTGTTATTTTCATCATCAATAATGAGATTGTTGATATCAGTATGCTCTGCTGCAGCCTGAAGCTCTTCCATCTCAGGAAGTGTGGCGCGTTCAGGATCATCCATGCCTATTTCTCTGTGTCGATGCCAAATAGAAAGTACCGAACCCATTGCAATATTAACTCGGCCGTCAGTTTCATAGTACATCTCCTGGCTGAATTTAAGCATATCGATGATAGCCTGATCAACCTCAACTGGCGCAACGCCTGCATTGTCGTTGATTGTCTTTATATTGTTTATACCTTCATAATCGTTATAGATATCATAAAGATTGTTGTAAATGATAAGTTGGTCCTTAAGTTGCTGAGCCATCTTGGCGAATTCCTCTTCCGAATCAGCGTAACCAACAATCTCTGTCCTTGTATCGAATATATCTAAGAATGTGGCATTGTACTTGGTCTTTTCTGTAAGAGCATTGCCCTGACCATCGCCTCCAAACTTCTTTATAAATACTATAAAAGCAATCAATGCGACTACTGCTAAGCATCCAAATATCTTTTTCTTATCCATAATCTACTCACTCACAAAAAAATAGAGGGAGTGTAGTAAATACACTCCCTACATTACAAATTGTAAAATAATTACTGTGCACTTGCAACAGCCTTTGTAATAGCTGTGTTGAAATCAGTGATGTGAACTGATACAGAAGCTGCTAAATCAGCATCTGTTGCACGTCCTTCTTCTACTGCTGTGCCGTTAACTTCGTCTACAGTCTTTCCAACTGTGTACTCAGCGTAAGCAGCAGCCTGCTCATTCCACTCCTTACCGATTGAAGAAGCAGCCTTCATGCCGTAAGCATCGCCAAGCTCATCCTTGCTAAGAACATCTGCTGATGTATCAGCTGTGATTGCACCCTTAGCATCGAAAGTAACCTTTGCCTGAACAGCATCGATAAGTGAGCTTGTGATTACGCCATCACCATTCACTGTAAGAACAGAAATTGTTGTGTAAGCCTCAGCTACACCATCAGCATCTGCTGTAGCGTCTGTAGACTTTGCAATGTTTGTTGTAAGACCAAGACCAAGCTTATCACCTGCAACTGCCCCACCAGCTACAGCTGTATCCATAGCCTCAAGAACTGCAGCCTGGAAGCCTGTTACATGGATAGATACAGAAGCTGCAAGATCCTCATCACCAGCTTTTCCTTCTGTAATAGCCATGTTGCTAATGTCAGATGCTGTCTTACCTACTGCCCATGCAGCGAAAGCATCTGCCTGCTCATACCACTCTTTGCCGATTGCAGAAGCAACCTTCATTCCGTAATCATCGCCAAGCTCTCTCTTTGAAGGATACTCTGCGTCAAGGTCAGATGTAATCTTTCCGTCAGCGCTGATACCAATCTTTGTCTGAGCGATATCGATAACACACTCAACGATTGCACCGTTTGAATCAACTGTAACAGCAGCGATTGTTGCGTCAACCTGTGCTGTACCATCAGCATCTGCAGTAGCGTCTGCTGAGCTATCGATTGCTACGCTTGTACCAATACCTGTGAGAAGCTCACCTTCTGCAGCAACAGCAGCTGGAGCTGCCTCTGTCTCTGTTGATTCTGTTGTCTCAGTTGCCTGAGTTTGCTCTGTAGCAGCCTCATCTGTAGAGCCGCAGCCTACAAATAATGATGCTGAAAGAGCACCTGCGCACATAAGTGCTACTAAACTCTTTTTCATCGTTTCATTCCTTTCCTTAAATAACTTTTGATGAAATATATATTTGGTAGTGAAACCACCCAAATATCATTTTTTTAGGCCTACATATGCCTTTGTGATAAGCCCTTCTAAAATCTCTCTCTTTTTACCTGAAAGCTGAAGCGCTTCTATGGCGTCAACGCCTTTTTTATAGTATCTTTCAGCAGTTTTGTGAGTATATTCAACTCCACCATGCTTTGATACTTCTTTCAAAATTTCTTCTTTAGAAATGAGACCCTTTTCTGCTTTTTCAGCTAGTGATGCATCCTCTTCAAATGTGTGAATAAGTGGAAGTGTAACAACTCCATTTTCAAAATCCGACTGAACTGGTTTCAGTGCAGTGTCCTCACTCACTTCATAATCGATGCAATCATCTGTAAGCTGAAATGCAATTCCTGTATATCGACCAAGCCTACGATAAAGCTTTATTTCTTTTTCTGTGGCATTGCCAGCCATTGCACCAGCATGGAAAGATGCTTCAAAAAGTGCTGCTGTTTTGCCATCTATGATAGATAGATATCTAAAAGTTCCAAGTCTAAAATTTCTGTTGTTGATATTCTGACGAAGCTCTCCTAAAGCGATAGCCTCTACATATTTTGAAAAATCAAAATTCTTGTATTTATCTGTATCATCTACACTGGCAATTTCTCTAATTGCTGAAGCCAAAAGATAATCTCCACAAATCACAGCATTTCGCTTGCCGGATTTCTTTTGAAGAGTTATCTGACCTCTCCTGGTATCAGCGTCGTCCATAATATCGTCATGAACCAATGTGGCCAGATGAAGAGTTTCAACAGCTGCTGCAAAAATAATTGCATCCCTAGGCACCATATCATTTTCATCCATGGCACAGGCTAAAACAGCCTTTGCTCTCATCATCTTGCCTGTAGCCTCTGTCAGATAGGAGGTATATCCGCTGATAAGGCTTGGTCCTTTAGTTAAAAGCTTTGCTACTTCTTTTTTTACTTGTTCAAATGCAGTCTCAAAATCTACTACATTATTAGTCATTATATAGATACCACTTTCTTACCCACTTAACGTTCTTCCAATGCTTCTTTAAGAATGGCATTAAGTAGTAGTCAATACCAATTGTGTAACCACCACCGATGAGTACTGCTATTCCTGCAAATATCATCCAGAATGTGTTTAAGTATAAGCCTGTTGTTGTAACGAACATTGCCTGAAGTACAAGTGAAACACCTGCTGACAGGAATGTGAAGCATCCACCCATAAGTCCAAGACCAATGAGAATCTGCATAATTACAATAACAATCTGCATAAACATCTGCATACCATCTGAAGCTAATACTGCATTGTTTACGAACCAGTCTACAAATGGAACCTGAATCTTAAATGCAATATCTGAAATAGTTGATGATGCTAAATCAGTTCCAGAAACAAGGATAAGCTCAAATATCTTTAGGTTGAAATCAAATAGAACTGTTCCTGTGCTAACTGCTGCATCTGCTACTGCTGTAGATGCTGAAGCTACTGTATCAACTACTTCTGTTGAAGCTGAAGCAACTGCGTCTGTTGCTGCAGGATCAATACGTCCAAGAAGTGAATCAAACCATGAGTTTGCTCCACCGAAGAAACCTGCAAGCATTGGTGTTGTTAACCAACCCTCAACAATCTTCATTACACCTTCGAATACCCAAACACATCCAAGCCAGAATCTAAGTGGAACTAATAAAAAGCTTGGTGTCTTGTTAGAAAAATGTCCGCCGAGGAAGCTTCGATTGTTTCTGATTGTAAAGAACTCATGCTTTAAGTAGCTGATGATCTTTGTCCATCCCATAACCTGGATGAAGTAAATAATATTGATAAAGTGCTTTGCAAACATAGCAAAGAATGAAGCGAAGTTAATCTGGTGCTTTGCTAATCCACCTCTTGCAACACCGTAACGTCCACCTACGCAAACCATTACGCCGTGGAACTTAGGATTGTAAGCTTCCTTCTCTCCAGACTTTGTAATCTCAGCCACAATGTTCTTTGAAACTGTAGCTGCTGAGTGCTCTGCATTCTCAACCATCTGAGGAACTGGACGCTCCTCTCCTGGAGCTGTAAAGAGCATGTTGTCACCAATTACATATACGTTTTCGTAATCTACTGAACGAAGGTACTCATCTACCTGAATACGTCCTCTACCACCGCTCTGTACTCTAGAAGCAAGCTCTGATGTGATTTCTGAGCTCTCGATACCAGCTGTCCAGATAACTGTTCCAGCTACATGCTCAGTAATATTGTCATTCTGCTTAAGCTTGATAGTGCCCTGACCAACGCCAACAACACTTGTATTCATAACAACTTCGACACCCATCTTCTTGAGACGTCTGTCTACTTTGTTAGAAAGCTTTTCTGGCAAGATAGGTACTGGACGAGATAAACCATCAACGTCAACGATAGTAACTTCTTCTCTATCGATACCAAATCTCTTGCAAAGGATAGGTGTGTACTCAGCAAGCTCGCCTACCATTTCAACACCTGTAAATCCTGCACCTACAACATAAAAGCTAAGAAGCTCTTTTCTCTTTGCAGGATCAACTTCATCAGCTGCCATTCTGAAGCAGTTGTGAATTCTATCTCTAAGGGCTACAGCGTCATCATATGACCAAAGTGGCCAGCTGTTTTCTTTTGCGCCTTCAACACCAAAGTATGTTGGCTTTGAACCAGCTGCAACTACTAAATAGTCATAGTCATATTCCTGTGTTTTACCCTTAACCTTCTGGTCCTTAAAGTCTACATTTGTAACTTCATCTAAAACTACATTTACCTTTCTTCCGGCAAATATCTGCTTTAGGTTCATTTTGATACTCTCTTCACCAACACGGCAAGCCGCTACCTCGTGAAGTTCGGTAAGCATTGTATGATATGGATGCTTATCGATGATAGTGATTTCTGTAAGATCAGCCAGCTTCTTTTTACGAAGCTTCTTTTCAAGTTTCTTTGTGGCAAGAACGCCTGCGTAACCTGCTCCGATTACAACAATCTTAATCATGATTCATTCCTTCCTAGTAATTTCTTTTCTTTAATATTCTCCAACGCATTGCTGCGGAACCAAATTGTACCATAATCTATTGTGCGCTACAAGATGGAACTTGTTTAAATTTTCACAAATAGCATTTTGCACTATCTTTCAATCGAAATTTGTGTTATTATTGCCAAGTTTCACAAGACTAACTGTTCGTATAATATAATTACCTAATTTATGTATAGGAGAGATTTATGATTAAGAAGTTTTTAAAGTTTGTAGAGATTCAAACAAAGATTACCAGCACATTCGCTTTTGCAAATACACTTATGTATATGCTCTTTTTAAAGGAGCCAATAAATGTTCCATTAATGGTAATCTTCTGTATTGCAGCTTTTATTTTTGATTTAGCTACTACAGCTATCAACAACTATATTGATAGTAAAGATTATCCGGAAATGCTCCCTTTCAGAAGAGATGTTTCATTATTCCTCATAATATGTATGCTCTTTATAAGCACTGTAATGGGACTCTATCTTGCATTTAAAACAGGTATTGTAGTTCTTTTACTTGGAGCACTCTGCTTTGGCCTTGGGATTTTTTACACCTTTGGTCCTATGCCTATTTCAAGAATCCCTCTAGGGGAAGTATTTTCAGGTATTGCTTATGGCATGTTTATTCCATTTCTGATGGTTTACATCAATAATCCTGACAACTATATTGTTTTAGAATATAAGGATGGTGTTTTATCATTTCACTTTATGCTTTGGTCACTTATTAGCTTCATTTTCTTTTCGCTAATAAACACATTTACCACCTCCAATATCATGGTTGCTAACAACACTTGTGATTTAGAAAAAGATGTTGCTGTAAATAGACATACTCTGATTTTTTACATAGGACAGAAAAATGGCGTACGTGTTTTTGCTACTCTTTACTACTTATGCTACGCCGCAGTGATAGCAATGGTTGCATTAAAAATTCTTCCTATTATTGCCCTCATCTTTTTACTTTCATTTCCTCTAGTAGAAAGTAATATAAGGGTATTTCGTAAAGAACAGATAAAGTCAAAAACTTTTATTACAGCAATTAAGAACTTTATCATTGTTAATGCTTCATACTTCATTGCTCTTACACTGTCATTTTTAATGTACAGATAAAATAAAAACCAGCATCAAGCCCCGCTAAGCCTGATTGCTGGTTTTTTATTTATGGAAGGATATGAAAAAGAAGATTATTATTATTTCTTTAATCTTATGCTGACTACTGAGCAAGCTGGCAGTGTAACCTTCAATCCCTCTGAAGTCTTGCTGTAGTCTTTAAACTCTAGTTCCTTTACAACCTCTGGATTATCAAAGGTGTTGTGATCAGCCATCTTACCTGTTACATAAACAGCCTCGCATACATTGTAAGCGCCGCCATCCTTTGTAAGCTGAACATCAACATCCTCTGATGATTCAAGAGAGTTGTTTGTTAGGGTAATAGTAATAACGCCATCTGCATCCTCTGATACAGACTCGAAAATCTTTGGAAGTTCATTCTTGCCAGCGCCTACTGTTCCGCCATTAAGTAAGTCTGAGCCAAGAAGTGTTGCTCCCTGGTGGTGACGATACATCTTGAATACATAGTATGTAGGAGTCTTGATCATCTTTTCACCATCTGTAAGCATTACTGACTGAAGCACGTTAATCATTTGGGCGATACATGCCATCTTTACTCTGTCAGAATGCTTGTTGAAGATGTTCAAATTCATACCTGCAACAAGAGCGTCACGCATTGTGTTTTGCTGATATAAGAATCCTGGATTTGTACCTGGCTCAACATCTGTCCAAATACCCCACTCATCAATCATAAGACCGATTTTCTTTTCAGGGTCATATTGATCCATGATTGCGCCATGATTGTTAATCAGCTCTTCCATAAAGTAGCTACGCTTCAATGTCTGATAGAATACTTCCTCAGTGAAGTCTGTAGCGCTTCCTTTGACATTCCAATCGTCCTCTGTCTCTGGAAGAGTGTAATAATGAAGAGAAAGACCATCCATGAATCCATGGAATTGTTCTGGTGTGTGGTCAAAGCATGTATCCAAAACTCCCTTTGTCCAATGATAATCATCCACATTAGGGCCACAGCAAATCTTTGCTATTGGCTTGTTTCCATTGTAGTTTCTAACATAAGTCTGGTAACGTCTATACTCATCTGCATAGTGCTGAGGTCTCATATTGCCGCCGCAGCCCCAGTTTTCATTACCAACTCCAAGATAGTCAACCACCCATGGCTCCTCATGTCCGTTCTCTTTTCTGAGATCAGCCATTGGAGAAACACCGTTGAATGTCATATATTCCACCCATTCGCTCATTTCGCGAACAGTACCAGAACCTAAATTTGCATTGACGTAAGTCTTACAGCCAAGCTGTCTACAAAGCTCGAAGAACTCGTGAGTACCGAAGCTATTATCCTCAACTACTCCACCCCAGTGAGTGTTAATCATCTTCTTACGCTTTTCCTTTGGACCAATTCCGTCCATCCAGTGATACTCATCAGCAAAGCATCCGCCTGGCCAACGAAGTACTGGAACCTTCATCTCTTTAAGCGCTTCTACAACGTCTGTACGCATTCCATTTACATTAGGAATGTCGCTATTTTCGCCTACGTATAAGCCTTCATAAATACAGCGTCCCAAGTGCTCAGAAAAATGTCCATAGATTTCTGGAGCAATGGTACTCTTCTTGTTTTCATTGTTAATAACTAATTTAGCCACTGGCTATCCTCCATTCCGCCTGTTACACTCACAAGCTCATCTAAATTCTTTAGCCCTTAACAGCTCCTGCTGTCATTCCATCAATAATGTACTTCTGGAAAATAAGGAAGATTATGAAGATTGGTAAAATTCCAAACATTGATCCAGCAATAAGTACATCGTAGTTGTTGCCGTATGGTGTAAGCAATGTATTAAGTCCGATTGGAAGTGTAAACTTCTCTGCTCCCTTAAGTACTAAGAGTGGCCACAGAATTGCATTCCATGAACCCATTGCGCAAAGGATACCCATTGATGCAAATGCAGGCTTTGCAAGAGGAAGGATGATTCTCACTGAAATGCCATATTCTGAACATCCATCAATTCTTGCTGCATCAAGCAAATCCTTTGGCAGTCCTGATAAGTACTGCTTGAAGAAAAAAATTGTTGATGCGCCGCAGATACCTATGATGATTACACCTGTGTAAGTATCAATAAGCTTTAATGCAATAATTTCCTTGTAAAGTGGAAGCATTAAGATTTCGAAAGGTACCATCATTGTTGCAAGTACGATTGTGAAAAGTAGATTTTTGAATCTGAACTCATACATTGTCAGTCCATATGCAACAAAGTAACAAACTATCAAAGTAAGTGCTACCGAAATAATGGTAATTAATAACGAATTCTTGTACCACATGAAATATTTAATACTGTCAGCATTGCCGCTGAATAAATATTTGTAGTTATCAAGGTTCATTGTAGAAGGGTTCAAATCAATTGAAAGACCTCTACGAATAAGCTCTGTACCAGGTCTAAATGAAGCAAGTAAACCTGCAAATACAGGGAAAATAATGATTAAACATAGGATTACAAAAAATCCTGTTCCAAGTATTGTGCCTACCGTTCTCTTAGGAGTGCCAGACATTGTCTTTTGCTTTGACATATTAATCCTCTCCCTTCTTGAATGTTCCGTTGAATATAAGCTGAGCAAAGTTGATGATAAGAGCAACGATAAGAAGTACTACACCTACTGCACATGCATAACCCATATCATTCTTTTCAATACCACGCTTGTACAAATATCCAACAATTGTAAGTCCAATATTGTTTGGTGATGAATTTCCTGCCCATAACATGTATGACTCCAGGAACATTGCAAGACCGGCATATACTGAAATTGTAAGTACGTAAACTGTTGTTGGCTTAAGAAGAGGAAGTGTTACGAACTTGAACTTCTGCCAACCTGTAGCTCCATCGATATCAGCTGCTTCATATAAAGAGCTGTCGATTGATTTAAGACCTGACAAGAAGTAAAGCATGTTTACACCTGTCCATCTCCAGCAAGCTACGATTAAGAGGGCGAGCATACCTGACCAGCCCATCTTTAACCATTTATATGTTCCAAGGCCTAAAGCCGCTGTAATCATATTCATCTGACCTGTTGTATACTCAGTAAACATCAGGCGGAAAAGTGTACCAGAAATAACAACTGATGTTAATGCTGGCATATATAAAATTGCCTTCCATACACCCTTTGCCTTTACCAAATGACTATCAAGCAAAACTGCAAAAAGCATAGGGAATGGAATTAATAATACTAATGTAAAGAACATGTATTTCACACTGTTCCATACAGCAATATGAAATACCTTATCCTGTAATAGCTTTGAATAGTTAGCAAACCCAATCCATTCTGATTTAATAGCCCCAATATCCTGAAAGCTCATTGTGAAAGCTGTGATAAGAGGATAAACCCAAAAGAAGAAAAAACTTAATACAAAAGGTAAAACAAAAACGTATGGTGCCACCTTCTGAGAATATAAAAAGTTCTTGATTTTCATAATGCACCTTTCTCCATCTTTTAAAATAGGGCCGCCTAGGCGGCCCTTAAAAATAATTTCCTACTGCTCCATATCAATTGCATCCTGTGCTTCCTGAAGTGCATCATCAATTGAGTAATCTGGATCTTCAAGTACTTCGTTAAGTGTTGTTGTGCAGAAGTACTCATTGATTGTTGGGCTGATAGAAACTACTGAAATCTTTCCAATGTTGTCCATTCCGATATCAGCTAATACATCATATGGATAGTTGATGAAGAACTGGTTGTACTGGTTGTTCTCATCATGTGCGAATGCATCATCTGTCCAAAGAGCTGCGTTACATACGTCAAATCCAAGTGTATCCCAGATGTGCTGCTCGCCTTCTTCTGACATCTTTGCCCAGCAAAGGAACTCTGCTGCAAGATCAATATTCTGAGACTGCTGTGTAACAACTGTACCTGTACCACCAATACCTACAGAACAAATCTGGCCTTCCTCAAATACAGGGCACTTAGCAATGTACCAGTTGCCTGCTTCATCTGGCATGTAGTTTGTGAAACGTGACATATACCACATTGCCTTAGGGAATGAAACGATGTTTCTATCCATAATGTTCTGGAAGCCTGCCTCAAGGTCAACATGTCCGTCTGGAGAAACCTCTGCAAGACCTGACTTTAACCAATCCTGCTGCATTGAAAGCATGTTCTTAACTGAATCAAGCTGAACGTTTGCTGGATCATCGAAACCGCCTGTCCAGTCATCACCGTACTCAGCCATTGCAATCCAGAGCCAATCAACACCGCCTGTATCAACTGATGTCCAGTACTTACCTTCCTCAGAAACATTTCCTAAGTACTCTTCACCAAGTGCTGCATAATCATCCCAAGTCTTAACTGCATCAATCTTAGCAATTACTTCATCCTGTGTAAGTCCCATAGCTTCTGACATTGCAGCTACGTTGTAGTACATTACTGTAGCACCTACGTGGTATGGAGCTCCGTAGTAGTTACCATCCTCACCCTGATATGTTTCCATACGAGCTGTAACCATTGTATCAAGGTAATCAGCAGCGTAATCATTTAATGGTACAAGCCACTGATCAAGACCTTCAACTACGTTAGGGAACTGACCAACTTCTACGTCACAGATATCTGGAGCACCTGTGCCAGCCTCAAGAGCTGTAAGAAGCTTTGTGTGCATATCGCCATATGGATATGTTGTACATGTAATTTCGATTGTGTTGTCTGGATGCTGCTTGTTCCACTCCTCAGCCATAACACCGTAGTGCTGACCGTGAAGCTCAACGAATGTCCACATCTCTAAGTGTGTACCATTTGGATCACCAAATGTGTTTGTTACAACCTCAGATTCTGCTGTTTCCTCAGCAGCTTCTTCTTCTTCTGTAGCAGCATCAGGATCTACCCCACCTTCTGAAGCGCCACCGCAACCAGCAAATAAACTAGCTGCCATTGATGTGCAAAGAAGTGCACTAATCAATTTCTTCTTCATTCTTCTCCTCCTTTTGTAAAAAAGAAATGTTGTAATTGTTTCAAGCTTTTATAAATAGTACAATTAACTGAGGCTTGGTAGTTAATCAACATATTTTTCTAAAAGCTCAATAACTATTATGGTTTAATTATAACCTGCCACTACAGCAAGTCAATAATTATTTTAGTTTTTTCTAAACTATTTTGGATGTTCTTTTAATATTCACAAAAAAGACACGGATGATTTAGCAATTATTAACAAGTTGTTTGTCAATTCAGGCTTTCAAGTGTATATTTTCATCAATAATTTTATCTTTTGCTAAAATAATAGAATTCTAAAGCTCAACTATATTGACACCCATTTTGTTAAATTTTATAATTAAGAGTAATATTTTAAGAAATCATAAAAAGGAGAAACGTTATGATACACATAACTTCCCTGGATGATGGAGTCGAGCTTTTTAAAGCTTTAGGTTCTGATGTTCGTATTCAGATTCTAAACATACTATTGGAAAACGACCGCATGAGCATGAATCAGCTTGCTACTCAGCTAAATCTTAGCAACGGTGCGCTCACTGGTCACATTAAAAAGCTTGAAGAATGCGGACTCATCTCCACTTCTAACGAATCTGCCAGTCACGGCAATTCAAAGCTATGCTCAGTAATTCAAGACAAAATAGTCATAGAAATAGAAAAACCACTTGATTTAGCAAACGTATCTACTACAGATATTAAAGTGGGACAGTTTTCAAAATACGATATTTGCCCAACTTGTGGCCTTGCAAACAGTGCATCTGTTATTGGTGAAATCGATGATGCAAGATACTTTGCTCATCCAGATCACTTCAACGCAGATATCCTGTGGTTCACAAAGGGTTACGTAGAGTACGCTTTGCCAAATCTCGTTCCTAGCAACAACAATATCACTCAAATATCCATCTCATTTGAGATTTCATCTGAGGCGCCTGGAATCGACACCAATTGGCCTAGCGATATATCATTTTCTATTAATGGTAAAAAAGTAGGTATGTGGACAAGTCCTGGGGATTTCGGTGGCGAAATACTTGGAATGTTTACACCTGACTGGTGGCCACCAAACTGGAATCAGTACGGCCTTTTAAAGCTTCTTGTTGTAAATAAGTTTGGAACTTATATTGATGGTCTTCAGATTTCAGATGTTACTATAGACGATTTGAAGCTCAAACCTGGACAGCCACTTGATTTCCGCATCGCCGTTGAAGACGACGCAGAACACATCGGTGGTGTCACACTGTTTGGTAAGACATTTGGTAACTATGGTCAGGATATTCGAGTATCCATCAACTATAGCCCAATCAATTAAATATCTACCACGATTTACGTGGACAATGGGCAGCCTTCATGGCTGCCCTTAATTCTACATAGCATCCACAGGACATACATGTACCTGCATTTAGCTGGACGCAATTTTTACAGAGGGCCAGGCGGCGCTCATATTCATCATCGTCCACCTGGTCCTGTGCTTTAAGTTCATTTTTGTATTTTTCAATCATTTCAGCATCTGCTCTTGTCATATCTCTAAGCAGACATCTTGCACAAACTCTGTTTTCAATCATAATTAAACACTGGTCTTCCATCCTGCCAATCAAACTTCATAAGCATTGCATGGCGATTTGGATTGTAAAGTGGGTCCCCCACAATCTCTGTTTCTGTTCTAGCGTGATAAACCAGGATATCATTGCCCTCTTCATCTACTGTAAATGAATTGTGACCTGGCCCATATACCACATGCTCTGGTGATGAAGCAAGAACTGGATAACGCTCCTTTTTCCAAGATAATGGATCAAGCAAATCACTATCTGCATCTGCTGTAAGCATACCCATGCAATAGTTAATACCTGTATCGCTTGCAGAGTAAGTAACGAAAATCTTGCCGTTGCGCTGAAGTACTGCAGGGCCTTCATTTACCCAGTATCCATGACGTTCCCAGTCATAGTCAGGTGTAGTGAGAAGTACCTGTTCTGTTTCTAACGTATATCCGTTTTTCATTCTGGCAATATAAAGGTTAGAAATCTGCTTGCCTACGCTAACTTTCTCTGCCCAAATATAATACCATTTTCCATCATTTTCGAATACTGTTGCATCCAGAGAAAATGCCTCAAATGAAAACTCATCACTATCAGCTCTTGTCATTTTGCCCTTTTCAATCCACTCGTCATGAATAGGGTCATCTCCCTGACACTCAAGGACATATGGACGAATCTTCCAGATATCCTCTACCTCTCCACCTGCATAGTAAATGTACCATTTACCAAAAAGATAATGTAGTTCAGGAGCCCAAATGTGCTTAGACATTGGGCCACTTTCATGCTTATGCCAAATTTCCACTTCCCCAGCGACCCCAAGGCCCTCCAATGTGTCGCTTACACGCAACACAATTTTATCGTATTCAGGCACAGAGGCAGTAAAGTAATACTTGCCATCTGTGTGTCTGTATACATATGGATCTGCTCTCTGCAAAATCCATGGTTTATTGTATTCAAAATTTTTGTCCATTTTCACTCTCCACCTTAAGGCCTTATTAATATTTTACTCCCCAAACACTCTCATTGCTTCCAACAGCAGAGAATGTCATGCATTCTGTGCCGGCTTCATCCTGCATCTTGCAGAACACGCCGCTATAATCTTTTCCATCAATTGTGATGTTCATATAGTATGAACCATCTGTCATCGACCATGTACCAGAAACTTCTTTGCCCTCACATGTGCCATCAGAATTCAGATAAATGATTATCGGATTTGCGATATCACTAGAAATATCTGTACCCTGATTGATGAAATAATATCTTCCCTCTACCTCATCCATGCTATAACCAGTTTCAGAAACAGTCTCACCCTGAGTCTGATATGGTAAGTCGCATGGCCATCCTTCTGCATTCATAAGCATCTGATGCACTCTTGGAGAATGATTCTCTCCTCCATCGTTGAAACGAGTATGGTAAACCAAATACTCCTTTCCGTCGCTATCCACAAAAGCAGAGTTGTGGCCTGTGGCCATGTATGCTCTGTCCAAGCTAGGCAGCTTATAGTTACCAGAAAGCTTAAGTCCATAGTTTTCATGCATAGCACTCTTCTCTGGATATTCGCCATTCATATCAACGTATTCGCCATCCACTGTTTTAGAACGGAACACACGAATCTGATATCCACCGTTGCTAGTCAAAGTGCCATAAGATACAAACAGATAATAATAATCTGTGTTAGCATCGTACATAATATATGGTCCTTCAATGGAAATGTGTCCACCACCAAGAAGCTTCTTGCCATAGTATGGGTCAACATTGTTTGCTTCATCAGCCTCTGGATGAATTACAAGACCAGTCTCTGGGTCTAGCTCAAGCAAAAATATACCACCAGACCAAGAGCCGTAAACCATCCACATTCTTCCATCAGCATCATAAAATACTGTAGGGTCGATTGCATTTGGATAATCTTCGTAATTGTAGCCACCACTTTTAATATAGTTTTTCTTTACATAGTCCTCATCAACATAGTCAAGTACATCTGTAGAATCCACATTGCTAAGGTTAAAGCCTGAATAAATTAGTGGTGCCTGCCATTCAAATGGTCCCTCTGGCGATTCGCTGGTACCAAAGCAAAGATTCGATGCATTGAATGTGCTGGTTGTACAATAGTACATGTAATAAAGACCTGTTGTCTCGTTGTAAATAACATCCGGTGCCCACACATGTGTGCCGCCATCGTCTGTTTTGATAATACTATCCTTGGATCCTGAATAAGCAAAAGCTTCATCTGCCACATCATAAATCTGACCATAAACAGGATTAGATTTCATATAGCCATCGCCAATCATTTCCCAATTAAGTAAATCTGTACTTTTCGCTGCAGTCATATGACTACCATAAATATAATATGTTCCATCAACTTCTAATATGGATGGGTCGTGGACTGAAACGCCCGAAGAAGAAACGTCACCTGTGGCAATACCGTCATAGCTGACCGTGTAATTTTTCTCTTTAGATTCAGAGCTTGAGCAAGCCACCAGACCTCCAACCATAGAAACTGCTAGAACACATGAAATAAATTTTTTCATGCGTTATCCTCCATTAATAAGTCGAAAATCTTCAGACATCAAGCCCCTTATAAAAAATGTTTGAAGATAAAAATAACTGTTCAAACACTATTGTTTTGAACAGTTTTAATATATCAAATTTATTTTAAGAACACAATATTTATTTTAAATATTTCTAAAGTATTTTGATAACTTCTTTAACTATCAGTGAATCATTTACTGACTCGAATACTATATCATAGCCATGATAAGCCAACCTAAAATCACGATTTTTGCCTCTATCATAGCCTGCTCTTGGATCCTGACTAAGAACATCTATTGCAGACTGCCGCAAGTCTTGTGGTAATTTTGCCAGAAGCGCCTCTGGAAATTCCACCTTTACCTGAACCCCCTTAGAAAGTGAATCGGTAAAGCCGCCCCTTGCCTCTGGATGAGCATCTGCATAAGGGATATATGGCTTTATATCGTAAATCGGTGTGCCATCTAACATATCCACTCCGCTAACCACAAGCACTGGGCCCTCTTTTTCAGTTTGCTTTACTTCAATCAGCTTCACCGAAGAAAGGCCGATGTTGTTGGGACGGTATGGCGCACGGGTGGCAAACACTCCCATGTGCTTTTCCCCGCCCAAACGTGGCGGACGAACTGTGCCACCTTCTAAAGGCTTGTTTTTTGAAAAGCCCCACAATAACCACAGATAATCGTAATCTGTGATACCATCGATAAAGGTAGGATTTCTAAACTCCTCCGTAAATACGATATAGCCAATTTCATCTAACACCAGACCACTTTGCCTTGGTATCCCAAACTTTTGTGTGAAGCCTGTATGTATAAATGCTATTTCTTTTAATTCCATCAATACCTCTTAATAATAAAAGGCAGTACAAAATGTACTGCCCAATAGTCTAATATTACTTTCCTTCGTATGTAACGACTGACTCTACGTCGTACTTTGCAAGCTTTTCACGTCCTTTAAGACCAGCGAGCTCCATAAGGAAGACGATTTTAACAACTTCGCCGCCAAGCTCCTCAACAAGCTGAGCTGCTGCTTCGATTGTACCACCTGTAGCGATAAGATCATCTACGATAACAACCTTCTGACCTGGCTTAACTGCATCCTTATGCATCTCGATTGTAGCTGTGCCGTACTCAAGATCATATGTCTTTTCGATAGTTTCACATGGAAGCTTACCCTTTTTACGAATGAGAACGAATGGCTTGCCAAGTGCGTATGCAAGTGGTGCACCAAAGATGAACCCGCGGCTCTCTGCGCCTGCAATAACATCGAAATCAACATTCTCAATAAGCTTCTTCATTTCGTCTATAGCAAGTCGGAACCCTTCCGCATCCTGCAAGATGCTAGTAACATCTCTAAACATGATACCTGGCTCTGGGAAATCTGGAATAGTTCTGATGTAATCTTCTACTTTTTTCATATGACTCCTTCTATTAATGGCCGCATAATTTCCAATGGAGCGGCAAATTAAAGTCGGATAAAAATCTTATCCTTATAAATTATATGTTTTTTAAAGGCTTTTTTCAAGTACTTGACTACAGACGTCTTTCAATTTCAGCTCTCAAAAAAAGCTTACTATTATCCATTTCTTTTACCGGATGTAGCTTATCTCTTTTTATCAAATCATTAACATTTTGTCTGCTACATTCCAGTGCATCACATACATCTGATGTTGACATAATTCGTTGGTTAACAAACGTTTTAAAATCGTCGTAAGATAAAGGCAGTTCTTTGCCAATTTGAAATAATTCTTCACAAGAAATCTGTCTACTATCATCCCAACCTACTCCATAACCTGCAATAAGAGACCTTATAGAATAGTAATAGTTTTCGTTTATAGATAAATATTTAATCCAATCATATCTTTCATCGAATTCATTTAAATCACATAACTTAACTTTCCCATTGTAAAAAAATACCAGTAGCCTCATATTAGGTAGCAAAACAAAATCTTCAATTCTTTTTTCAAGACGCCCACTTATGTCCATTGGCATATATTTTACTGGTATTGGTTTTAGGTAAAAATCATCCTGTGCACATCTTCCATCGCTAAGATTAAGTAATTTGAATTCATCATAATAATCTAATCCCGCATCCTTTAAAATATATCCAATATTTTGTCTGTCTTCGGGAATAATACGTTCCTTTATCCAAAGATATGATACATATGGGCCCACTGTACGAGACCCTTTTTCTATGGCAGAATCTAGTAAAAGTGGCGCTTCCCAATATTCCAAATCATCTGGTAACTCTACTAAATATTGGTCAAGTGTTTCGTCGTATTGCAAGATTCCATATAATCTATCATCCCCTGGCAAATCACTTTTTATTTCGAAATACTTCATAAAAAGCCCACCTTTCAGATATCATTTCTGATATTTTTTCTATATACGCTTCTGTTAAAACATCATCTAATCCTTCAAACAATCCGTCAACGATAGCCTTTTTATTGGAAGGCAAGGGGAGCAAATATTCCTTTGGTATAGAAGCGAGATTTTCTAGTGTACTTCCTTTTCCAACAAAATCCATCACCTTTTTATCTTCCAACAAATCATTCTTATTAAGATTGTCAGGATTTGTAACATCAAATAATAATGACAATCCATGATCAAACAATGGTGCTAATCTGACACCGTTTTTATTCTTCAATACTTCTATATTTGCACCATGTCTGTCGCGATTAAGAATCAAATAATCCACAATAAACATCTGATAAATGTAGTCTTTCCACCCATACCTATTAGCAAACTCAAAAGGAGTTTCATTTGAATACTTATTTACCAGATAAAATGACTCAAAAGCAGTCTTCTTTTCTCCCTTTATCTTATAATCATAGGATCTGTTTATATATGTTTCAAATTCCTGATTATTAATAACAATCTGTGCTCGAATCAAATCATAACTTAAGTGCGGGATTTCTAACGCTGTAAGTAATCTGTCCACTATAAGCTCGTTAACAGCTTCGTGTCCGATTATTCCATTTCGGGAATCAAAGCTAGAAAGTTTGTAGTAAATTTTTCCTTCTGTGCCAATCTCCTCTGCTTTAAGAAGAGTACCTGCTGCACCAGAACTGTGTCTAGTTTTGCTCCAATTTAAGTATCTATAGTCTTGAAGTTCCTTTATTATTTCCATGAATATCCACCTCACAAAAATGTTATTATAAAACTTGACTATCGTCAAGTTTTATAATTTGCATATTAAAAAGGGGCCCCGAAGGACCCCAATTTGTGGATAGTACTCGAAAGTACCTATGCGTTTGGCCACGCTAATTATCCTAAGAGTGAAAGAACACCCTGAGTTGCCTGATTTGCCTGAGCGAGCATTGATTGGCCTGCCTGAGCAAGAATATTATTCTTGCTGTATGTAACCATCTCGTCAGCCATATCTGTATCACGGATACGTGATTCAGCGGCTTCTGTGTTCTCTACGACGTTGTCTAAGTTAGCAATTGAGTGCTCAAGTCTATTCTGTATAGCACCAAGTCCAGATCTCTGAGCAGATACCTTTGCAAGTGCATCTGCAATAGCATCTATTGCATAAGTTGCTGCTTTACCAGTTGCATCACCAACATTCAAGCCCTGAATTCCAAGTGCTGTAGCTGTCATCGACTCGATTGTTACACCAATCTTGTTTGTCATGTCGGCATCTGAACCAACATGAAGATTGAATGTAAGGTCCTTCTGCACAGTTGCTGTACCCTTTTCGATGATAAACTCTACCTTCTTGAGATTGGTACCTGTTACATCATTAGGTAGCTTTCCGTTTACATCATTTGCTGATGTTGTCGCATCAGTAACTGTAATTCCTGAACTGTTATACTTAGCATCTGGAACCTCAATAATTGAGTCAGAACCAATTGATGAAGCTGCTCTAAGTTCATTTGCGATGAGCTGGTATGCCTTTGCTGCTGTGATTAATGTAGCATCTTTTTCATCTACACCATCTGCTGGAGCACCACCTGTTGTTGTGCTAAATAATTTTGCAACCTTACCATTGTACTCAATTGTAGAGCCCTGGCTGGCAAACTTATTAAGCTCTGTTGCTGCAACCTCTGATGTATCTGAATTAGTCTTGTCTGCAATAGTAAATGATTTACCATCAATCTTTACTACTTCTCCAACTGTTAAGTGGATTTGTGCAGTTTTATCTGCAGATGTTCCTAAAACAGTAAGTGCATTTGATAACTGTTCTGCTGTAGTTCCGCCCTGTACACCGATTGTGTACTTTGTACCACCAATTGTGTAAGTATCACCCATTGCAAGGGCATTGATTGTAAATGTGGCTTTTGTTGTATTCTGTGTAAGTGTTCCATCAAGACCAGCGTCATGCGCAGCAACTATTTGTGACTTGGTGCCGTAGTCCCCCTTGAGAAGATAGGTCTCGTTGAACTTTGTTGTCTCTGCTACACGATCAATCTCTGTTGTAAGCTGAAGGATTTCATCCTGAATGGATGCACGATCAGACTCAGAGTTTGTACCGTTTGCTGCCTGAACTGCCAACTCATTCATTCTCTGTAACATAGAATGTACCTCTGTAAGGGCACCCTCGGCGGTCTGTACTGCTGAGATACCATCTGATGCATTGGTTGATGCCTGATCCAGACCACGGATCTGCTTTCTCATCTTCTCAGAAATTGAAAGACCAGCTGCATCGTCTGCGGCTCTATTGATTCTATAGCCACTTGAAAGTTTCTCAGTAGATTTTCCCTGAGCGTTTGTTGTAATTCCTAACATTCTTGAAGCATTAGCTGCCTGCATATTGTGTTGTACTACCATAATTTCTACCTCCTTGTAGATACTCCCACGATTCCATTCATGAGAGATGCATATTGCATAACATTAACTAAAAATCAAAAGTTTCATGACATGGAAACATACATACTTTAGGCTTATTTCCAGTATCTATATAACAAGGGAGTGACCAACCTCCACATGCTATCAAGGAAGAAATTATCACTATTACAAAATCACTAAAGATTTTTAATAGTGCCGTAGTATAACAAGCTTTATTTAATTGTAAAGCTGCGATTTGGCAAGTCACTTTTCCGCGCGATAATGAAAAATAACTGCCCAGGTGGACAACAAAAACAATCTGTTTACTGTTTCCATCTACTACAATTATCGGAAAACTTTCTACAAACTTTAGAAAAATTATAAAAAATAATTTAAACACCAAAAAAGAGGCCTCTTTCGAAGCCTCTAATTTAAAACCGTAATGTAATTTATTAACCGAAATGGCTATTAGCCAAGGATTGAAAGAACACCCTGTGTAGACTGGTTAGCCTGAGCAAGCATTGACTGACCTGCCTGAGCAAGAATGTTGTTCTTGCTATATGTAACCATCTCATCAGCCATATCTGTATCACGGATACGTGACTCAGCTGCGTTTGTGTTCTCTACTACGTTATCAACGTTTGCAATTGTGTGCTCAAGTCTGTTCTGGATAGCACCAAGAGAAGATCTCTGTGATGATACCTTTGAAACAGCATCAGCGATTGCATCGATTGCATATGTAGCAGCCTTACCTGTAGCATCTGCTACGTTAAGACCATTGATACCAAGTGATGATGAGCTCATGTCTGAGATTGTAACACCAATCTTATTTGTCATGTCTGCATCAGATCCAACGTGAAGGTTGAATGTAAGATCCTGCTGAACCTCAGCTTTTCCCTTATCAAGAGTAAATGTTACCTTATCATCATCATCAGCCTTAACAACATTTGCATTTGTTGCTGCCAATGTTGCAGCTGTACCAGACTTTGGTACAAACTGTTTAGTTGATGTTGTAATAGGTTCATCTGCGCCGATTGAAGAAGCAGCCTGAAGCTCTGTAGCCATAAGAGCATAAGCTTTTTCCTGTGTGATTACAGTAGAGTTTGCGTTATCAACGCCATTCTCTTCATCCTTGAATAATGTAACTGACTTACCATTGTACTCAATTGTAGAACCTGCACTAGCAAAATCTTCTAAATCGCTTGCCTTGAGCATCTTTGTTTTTGGATCAGTTGTATCATTTGAGATTGTGTAAGAGCTTCCGTCAATCTTTACAACTGTACCTTCAGCGAAACCTTTTACTGTACCATCATCATTTGTACCAGTAAGAATCTTTGTTGCATTCTCAAGCTGACCCTTTACACCTGTCTCTGTAGCTCCAGTATCTGAAACACCAATTGTGTACTTTGTTCCACCGATTGTTGTTGTATCGCCCATTGAAAGAGCCTTTACAGTAAATGTAGCCTTTGTTGTGTTCTGTGTAAGAGTTCCATCAAGACCTGCATCATGAGCAGCAATCTGGATTGACTTTGTACCGTTGTCACCCTTAAGAAGGTATGTCTCGTTGAACTTTGTTGTCTCAGCAACACGATCGATTTCTGTTGTAAGCTGGTTGATTTCGTCCTGGATAGATGAACGATCTGACTCAGAGTTTGTGCCGTTTGAAGCCTGTACTGCAAGCTCGTTCATTCTCTGAAGCATTGAGTGAACTTCTGTAAGAGCACCTTCAGCTGTCTGAACTGCAGATACACCATCCTGTGCGTTTGTAGAAGCCTGATCAAGACCTCTGATCTGCTTTCTCATCTTCTCTGAAATTGAAAGACCTGCTGCATCATCTGCTGCACGGTTGATTCTATAACCAGATGAAAGTTTCTCTGTTGACTTAGCCTGATTATTTGCTGTGATGTTAAGCATTCTTGAGGCATTCATTGCCTGCATATTGTGTTGTACTACCATTATTCTACCTCCATGTAGTTGCTTCCTCGAGTCCATTCGAAGAAGAAGTGCGTCCTGCACTTATAATAAAATTTAATCTATAATCAAAACAGACGCGCGCCACCTGTTTGACTACCAAATATAAAAATAATAAAAAATGGGAATTAATTAATTGAAATATCTGTTTCGATTAATAACATCCTTGTCCCAAATCGAAAGAAAATAGAATTTAGAAATAAAACCTATTCTGTCTCGTTATTTAAGTATGCTGTGAATTCCTTTTCATCAGCAAATATAATTATCTACATTTCAGAGAAAAAATCAATACTTTTTTCACATTTTTAACACAATTTTTTCACAAAAAAAGAGGACCTCCCGAAGGAAGTCCCCTAATTTACTAGCTATTCAACTAGTCTGCGCGAAACGAATAGATAAACTATTAATTATCTTTAGTATTAACCTAAGATTGAAAGTACACCCTGAGTTGCCTGGTTAGCCTGTGCAAGCATTGCCTGACCTGCCTGAGCAAGAATGTTATTCTTGCTGTATGTAACCATCTCATCAGCCATGTCTGTATCACGGATACGAGACTCAGCAGCGTTAGTGTTCTCAACTACGTTATCTACGTTAGCGATTGTGTGCTCTAATCTGTTCTGGATAGCACCAAGTGAAGATCTCTGTGATGATACCTTTGAAACAGCGTCAGCGATTGCATCGATTGCGTATGTAGCAGCCTTACCTGTAGCATCAGCAACATTAAGTCCCTGGATACCAAGTGAAGCAGAGCTCATATCTTCGATTGTTACACCAATCTTGTTTGTCATATCAGCATCAGAACCAACATGAAGATTGAATGAAAGGTCTTTCTGAACTTCAGCTGTTCCCTTAGTCATTGTGAATGTAACATTCTTTCCATCTGCAGCACTAGGCATTACATTTGTTGTAGCTGCTGCTGATGATCCATCATTATTTGTTATTGCAGTTGAGTCCCACTTAACTGATGCTTCAGCAATAACTTGGTCAGCACCAATTGAAGAAGCTGTTCTAAGCTCATTAGCTATAAGCTGGTAAGCCTTTGCAGCTGTAATAAGTGTTGCATCCTTTGAATCTACACCTGATGAAGGTCCATTTGCTGCCTGGTCATTAAATAATGTTACAGACTTGCCATTGTACTCAATTGTTGAACCATTACTTGCAAACTTGCTGATTGCAGCTGCTGTAATCTCAGATGTATTAACATTAGTAGCTGAAGCAATTGTAAATGACTTGCCATCAATCTTAATAACTTCACCATTATTAAGTTTTGTAGCGCCAAGAATAGTCTTTGCATTAGCAATCTGATCTGCTGTAGTAGCGCCCTGAACACCGATTGTATACTTTGTTCCACCAATTGTGTATGTATCGCCCTGTGCTAAAGCTTTAACTGTAAATGTAGCTTTAGTTGTGTTCTGAGTAAGTGTTCCATCAAGACCTGCATCATGAGCTTTAATCTGGATTGTCTTTGTACCATAATCGCCCTTAAGAAGATATGTCTCGTTGAACTTTGTTGTCTCAGCAACACGATCGATTTCTGTTGTAAGCTGATTAATTTCGTCCTGGATTGAAGAACGATCAGACTCACTGTTTGTTCCGTTTGAAGCCTGTACTGCAAGCTCGTTCATTCTCTGAAGCATTGAGTGAACTTCTGTTAAAGCACCTTCAGCTGTCTGCACTGCAGATACACCATCCTGTGCGTTTGTAGAAGCCTGATCAAGACCTCTGATCTGCTTACGCATCTTCTCAGAAATTGAAAGACCAGCTGCATCATCTGCTGCACGGTTGATTCTATAACCTGAAGATAACTTCTCAGTTGACTTTGCCTGATTGCCTGATGTGATGTTAAGCATTCTAGAAGCGTTAGCTGCTTGCATATTGTGTTGTACTACCATAAATTCTACCTCCTTGTAGATACTCCCTGGATTCCCTTCCTGGGAGAAGTGCCTTTGCACTCATATTGTTAATAAATTACATCTATAATAATTACAGCACTCGCGCGACATGCCATAAATTATTATCCTCATTAACGGATAGTAGTATGCACTTTAAGCCCTAAAACTAGTATTCAATTTTCAATATCCTGTGCATGAAAAAATCCTATTGCGATTGCAATAGATAAATAGAAAAAGATTATTGATTATCCGATCCTTAACATCCTTGTCCTGGTCCGAAATATAAGTTATGTGATTATGATGTGTTAACCTGGATAAACGAAATCCGTTTCATTTACCGCTTGCAAATATTGTATCGGATCAATTTTCGAATTACTTAACCCCTATTTAGAAATTTTTTTATAAATTTTTATTTCAGTTCTAAATATCTGGATTAAGAGTTCTTTTTGACCCTTACACAGACTTTATCGGAAGCTTATTCTGAAACTTAACCCCTTTTTGAAGAAATTTTAAAAAAATTATTATCTCGTTACAAAAAATGGTGATACAGCAAGCTCTCCCGCTATCTGTATCACCATTATAACATCATTTTTCAGTTGTAACCGTTTTTCACCGAAAAGTCATAGAAATCTTTTTATTGTTACTAATACAACGCTATTACTTCTGCAAATCTAGGAAGCGCTAACTCCACAACTCCTCTTTCCGGCGTATAAATTACACCTTTCTTCATCAATCTCTCTCTGTATCTAGGGAAGCTTGTATTAGGTATTCCAAGTTCCTGGCAAATATTAGAAACAGTATTACTCTTAGGACCTACAGTTCTTATAATCTCTTTATCCTTATCTGTAAGACCTTCCCATATTTTTTTGTAGACGAAATCATCTAATAAATCATCCAACTTAGAAAGTATATCCTCAAAGGATAAAGTATCTCTGTATTCAAAATATAGCATTCCCAGAGCTTGGAATGCAAAAGCATATCCTTTTGTCACCATTGCCATATCGTGAGCTTCCTCTATCTCCATATTAAAGATAGTTTTATATTGCTTTGTTATTTGGGGAATACTTAATGGCTCCATTTTAATCTTAGGTGTTCTAAGCAAAAATGTAAGCGCTGGGTCGTTTTGAATAGCATATATATTTTCATACAAACCTGTCATCAGAAGAAATAGATTATAATCTTTTCTAATAAATATCTGAAACTGACTTGCAAAATGCCTCATATTATCATTAGGCATAGCCTCGTCTATTGTCACAAGCACCTTCTTGTTTTTCTTTTTTAGAGAAGAAAGAATACTTTCTATGATACTAACCTCATCCTGCGGCTGAGAGCTTCCATTAATTCCAACACCAAAACCTGCTACAGATATATTAAAACCTGTCTTCATTAAATCAGGTAATTTTTTGCAAGCATCAATTAATCTTTGCGCAAAATCTGCTACTAAATCCTGTGTTGAGTTTAAATCAACAACTACCCAACTTTCATCTTCTGAAAGCGTATTTGCTATAGTTGTCATAAGTACAGTCTTACCACTCCCCCTAACACCTTCTATAAGATAAGCCTGACTTATAGGATTATCTGACTCAAAGCTACTGATTATAGTTTCTGTACTTTCATATCTATAGATATATTCACCCGGTTGTTTTCCAAAAGTAAGAGTAAATGGATTATCCTTTTTCATACTATGACCTCCATCATGCATTCTTTCTATGTGTTAACTTTATCATAATTTATCATAATTTGCTAGTTTTATCATAATTCAACATAAAACGTCATAATGTGTTATTTTTATCATAATTCAACATAAAACGTCATAATGTGTTATTTTTATCATAATGCAACATAAAAGGCTTCCCCTAAGGGAAGCCATCCATTATCTATCTTTTCCATAGATGTATGTTGCAAAGTAAATCACACTGGCAATGATTACAATCATTGGGCCTGTGGCCATGTCTGTGAAGTATGATACAAACAAGCCTGCCACACCAGAGAAAATACTGAATATCATGGAAAGGTATGTGTACTCTCTAAAGTTTTCAGAGATGTTGCGACTGCTGGCTGCTGGAAGTATAAGCAGCGCATTAATAAGAAGGATTCCTACCCACTTAATTGAAAGCATTACCAGAAGTGCTATAAGCACTGCAAAAGCATCTTCCATTACTCGCACTGAAATGCTACGGCTCTTTGCAAGGGTAGCATGAATGCTAATTGCAGTAAGTCTGTTGATGCTGATACACCAGAAAATTAATATCACTACAAAAAGTACTATCAACTGGATAATCTCTGCAGTGGTGATTGACAAAATATCTCCTACCAATATAGCTGAATAATTTGCAAAGCTTCCACCCCTGGACAAAATAGCAAGACCAAGGGCTGTAGCACAGCTTGCAAATACTGAAATCAATGTATCCGAAGAGCTGAGGCCCTTTCTGCTGATGTAATTAAGAAGCAATGCAAAGCAGATTCCAAATATAATCATGGAAATTGTGGTGTTGGCAATGCCCATAATAACACCTGCAGCAATTCCAGTAAGTGCTGAATGACCAAGTGCATCGCTGAAATAGGCCATGCGCTTTTGCACTATCATTGTGCCTACCATTCCAAACAATGGGGAAATCAAAAGAATTGCAATTGTTGCCCTTACCATGAAGGCGTATGAAAACATTTCGTTAAACATTTGCATTCACCTCCACTTCTCCTACAGCACCCTTGCCAAAAACATGCTTAAATGCATCAGTTTCGAAAACCTGCTTTGGCTTACCTGCTGCGGTAACTGTCTTATCTATAAGAATGACATTGTCAGCATATTTATATACGTAATCCAAATCATGACTTACAAGGATGATTGCCAAATCATGAGTCTCTTTTAAATATCTCATCTTTTCATAAAAGGCATCCATACCGTTTTTATCAATACCTGACACAGGCTCATCCAATAGTAGTAAGTTTGGAGTATCGTGCACAGCCATAGCAAGAAGCACTCGCTGAAGCTGCCCTCCAGAAAGTGTACCTACAGGCTGGTCAATAAGCTCTGCCACATCAAACTCTGCCAAAGCTTCCTTTACATGGTCGTGCTCTTTTTTGTTTCTGAAGAGAATAGGTAGCTTGCCAGTGAAACTTTGAAACATATCATATACAGATAATGGTGTAGTCCTATCGATGTTAACTGTCTGTGGAACATAGCCTATTTTAAGCCCCTGCATATTGTTATTCATTTTATTTTTAAATTGAATTTCACCTGTATAAGGAACTTCACCTAGTATTGCTCGGATTAAAGTTGATTTTCCAGCACCATTCCTTCCGATAATGGCTGACATTTGACCACAATGCACATGTAGATTTATATTATCTAAAACCTGCTGATCACCAAAAGCAACACCTAGATTTATGAACTTTATACAGTGGAAACCACATGGAATAATTTTCTTCATATTTTTCCTTATATACTACAAACTATTCTTAATTACAGCGTAGTTTTTATTTAATACAGTAATGTAATCCAAGCCACTATAATCGCCATGAACTAATGTCTCAAGATAAACTACCTTAGCATCTGTCTGCTCTGTGATAAGCTCGCCCATGGCATGACCATAATCGTATTCTGCAAAAACAACCTGTACATTGTTTTCATTGATTGCATCAATAAAATCGCTGACCTCACCTGCACTAACCTGGCGTTCTTCATCAAGGTCCATTGTAGCTACTATATTAGCTCCAAGAGACTGGGCTGTGTATGCAAAGGCTTCATGAAGCACTGCAACATTAGCACCAGCAAGAGTTTCATCAAGTCCCTGGTTGTCTATCTGTGAATCCATAACGCTTACAAATGTATCAGCATTTGAAGCATAGACGCTTGCATTGCTTGAATCCAAAGCTGCCAATCCATCAGCAACAGCCTGCACCTGACCAGCATAGATTTCTTCGCTCATCCAAATGTGACTATTAGCACCTTCATCATGATGATGTTCTTCTGAAGTTCCATGGCTATGGTCTTCTTCCTCTTCTTCTGATTCTTCCTCGATGATGACAGGATAATCCTCCTCTACTGCCTCGAATGTATCAATAATAGGAAGATTAGGATATGCCTCAACAACATCTTCCAAATATCCTTCCATGCCACCGCCATTTACAATAAGAACATCTGCCTTTGAAAGATTCTTCATATCCTCTGTGGTGAGGGTGTAATCGTGAAGGCAGCCTGTGGTAGGCTGAGAAAGATTCTGCACTGTAACTCCATCTGCATCACCAACTACATTTATTGTAGCAAGATATACCGGATTGCAACTGGTCATTACAAGAAGTTCAGAATCATCACTTTCCTTGTTATTTAGTTTTACATAAAAAAATGTGCCACCCAGCAGCACCACACTAATAGAGATGAGCAGTAGTAGCACAAATAAATATTTGCTTTTCTTCATTAATCGAGATCCTCTACATCAGTGAGACTTGCTTCGTTTTCAATGACCTGATCCAAGAAATCCTGGATTGTATCAAGTCCTTGTTTTGTCTGTGATGAAAATGGAACAATTATTGTATCTTTGTCAGCTCCAAGCCCCTCTCTAAGAATTTTAATCTGCTTGTCTAGCTGACTACGTTTGATTTTATCTGCCTTTGTGGCGATGACGATTGGATCGTAGCCTACATAGGCCATCCACTCAAACATCTGCTTGTCGTTTGCCGATGGTGTGTGTCTGATATCCACCAAAAGGAACACCGCACGAATCATATCGGATGTGTTCAGATAGGTTTCTATCATCTTGCCCCATCTCTCACGCTCCTTTTCAGAAGCCTTAGCAAAACCATAGCCCGGCAAGTCCACTACGTAAATTTCATCATTGATATTGTAGAAATTTATGGTCTGGGTCTTTCCAGGCTGAGCTGACACTCTGGCAAGTGATTTGCGGTTCATTACCGCATTTATAAGTGACGACTTCCCTACATTTGACTTGCCAACGAATGCTACCTCAGGTAAATCATTCTTTGGAAGTGTGGATGTAGGGCCGCACACTGTTTCAAGATTGCATGATCTGATAACCATTATGCACTCTTTTCCTTTTTATCCTCGATTGAAACAACGCTTGCTTCTGCATCTTTGTCGATAAGGAGAAGGTTATTATCAACCATTTCTTTGTTTACTGTGATTTCTGTGATTGACTCATCAGATGGCACATGATACATGTAATCCATCATAACGCTCTCAACTATAGCGCGAAGTCCACGAGCACCAGTCTTTCTTTCGATTGATTTCTTTGCAATCTCACGAAGTGCCTCGTCCTCGAATTCAAGCTTAACGCCATCCATCTTGAACAATGCCTGGTACTGCTTTGTAAGAGAGTTCTTTGGCTCTCTAAGGATACGAACCATATCGTCCTCTGTAAGCTCATTTAAGGATACATTGATTGGCACACGTCCGATGAACTCAGGAATGAGACCAAACTTAATGAAGTCCTGTGGAAGAGCCTGCTGAAGAAGCTCGTCAACCTTTTGCTTATTTTTATCCTTAACATCTGCGCCAAAACCAATCTGGCTAACATCTGTACGCTGAGAAATAATTTTATCTAAGCCTTCAAATGCACCACCGCAGATAAAGAGGATGTTCTTTGTATCGATGGCAATTGTCTCCTGCTGAGGATGCTTACGTCCACCCTGAGGAGGAACATTTGCAATAGTACCCTCGATAATCTTAAGAAGAGCCTGCTGAACACCTTCACCGGAAACATCACGTGTGATTGATACGTTTTCTGATTTCTTTGTAATCTTGTCAATCTCATCGATATAAACGATACCGATTTCTGCTTTCTTTACATCAAAATCAGCAGCCTGAATAAGCTTTAAAAGAATGTTTTCAACATCCTCACCAACATATCCGGCCTCTGTAAGTGTTGTAGCATCTGCAATAGCAAATGGAACACCAAGTACACGTGCTAATGTCTGTGCCAAAAGAGTCTTTCCTGAACCTGTAGGTCCAAGCATAAGAACGTTACTCTTCTGAAGCTCCACATCGATGTCATCTGGATTAGCCATGATGCGCTTATAATGATTGTATACCGCTACAGAAAGAACCTTCTTTGCCTCGTCCTGACCAATAACATACTGATCAAGAAAAGCCTTCATGTCCTCTGGCTTCTGAAGATTGATTTCGATTGAATCTGTCTCAGGAGCTGGACCGAAGTCGTCTAACTCTTCTACGATAATTTCCTGGCAGATATCTACGCACTCGTCACAGATAAATGCACCATTTGGTCCAGCAATAAGCTTGCGAACCTGATTTTGTGTCTTTCCGCAGAAAGAACAACGAACTCTATCATCGTTTCTTGCCATAATTACCTCTTTAAACTCTAACTACCCCTACTAACTATATATCGGTGAATTAGTTCTTCTTTGTAATAATCTCATCAATAAGACCATAATCAAGTGCTTCCTGAGCATCAAGCCAATGATCACGCTCTGTATCAGCACAAACCTGCTCGTATGGCTTTCCTGTGTTTTCAGCAAGCATACGGTTGAGCTTTTCTCTAGTCTTTAAGATGTTCTTTGCAGCGATTTCGATTTCTGTAGCCTGTCCTTTAGCTCCGCCAAGTGGCTGGTGAATCATAATCTCTGAGTTTGGAAGTGCAAAACGCTTGCCCTTCTGTCCACCTGCAAGAAGGAATGCACCCATAGATGCTGCCATACCAATGCAGATAGTAGATACATCACACTTGATGTACTGCATTGTGTCGTAAATAGCCATACCAGCTGTAACGCTGCCGCCTGGGCTATTGATGTAAAGATGAATATCCTTGCTAGGATCCTCTGATTCAAGGAAAAGAAGCTGAGCAACTGTAAGAGATGCTGTAGTCTCATTAACCTCCTCACCTAAAAATACGATACGATCCTTTAAAAGACGTGAGTAAATATCATAAGAACGCTCTCCACGAGAATTCTGTTCAATGACATAAGGAATTGTAGCCATTTTTGTCCTCCTTCGAATATAAACCTAGCCCGAGCGTATGCTCAGGCTAGTGTATTAACTTCCTAGATGTTTTTCAACACAAGGATATTATATATGTTTTTAAATCTAATGTCTTTGATTTTACAAAATTTTAATACTTTTATAAGATGTCAGACACTAATTATTCTGCGTCATCAGCCTTCTTTGTTGTCTTCTTTGTAGTAGTCTTCTTAGCTGTTGTCTTCTTTGCTGGCTTCTCCTCAGCTGCATCTGCCTCAGCATCATCAGCCTTCTTTGTAGCCTTCTTTCTAGCAGATTCCTTAACGTTGTCCATGATAAGCTCGATTGCCTTTTCGATAGCAATATCCTTCTTCATAGACTCCTTCTCAGACTCACCAACAAGGTTCTTGATCTGATCAAGTTCCATGCCGTACTGCTTTGACATTTCCTCAAGCTTAGCATCAACGTCAGCATCAGCTACTTCGATGTTCTCTGCCTTTGCAATTGCCTCAAGTACAAGTGAAGACTGTGTACGTGAAAGTGCATCTGGGCGAACCTGCTCACGGAATGAATCCATTGTCATACCTGTGAACTGCATGTACTGCTGAAGTGAAAGACCCTGCTGTGCCATGTTGTTAGCGAAGTCGTTAATCATGTTTTCTACCTGATAGTCAAGCATTGCATCAGGGATTTCCATCTCTGAATCCTCAACGATCTTTGCGATAGCTTCGTCTTCCTGTGCACGACGGCCTTCTGCCTTCTTATTGTTCTCAAGACGTTCCTTAACAGAAGCCTTGTACTCTTCTACTGTTTCGAACTCTGTAGTATCTGCTACATACTCGTCATCAAGCTTAGGGATATCCTTACCCTTTACTTCGTGGATGTGGCACTTGAATACTGCTGGCTTACCTGCAAGATCCTCTGCCTGATAGTTCTCAGGGAATGTAACCTCAACGTCTACATCCTCACCAGCCTTGTGGCCGATAAGCTGATCTTCGAAACCAGGGATGAATGAACCTGAACCAAGCTCAAGATCATAGTTTTCGCCCTTACCACCTTCGAATGCAACACCATCAATGAAGCCTTCGAAATCGATAACAGCTGTGTCACCCTTAGCAGCCTTGCCTGTCTTTGTAACTGTACGAGCAGCTCTCTCAAGCTCTGCCTTAATTGTGTTGTTAACTTCTGTAGCTGTAACCTTTGAATCAATCTTTGTTACAGATACACCCTTGTACTTACCAAGCTTAACTTCTGGCTTAACAGCAACTTCTGCTGTGTAGATGAAGTCCTTGCCCTTTTCGAGCTGAGTAATATCAATCTTTGGCTGAGATACGATATCAAGCTTTGACTCGTCATAAGCCTGTGGATATGTATCCTGCATAATAATATTAGCAGCGTCCTCATAGAAAATCTCTGCACCATACATCTTTTCAATCATGTTCTGTGGTACCTTTCCCTTACGGAAACCAGGAACAGAGATGCTGTTTTTCTGCTTATTATATGCCTTTGTAATAGCCTTTTCTAACTCAGCTGCATCAACTGTGATAGTGAGCTTTGCCATGTTCTTCTCAAGATTTTCTACCTGTACGTTCATTTATTAATATTCCTCCTCTAACATATATATAGGTAGACTATAAAGTCTTTTATGTACGTTATACTACGCAGACTGACAAATTATATCAGACTTAAGCCTCATTTTCAATAGCTGTAATCATATCAATTCTTGTCTGGTGTCTTCCGCCGCCTTCAAATTCTGCCTCTAAGAAGCTTTTAACAATATCCTTTGCAAGCTCGTTTCCAACGATTCTAGCACCGAAAGCAATCATGTTTGCATTGTTGTGCTGGCGGATAAGACGAGCTGTTGTAGTCTCTGAACAAACTCCGCAGCGAATGCCCTTGATTTTGTTGGCTGCAAGTGAAATACCAACACCTGTACCACAGATAAGAACGCCTAAATCAACCTCACCTGAAGCTACCATACGAGCGGCCTTTGCGCCATACTCTGGATAGTGACAGCTCTCATTTGAATCTGTTCCTATATTAATAACCTCATGTCCAAGGCTTTCAATATATTCCTTTACCTCGTTTTTTAAATCTACACCCGCATGATCATTTGCAATTACGATTTTCATTTTTATTCTCCTTTTATATCTTTTGTAGGTACTTTATTTATGTCTGTTCCATATAATTTGTAAATCCTGTAACCAAGAAGAATGATGGCTTCCAAGAATCTTTTGAAGATAATCTGGATTTCTTCATGCCACTTTTTAACTGGCTGAACCATTACCGAACGAATTCCCGCTCTATTAGCTCCCCACACATCTGTGAGAATCTGATCTCCCACAAAGATTGTGTTAGTAACATCTGTGCCCATCTGTTCCATGGCCTTTTTGTAACCAGCTGTGCCAGGCTTTCCTGCCTTATAAATGTAAGTACAGTATTCTACTGCCTCTTTAAAGGTCTTTACTCTAGGTTCTTTGTTATTAGATAAAAGTAACGCCTGAAAACCTATTTCATGAAGTTCTTTAAATAAAGCCTTAGCTCTATCATCTGCTGGTGCATTATGTGGGACAAGTGTATTGTCCACATCAAAAATAACTCCTCGATATCCTTCTTCGTATAATTTAGCGAAGTCGATATCGTATGTGCTCTTAATATAGTCTTTTGGATATAAATTTCTTTTACTCATAGGCTCGATTTTAGCACAATAAAAAGAGCACATCAATTGATGTGCTCATAAATTGCTATTATAATGAGAAATTTTCGGTTCCTCTGACTGGTGTAGTTTCTGAAGTGCTGGTAGCTTTGTTAGCTACAAAGTACTGATAACGATGGATTGCTGAATCCTTTTCCATGTCGCTGACTGCCTTTTCAACATCAAGAGATTTGATATCGCTATCTGCTCCCTTCATATCGTATACAGTGCCTGGCTTGTACTGAGTAGCAAAGTCGTAAGAACCAAATGTCTGATTGTTTCTAGCGGCTGCGATGTCCTCCTCAGTAACTGAAGCTGATGAAGACTCCTCAGGAACGTCTGTAGTAGTTTCTTCAACAGACATTGAACTGAGTTCAGGCCTAATTCTTATGGAATTTTGATCATAAAACCCAACGGATGGGCGAATACCTGAAATGTTCATTAATAATAACTCTCCATATTTGCTTACATATCTTATATCGGCCAGATAAGCAAATACTTAACCCCTTCTACTAAATGAGTTTATTTATCCAATACCCTCTTCAACTCATCCATGAATGTATCAACATCCTTAAACTCACGGTAAACTGATGCGAAACGCACATAAGCAACAGGATCAACTGTCTCGAGATGCTCCATAACAATCTCTCCGATTTTTGTGCTAGGAATTTCTTTTTCTTCTAATGAAAAGATTTCTGTTTCGATTTCGTCTACTACTTTTGAAATCTGAGCTGCAGCAACAGGACGCTTACGACATGCAATAAGTACGCCTTTTTCGATCTTTGTTCTGTCGTATGGCTCGCGGTTGTTATCCTTTTTGATAACAATCAAAGGAATTGTTTCTACCTTTTCGTATGTTGTAAAACGCTTGCCACACTCTGGACATGAACGTCTACGTCTGATTGATGTGTTGTCATCTGCAGGTCTTGAGTCGATTACGCTAGTATCGTTACTACCACAAAAAGGACACTTCATAAAACCCTCCCTAAAAGTATACTAATCCATAGTCCGACAGTTACGCTTACAATCCTTAGTGTTTCAACGCTCAGCCAAGAATGCTTCGCTTAAGAAACCAAAGAGATTGTCTGCTACTGTCTCCTATAAATAGCAAGATTTGATATATGATTTTATTACATACCACAATATATAGTTATATTTTATCAAACACCGCTTAAGAACGCAACAAAAAACCCCGCACATTTCTGTGCGGGGTAAAAAGTCAAATCTTATGAGTAAAGATCTACTAACTTCTTAAGGTGAGCGTAACGCTCCTTAGCTGTCTCCTCGTTGAGTGCGAAGAGTCTCTCAGCACGCTCTGGGAATGCCTTTGTAAGACGAGAGTAACGTGTCTCGTTTGCAAGGAAATCCTGATACTTGCTGTAGTCACCTTCCTTAGAAGTAAGAGTGAATGGATTCTTTCCTTCCTTCTTAAGGTCTGGGTTGAATGAGAAGAGGTTCCAGTAACCAGCCTCTACAGCCTTCTTCATCTCATCCTGGCAGTGGTTCATACCGCCCTTAACACCGTGAAGCTCACATGGAGCGTATCCGATGATAAGTGAAGGTCCGTTGTAAGCTTCTGCCTCAGCAAGAACCTTAACAGCCTGAGCCATGTTAGCACCAAGAGCGATCTGTGCTACATATACATAACCGTATGACATAGCGATTTCAGAAAGAGACTTCTTAGACATCTCCTTACCTGATGCAGCGAACTGGCAAACTTCACCGATGTTAGAAGCCTTAGAAGCCTGTCCACCTGTGTTAGAGTACATCTCTGTATCGAATACCATAACGTTAACGTTCTCACCAGAAGCAAGTACGTGATCAAGACCGCCGAATCCGATATCGTATGCCCAACCGTCACCACCGAAGATCCATACAGACTTCTTAGCGAGGTAATCCTTAAGAGCAAGTGCTGCCTTAGCGTCCTCAGAACCGTTCTTCTCGAGCTCAGCTACGAGTACGTCTGTTGCTGCACCGTTCTCACGTGTGCTGTTGATTGTCTCTTCGAACTTAGCAAATGCTGCCTTAAGCTCTGCAGAACCAGCCTCAGCTGCCTTCTTAGCAGACTCGATAGCGCGCTCGCGGAGGTACTTCTGTCCTACTTCCATACCCATACCATGCTGAGCGTTGTCCTCGAAGAGTGAGTTACACCATGCTGGACCCTTCTTAGAATCCTTGTTAACTGTGAATGGTGATGTAGCTGCAGGACCACCCCAAATTGAAGAACATCCTGTAGCGTTTGAAATATACATATGCTCACCAAAGAGCTGTGTAATAAGTCTAGCGTATGAAGTCTCTGCACAACCTGCACATGATCCTGAGAACTCAAGGAGTGGCTGGTTGAACTGAGAACCCTTAACTGTAAGGTCAGAACCTGCTGCTTCCTTACGTCCAACATTAGCTACTAAGTAGTTGAATACTGGCTGCTCGTCTGCTTCTTCTGCCTGTGGAACCATTGTGATAGCACCAACTGGACATACAGTTGTACACTCACCACATCCCATACAATCAAGTGGAGAAACTGACATTGTGTACTTAAGCTCAGAAGCCTTTGGCTTTGTATCAGCAAGCTTGATGTTTGCTGGAGCTGCCTTAACCTCGTCCTCTGTAAGAAGGAATGGACGGATTGTAGCATGTGAACATACGAATGCACACTGGTTACACTGGATACACTTTGTCTCATCCCATGTAGGAACTGTTACGGCTGTACCACGCTTCTCGTATGCAGAAGCACCAAGCTCGAACTGTCCGTTAGGGTTGCCAACGAATGCAGAAACTGGAAGTGAATCACCATCCATCTTAGAGATAGGCTCAAGGAGATTCTTAACCATCTTAACGAGCTCTGGACGACCCTCAAGCTCAGCCTTAGGAGCGTCTGGAGTAGGGTTCTTCCATGAATCTGGAACATTTACCTTATGTACAGCGTCAACACCAGCATCGATAGCGTTGTAGTTCATCTGTACAACATCGTCACCCTTCTTGCCGTATGACTTCTTAGCAGCTGCCTTCATGTACTCAACAGCCTGGTCGATAGGCATTACATCAGCAAGCTTGAAGAAAGCTGACTGAAGGATTGTGTTTGTACGCTTACCCATACCGATTTCGATAGCCTTGTCGATAGCGTTAATTGTGTAAAGCTGTATGTTGTTGTCAGCGATGTACTTCTTTGCCTCAGCGTTAAGGTGCTGCTCGAGCTCCTCATCTGACCACTGGCAGTTGATCATGAATACTCCGCCTGGCTTAACGTCCTGAACCATCTTCATGCCCTGTGTAACGTATGCAGGGTTGTGGCAAGCTACGAAGTCAGCCTGGTTGATATAGTATGGAGACTTGATTGGGTTGTCACCAAATCTCAAGTGAGAAATTGTAACACCACCAGTCTTCTTTGAATCATACTGGAAGTATGCCTGGATGTACTTATCTGTGTGGTCACCGATGATCTTTGTAGAGTTCTTGTTAGCACCTACAGTACCATCACCACCAAGACCCCAGAACTTGCACTCCTTTGTACCAGGAGCTGATGTAATAGGAGCTGGCTTAACCTCTGGAAGTGAAAGGTTTGTAACATCATCAACGATACCGATTGTGAAACGGCTCTTTGGAGCATCCTTCTCTAATTCCTTGTATACAGCGAATACTGATGAAGGTGGAGTATCCTTAGAACCAAGACCGTATCTACCACCGCAGATAACGATGTCGTTAAGACCTGCTTCACGAAGTGTTGTAGCAACATCAAGGTAAAGAGGATCAGCAAGAGCACCTGGCTCCTTTGTTCTATCAAGGATAGCGATCTTCTTAACTGTCTTAGGAAGTGCTGAAAGGAATGCCTCTGAAGACCATGGTCTGTAAAGACGTACCTTAAGTACACCAACCTTCTCTCCGTGTGCGTTTAAGTAATCGATAACTTCTTCTGCAACGTCGTTGATAGAACCCATAGCGATGATGATTCTGTCAGCGTCAGCAGCACCATAGTAGTTGAAAAGCTTGTAATCTGTACCAAGCTTTGCATTTACCTTGTCCATGTACTTCTGAACAACTGCTGGGAAGTTATCATAAGCTGTGTTGCAAGCTTCTCTATGCTGGAAGAAAACGTCTCCGTTTTCGTGTGAACCACGCATTGTAGGATGCTCTGGATTAAGTGCGCGAGCTCTGAACTCTGCGATTGCATCCATGTTAACCATTTCTTTAAGATCTGCATAATCCCACTTTTCAATCTTCTGAATCTCGTGAGATGTACGGAAACCATCAAAGAAGTTAAGTACTGGAACATGTCCCTCGATAGCTGCAAGGTGAGCTACTGGAGCAAGATCCATAACTTCCTGTGGATTTGTCTCGCATAACATAGCGAAACCTGTCTGACGACAAGCGTAAACATCGGAATGATCACCAAAGATGTTAAGTGACTGTGTAGCAACTGTACGAGCTGATACATCGAATACACAAGGAAGCTGCTCTGCAGCGATCTTGTACATATTAGGGATCATAAGAAGAAGTCCCTGTGAAGCTGTGAATGTAGTTGTGAGTGCACCTGCACCAAGTGAACCGTGAACGGCACCTGCGGCACCTGCCTCAGACTCCATCTCTACAACCTTTACTTGATTTCCAAAAATGTTTTCAAGGCCTGCTGCTGACCACTGATCAACAAAGTCGGCCATTGGGCTGGATGGTGTGATAGGGTAAATAGCAGCGACGTCTGTAAACGCATAAGCAACGTGTGCTGCAGCCTGGTTACCATCCATAGACTGTTTTGCTCTTGGCATTTTTAAATCCTCCTTATTATATAGGACATTTTATAGTTACTAGGATTGGAGAATATAACACCGGCCCCAACCCCACAATGTCGTAAGTTTATGATAGAACTAATGAAAAATTTTTTCAACAGAACAAGGTATCATTTCTGTTTATTTTAGAGTACAAAATTGTAAATTTTTTTTGTTTTTGTCCTCACAGGCGGACATTTGTCTTCCATGGAGTTACATGTCAAAAAAACTTTCTTCCAATTGCAAAAAATCAGCATATTTATTCAAATAATTTTATTGACTAACGGAACTTTGTTAAATATAATTTTAAAAAATTTATGTTCATTAAAGAAAGAGAGGTTGTTTTATGGCATCGATTATTGGTGATGGCATTACTTTCGACGACGTCTTACTGGTTCCTCAGTATTCGGAAGTAACTCCAAATCTTATTGATCTTCACACTAACTTAACTAAAAAAATTAAACTCAACATTCCTATGATGAGTGCTGCTATGGATACTGTTACAGAATCCCGCATGGCAATCGCTATGGCTCGTCAGGGTGGTATCGGTATCATCCACAAGAATATGTCTATCGAAGCTCAGGCTGAAGAAGTAGACAGAGTTAAGCGTTCTGAGAACGGCGTTATCACTGACCCATTCTTCTTAGGACCAGACAACACACTTGCTGAAGCAAACGAACTTATGGGTAAGTTCAGAATCTCAGGTGTACCTATCACAAAGGAAGACGGCACACTTATCGGTATCATCACCAATCGTGACCTTAAATTCGAAACTGACTTTTCTAAAAAAATTAGCGAATCAATGACCTCAGAAGGTCTTATCACAGCAAAGGAAGGTATCTCTTTAGAAGAGGCAAAGGAAATTCTTGCAAAGTCTCGTAAAGAAAAGCTTCCTATCGTAGACGAAAACTTCAAGCTCAAGGGACTTATCACAATTAAAGATATTGAGAAGCAGATTAAATATCCTAACGCTGCAAAGGATGACCAGGGTCGTCTTCTCTGTGGTGCTGGTGTTGGAATCACCGGAAATATGATGGAGCGTGTTGAAGCCTTAGTTAACGCTCAGGTTGACGTTATCGTAATGGATTCAGCTCACGGTCACTCAAAGAACATTATCGATGCTGTAAAGAAAGTTAAGGCTGCTTACCCTGATCTTCAGGTTATCGCAGGAAATATTGCTACTGGCGATGCTACTCGCGCTCTTATTGAGGCCGGTGCAGACGCCGTTAAGGTTGGTATTGGACCTGGTTCAATCTGTACAACACGTGTTGTTGCAGGTATTGGTGTTCCACAGATTTCTGCAATCATGGAATGCTACGAAGTTGCAAAGGAATACGGTATTCCAATCATCGCTGATGGCGGTATCAAGTACTCAGGTGATATGACAAAGGCTCTCGCTGCTGGTGGTTCAGTATGTATGATGGGTTCAATGTTTGCAGGATGTGATGAAGCTCCTGGTTCATTCGAGCTCTTCCAGGGTCGTAAGTACAAGGTATACCGTGGTATGGGTTCTCTTGCAGCTATGGAAAACGGTTCAAAGGATCGTTACTTCCAGGAAGGTGCAAAGAAGCTTGTTCCTGAAGGAGTTGAAGGACGTGTTGCTTACAAGGGAAGCCTTGAAGACGTTATCTTCCAGCTCGTTGGTGGTATCCGTTCAGGTATGGGTTACTGTGGTTGCCCTACTATTCCAGAGCTTCAGGAGCGTGGAAAATTCGTTAAGATTTCCGCTGCTTCACTTAAGGAATCTCATCCACATGATATTCACATCACAAAGGAAGCTCCTAACTACTCAGTAGAAGGCTAATCTAAATAAATAATACAAAAAGCCAGACTGTTACGGCTACAAGCCTACTGATTTCTCCGCTCGATGAAATATCTCGCTTGAGAAATAGTAGAGCTTGTTACCTACAGCCTGACTTTTTTTGTTTGTGTAAAATATCTACTTTATAGATTCGAACTCGGCCACTATCTCGCGTTCTGGTGCTGGTGTAAGCAAGCTTACAACTACGCAAAGAACAAGGGCTACGATGAAACCTGGAAGTAATTCGTAGATTCCAAATACACCACCAAGTGGTTTGATAAGAAACTTCCAAATAAATATCATTACACCGCCACCGATCATTCCTGCGATGGCACCATATCGATTTGCTCTCTTCCAAAACAGCGCCAAAAGCATTATTGGTCCAAATGCTGCGCCAAATCCTGCCCATGCAAATGAAACAATTCCAAATACAGAGCTATTAGGGTCTCTTGCAATGATTACACCTACAACCGCAATAGCGATAAGAACTATTCTTGCCATTACCATCTGCATATGCTCTGAAAGTTCAATTCCAAAAGTCTCATGCAAAATGTTTTCTGAAACTGATGAAGAGGCTGCAAGCATCTGCGAATCACAGGTAGACATTGTGCATGCCAAGATACCTGCAAGAATTACACCTGCTAAAAGTGATGCTAAAAATCCATGCTCTGCTAATGTCTGAGCAATGATAACAATAGCTCTTTCTGAATCTTCAAGCTCTGGAAGTGCCCCTGCATGCACCATTGTTCTTGTCATAACACCGATAAAAATTGCAACGCCCATTGCAATAAATACCCAAACGGTAGAAATGCGACGGCTAAGCTTAATCTTTTCTGGATCCTCGATTGCCATAAATCTAAGAAGGATATGTGGCATTCCAAAATATCCTAATCCCCATGCCATGGTTGAGATAATTGTAATCAATCCACCATATGACACGCGACTGCTTGTTGCAAAATCATAAGTTGCAAGAAGGCTAATATAACCATCAAGTGAAAGTGAATAATCCTGAACAGTAGCTACTCCTCCTACAGTTGATAAGCCAAAACAAACAACTGCAATAAGAGCTACCGTCATAATAATTGACTGGAGAAAGTCTGTAACTGATGCTGCAGTAAATCCACCTGTAGCTGTATAGCCAATGATTACTGCTGCAGATACAAGCATCGCGATTGTGTAATCAAGTCCAAACAAAGATGAGAAAAGCTTGCCGCATGCAGCGAATCCAGAACCTACATAAGGTACAAAGAATACTACAATGATAAGTGATGATGCCACCATCAAGATGTGGCTTTTGTCTCTGAATCTATGTTCAAAGAAATCTGGTATTGTAACCGAATTGTTTTTCTCAGAATATTTGCGAAGTCTTTTTGCAACGATTAACCAGTTTACATATGTTCCAATTCCAAGACCAAGTGCTGTCCAGAACACATCACAAATACCTGATGCATAAGCGATTCCAGGAAGACCCATCAAAAGCCATGAGGACATATCCGATGCTTCAGCACTCATTGCTGTAACAAATGGTCCAAGCTTTCTACCACCTAAATAATAATCGCCAATAGTCTGATTGTCCTTTGCAAAAGTGGCACCCATAATAAGCAATGCCGCAAGGTACACTACAATTGCAATAACTATTCCTAGTGTTGCCATTTTATTCTCCTCTACTTAAGATAATTTGATAAGAACTGTCTAGTTCGTTCCTCCCCTGGATTGTCGATAACCTGAGCCGGAGTTCCCTGCTCAGCTATCACTCCGCCATCCATGAAAATAATTTCATCTGATACTTCTCTTGCAAAACCAATTTCGTGTGTAACGATAATCATGGTTGTGTGATTGTCAGCAAGCTCTCTGATAACCTTTAAGACTTCCCCTGTAAGCTCTGGGTCAAGAGCTGATGTAGGTTCGTCAAAGCAAAGGATGTCAGGTTTGAGTGCAAGAGCACGTGCTATTGCTACTCTTTGCTGCTGACCGCCAGATAACTGGTGCGGATAGTTATCCATTCTATCCGAAAGTCCCATTTTATTCAAAAGAATTTTTCCCTCTTCCAAAATTTCAGCCTGACTTTTGCCGTTATTTTCAAGCTTTGGAGCCAAAATAACATTTTCTAAAGCTGTATACTGAGGGAACAGATTGAACTGCTGGAATACCATTCCGAAGTGCAATCTCTTTTCTCTTAAATTCTCATTTTTTCCTGGTTTATTGTTGCCATCAAAAAGAAGATTTCCATTAACAGTAATTGTTCCTGAATCTGGAGTTTCAAGGAAGTTTAAGCATCTAAGTAAGGTTGTCTTACCACTTCCAGAGCTTCCAAGAATAGAAAGAGTCTGCCCCTTTTCCATATCAAAGCTAATGCCCTTTAGGATTTCTTCTCTATCAAAACTTTTTCTAATATCTTTAACTTCTAATATCGCCATAGTTCACATCCATTATTTAAAGTAGTCTAATTTCTTTTCTATGTAGCCAAAAAGTAATGTAAGCAATCCGCTGAATATCAAATAGAATACGCCAGTGTAGAAAAGTGGCCAAATGATTCCAGCACTCTTTATAAATCTCTCGCCTTCCCAAATAATTTCATAAAATGCGATAACTCTGGCAAGAGATGTATCCTTTACAAGGGTGATAACTTCGTTTGAGATAGGTGGAACAATTCTCTTTACTACCTGAAGAAGTATGATTCTGAAGAAGGTTTGCTGTCTTGTAAGTCCAAGCACCGCGGCAGCTTCATATTGTCCCTTTGGAATAGATTGGATTCCTCCACGGAAGATTTCACTGAAATAGCATGCATAATTGATTACAAAGGCAACAAGCGCCGCTGTGAATCTGCCTGAATCTCCTGAACCCCACAAATTTACGCCAAAGAATATGCCAGGGCCGTAAAAAATAATCAGCAGCTGTAACATAAGCGGAGTACCTCGAACCACCCATATGATAAATCTTATAGGCATTCTCACTACAGAGGTCCTGCTCATGGAACCAAAGCTAATTATCAGCCCCAGTGGTAAAGAGAATAATAAAGTTAGTGAAAAAAGCTTTAGGGTTCCGAAGAACCCCTCTAAAAGCGATATTGTAACCGTTGAAAACATGTTGTTAATAATCCTTTTTATAATTTTCGATTACTGCTCTACAACGGCATCCTGTACACCGTATGTTTCAGCAATTTCTGTCATTGTGCCATCTGCATAGAGAGCCTTGAACTGGTCGTTAATATATGCAGCTAAATCAGAACCCTTTCTGCAGCCAACACCATACTCCTCTGTTGTAAGCTCTACAGTGTGTGTAAGGTCAGGATAGCTTGTTCCCTCTCCAACCATAGCACCTGCCATAAGAAGATCGATGATGCAAGCATCAGATGTGCCAGCAGCAACTTCCATAACTGCATCTGCCTGAGATTTTACAGCTACATAATCGAAGCCATTGTCTGTAGCAGCTGCCTCGCCAGCAGAACCTGACTCAACAGCAAAGCTAAGTTCCTTTGCATCATCTACAGATGTTACAGCAGCAGCCTTGTCAGCATTTACAACTATAACCTGAGCGTTATTGCAGTATGCATTTGTTGTCTCCATTGCGTTTGTAACCTCTGGAGTAAGTGTCATACCATTCCATACAACATCAATTGATTTGTTCTCAAGCTCAAGGATTTTGTTATCCCAATCGATTTCAACAAACTCTACATCTACGCCAAGGCTATCGGCTACTGCCTTTGCCATATCAGCGTCAAAGCCAATCCAATCACCATTATCGTCCTTGTAATCCATAGGAGCAAAATCTGTGATACCAACGATAAGCTTACCCTTCTCCTGAATGTAAGCTACATCGCTTTCAGCTGACTCAGTTGATTCAGTTGCTTCTGCTGTATCAGATGTATTCTCTGTTTGGCTTGTCTGGTCCGCTCCACATGCAACAAACCCCATAGCCATTGTTAATGTCATAATAGTAGCCAATAATCTCTTCTTCATATAATCCGCCTCCTAAAATTATGTTCAACGCACTTTAGTGTGATAAATCACTAAACTATCTTATACTTTAGTACATTATCATACTAAACTATTTTTGTAAACTATCATTTAATTTCTGGATAGCGTTATAAATATTTTCAGACTCAATTTTACTGCAGGAAATCAGCATAGTTGCTGCGTTTTCAGAGGCTTCCAGTATATTAACTGCAACTTGTGAATCTTCTATTTGGGCAAGAATATTGTCTCCTTTAAGTTTCACTGCCATTTCCATTCCACTTTCCCCCATAATAATTTCTGCATTATCAGAGAAGTGTCTTTGGAGTGCTTCATACATTAGATTTCTTTTATCATCGTATAGACGTTTTATCTTTTTAATATGTCTATCCAGATGCCCGTCTCTTAAAAACTGAGTCAATGCAATCTGTTCAGCTTTAGAGGCTGTCTGGTTATACAAGCCTCTAAGCTGTAGATATTCCTTTCTGGCTTTTTTAGGAAGAATCAAAAAACTTATTCTTACGCTAGGCAGTAATACTCTTGAAAAAGATCCTAAGAAAGCAACATTCTCGCCACCAGTCATAGCATAAAGACTAGGCGTAGGTTTGCTAGAATAAACGAATTCATTTTGATAATCATCCTCTATAAGAAGGTGGTTGTTTTTTGTCACATGCTCCGCCAGCTCTCTACGTCGTTTCATAGGCATTACATCACCCCATTTTGTCATATAGGATGGGGTAACATAAATAACATGACTATCTTTATCTCTAAAATTGACAGCGAAACCTGCGCTTTTAAACAGAATAGCTCCATCCATAAAATCCTTCGTAGGAAAAGATATAGTTTTTTCCCCAGGGATCAAAGGAATTAAAATCTGCAAAAGATTTTGGAAGCCAGCTCCAATCACAACATCATCTGCGCTACATATAATATTTCTATTCTTTCTAACATATGCAGCAATCTCCTGACGTAAATCGTACTCACCTTGATTATCCGCATAGGACAGAAGTCTATCCTCCTGCCTTAGAGCAGATTTCATATATCTCCTCCATAGATTCAAGCAGGATACTGTTTTGTCCTCTCCTATAGTGGCTAAATCATATTCATAAAGCTTAGCATCAGGTTTTACAACCTGCTCATCTTGCTTCTCTGATGCATTATTGTTTTCCAACATATCAGAAACAAAATAGCCCACCTTTTCAACAGAATAAATATATCCGTCGGCGGCCAGCTGTAAAAACCCAGTCTCAATAGAAGTACGACTAACCCCAAGAATCTTTTCTGAAGTCCTTATAGACGGCATTTTATCGCCAGGTTTTAAGGCCCCCTCTTTCATTTGATTAATGTAATATTCACATACCTTTTCGTATACCTTCATATCTGTCCCCTAAAAAATAGTTAGTTTTGCGTATTTTTGTGATGTCAGTTTGGTGATATTATAGCTCCAACATAACAAATGAGGAAGTACTTTTTCGCAGAATTTATTTAATGGGAGGACAAACATGAGTAACACAGCAACAAAATCAACTGTAAACACTTCAGATCATACACGCACCTTGATAACAGCCGCATTATTTGCCGCTCTTACATGCGTGGGTACAATGATTATAAAAATCCCAACGCCTACCATGGGATACATTCATCCAGGCGATGGATTCGTATTGCTATCAGGTCTTCTGTTGGGACCAATATGGGGAACTCTTGCAGCCGGAATCGGCTCTGCATTATCAGATTTAATTGGAGGCTATTTTGTTTATGTACCAGCCACCTTTATTATAAAAGCTTTAACAGCCTTGACTGCCTATCTGGTTTTTAAATTGCTCAAGAAGGTGCTTAGCACAAAAACAGAATTGCCCCAATTAATTGTAAGTGGAATAATCGGGGAACTTGTTATGGTATTTGGTTATTTTATATTTGAAATTTTTATGCTTGCAATAGCAAACGGAACGGATTTGCAAGCTGGTGTAATCGCCTCACTGGCTGGCATCATACCAAACCTTATCCAAGCTCTATTTGGTGTGATAATCGCCACTGTGCTATATCCATTCATAAAAAAATTGGCTGCCAATTAGGCAGCCAATTTTTTATCTAAATATTAATCTTCTTTAGGCATTACGATTGCGATGTGTACATCGTCAAGCTGTTTCTGATCTACAGTAGCAGGTGCATCCATCATAATATCCTGTGCATTCTTATTCATTGGGAATGGAATGATTTCACGGATAGATTCCTCACCAGCGATAAGCATAATCATACGATCAACACCAGGAGCAATTCCTCCGTGTGGTGGTGCACCATAAGTAAATGCGTTGTACATAGCAGGGAACTTAGCCTTAACATCGTCCTCACCAAGACCAACAAGCTTGAATGCTTCAATCATGATTTCTGGATCATGGTTTCTGATAGCACCTGAAGAAAGCTCTACACCGTTACATACTAAGTCGTACTGGTATGCAAGGATATCAAGTGGCTCCTGTGTCTGAAGAGCTTCTTTTCCGCCCTGTGGCATTGAGAATGGGTTGTGGCAGAACTCAAGCTCACCTGACTCCTCGCCGATTTCGTACATTGGGAAATCAACGATCCAACAGAACTCGTATGTATCCTTCTTCATATGGCCCTCAGCAGCTGCGCCAAGAAGCTTTCTGAATACACCAGCTGTCTTCTGAGCTGTAAGAAGATTTCCTGCAGCAAGACCAACGAAATCACCTGGCTTAAGACCAAGCTTATCAATAACAGCCTGCTTTCTCTCCTGAAGGAACTTTGCGATACCACCAACAAGCTCTCCATTTTCATCAAGCTTGAACCAGTATGTCTTCTGAGCTGTAGCAACCTCTACCTCTGCTATCATAGCATCAATCTGCTTACGTGTAGCTGAAAGATTGTCAACAACGATAGCTTTAACAACATTGCCCTCGAATGGACCAAATCCACAATCTGCCATAACATCTGTAGCATCCTGAAGAACAAGGTCGATACGAAGATCTGGCTTATCTGAACCGTATTTGTCCATAGCCTCAAGGTATGGGATACGAACGAATGGTGCTGTTGAAGCACTCTTGTATACACCGTACTTTGCAAAGATTGGAGGAAGTACATCCTCGATTACTGCAAATACGTCTTCCTGAGAAGCAAATGCCATCTCCATATCAAGCTGGTAGAACTCTCCTGGAGAACGGTCTGCACGAGCATCCTCGTCACGGAAGCAAGGTGCAATCTGGAAATATCTATCGAAACCAGATGCCATAAGAATCTGCTTAAACTGCTGTGGTGCCTGTGGAAGAGCATAGAACTTGCCAGGGTGATTACGTGCTGGAACAAGGTAATCACGTGCTCCCTCAGGTGATGAGCATGTAAGGATTGGAGTTGTAATCTCCATGAAATCGTGAGCAATCATTGCGCTACGAAGCTCTGCAACAATTTTGCTACGAAGGATAATCTTGCTCTTAACCTCTGGGTTACGAAGATCAAGATAACGATACTTAAGACGTGTGTTTTCATCAGCTTCCTTTGAACGGTTAATCTCGAATGGAAGCTCATTGTGTTCACACTTACCAAGGATTTTTATATCTGTAGGAACAACCTCAATCTCGCCAGTAGGGAGCTCTGTGTTCTTTGAAGAACGCTCACGAACAGTACCTGTTACAGAGATTGTAGACTCCTTATTTACAGAATCGATGATAGCCATCATGTCTTCTGTCTCTATTACTACCTGTGTAGTGCCGTAAAAATCACGAAGAATAAGGAAACCAAGATTCTTCGAAACCTTTCTAATGTTTTCAAACCAACCAACTAGAGTAACTTCTTTTCCTGCATCAGCAAGACGAAGCTCGTTACAGTTGTGTGTACGTGACTGAGTCATTGTGTATCTCCTCTTCTAAATTTGACATAACTAAAGGCCGTCAGTACACTGACAGCCTTTTAATAATACATCAGAATAACTATAAATTCAACTATCTGAGGGCATCAACTACATGGCCAAACGAGAAATTTTCTGGCCACTGATACGGCCTTTAGCCTTGAGCCCTTCGTAGAGTAAATCCTTAAGTTCTTCTCTTCCAATAACGATTTTAGAATCATCGTCTAATGTGACAACCACATTGGTTTCACATACAGGACAACTACCACCTGGACATGAGTCATCACAATCTGCATCCTCGCAAAGATGTCCGCAGTTGCTACAATCAACCTGATACATGTTTTTGCGATTGATTACACCAATTTCCTCAAGGGTATTTACCATACGATAAACAGTGGCGCTACCAATATTTTTATCTTTTTTTACTGCTTCTCTGTAGATTTCCTTAACACATGATGGATCACCATTTAATATGATGTCCAAGATTGTTAATCTCTGTTTCGTGATTCGGCAGCCTGATTCTCTCAGCTGCTGAATAATAAGCTCACGCTGTTCTGTTTCCATAATATCCATACTTCAATACCCCTTGCTAAAACTAAGAAAAACCCAGCCCCATTTTAGGGCTGGAGTATTATTTTAAAATATTTTTTTCTGCGTAATCCTTGATTGCCTTGAAGCTCTCTTTGCTGAGTACATGCTCAATTCTGCATGCATCCTCTGATGCGATTTCCTCATCTACACCAAGCTTTACAAGAACATCTGTAAAAAACTCGTGACGCTCAAGAATCATCTCTGCAATGGCCTTGCCTTCATCTGTAAGGTATATGTAGCCTGCATCTGTAACAGTGATGTGATTCTTTTCACGAAGGTTCTTCATAGCGATGCTGACTGATGACTTTTTGAAGTTCAATTCATTAGCAACATCTACCGAGCGAACAACTGGTAATTTCTTGCTGAGCATAAGTATAGTCTCAAGATAATTTTCTGCTGATTCGTTTACAAAAGTTCTCAAAACAACTCCTCCTAAACTAAATGGATTTTGAAATAAAATTTCAGTTGCACACAATCCACTTCACATAAACCTTATCATAAAACTTACCTCAGTGCAACTCATTAAACTAAAGTTAGTTTACACTAACTATTATATTATTTCAAGCATTCTAAATCAAATCTTAAACTTTTATTAAATACTATTCCAAAGTGTTGACGAACCCTATTTTAACAGTTAAAGTGCAACTAAACAACAACGGATTTATATCCGACACGAGGAGGCCAAAATGAACGATTTCAGATATAAAATGGCACAGTTTTTTTCAGGCAGAACAGGCGTAGATGCACTTGGCAGAACAGTCACATGGATTGCTCTCATTCTTATGTTTCTCACCATGATTACGGGTTCAAATATTTTATATCTGATAGCTATGGCTTGTCTCGTATATAGTATTTGGCGCATGCTTTCAAAGAACTATCAGAAGCGTTATTACGAGAATCAAAAGTTCCTTGAAAAGACAGCAGGCATAAGAAGAAAGTTTTCCGGTTTTCCTTATAAAGCAAAAACATTCTTCTCTCGCACAAAGGCAAACTATGAGCAGCGTAAGGTATATGCAATTTTCAAATGTCCAAGCTGCAAGCAAAAGCTTCGTGCACCAAGAGGTAGAGGCAAAATACAAGTAACATGTAGTAAGTGTCACGCTCAATTTATTAAAAGGGTATAGATAAGGTATCGATTTTGTTTGGATATATAAATGCTGATATAAAGCAGCTTTCAGAGGATGACAAAAAAATATATCAACAATTCTACTGTGGATTGTGTCATCAGCTTGGCAAGGAGGCCGGGTTCAAGGGACAACTCTTGCTCAACTACGACCTTTGCTTTCTAGCAATACTTCTGCAAAGCCTGTATGAGCCTGATCTTAATAAAGACACTCATCGTTGTTTAATACATCCATTCAAGGTCAAAGACTTCTATAATAGCGAAGCCATTCAGTATGCTGCTGATATGGATATTATTCTTTCATATCACAGTCTTATGGATAATTATAAAGATGACAATTCCAAGATTTCAAAGCTAGCAGCTGATAGTCTAAAAAAAGACTACAACCGCATAAAGGATAATTATCCAAAGCAAACTGCTGCTGTTGAAAAATATATAGCGCAGCTTTCAGCTGCAGAAAAAGCCCGCGAAACCAATATTGATAAGGTTTCCAGCTACACAGGCGAAATGCTTGGTACACTTATGAATTGGAAGGATGACGACTGGAGTTGTACCCTTCACTGTATGGGCTTTCATATGGGCAAGTTCATCTATATCATTGATGCCTACGAGGATTTAAAGAAGGATGAAAAAAATGGCAACTACAACCCTCTTTCATTTATGAAAAAGGAGTCGCCAAAGGAATTCGAAACCTTCGTGAGAATCAATCTCACATCCCTCATGGCAGAATGTGCAAAATCCTTTGAACGATTGCCAATAGTGGAGAATGCAGATATTCTTAGAAACATTATCTACACAGGGGTATGGACCAAATACGAATACCTGCAGATAAAGAAAAACACTCCAAAGGAGAAACCATAAATGCTCAATCCTTACAGCGTTTTAGGTGTCGAAAGAGGCGCCTCAGATGAGGAAATAAAAAAAGCATATAGAAATCTCAGCAGAAAATATCATCCTGATGCCAACATTAACAATCCTAACAAGGCTCAGGCAGAAGAAAAGTTCAAAGAGATTCAGGCAGCATACAACCAGATAATGGATGAGCGCCAAAACGGCAGCTACTCTAACAGCTACAGTGACAACTACTCTTACGGATATAACTCCTACGGTAATCAGGGCGCTGGCTCAGTAGAAATGCAGGCAGCTGCCAACTATATCAACGCCAGACAGTTTGCCGCCGCAATGAATGTGCTTTACAGCATTCCTGACAGTGACCGAAATGGGCAGTGGTATTTCTTCGCATCAGTTGCATCTCAGGGTCTTGGCAATTTAAACGACGCCAGGGAATACATTTCCAGAGCTATCGCTCTAGAGCCAAGCAACTTTAGATATAGACAGTTTGAACAGAGCATCAATTTCAGTAGAAATTGGTACGAAAACAGAAGTGCCAACTACGGCTACTACAGACCATATTCCGGTGTAGCCAGATGGTGCATCAGCATGGCATTTCTAAACTTATTATGCAACCTATGTTGCTTCTTTTAATTAGTTAATTACTTGGTCATTCGGACCGTTCATATATTTTCTCCCTTCAAATGCATGTCGGTTGATGTGCAAAAGAAAAGAACCTTGGGCATCAGCCACCCAAAGGTTCTTTTTTCTTAGTCAGCTATAACTTCTTTTAATATAACCTCGTTTCCTGTAACAAGATAAGTGTTGCCGCTACCACAATGTGGACATGTTTTGCCATAAGCAACTGTCTCGTACTCCTGTTTACAATCCTCGCAGAATGTCACTGCCTTAATAGTTTCGCAAGTAAGCTTGCTGCCATCAAGTCTTGGATACTTTTTAGCATTCCAAGCCCAGCAATCAATAAGATAGTCTGGAATAACTGTAGATACCTCACCAATCGAAAGAACTACTTCGCTGATGTGATCTGCATTATTCTCCTGAGCTACCTCTTCTACCTGTTTCGCCACATGAAACACAATACCTAATTCATGCATTACTTATACTTCCTCTCTAATATACCCCGGCAGTTACAGCTACAAGCCTGAGAGTCACTCCGTTCAGCATAAAAAGCTTCACTTGAGTGACCTCAGAGCTTGATGCCTACTGCCTCATATAAAGCTTAAAGACTACTTATTTGCCTTCTTATAAGCCTTGTGATCACGCTCCGCTTGCTTTTCTGCTTCACTCTTGCGAGAGAATGCAATTTTAGCGGCACGTTTTACTGCATAAGCACCGATATGCTTGAACTTATCCTCAGACTTAACCATGTGTGTGCACTCTGGATGAGTTCTGTGAAGGGTGATAGCGTCGAATGCACACTTTGTTGTGCAGACACCACATCCGATACACTTATTCTCATCAACAACTGATGCACCACACTTTAAGCAGCGGCTAGCCTCAGCCTTTACCTGCTCTTCTGTAAGTGTAAGGTGAGCATCACGGAATGAATGCTTCATATCAATGCTTGTATCTATAGCTGGCTCATTTCTGCCCGCTGTGTCATATTCTTCCACAAGAATGTTGTCTTTGTCAAGCTCAATAAAGTCACGACGATTCTTACCGATTGTCATAGAGCATCCTGGCTGTACGAATCTGTGAAGAGAATCTGCTGCACACTTACCAGCTTCGATAGCGTCGATAGCAAACTTAGGACCAGAATATACATCACCACCAACAAAGATGTCTGGCTGTGCTGTCTGGTATGTAAGTTTGTCCGCTACTGGATAATTACCGTGCCAGAATTCTACCTTTTCTTTTCCATCACCAAGGAGTCCGCCCCACTCGATGCCCTGACCAATAGCAAAGATGATGTGCTTGCACTCTACTGTCATTGTGTCATTCTCATCGTACTGTGGATTGAACTTGTGCTCTGCATCAAATACAGATGTACACTTCTTGAATACGATGCCAGATACATTGCCCTCAGCATCCTTGAGAACTTCCTTTGGACCCCAACCATTGTTGATTACGATATCTTCTTCAAGTGTCTCTGTTATTTCTGAGTTGTTTGCAGGCATCTCATCACGCTGCTCTAAGCAGAACATCTGTGGGTTGCCAGCGCCAAATCTAGCAGCTGTACGTACGCAGTCGATAGCTACGTTACCACCACCGACAACTACTACGTTACCATCCATCTTCTGGCTCTGGTCTTCAAGTGCCTTGTGAAGGAATGTAACAGCAATATCAATACCATCCTTAGCATCTGTTCCTGGGATTGGTGGAATCTTTCCTCCCTGGCATCCGATTGCTACGTAGAATGCCTTGTAGCCTTGAGCACGCAACTCATCAAGAGTGATGTCCTTACCAACTTCTACATTACACTTAATCTCAACGCCGAGCTGACGAATAACATCGATTTCAGCTTCAACTACATCCTTCTCAAGCTTCCATGTTGGAATACCCCATGTGAGCATACCACCTGGACGGCTGTTCTTTTCAAATACTGTTGGCTTGTAACCCTTTGTTGCAAGATAGTAAGCACATGAAAGACCTGCAGGGCCTGAACCGATGATTGCAATCTTGTCATCCCACTGTGTTAAACGGTTTGAAGGGATGTCGATTGGTGGAATATATCTTGTCTCAGCGTGAAGATCGCGCTCAGCAATAAACTTCTTGATATCATCGATAGCAACTGGTGCATCGATAGTGCCACGTGTACAAGCAGCCTCACATCTCTTGTTACATACACGGCCGCAGATAGCTGGGAATGGGTTGTCCTTTTTGATGAGTGCAAGAGCGTCATCATAACGACCATTCTTTGCCATGTTTACATAACCCTGAACAGATACGTGGGCAGGACAAGCAACCTTACATGGAGCTGTACCTGTGTCATAGCAGTTCTTTCTATTGTCATCGCGATAGTTTTCGTTGTATTTATCCTTGCCCCAGTGAACTCTGTCTGGAAGAACTACCTTTGGATATTCAACCTCGCTACCATCCTTCTTGCAGAGCTTCTGGCCAAGCTTAACAGCACCTGCTGGGCAATACTCAACACACTTACCACAAGCCACACACTTCTCAGCTTCAACGTGAGCTGTGTATGCTGAACGTGACATATTAGGTGTGTTGAAAAGCTGTGATGTACGAAGAGCATTACAGATATTTACATTACAATTGCAAAGACCAAAAATCTTGTTCTCACCATCGATATTTGTAATCTGATGAACGAAGCCAAGTGTCTCAGCACGCTCAACGATGCGCATAGCCTCTTCGTATGTGATATCGTGGCCCTTGCCTGTCTCACGGCAGTAGTCAGCGAAATCACCAAGACCGATACACCAGTTCATCTCGTCATCACCGCAACCTTCTTCAAGGCAAGCACGTGATACACGGCATGAGCACTGGCCTACACCAATATGTCCTTCATATTTTTTGAGCCAATATGAAATCTGCTCAAGGTCTACCTTTTCGTTTTCGAACTCAATGGCCTTCTCAACAGGAATTACGTGCATACCTACACCAGCGCCTCCTGGTGGGATGAGGTGTGTCAAACCATCAAGTGGAATGTATGTCATTCTCTCGAAGAATGATGCAACAGCTGGATGCTGCTTAATTCTATTGTTTGAACGCTCACCTGGAACTGACTCTTCCATGTTGAAAAGCTCTGCAGAACCTGGAACGAAGATAGGAAGCACATATCTTCTCTCAGACTGTGGAGCTGTACGTCCATTATGATCATAGTGATTTCCATAATCGTACTCTAAAAGTCCGATGTATGACATATCATCAAGTAACTTCTGGAAAGCTTCTTTATCCTTTGCCTTCTCAGGATTCATTTTGCAGAGATCCTCAAATGTGTAGTGATGACGAACCTTCATTGTAAGGCCAACCTCAGCCATCTCCTCTGTTACGATTTCTGCAAGACCCCAGTACTCTGGGTCCTCTACCTTAACGCCAAACATCTTGTGTGGCATAACATCTGTTATTTTTCTTCCAAGCTCGATAATCTTCTTGCTTGGCTCCTTATCATGCATGTGTGGTGGCATGATTACTTTGCTCATTTCTGGCATATCCTATACTCCCTTTCTTAACTATAATCCGGCAGTTACGATTACAAGCCTTAGTGTTTCTTCATTCGACTACATGTCTCATTCAGAAACCTAAGAGCTTGTTATCTACTGCCTCACTTAAATGTTTAATGAACTGAGAAATGGAGCTCACGAAGGCCTTCGACTTCATCGCAGACCTTCTGCAATGAGCAGCTTCCGCAGTCCATCATTACATTCTTGAAGATATGATCTATTGCGCCAGTGATATCTTCAAGATGTTTTGCCTGCCCAGCTAATGACTTGTAGTCGAAGGCTGGGTCAGTTATAAATATGAGCTTTACAGCTTCAATATTTTTGTTTTCATGATAGGTATCCAAGAATAGCTTTCCAACCTTGGCGAAATCTAAACTCTCATTAAGAGCTTCCTTGCCAACTCGTACCGGCTCTCTGTTGTTTGATGCAGAGATGCGGGTCATGTATCCCTTTGGATTAATGTGATACCTAACGTATTCTATTTTTCTAATTGCATTATAAAGTGCATTGCCATCCCCAAGACTTTCCTCAGCCACCTTCACAATGGCTATTCTTGCATATGGCGTGTCATTTTTGATTTCGTTTAAATCTGGTCCAATAAGTAAGACCTCATCCCCATTTACGAATTCGTTGTTACAGGTCACAGCCATGGCTGATACTGCAGGATGAGTGCCGCCTCCTAACTCATAAGCCATATCGGCTCTAAGAATGAGATTATGGTCTCCCACATCAGTCCAATTCGCATTTGCGATATCAAGACTCTTGGCCTTAGAAAAATCTAATCCGGCAAGCAGCTCTTTAATGCTTTCATCATATAGCTTCATTAAATCTTTCTATCTTTCTTAATCTTATCGTAATGCTTTGCAAGCAGCGGTTGTAATGCGCTTGTGAGCTTCATATCTAGGTTGAAGAAATAAACAATCATAGATAAAATCCAAAGGCATATCAACACTATTGCGATAATTCCTAATATTTTCAACATTATCTATTTCCTTTCTGTCTAGCAAACTCTGCTGCACCAAGTGCACCCATAAGCTGTGGATCAATTGGAAGGTCGATAACCTTGAGCTTAAGAACCTGCTCGATGGCAGCCTTAAGTCCTGCATTCTTTGCGCATCCACCTGTAAGTGTAATCTTATCTGTAGCACCAGCCTTCTTAGACATTACAAAGCATCGCTTTGCAACTGAAAGCTCAATACCTGCTGCAATCTCGTCCATTGGCTTTCCTTCACCAACAAGTGAGATAACCTCTGACTCCGCAAATACGGTACACTGTGCTGTAATTGGAATGACATTTTTTGCCTTGAGGGAAAGATTTGAAAACTCATCCAAATCCATCTCAAATGCTCTAGCCATAGCCTCAAAGAAACGACCTGTTCCTGCTGCACACTTGTCATTCATTGCAAAATTAAGAACTGTACCATCAGTATCAACTGCAATTCCCTTTACGTCCTGACCACCAATATCAATAATAGCCTTTACTGTTGGGTCAGCCACATGAACACCCATGGCATGGCAGCTAATCTCTGAGATATTCTCATCAGCAAAAGGAACCTTGTTACGGCCATATCCTGTACCTACAAGATAAGTCAAATCCTCTGCACTATTTAAATCTGGCACCTGTGCCACTGCCTGATTAAGGGCATCCTGACAAGATAGCACTGCATTTATACGACTCTTAAGAGTGACGTCCGCCACCATCTTTCCATTCTCATCTATAATCACACACTTTGTGTATGTAGAACCAGAATCACATCCACCAAAATATTTCATCTTTCTATTCTCCTAGTCCGCACTTCAATTCAGCCTATATATCTTGCAATTCACCACGCTTTCGCTCTTATTCGCTCATTGCCCTACATAAGATGCTGCTTACGCACCATCTAAGTAGGGATGGCTCATCAAGGGTTCATTTACAAGACACATAGTCTGAATTAGTGCTCCTCAAATTAATAAACAAAAGTTTTACCACAAATTTGTGTCGTCATAGTCCTCCAACGATGGGTCCAGGGGCTCTTCGCGAAGGACTGAGCGCATGTAGCGGTTTACGTCCTGGCGAAGATTCTTGCGAGGGATTACACGTGGATCATAAAGGTCATGATTTACCCAAACCAATTTGATGCCGTGTTCTCGCGCCTGTTCTTCGAACATGCCATGCATACCATCAAGTGCCTTGCAGGCGATGTGCTCCCAAAGAATAACCATGTCTGCACGGAATTCCTCACAGTATCTCCAAAGATCATCAAGAAGAACTTCGTATCCACCATGAGTACGATTTCTCATAATCATGTTTTCGTACTGGTGAGCCATATCATAGATGGCTTGCTCCTTGTCATCCTCTGAAATAGGATCAAGGGATACCATGGTGAGCATGTCGAACATTGGAAGAATTCCCCAACAATTCAAAAGCCATGCAACAAAGTCTGTATAGAACTGAGACTGAACGCCCCATATAACAGCACGATGACGATACTCTTTTGCAAGCATTGTCTTTTTCTGATAAGCCTCTGTTGCCATCTTGGTAATCTTCTTATCAAGCTTGGCAAAAGCTGGAACCTTTCCTGCGATGGCCATATATTCTGTCTCGCGATAAAGCAGGATGTTGTTTCCGATAACCTGCGGATAATCTGTCTTTGTGATTTCAAGCCACTCAGTACATTCGCGGGCACCTATGTTGATTCGCTTAGCGCATTCAAAGTAATAACCCCAATCGAACTTTTCACCTGTCTGCTCTTCGATGAAGGCGATGGCATTTCTAACCTCCTGAGCTGCATACTCCTGAACACCAGGCTCTGTGTGACGAAGTGGTGTAGCAAGCTGATGAACTGGAATGCCATTTCGCTCCAGTGCTCTTGAAATAACACCATTTCCCATAAGTGAACCATCACAGGTGGTGTTGCACTGAACTGCACACTTACCAAAAACAGGCATATCTCCATCGATGCAAATACCAGCCTCAGATGCAGGCATAGGACAAACATCACCTGGCATACCGCATTCCTGAACAACATCCAAATAATGTGTCATGGCATCTCCCTGTAGAAGAACGCATACATAACAGCTTGCTGTCTCCCAGCTAAGTCCCTCAAGATTTGGGAAACCACACATGATGTTGGTCATTTCGTTTTCATCCATGAGAACTACATGCTTTGACTTTTCTGGGCTTGCCCCAAGGTTTCTATCCATTGAAAAAATCTTTGTCAAAAGCTTTGCAACGTCCGATGCAACTAAATCGTATTCCTCACGGCAAATACGAAGCTGAGTTCCACGAAGTCCCATGGAATGTTTATCAATCATCATTGGAACTGCCAAATAGTTAAGCATCCAACGATATCTGAAAAATCCCTTTACATTCTTTGGGTGGAGCATGAACTTTCCAAGCATTGCTATTATTCCAAGCCATCTGGTGTAGTCGTACCAGGTGTCTCTGATGCCTCTCCACTCGCGGTGCTTAAAAACCTTTTTATCACCGCTATAAAGCTCACCTAATTTTGAGCTGCCTACTGCTTTTCCCATTAGCGTTTACCTCCTTGTATCTTTTTGATTTCGATACTTTCCACGAAGGCCTGGACACGGGTACGAATCTGTCCCGATGAACCCACCGCATATGGTCTATCGATTGTAAGCACTGGATAACCATATTCATCACGAAGAACATGGCTTCCTACCATTCTTTCATAAGCCCATGGATCACAGAACTTCATCTGCTCGTAGATGATTCCGTCAGCCTTGTACTCCTTTGCAATTTCATCAACATATTCACGACGTCGATTCATCTTTGGAGTATCCATGTGGCGAGGGCACATGCAGCTCATCATGTAGTGACGACAAATCTGAGTAAGCACATCCTCCTCATCATTGAGAATTATTTCCTCACGACCAGGCAACGAGCCAAAGCAGAATCTATCGGCACATACATAAGCTCCTGATTCTTCAATAAGCTTTATCATATCGATATCGTCTACCTCTGAGCCGACAACAGCAACTCTAGCTCGATATGGCCACTTTTCATCTGGCACACGATTCTTTACTTCTTCAAGTGTCTCTTCAAGCTTTTCAAGAAGTAAATCCTGTGGGCACACATAGGTGCACATTGTGATGATATGGAATTCGTATCCTGTGATACGTGGCTTTTCCTCTTTTCTAAAGTTTCCAAGTTCAGTGATGATTCGACAAATTTTATTGTGATTCTCAACAGATTTACGAAGTGCCTCATCACTGATATCCACTCCAAACTTTTCATGAAGTGGCTCCAAAATCTTTGAACGGCACTGACCTACATAGAGGTTTAATCCATTATCATCAGCCTTCATTGGAACCTCTAAATACTTGTAGAAAAAGTGCTCCTTGTCGTTCATTTTAAGAAGCTCCATATTCTCAACACATCTGTTGATCATGGTGCAACCATCTGGTGCAATAAGACAATCTAAAAACTGATATCCCCCTTCAATTGCACGTTCAAGCAATGCTCGTGAATACTCACACAAGAAACTGGTCAAATAATATGTTCCCATCTCCATGGAGCCGGTTCTTGGTGCGCGAAGTCTTACGGTAAAGCAATTGCCTAAATTCATGAGAACCTCTGGAATCTGATAACATACACTGCCTACGCAAATGCGGCCCTCAGCCTGAGCCGCTCTCACCAGGTCATTATCAGCATCCATTAAGAGATTCTCAAAATATATAAGATGCTTTAAATCCTTCATATATTTTCTCCCTTTAGTCCGTCTGTTACGCTCTCAAGCCTTAGTAATTCTCCGCTCATCTAACATGATTCGCTTGAGAATTCTAAGAGCTTGAGAGCTACAGACTCACTTAAAATATTTACTTTTTATAATATTCCTAGCTTATTCAACGCTGTGCTTAGTCCGGTTACAATAGCGGTGTCGTTTGGGATGCCTAGCACCGATTTACCCTTAAGGTCGCATTCGGTGAGGTTGGCGTCTGCAGGTATCCAGCCAAGAATAGGGATGTCTCCCAAATCCATAAACTGCAGAACCTCCTCAGATGGAACGCGGTTTACTACAACGCCCACCTTTTCATACATGACTAAATCATCTGCTACATTTTTGATAGTCTTAACTACATCGCAGCCCTTCTTACTTGAATCTGTAATAAGGATGAGATGTGTGACCTTCTCCATAACGCGACGGTTAATCTGCTCGATTCCGGCCTCTCCGTCTATTACTATGTAATCAAAATTGTCTGAAACTGAAGCGATTACTTCCTTGAGATAAGTATTGATCTTGCAATAGCAACCAGCAGCCTCCGGTCTTCCTATTGCAATAAAAGAAAAGCCCTCCAGTTCTACCATAGCATCGAAAATACGATACCTCGCCTCCCCAAGCACTTCTACAGTGGCCTTGGTATCACCATTTTCCGCAGCTTCCACTGCCTCTTTTCTGATATCATCAAGAGTAAGAGTTGGTTCAACACCAAGTGCTGTCGAAAGTCCCACCGCTGGGTCAGCGTCGATTGCTAGAATGCGTTTGTCTGGATAAGCTTCCACTAACAACTTGACCATCACCGAAGCTAACGAAGTTTTGCCCACTCCGCCCTTACCGGCAACAGCCAACACGATTGGTTTGTTTCCCATTATTAATTATTTCTCCCTTTTAACACTCCATTATTGATAATTTTTTATCAATTACAAGTCAATTTTAGCATAGGGGTATTCCAAATTAAAGGAATTAAAAGAGCCACAGCGATTTTCGTCCTTATCAACAAAAACCACTGTGGCACAAGTCGCACATTGCATAAATGTCTATTTAGTTTTCTTCTTCATGAAGCTTTTTGTTCATGTATGTGATGAGCATATCAAGACCTGCAGCATTCTCTCCACCACGTGGAATGATGATGTCTGCATGCTTCTTTGAAGGTTCAACAAACTCTTCATGCATTGGCTTTACAGTATCGCTGTACTGGCCAATAATTGATTCGATACTACGACCACGCTCAATCATATCACGCTGGATACGACGCATGAGACGCTCATCAGCATCTGTATCAACAAAGATTTTGATGTCCATCAAATCTCTAAGCTCTTTGTTCTCAAGAATAAGGATACCTTCCATGACAATAACTGTCTTTGGCTCAATTCGGATAGTCTCCTCTGAACGATTGTGATTTACGTAATCGTAAACTGGCATATCGATAGCATATCCTTTGATGAGCTTTCTAACATCCTCTGCCATTCTATCTGATTCAAATGAATCTGGATGGTCGTAGTTTAATTTGCTACGCTCCTCAAATGACATATCAGGATGTGCCTTGTAGTATGCATCATGGCTGATAACCGCAATGTCCTCTCCAAAATAATCCTGAAGCTTTTTAATAATTGTAGTCTTGCCTGAAGCAGATCCTCCTGCTACGCCAAGAACGCAAATCTTTTCTGACATTTCTATACTCCTTAAGGTTTAAATCTCTTGAACCCCTCACCATATACTGCCTTTGATTCCATTATGACAATAAATGCGTCCACGTCAATCTTTTTTGCAACACGATTGACCTGGTACATCTGCTTGTCTGAGCAGGCGCACATCAAAACCTGGCGCTCATCGCCTTTGTATCCGCCCTTTGCAGTGAAGATTGTTGTACCTCTTTCAACTGCTTTATCAATAGCATCTGCAATTGCTTCTGCTTTGTTGGTAACAATCATACACATCATACCTGAATCAGCATTAATCATTACCTTATCAACAACAAGTGAACCTACATAGCTGATTACAAAACCATAGCACAATGCTTCAAATGAATGAGCATATGCAATAGTATCTATCACAATAATAACCACATCGACTATGAAAAAGATTCGACCAAGTGACATGTGTGGATTCTTTGCCTTGATAAGCATCATGATAAAATCAGCACCGCCCGTAGATGAGTTACGCATATAAACAAGAGCATAACCCAATCCCGTAAACACACCTACCACTAGAGCATTCAAAAGGATATTTGAAATCTCTATCTTAGGTACAAGGGGTGCCACAAAATCCATCATAACCGTGCCTATAGCCATAGTCTTGAAAGTTTTAAGAAGAAACTTTCGTCCCAAAACCTTGTATGAAACCACTATCAGTGGAATGTTCATTATGATTGTCATAAGACCGATTTTCCATCCCCAGTACTGATAGAAAATCATTGCAATACCGGTAAGCCCGGTCAATGGAAACTTGGCATCTGCAGCAAAGTTATAAATTGCGATACCAATACACAAGCCTGACAAGGCATCCATCAAAATATCTACAAGTAATTCTTTTCTCTTTTCTGATGACATAATTCCCCCAGTCCGCTGGTTACGCTCTCACCAGCTCATCGGCTAACTTATTCTGTAGCAAATTTGCTTGTAATACCGTGTAGTACCTTGACTACTGTATCCATGCCCTCCGCTGTAATATGCTCCATTGGACCGTGGAAGTTGTAGCCACCTGTTCCAAGGTTTGGACAAGGTAATCCCATAAATGAAAGACGAGCACCATCTGTACCTCCACGGATAGCAACAGCCTTTGGATTCTCGCCAGCATCCTTTAATGCCTCGAAAGCGTAGTCGATAAGGAACATGTGAGGCTTGATCATCTCGAGCATGTTCTGATACTGGTCTCTGATGTTAAGCTCGCATGTGCCCTCACCATATTTCTGATTGATGATGTTAGCAGCATGCTCCATAACCTTTTTCTTCTCTTCGAATTTATCTGCATCGTGGTCACGAATAATGTACCAAAGCTTTGCCTCTGCAACATCTCCAGACATATCAAGAAGATGGAAGAATCCTTCGTATCCTTCTGTCTGACTAGGTGTCTGCGTTGGTGGAAGCATAGAATTAAACTCCATAGCAACAAGTGCTGCATTAACCATAATATCCTTTGCATCACCTGGGTGAATGTTTACACCGTTGAATTTAATCTTTGCTTCAGCTGCATTAAAGTTCTCGTACTCTACTGCGTTTTCTTCGCCACCGTCTACCGTATATGCGAAGTCAGCTCCAAAGTATTCAACATCAAAATGATCTGCACCAGCACCAATCTCCTCATCAGGTGTGAAAGCGATGCAAATCTTGCCGTGTGGCTCATCGCTTGCAAGAAGCTCCTCTGCAAATGTCATGATTTCAGCAATACCTGATTTATCATCAGCGCCTAAAAGTGTTGTTCCATCTGTGTGAATCAAAGTACGTCCCTTTAATTCCTTAAGGTGTGGGAAATCTGATACTTTAATTGTTCTACCAGATGTGCCAAGAACGATATCTTCACCGTTGTAGTTTTCCTCGATTATCGGATTTACGTTTTCACCACAGAAATCTGGCGCAGTATCCATGTGTGCAATAAAGCCAATTGCTTTTTTGTCCTCGTATCCCTTTGTTGCTGGGATGCTTGCATAAACATAGCACTTGTCGTCTACCTTTGCATCCTCGATGCCAAGGCCCTTCAATTCCTCAACAAGAATCTTTGCCAAATCAAACTGTCTGGCAGTTGAAGGAACTGTAGTGCTCTCTTCATCACTGGTTGTGTAAACCTTTACATAATTTAGTAGTCTTTCATAAGCTCGCATAACTAATCTCCAATATTATTTATAAACTTTAAGAAAGGTTCTCAGCGTACACTGAGAACCTTTTTCTTTCTAATTCGGAATGATTATTCCTCTTTTCAATGTGATTATTGGTTAATCATAAACTCCAATAATTTCTTTGCATCGTCTGGCTCGTATGCAATAAGCTCAAGCTCAGGAATGCTCTCATCAGCCTGGAAGATATTTGCAAGTGAAACAAACTGAGAAAGCTTTGACTTAAGATTAAGTCTGTCACCTTCACCTGTAACAAGCTCTACCTTTCCCTGGCAGCTATCGATAACCTTAAAAAATGCTTCTGTGTCCTTAATATTAGTAAGTTTCATAAATACCTCCTTATGGGTAAAAACAAACTGTTAACTATCTTTATCAATATAATATCAAACAAAATCTATTTATCAACAGATATACCGATAAATCAGGGATTTTTCCCACATAATTCACAATTTGTTATACATTAAATCTAAATGTGATTACATCACCATCGGCAACTACGTATTCCTTACCTTCCATACGTACAAGGCCCTTTTCCTTTGCAGCTGTCATAGAGCCGTTTGCCATAAGATCGTCATAGCTAACAACCTCTGCCTTGATGAATCCACGCTCGAAATCTGTGTGAATCTTTCCAGCAGCCTGTGGAGCCTTTGTGCCCTTCTTGATTGTCCAAGCACGTGTCTCGTCCTCACCTGATGTAAGGTAAGAGATAAGACCAAGAAGTCTGTAAGAAGCAGTGATAAGCTTATCAAGACCTGACTCTTCAAGTCCCATAGCCTCAAGGAACTCCTGCTTTTCTTCCTCTGACTCAAGCTCAGAAATCTCCTGCTCAATCTGAGCTGAGATAACGAATACCTCTGAACCTTCTTTCGAAGCGTACTCACGAACAGCCTGAACGTTTTTATTGTTTGCACCGTCATCCGCAAGATCCTCATCCTCTACGTTTGCAGCGTAAATAACTGGCTTTGCTGTAAGAAGGTTGTACTCCTTGAAGTAAGCTTCCTCGTCCTCATCATTAAGCTCGAATGTCTTTGCCATGTTGCCAGCTTCCATATGATCTAGAAGACGCTTCTGCATAGCCGCTTCCTTCTGAAGTGTCTTGTCCATACGAGCGCTGCGCTCAGTCTTTGAATAACGACGCTCCATAACTTCCATATCTGAGAAAAGAAGCTCAAGGTTGATTGTCTCGATATCACGAAGAGAATCGATGCTGCCATCAACGTGAACAACATTTGCATCCTCGAAGCAACGAACAACGTGAACGATTGCATCTACCTCACGGATGTTTGCAAGGAACTGGTTTCCAAGTCCCTCACCCTTTGATGCACCCTTTACAAGACCAGCGATATCAACGAATTCGATTGTAGCTGGAACTGTTTTCTTAGAGTTGTACATCTTTGTAAGCTCGTCAAGACGCTTATCAGGAACTGATACGACACCAACATTAGGGTCGATTGTAGCGAATGGATAGTTTGCTGCAAGTGCTCCTGCCTTTGTAAGTGAATTAAATAAAGTTGATTTGCCAACGTTTGGTAAACCTACGATTCCCAATTTCATGGTAATTTATCTCCTTCTATATATAAATATTCTTGCGTATTAAAAAATAAGTCTAAATCTAAAGTATATTACCATATTTCATAGAATATCTCTACTATAGAATGATATAGTTTATGCCTTCGGATATTTCCGCTCATCATTTGCTTCACTTTGGATTCGCAAAATATCCTGCCATGCTTCTTCATCAATTTCCCTACCAGCAAAATGCTTGTTGCGGTCATCTTCTGTTATTTTTCTTATTACGCGACAAGGATTTCCTGCTGCAATAGACCAGGCCGGGATATCCTTAGTCACTACAGAACCAGCACCAATTACTGTGTTATCTCCTATTCTTACACCAGGGCAAATTACCACATTTCCTCCAATCCACACATTGTTGCCTATGGTGACGTCTATTCCGTATTCATATAAAGTGTTTCTTGTTGCAGGATGAACTGGATGCCCCGCTGTATATATAGCTACATTAGGAGCTATCTGCACATTATCACCTATTCTAATACGCCCTACATCTAGCATGGTGCAATTATAGTTTGCAAAAAAATTCTTTCCCACCTCTATATGACTGCCATAGTCGCAATAAAAAGGAGGATTTATAAATGTATCACTATCTGATTTTCCTAGAAGCTTATTAACTATCTTCTTGATAGCATCGAAATCAGCCCTATCTACAGTATTCAGCTCCTGTGTAAGCCTTCTGGCTATCTTTTGTTCCTCAAATACCTCATCATCGGAAATATATACTAGTTCCTTGTCTCTTCGTTCGATGTTGTTCATTGTAAAACCTCCCTATATGCTTAGATATTAGACTTTTACCACTAGCATCAGCTGTATTCTGTCGCAAATAATACACATTGTTTTTTCTCTACCTCTCTAGTAATTATTCTTTCCATCCCAGTGGTAAATATTTTGCAAGTTTACCCCTGAATTCTACATAACCATCATCAAAAGTGGTAATCATTTCAATTATTTACCTCTGCATAACAAAAATCCAAATCAAAAGTGGTAATCATTCTTTAGATTTACCCCATGGAGTCATATTTATCGCTATACAGTGGTAATCAGGCCCTATTTTTACCACTAAATCTATGCATATTTATATCCCAGTGGTAAATCGCTCCCCACATAATGATTTATTGCCATTATTATCTTCTTCAATTATCCTTCTCAGCCAATTTCTTCTAAATTCATTCTGCTCAGGTGTGTGAAACCAATGCTCCCCATTAAGCATGACTGTAACTTCTGCACCTACCAATTCCGCAAATCCATTAATTGTATCTATTGTTTGGAAGTTATCATTTTCACCATATAAAATGAAAGTAGGTACGCTCCAAACAATTGGATGTTGTTTTACCCAAGTATAATATTCCCATGATAAATTTTCATATGTAGATAATTGGATTATCTTTTTATTCTCCAGCTCCTCATTGGACACATGTCCCCGTTTCATCATGTCTTGAATTAATCTTTCCATGTTTACAATTGGAGAAACAAAATATGCTCTATGAATATGTGCTTGAACACCTGATATCATTAAAAAGTAAGCACCTAGACTTGTAGCAATAACAGTAATAATTGAATATTTCTTGGCTAAGTCAGTAAAATACTCTTTAAACTCTATTTCTGCTTCCCATGGATTTTCCGATTTATAGTCAAAACCATATATATCATATTCCGTAAATAATGATTTAAACTCGTTAGCAGAGTCAGCTGTTCCCCCTTTTCCATGTATATATACTAAAGCTTTATCATACATCATATATCCCCCACATATTCAACATTACGTTGAATATAGCATATCCCACTCACTTCAACAACATGACAATTGTCATGTGCCTTTATGACGCAGTTCACTACAGATGTGACAAAAGTTTCGGTATTATAATCTCAGAACAAAACAAAAGAAACACAGCCAACGGCTGTAACACAAATAAAAAGGAGAAATGAAATGAGTAACACAGTAGTATCAATCGACAATTTAGTAAAACGATATGGTGAGAATGTAGCTGTAGATCACTTCTCATTAAGCATTGAAGAAGGGGAAATCCTTGGACTACTTGGTCCAAATGGTTCAGGAAAGACTACCACAATCAACTGTCTCCTTTCTCTTCTTACTTTTGATAAAGGGGATATCAAAATCTGGGGCAAAGAAATGAGTCCAGATGCCTACGATATTAAATCACAGATTGGTGTGGTAATGCAGAATGTGGCAGTTATCGATACCTTGAATGTGTACGAAAACGTAGATTTCTTCTGTGGACTTTATATAAAGGATAAGGCAACAAGAAAACAGTACGTTGAAGAAGCACTTGAGTTTACAGGCCTTACAGAATTCAAAAAGCAGAAGCCTAAAAAGCTTTCAGGGGGACTTCTTCGAAGACTTAACATAGCCTGCGGAATTGCTCACAAGCCAAAGCTAGTCATCTTTGATGAGCCAACAGTTGCTGTTGATCCACAAAGTAGAAATGCAATTCTCGAGGGTATCAAAAAAATGAACAAGGCCGGTGCAACGGTCATCTACACTTCACACTATATGGAGGAAGTTGAGGAGCTTTGTTCAAGAGTTGTAATTATGGATCACGGTAAAAACATTGCTAATGGAACTACAAACGAGCTTAAATCTTCTCTTATCAGCCGTGAAAAAATCCGCATCGGCCTGCCTGACAAATCACCTGAGATTCTTGCAGGACTCAAGGAAATCAACCACGTGTACAAGGTTAAGGAAGATGGAGATGATGTAGTAATCAAATGCGATGGCGGTGAGCACAATCTGGTTCACGTACTCAGTTACCTTACAGACAACAATGTTCCATTTGGCCGCGTAACTACCGAACTTCCTACTCTTAACGATGTGTTCTTGGAGATTACAGGAAAGGAGCTTAGAGACTAATGTTTATTAGAATCTTTACATACTCATTAAAAAATTTATCCAGAAAATACTGGCTGGTAGGCTGGAACTTTCTTTTCCCGCTGGTTCTTGCCACCGCTTTCTTTCTTGGATTTGGAAATCTCATAAAGGAAGATCCTGATACCTTCAAGACTTTGGAAGTAGGATATGTAAATGAACTTGATGAGTCAGCTGGCTTTGACCAGGTTCTAGAAGAGCTTTCCGAGGAAAATGATGAAGGAACTACAGTGCTTAATCTTCACACATACTCTTCAAAGGATGATGCTGTAAAAGCTATGAATAATGGAGATATCAAAGGCTTCTATCTGGAATCAGAAGATGGTGTCGAAACTATCATTATTTCAAATGGCTATGATTCCACAATCATGAACGAGATAGTTCGTGAATACGATAATTACACTGATGTAATCACGCAGATTGCTAAGGACCATCCTGAAAAAGTAGCTGATGCCATTGAGGCAATCACTTCTGAAAACAGCATCATCAGTGAATACAACTTTGGAAATGAAACCAGTCAGTACATCCAGTACTTCTACGCTTTGCTTGCAATGACATCACTTTTCAGCTCTTGGATTAGCACAGCAATCCTAGAAGGAATGTGTGCAAATATGTCTGAGATGGGCAAGCGAGTTGAATGTGCACCTACATCAAAGTTTATGAGCATTACTGCAAGCTTACTTGCTGGAGTTCTTTTACAAATTATTTCAAATATCATAGTTGTGATTTATATCCAATATATTTTAGGAATCAACCTGGGCGTGCCAATGGGAACTATGATTCTCCTTTGCACTATCGGCAGTGCTCTTGGTATTTCAACAGGAACACTGATGGGCTCTGTTATCAGAAATCCACGATTACTTGTGACCGTCCCACTGTTTTTCACAATGATATGTTCATTCTTCAGTGGATTAATGTGGGGACAGATTAAACAGATTATCCAGTATAACTGTCCTATCATCAACAAAATCAATCCTGCTGCACTACTTACAAACGCTATGTACGTTCGCTCAACCTACGGCGCCACAGCCGAATTCCACCAGGATGTCCTTATCATGTGCGGAATGATTGTAGGTTGTATCATCGTCGCATCCATATTCCTAAGGAGGAGAAAATATGTCAGTCTTTAATGCAATACTAAAATCAACCAAGGCTTGCCTTGTTACCATAATCGTATATTTTTCGGTCTTCGCATTATTTGGAAACATTTCTGCAAAGGCAACTGCCACCACAAAAGACACCTTGTTTGAGGATTCAGTGGTAAAGGTTGCTATTACAGATAATGATAATTCTGCATTGAGCCAAGGTTTAGTAGACTACCTTAAGGAAACTCAGAACGTAGTTGACCCACAGACCACATCCTTGGTTGAGATGAATGATAATGTTCGATTCCTTATCTACGACTATGCACTGATTATCCCACAGGATTTCTCAGAGCGTGCAAAAGCTGGAGAGACAGAAGATTTACTTGAATTCGTTGCACCTGGCGCTACAGCTCCACAGTTTTTGTTAACCGAGAAAATTCGTACCTATATGCAGGATGTTATGGTATATTTAAATAGTGGATATTCAGAGGAAGAGGCTATTGCCCTCACCAAAGAAAACATGATTAAGCTTTCTGATACAAAGGCCACTGTCATGGATACCTCTGATGAAAATCACCGCTCGTTCTACACTGGAATGTTTACATTTAACGGATATACGTTACTTATGATTCTTTGTATCTCTATTAGCTCAGTGCTTGGTTTTACAAAGGATAAGGATGTTAAAAACCGTATAAGCGTTAGTGGAATGCATTTCAAATCAAGAAATTTTGCAACCATCGCTGCAGTGTTCTGCATAGGCTTTATCATCACAGCAGCCGTAGTTTTATTTGTTGCACTAATGGGTATGGCTGATACAAACGAAAAGCTTTTATTCTACTGCATAAATGTCTTAGCATTGATGTTGATTGGAATGGGCATGGCCTACATGATTAGCGCAATCACTACAAATGAAAACATCATTAACATGATTACAAACATGTTTGTACTTTCAATGAGTTTCTTATGCGGTGTATTTATCGACCTACAGTTTTTATCACCATCCATTGTAAAGTTTGCGCACTTCCTGCCACTTTATTGGTACACTGCTACAATAAGACTCATTAATGACACTCCTATAGATAAAATTTTAGGAAAAACATTCTTTGAATACTTGCTTATAGAGGTGCTTTTCGCTTGTCTCTTCTTTGCAGCCGGCCTAATCATCTCTAAGAAAAAGGAGCAATATGCTGTATGATATAATCATCAGGCTTTTAGGAGCCATTGGTTTAACATTACTAATAAACACAAATGGCATTACCACTATTTCAGTGGTAATGTCTGTTTGTGTTTTTTTATTAATGGAAATTAGCGTTATCGTAAATACGAAGATTATATATTCAATCCTTACAGCTATTCCATTTATTTTGACTGGAGGCTATCTAGTGTCCGTCGGTGCTGACAATCTTTTAATCAACTTCGCACTGATTCTAATATTGGCAAGCTTCACCGTCATATCTATCCTGCTTTACAACAAAATGACTTTTTATAAGCATGATTTGCATCGCACCAGAGATGACAGTATCGAGCTGGAAGAAATGCTAAAAAGCAAAAATAAAGCTTTGCTTATGGAGCAGGATCAGCAGGTACATCTTGCTACCCTTGCGGAACGTAACCGTATTGCCAGGGAGATTCACGATAATGTTGGCCATCTTCTCTCTCGTGGAATCCTATTGCTTGGTGCCATCATCACAGTAAACAAAGATGAAACTATCGCTCCTCAGTTAAAGATGCTTTCGGACACCCTGGATGAGTCGATGGAAAAGATGCGAAGCTCCGTACATGATTTACATGATGATTCAATCGACTTAAAGAAAAATATAGATGAAATACTTGGAGAACTAAAAAGCTTTACCGTAAATACGGAATTGGATTTAGACGAAGCACTTCCAACAGAGGTTAAGCTTTCAATTATTGGTATTCTCAAGGAATCTATTACAAACATCCTTAAGCATTCCAATGGCGATTCGGTAGCTGTCATCCTTCATCAAAACAACAGCTTCTGCACTATTTCCATTACTGACAACGGAACCCTAACTCCAGAGCAGAAAGCTCGGATTTCCACAGAAGGCTATGATGGAATTGGACTTACCAACATTAAAAACAGAGCCAGCTCCCTTGGTGGAGAAGCTTACTTTTATTTAAACGATGGCTTTACAGTGTTTGCCAGATTACCTTTTGAAAACAAGCGAGGATAGATTATGGAAAAGAAAAGAATTTTACTTGTAGATGATGATGAACTTATCACAATGTCGCTAGAGATGATTATCTCTGCTGAGGCTGATTTTGAAATAGTTGGAAAAGGTGGAAGCGGTCGTGAAGCTGTAGCTCTCTATGATGAGCTTGAGCCAGATTTGCTTCTTATGGACATCCGTATGGCTGATATGAATGGACTTGAGGCGGCTGAAGAGATTCTCGAAAAGCATCGTGATGCCACTATTCTCTTCCTAACTACATTTTCAGATGATGAATATATCGTAAAAGCGTTAAAGCTAGGGGTAAAAGGCTACTTACTTAAGCAAGATTACAAATCTCTTCCTGCTGCGCTTCACGCTGCAATCAACGGTCAAAGCGTATTTGGAGGAGCTGTCATCGACAAACTTCCTACTCTCATGAATCAGGCCAACACCGATGATGAGGGCTTTGATTATCGTAAATACGATATATCAGAAAAAGAATTTGAAGTCATCCAGCTTGTTGCTGAAGGCTTTTCAAACAAAGAAATCTCCCAGAAGCTTTTCCTTTCAGAGGGTACAGTTAGAAACTATCTGTCCACCATCCTAGAAAAGTTAAATCTGAGAGATCGTACTCAACTTGCTATATTCTACTTGAAGCATGAATAAAAAAGCTGGCAGCAATGCCAGCTTTTTCTTATTCCACAACCTTTATATAACTGCTTACACAGTAAAGAACTTGTCCATTGTATTCTACACGTGACCAGCCATATTCGTTGTTGATACCTGTTCGAATGGCTGTCTGACCTGCGCTAAGTGTGGCTACTACTTGAGAATCAGCATCTGTAACACTTGGCTTTGAACGAAGGTTTACAACTTCCTTTGCAGTAACTGTTTCATTTACATCTGTAAACTTAGTTTTAAAGCCAGGTGCCTGAGCTGGTGCTTCCTCTGCTGCCGGAGCTTGCTCAGCTGGCGCTGCAGATTGTGCAGGTGCACTTAAATCTGTGGTCAAATAACTTGATACAGCGTAGTATGTGGCGCCGTTATAAACAACTCTAGACCAACCGCTTGTGCTTGTGCCAGTTCTTGTAGCTGTCTGGCCATTTTCAAGGGTAACCATTACCTTACTATCTGAGCCCTGGCTAGGCTTATCACGGAGGTTTGTCTTGCTCTTTGCTGTGACAGTCTCATTAACCTCTGTAAACTTCATCAATGCTTCCACATCAGCTGATGCTGTAGCTCGTTCTGAAGTATCCTTGGCAGTTTCTGTGCCGTTGTACCCAAAGTATGCTACATCCACATCCACCTTTTTAGTAATACCAGGGATTGTTCCCTGATTGGTGTACTGCCACATATCGTATTTGAATCCAGCCGATGGTCCTGTAGCAAGATTTGAAGAATCCTGATTGTACCAGGCCATCCAGATTTTGTACTTGGCACCAATTGTGGATGTGTTCCATTTTGCATCTGATGCCATTTCATTCTTAGAAGCATAAAAGATTGGAGTATATCCTTTGTTATAAACTTCTCCAAGAAATGCTATAGCAATATTGCTTCTGTCATCCTTTGTAAGATTGTACTGGCGGCTAGTGCTGTTTTCGAAGCCCTCGCAGTTGTATCCTACTGGATATGTAATTGGATACTGAGCTACATAGCTTGCAACCCAATCAGCCTCTTCTATGGCTTCATCCTTTGTAACTGCAGTAGAGAAGAAATAGGCTCCGATTTTTATGCCATTTTTCTCTGCTTCCTGCATGTTGTATTTTGCATTTGTATCTGGCTTAATTTCTCCTGTTGTGGAGTCTCTATAGCCGACACGAATCATTGCAAAATTAATCCCTGAGCTGGCAACCTGAGCCCAATCAATAGTGCCCTGGAATTTTGATACGTCGATTCCGTATGTGGTGGTGCTGTTTTCTCCAACATTGCTGGCATTAACAATATCCTCCACATTTACCGAAGCTCCCTGCTCTGACTGAGTTGAAGCCCCTGGGTCTTCCGCATCAGTCTCATCTGTTGTCTCTTCTGTCTCCTCAGGCTCTACCACTTCAACTGTAGTTCCATCCTCAGGCTCTTCATTTGCAACATCTACTTCTGCCGCAACCTCAACAGGCTCATCATCCGTACCTTTTACCTTTTTGACGATGAGAACTGTACCCAATACCAATACTACAAGTCCTAGACAGCAAGCAGCCATCATCAACTGCCTTCTACGTCTCAATCTTCTGCGACGTCTGCTACTTCCACGATGTCCGTTATTCATTTTTATTCTCCCAATTATTTAATAGCCGCTAAAAACTTCTTGGCTAAATCTTTGTCCGCAGAGTCTTCTCTGTAGATTCCATACACATTCCATGTATATGAGTCTTTAATGACTAGTGGTTTTATTTCATCTGTTTCTGGAAAGAATCTTGGTGAAATACCAAGGCCTGCCCTATTCTTTACCAAAAGATATAATGATTCACCTTCATCTACCTTAGCAATAATATTTGGTGCAAAACCATTGAGATGGCATGCATTCACAATATCATGATATACACGATATTTCTCATTCATGGAAATGATTTTCTCATCCCTCAGATCTTTTAACTCAATTTGACTTTCATTCCAAAATCTATGTCCTTTATAGACATAAACCACCAAATCAACCGCTTTTACGTGTTCGCAGACTACGCCTGTTAAAGATTGCTTTCCTACTACAAATCCAAAGCTTATTTCATCATTTACCACCTGCTGGATTACATTTTCATTTTCATACTCATACCAGCTGGCGAGAATCTCAGGATTATCCGCCATAAAAGATGCAACACTAGGAACGTCGATTGCTCTAATTGTTCCTGCTGCAAATCCCACCTTGAAACGTTTTTCTTTATCATTTAACGCCTCAATTGATGAAAACAAATCATTTAAATCTCGACTTATTGTTTTAGATCTTTCGTAGAATAATCTTCCACTTTCAGTTGGAATGAAACCTTCCTTGGACCTAATGAACAAACTGGTTCCAAATTCATCCTCAATGCTCTTAATAATTTTACTAAGGCCCTGTGGTGATAGAAACAGTTTGTTGGCTGCCGCCTGTAGATTTCTTTCCTCATATACAGCTTGAAAACATTTAAAATTTCTTGTATTCATAAAATTAATTATAGAATAAATGACCTTGATAGACAATATGTCCATCAAGGCCATTCACGGGGGAGTAAAAAAATTATACGAAAAAAGTGGTTATTAAACTAATTTATATTAAATGTGGTTTGCTACTTCAAAGGCATCCCAAATACCATACATGATATTTGAAACCTGTCTAGCATCACCAAGGAGATAAACCTCATCAAGCTCGTTCTTGTACTGGTTGTAAAGAGTGTTCTCGCTAGCATAACCAACACAAAGAACTACGCTATCAGCATTAAGTTCCTTTGTCTCTTCTCCAACAGTAGCTGAAAGAACGCCATTGTTGAAGCCTGTAACGCGAGCACCTGTAACAACATCGATGCCGTTGAAAGGAATAAGCTTTTCAAGCATTTCTTTGTTTGCTGAACAAAGTGGTCCGTTCACTGCCATAAGCTTATCAAGTGCCTCAACGATAGTTACCTTCTTGCCCTTCTGAGCAAGATCAAGTGCAAGCTCGCAACCTACAAGTCCACCACCAACAACGATAACATTGTTGCCAGCTTCCTTCTGTCCAAGAAGTACCTGCTCTGCTGAGTAAACCTTCTCATCATCGCCAAGTGAGAACATCTTTGGACGAGAACCTGTAGCCATGATAACTGCATCAAAGCTCTTATCGAGAATTTCCTTCTCTGTAGCCTTTGTGTTAAGGTGAACCTCCACACCAAGACGAGTCATTTCATCCTCGTACCATTTTGCAAGGGCGATATCGTCCTCCTTGAATGCTGGAGCACCACCAGGGATAAGGTTTCCACCAAGGCGTCCTGCTGCCTCGTAAAGAACTGGCTCATGTCCTCTTTCTGCAAGTACACGTGCAGCCTCGCAACCTGCTACACCACCACCTACAACAAGAACTCTCTTCTTCTTTACGATTGGGTTGTATGTGTTAAGTCTTTCCTTACCAGCCTGTGGGTTAACAGCACAGTTGATAAGTGAGTATGTCTGGATACGTCCCATACAGCCTTCCTGACAGCTGATACATGGACGAATCTGGCTAAGCTTGTTTGTACGAATCTTGTTTACGATATCTGGATCTGCAAGTGTTGGACGACCAAGTGAAATCATGTCGCAGATATCATTGTTTAAGCAATCAAGTGCTGTATCTGGATTGTCAACACGGCCTGCCATAATAACAGGGATGTTTACATGCTCCTTTGTAATCTTTGCAAATTCCTTGTAAGGAGCCTTCTCCATATACATTGGTGGGTGATTCCACCACCATGCATCGTATGTTCCTGCATCTACATCAAGGGCATCATAACCATACTTCTCAAGAAGCTTTGCAGCCTCGATACCTTCCTCGATGTCGCGTCCCTTCTCTTCGAATTCCTCGCCTGGAAGAGCACCTTCTCTGAAGTCCTTAATCATAGACTTAAGTGAGAATCTCATTGCAACTGGGAAGTCCCATCCACATGTCTTTGCGATTTCCTCACGGATTTCCTTAGCAAAACGAAGTCTGTTCTCTAAGCTTCCGCCGTACTCATCATTTCTCTGGTTGAAGAATGAAATAGCAAACTGGTCAATAAGGTATCCTTCGTGAACAGCATGGATTTCAACACCATCGAAACCAGCGCGCTTTGCATTGTATGCGCCTTTACCAAAGCTTTCTACAATACCATGAATCTCCTCTACAGTAAGTGGACGACATGTTTTGTCTAACCATCTGTGAGGTACTGCTGATGCAGAAACAGGTGGGAACTCACCTAAGTTTGTTGGGATAGTAACACGTCCGAATCCACCTGACATCTGTAAGAAAATCTTTGAGCCATAAGCATGTACACGCTCGGTCATCTCGCGGCTAGTTCTTACGAACTGAACTGGGTTGTATGTTGAGTTTGGTGTGTTAGGGAATGAAGGCTTCTCTACCTCTGTATCAGAGAAAGTAACACCTGTAATGATAAGACCAATGCCACCCTGAGCACGTCTTGTGTAGTAATCAATACCTCTGTCATTCCATCCACCTTCGCAATCTCCAAGACCAAGTGGTCCCATTGGAGCCATTGCGTAACGGTTCTTAATTTCGAGCTTGCCAATTTTAATAGGCTCGAAAAGTCCTTGATACTTCAATTTATTTCCTCCTTTTACATTTAACAATTAATTTGCCGGCACATTGTTAAATATTTATCATCTATGTCTATATTTTAACCATTAAATGCAACAAAGGCCATCAACATACAGTTGATGGCCTTTATCAAAAAGGATACTATTAATTTTCGTCTTCAATTTCCTCAAGGAAATCTTCTACATTGTAGAGCTCTCCCTCTACCTTATCTACGTAGATATTACCGTCTAAGTGATCGATTTCATGAAGAAGTGCTCTTGCCATAAGCTCCTCACCTTCCACGATAATCTCTTCCATATCTTCGTTTAATGCCTTTACCTTTGCATAATTTGGGCGAGTTACGATACCTGTCTTTCCTGGTACTGAAAGGCATCCCTCGCTGCCTGTCTGCTCGCCAGATGTTTCAATAACCTCTGGGTTGATAAGAACAACTGGGCCCTCACCTATATCGATAACGCAGATACGACGAAGAACGCCAACCTGTGGTGCAGCAAGACCTACACCGTCTGCATCATACATTGTATCAAGCATGTCCTCGATAAGTGTCTTAAGACGTGGTGTAAGCTCCTTTACTGGCTTACACTTCTTAAGTAAAACATCGTCTTTACCATATTCTCTAATTTCTAAAAGTGCCATAATAATTCCTTTCTAAAATCCTGTTATATTGTAGATATCGGATCAAAATCAAACCATGTAGAGGTATTTCTGTATTGCTTTTGCTGCAATAAGAATGCCTCGATAGTATCTTTTACATTAACAAGCCTATCGTATTCGTCGGCCTTTACGTAGATTACCCTACGGTAAACGTCCTTTAGCTTTCCAATATAGGCGTCCTCCGGACCCATGATAATGATGTTTGAATCCGCCTGTCTGATGATATCTGCTAGAATATCTGCCTGTTTGATAGCATCCTGCTGCTTGTCGCAGCTAACTTGTATGCCCAAAATATGTGAGCATGGTGGGTATGAAAGCAAGCGTCTGTATGCATACTCCTGACTATAGAAGCTGTCATAATCCTGGTTTGCAGAGGCAACTACTGAATAGTTATCAGGCTGATATGTCTGAATAACTGCAATGCCTGGCTCCGAGCCTCTACCAGCTCGTCCTACTGCCTGAGTAAGAAGCTGGAATGTACGCTCCCCACTATGATAATCGCTTTCGTTTAGTGATATATCTGCTGCTATTATACCAACTAAAGTGACGTTTGCAAAATCGTGACCTTTGACAATCATCTGAGTACCTATCAAAACATCTGCCTCGTGTGCTGCAAATGCTGATAGGATTTCCTCGTGACCATCCTTGCCCTTTGTGGTATCAGCGTCCATTCTAAGGACCCTTGCTGTTGGAAATAGTTCCTTTACTATTTCCTCCAGGCGCTGAGTACCGGCCTTGAAGCTGCCGATATACTTGCTACCGCAGCTTGGACATGTCTTTGCTGCCACTGTTGTGTAACCGCAATAATGACATTTCATCTTGCCACCTGCATGTAAATGAAGAGCAACATCGCAATGTGGACATTTTAACACATGGCCGCAGGCCCTACAAGAAACAAAGCCCATAAGCCCACGTCTATTTAAGAACAGCATAATCTGCTGATGCTTGTTTAATCTATCTGCCATCAATTCCTGCAATCTGCGACTAAGCATAGAACGATTGCCAGACTGAAGCTCTGCCCTAAGGTCTACTATCTCGCAAGAGGCCATATCCTGCCCCATCGCTCTGGAATGAAGAGTAATAAGCTGATATTCTCCAGTCTGTGTGCGACTGTATGCCTCAAGACTAGGGGTAGCCGAGCCTAGGATTACAGTAGCACCTGCAAGCTTTGCACGGTACACTGCAGTTTCTCTAGCGTGATATCTAGGGATGACTTCGGATTTGTAGCTTGGCTCGTGCTCCTCGTCAATTATAATCAATCCAAGATTTGCAAATGGTGTGAACAGTGCAGAACGAGGTCCTACCATAATGCTGATTTCCCCTGATTTAGCTCTCTCGAACTGATCGAAACGCTCTCCAGGAGACATCCTACTATTTAGGATACTTACTTTATCACCAAACCTGGTATAAAATCGCATAACCGTCTGGTATGTAAGGGCGATTTCCGGAATGAGGACAATTACCTGCTGTCCCATGGAAATCACATGCTCCATAACATCCATGTATACTTCTGTTTTGCCTGAGCCTGTAACACCATGGATAAGATATGTCTTTCTTCGACCTGTATCTATATCTGCTTTGATTGTTTCTGCAGCGGCTTCCTGCTCCTCATTTAAAACGATGTGCTTTTGATTTGCGTCCTTGTTGATATGAGGGTTTCTGAATGTTCTAACGGACTCAACCTTAACAATTCCCTTAGATTCTAAATCCCTGATATTTGACGATGGAATCTGAAGCTTTTTTGTAGCAAGCTCCCAGTCAAGAACATCCACCTCAAGAAGCTCTCTCAAAAGGCGTTCTTTTCCCACTGCATGATTCTTTTTAGTAAGAATCTGTGTCAACTCAATCTGGGCCTGTTCAAGTGAAATATTCAGGCTAATTTCTTTCTTTAGCTTTTCGTTTTCCTTTTTCTTAATAGGAATAACTGTCTTTAACGCCTGATTCATAGTAGAACCATAATTCTTTTTAAGAAATGCAGCCAAAGAAATAAGCTGAGACTCTATGGCAATGCTATCTTTTAGCACTCTTGCAATAGGCTTCAGCTTTGTAACATCAAACTCCGGCTTGTTGTGCAATCCCACCACATATCCTGTGATGGCGCGATTGCCCTGTCCAAATGGAATTACTACCTGAACACCCTCAGTTACTTGATTTTCAAGCTCTGTAGGCACAATATATTCAAATGTCTTATCCAATCTCTCGTGAGAGATATCAATAATTATATCCGCATATTTCATGGAAACAATTTTAACATAACTAGTTTATTTTTGAAACGAGTGTGATATAATTAGACGATTTAGTTATCAGGAAATTAATTTAAATAGGGAGGATTTCCAATGCGTCATCTAATGAGCCCTCTAGATTTTTCTAGAGAGGAACTAGAGCAGCTAATGGACCTGGCGGAGGATATTAAAAATCATCCAGACTCGTATTCCGAGAAATGCCACGGCAAAAAGCTTGCTACATGTTTCTACGAACCAAGCACACGTACACGACTATCTTTTGAGGCTGCCATGCTTAATCTTGGTGGTTCAGTCCTTGGTTTCTCTTCAGCTGATTCTTCTTCAGCAGCCAAAGGCGAAAGTGTTTCCGACACCATTCGCGTCATTTCTTCTTACGCAGATATCTGCGCTATGCGTCATCCTAAAGAAGGCGCTCCACTCGTTGCTTCTCAGCGATCACTTATTCCAGTTATTAACGCAGGAGACGGCGGTCATCAGCATCCCACTCAAACACTTACAGATTTATTTACTATCCGCTCTTTACGTGGAGAAATCAAAGATCTTACTATCGGACTTTGCGGTGATTTAAAATTCGGCCGTACTGTTCATTCTCTTATCAATGCGTTAGTACGTTATCCTGGAATCAAATTCGTACTAATTTCACCTGAAGAACTCAAAGTTCCTGAGTATATTCGCGAAGATGTTTTAGAAAAAAATGGATATGAGTACAAAGAAGTTGATTCTTTAGACGATGTTATGGGAGAGCTGGATATTCTCTACATGACACGTGTACAGAAAGAACGTTTCTTCAACGAAGAAGACTACATCCGCTTGAAGGATTTCTTCATCCTTACACCAGAAAAGATGAAGCTTGCAAAAGAAAATATGATGGTTCTTCATCCACTTCCACGAGTTAATGAAATCTCTGTAGACGTTGACGATGATCCACGAGCTATGTATTTCACTCAAGCTAAATACGGAGTATTCATCCGAATGGCTTTGATACTTACTCTTTTGGAATTAGTATAGGAGGATAATATGCTAAATATAAGTGGAATTCACCAGGGATTCGTGCTTGATCATATCAAGGCCGGCGAATCCATGACAATTTACCGCGACCTTCATTTGGATAACCTTGGCAGCGATTGCACTATCGCCATGATTATGAATGCTAAGTCCAACAAAATGGGCCGCAAAGACATTATAAAAATAGAATGTCCAATCGAACGTGTCGATTTAGACATTCTTGGATTCATTGATCACAACATCACCTGCAACATTATTAAAGATGACGTTATTGTAGAAAAGAGACAGCTTAAGCTACCTCACGAAATAAAAAATGTAATCTCTTGCAAAAACCCTCGTTGCATCAGCACCGTTGAGCAAGAGCTAGACCAAATCTTCATCCTCACTGATGAGGAACGTGAAATCTATCGCTGCAAATACTGCGAAGAGAAATATGTAGGATTAAAATAATATACGCTGTGTAAAATTTACGAAAGCCCATAGTTACGGCTACAAGCCTGATGAATTCTACGCTCGGCGACATGCCTCGCTTTAGAATTATCAGAGCTTGATGCCTACTATGGGCTTTCTTACTGTTTAGGCTAGCCTAAATTTCTCTTTACCGTTATTTAGTAGGTGCAGCAGCTGCAGCTGGAGCTGAAGCTACTACTACACCATTTGCATCTGTCTGATACAAAGTTGTTCCAATCTGGATTGTCTGATTGATTACAAGCTTTCCATCAAGTCCAAAGAGGTAATCACTTCCACCAATCTTTACTGTCTGACCAGCGATAAGCATTCCATCTGAACCTGCATAGTAAACACTACCATCGGCTGCGTTTATAAGGCCTGTTGCCATCTTTCCATCAGCTCCAAAGTAGTAAGCTGCTGTTCCGATTGTCTGTAAGCCTGTAAGCATCTTTCCGTCTGCTCCGAAGTAGTATGTTGCACCACCGATTGTGATGAGACCTACCTGCATCTGTCCTGCTTCGTTGAAGTAGTACATAGAACCATCAACTGCTACAAGACCTGATACTCTGTGAGCATCTGAAGGATCGCAGTAGTATGTGCCTGTTGCATCTGTCCACCATCCCTTGTACATCTTTCCGTTGTCGTTAGGATTGAACATGTATGTAAGACCATTAACTGTTACCCAGCCTACCTGCTGTAAGCCCTGCTCGTTAAAGTAGTACATATCCTTACCGATTACAGCAAGACCAACAAGCATGTGTCCGTCTGTTGTATCTAAGTAACGTGTACCAACTGTAGGATCTGTCCACCATCCTGTGTAAAGTGCACCGTTTGCAAGTGGATCAAAGAAGAATGTGCTTCCACCAAGCTCTAACCAACCTGTCTGAAGCTGTGAAGCCTCATTGAAGTAATAAATTGCCTTGTCAATTGTTGTAAGACCAACTGCTGCATTAGCTGTACCAGGTGTGAAGTAGTATGTACCTGTACCTGCTGGATCTACATACCAACCTGTTGTAACAATACCTGTTGTCTCATCTGTATGATACTTAACTCCTGCAATATCTACCCAACCAAACTGCTTACGGTAGTTGTTGAAGAAGTAAACATTTCCTGCGCCTAAATCAAGAAGACCTGCTGCTGGAATGAATGCTGTGTAGTCCTTCTGTGCTACGTTCATATCTACACGGCCGCTGATACCTGCAACTGCTCCGCTTGATGAATACTGCCAAATAGCCCAGCCAGCAATATCATTGTGATCTGAATACTGAGCAATCCACTTATCATAAGCAAGTGCTGATGTAAAGTGTGCCTTGTAGAAGTTTGTGTATGTGTAAAGCATTGGTGTGTAACCAGCCTGAGCGATTACACTACAGAATGCATTTGCCATTGCTGTACATGTATTAGCATCAATACCCTTCTGAGTTGCATCTTCGAAATCGAATGCTACTGGGAAGTTGATGTTGTATGGCTCAATCCACTGAAGAACAAGATTTGCTTCCTGGATAGCAGCCTCAACTGTTGTTGCGTATGAATAAATATATACACCTGTACGAATACCTACAGCCTGTGCTCCTGCTACATTAGCTGCAAAATAAGGATCAACACCACTCTTTGTGCTACCTACCTTAATAAATGTATATGTAACTCCTGACTGAGCTACTGCTGCCCAGTTAATTGCCCCCTGATACTTTGATACATCGATACCCTGTGCACCAGCTGCATTTGCAGTGATTGGTGTGGATACTGTCATCACTACAGCAAGCATCAACGCTGCAAGTGACTTAAACACTTTTGAAGCTTTAAATTTTCTCACTTCATTGACCTCCTAAATAAAACTAGAAATATAATATCATAATAATTTGTATTATTTAACTGATAAATACAAATATTTTACATCTGATGGCGTACTACCTTGTACTCATCTCCATTAACAAAATATGGGCATTCACTGTAATGACCTGTTACCAACCTAACATAATCATCCTCGTCCATATCCATTTCGCAATAATATTGCTCATCCTCTTCGTCCCATACGAAATTGTTACAATATTCGCAGGCAGTACTACCAGATTTTTTTACCTTACTATTACTAGCCATCTAATAAAACCTCCTACTAGAACAGCTACAAGTATTGTCCCTAGCATTATTGCATACATGTATTCCTGATGTTTCTTGCCCCAGGCAGAATTCATAACAGCCATATAAAGCCCAAGGCCAACAAGAATAGCTACAACATTTATCAACATATTAACTGTTTCCATTAAGCTGTCACTCCTATAAATGCACCAAGACCAAGTGTACATAAAACACCGATAATGATTCCGGCTAAAGCCACACCGCAGATTACTGCAAGGATTGAAGACTTAAAGTCCATATCAAGGATTGATGCTGCAAGTGTACCTGTCCATGCACCTGTTCCTGGAAGTGGGATACCAACAAACAATAACAATGCTACGAAAAGACCTCTACCAGCCTTTTCCTGAAGCTTCTTGCCACCCTTTTCACCTTTTTCAAGGCAGAATGTAAAGAAACCACCGATAACTGGCTTATCCTTGCCCCACTCAAGTACCTTTCTTGCGAAGAAATAAATGATTGGTACCGGAATCATGTTTCCAATGGCAATAAGAATATAAGCTAAAAGTAAATTGAAGCTTGGATCTGCAGCCTTAAATCCATAGGCAAATGGAATAGCCCCTCTAAGCTCAATAAGTGGAACCATCGAAATAAAAAATACTGTTAAATACTTGATCATTAAATCTAAACTCCTTTTAATATCTTTTCTAATTCATCTATAAATACTTGCATCTCCTCATCTGTTCCAATAGAAATACGCAAGTAATTTGATATACGCTGTGGTTTTGAAAAATAGCGTACATAAATGCCACGCTTTTTCAGCTCTTCAAAAATGAATGAAGCCTCCATAGATTCATGCTTTGCAAAAATGAAATTGCTTTTTGAATCTGGGAACGTAAATCCAAGGTTCTTTAGCTGAGCCTTTGTCCATTCTCTGGTGGTAATAACAGCATCAAGCTTTTCCTTGAAATAACTGTCATCCTCGATTGAAGCAACACCTGCTTGTAGCGTGATTGTATCCATTGTGTATGAGTTAAACGAAAACTTACAATCAGATAGATACTTAATAAGCTCCTTTGAACCAATAGCGTAACCAATACGGTTTCCTGCCATAGCTCTTGATTTAGAAAATGTACGAACTACCAAAACATTATCGTATTTACGAACTAAATCTATAGCAGACTCAGAACCAAAATCCACATAGGCCTCATCTATAATCACTACACACTCAGGATGTGCCTTAACAATGTCCTCGAAAAATGAAACAGGCTCTGCTATTCCTGTAGGTGCATTAGGATTAGGAATAACTATTCCTCCACATGGCATGTCATAATCGGTTTTTATAATTTTAAAATCCTCATCAAGTGCTTTAGTCTCAAATGGAATTCTAAAAAGTGATGCCCAAACATCATAAAACGAATAGGTAATGTCTGGGAAAAAGATTGGTTTATCTGAATTGAAAAATGTAAGAAAGCTCATTGCAAGAACATCGTCTGAGCCAACTCCGACAAAAACATTTTCCGCATCAAACCCATGATATTTAGCCAACGCCGAAATCAGTGACTGACATCCTGGATCCGGGTATTTTCTAAGAGAATCCAATTCTATTTTAGAAATAGCTTTACCCACCAAAGGACTTGGTGGGTATGGATTTTCATTTGTGTTTAGCTTAATTACCTTAGTTTTAGGCTGCTCGCCTGGAGTGTAAGGTACTACCTCTCTAACATTACTCTTCCAATTAGCCATATTTTGCCTCGCTATCGTGCACTATTGAACAACGCCTGTATCTGTACCGCCAGCCTGAGCTGCTGCAGCCGCTTCTGCGGCAGCCTGTAACTTCAATGTCTGAAGTGTAAGCTCTGCGTTAACAAGATCCTGATAATTTGAAACCTGTGCCTTCTGCTCTTCTGTTAAAGCTTCGTACTGTGCTCTAGCTTCAGCAATCTGAGGTTCAGACTCAAGTGTAACTGTCTCAATTTCTGCGATAAGCTCTGATACCTTAACCTGTGGATTCTGGATAAGGTAGTTTTCTTCCTCTGTATCACCAGTATAGAAAACAATAACAGGCCAACCAGCTTCTACTATATTGTAGATTTGCTCTGCAGCGGAAAGTGGAAGGTTAACACATCCATGGCTTCCGCCAGTTTTATAAATTGTGCCACCAAAGCTTGAGCGCCATGTTGCGTCGTGAAGGCCCTCGCCCATGTTGAATGGCATCCAGTAATTTACATGTGATTCGTAATTGTCACCTTTAAGTGTGGCATCTGTCTGCTTGTAAGCAATTGGGTATACACCTGTGTGTGTACCGTGGTTTGCTGAAATCTTACCTGATACACAATCTGTATCAAATACCATTTCACCATCCTTATAAACATACACATGCTGTTCTGTAAGGTTAACTTCTACATAGGAATTGCCATAATCGTGTTCGCCATGGCTTGTTCCGTAGTAAAGATAAGTGAAGTCACGAGTAACATCCTCGCCACCTTCAAGATCAGCAATGATTGCATCGATTTCGCCATCATATGCTATTCTCCAACCGAATGAACCTGCTGGAACTTCTATTGTCTCACCTGAAGTGGTTGTGAATTCCTTTTTCTTGCCATAAGTATTGTACTTATCTCCCATTGAGTTAACGTACTCACCAATAGCATCTCTGTCGAAGGAAACATTAAAGCTGTCATCCCATGTGAACCATGTAGCCTTTGTATCAACAGGGATTTCTTCTGTAATGCCCTCGCCTAAATCATAATGGATATCTGTATCCATGTAATTGTTTAAAACATCAACTGCCTTTTGAATATTAGCATCAGATGCTAGAACACTTGGCTTTTCATAGCATGTGCCATCTGCAAGATTAATCTCAGTTTGAAGATTCTCAACTGCATAGATGATTGCTTCCTCTACGCCTTCTTCTGTGATTTTATCTCCGTATACTTCATCTACAATAACAAACTTTTCTCCATCGAACTGGATAGTGGCATCCTGTGATTCTGTTGTAGATGATTGATTGCTGAAGTCAAGGCTGCTGGCTACTGCTGTGACCTTTGCAGCATCATATGAGTTGCCTGTAGCTGTGTAGTACTCAGCTGGAACAAACAAACGAAGTACCCAGTTGAAACCTGACTGAGAATCAAGAAGTGTCTGAACCTCTGATTCGTCGTAGTTAACTCCTACACCTAATTCACTTGAGCTGACTTCGTTGATAACATTTCCATCAGCATCAATAAATGAAATAGTGTATTTATCAGCGCTGTTGATGATTTTGTCGTATGTGCTTTGAGCTGTTCTAAATGAAGCACCAACGCCATTAACCTTACTCCTGATATAGAAGTGATTTCTAAAGAACAAGCTTCCTGCCAAATATATTATTAAAATAATACCAAGAATTATTCCAAGTCTGATTCTTTTTGCTCTGTAATAACTTGGTGGATAAATCTTTTTGCGACCTTTTGCTTTCATTGTGCATAATCCTCTAAAAATGATAATAAATCTCCGTGTGTTAGTTTACAGGAAATCAGCAAATAAAAACAACTAAACTTTTATCTAATAGGGCGCAATTATTTGACTAATTCCTCCTAAAGCTCTTGAGCTCGTCAATTGTAAACTCATATGCCTCATTACAGAACTGACACTTAACCTCTACTGGCTTGCCATCTGCAATGATTTCGTCCATATCCTCCTTGCCAAGTGATGCTAGACTTTTTACAACTCTATCTCTTGAGCAATCACACTTGTATGCTGCTGGATATGTTTCCTTAATCTCAACATCTAATCCTGCAAGAACAATCTGGAGCATTTCCTCTGGTGTCTTACCACTTGAAAGCATATCTGTAACTGAAGGAAGAGTCTTTAAATTCTCCTCAAGCTGAGTAATAACTTCCTCTGGAGTAAAAGGCATAAGCTGAACAATAAATCCACCTGCACAATTTACTGTATTGTCCTTATTCATAAGAACGCCAAGTCCTACTGATGATGGAATCTGCTCTGAAACTGCATAATAGTATGTAAGGTCCTCTGCAATTTCACCAGTCTGAAGCTCAACAGTACCAACATATGGCTCCTTGAGGCCCATATCCTTGATAACCCTCATAATACCAAGGTCAATTGCTCCGCCTACATCAAGCTTTCCATTCTTTGGTGGCAAATCAACTACTGATACATTAGGAAATCCCTTAACCTCACCCTTGCTGTTGGATGTAACTGTGATTCCCTTCATTGGACCACTTCCTTGAATCTGAAGTGTAACCAAATCATCCTCGCCTTTAAGCATAACGCCCATCATAGAGCCTGCTGAAAGCATTCTTCCAAGGGCTGCCGTAACGATTGGTGATGTATTGTGACGAGTTCTGGCCTCTTCAACTAAATCCTTACTTGTAATTGCAAATGCTCTAACTGCGTCATTTGCTGCTGTTGCTCTAACTATATAGTCTTTCATTTTGTAACCTCTCTTGCTATAAAATACAATCTATCACTATCTTCTGTAGGTGCTTCCATCGTGGAAACATCAAGCACCTGAAGAAGTTCTAAGCCACTTTCTTTAATGGCAGCCTTCACTTCATCGATGGTAAACGCATGCTGCATATGTTCTTCCTCGAATCTGTCAAAAGTGCCCTCTTCATTTTCTTCATAAATGGTCAGGTAATAATAATTGTCTCTGGTGTCAGGATTGTATTCATTTTCCCAAATGAAGCTTCCTTCTTCGCGGTTTTCCGCAATCGTACCAGTTCCTAGCTTTTTATAGTAGCTGTCTGTTTTCATATCAAATATGAAAAGACCTTTAGGATCAAGATAATTATTTGCCAGTTTGCAAACCTGAAGCAGCTCATCTGTGTCCGCAAGATAATTCATGCTATCACAAAGGCTGATTACCGCTCCTACCGTTCCGTATAATTCAAAGGAACGCATATCCTGACATAGATAAAGGATTCCATCGGAATCCTCCTGACTCATAGCCTCCATAAGCATATCGTAGGAGACGTCGATACCAATCATATCGTAGCCCATTTCCTTAAGGCGTCTGGTCATCTGTCCTGTACCGCAACCCAAATCGCATACGATTTCCATTGGCATATTATATTTTTCAAATAGTACTTTTATATTTTGTGCCCAATCATCATATGGAATATTGTCCATATATCTATCGTAGACTGTGGCAAAGCCAGTATAAGCTTCCATCCTGCTATACCCTCTTAGATAAAAAGCTTGTTATCTTTCTGATAACATCAAAATCATTTTGAATTTCTTCAACCTTGAGACGATTCTCCTCTGAAAATCCCACAAGTATATCATGGTTGGCCTCTGCCAAATAGTCCATAATACCGTCAATATCACTTTTGATATTCTTTGGACACTTGATATAGTGTCTCTTTCCTGCAGTAATGTGCAATGTATAAGTAATAGAGAAATGATGCCATAAAAACTTGTGCATTGTTGAATACTTGTAAATCCAAATTATAGCATCAATTGGAACAATGGCAACACCATAGCTACTTGTTTCAATAAAATAATGCTCTGTAATAAACATATCCTCTGTTGCAAGCTGTGGTAATGTAGCAAGCTCTTCCTCAGCTTCCTCAAGTATTTCTGCTGGCTTGCCGTAAGCTCTTGTTTTCTGAACTGGCAAAGACAACACCGGAAATGCAATATACAAACTGTATACTATGATTGATGCAACACTGTATAGACCAAAAATCGTGTAGAAAAACTGGAAGGCCTCTGCCGAAGGTCCTGTAGCATCTGGCTCTGAAATAGTGTATGTAGAAACTGTAGAAAGAATGCCCTCCTCGCTCCAATTCAAATCACTGGCCAAATTTGCTAAAAGGTTTCTGGCTGCCTCAGAATCATAAAGGATTTCACCTTTTATGGTAAGTTCTTCAATAGTAGGTGAGCCCTGCTCACAAGTATCAGGATCCAGAAGCACTATAACACACTCAGAATTAATCATAGTGTAATAATAGTAGCCTCTGGTTCTATCCAGCCATTTGCTGGTATATCCTGTAAAATATAAGTTCTTTAAATCAAATTTGGCGTAGTTTTCACCATCGTTATACATTTCGTATAAGCTGATTGAATCCTCAGTGTATGTCTTAGGAAAAAGCAAATGTCCTATTGGGAAAATAAATGTTACCGCAATAAGAATCACCAAAAAGACAATAGGAGCATATAGCTTACTTTTATAATATGTCTTTATTGACCTTGTTATTAAATGCTCCAAAGAATCCATAACTACTCCATTTTACCTTTATTTGTGTGCTTCAAGCCACTGATAGATATCTTCGTAAACCTGCTCTCTATCAAGCTCGTTTAATATTTCGTGTCTGTCACCCCTGTATAATTTCAGAGTAACATCCTTTATGCCTGCAGCTTTAAAAGCATCTGCTGCAGCTGTTGTACCTTTGCCCATATTTCCAACTGGATCCTCATCTCCGGATACAACTAAAAGTGGTAAAGTCTTGCGCATTTTTTCTACACAAGCCTTTGTTCCAACATATTTTGTAGCTTCTACTAAGCCCTTATATGCATTCAAAGAGAATGTGAATGTACAGTATTTGTCATGGTAGTACTTTTCAACGCTCTGAATGTTTTTAGAAAGCCATGAATTAGCATAATCATTTCCGTAGCAATCATACTGCTTGTAAGGTGCAGAATATGTCATATCTCTTACAAATGTGCTTCGGTAATTTTTGCCTTTTAAAAGTGAAAGAACAGCAATAACAGCAAGACCGCCATTACATGTGCCTGCAGATTCCTGACCTGTACCCATAATAACAGCACCAGTAAGCTCTTCCAAATAAGCAGTTTTATCAGATAAGAACTTACGAAGCATATATGAACCCATAGAATGTCCTAAAATGAAATAAGGAAGATTAGGATATTCCTTTTTAGTCTTTGCATAGTGTGTATAGATATCCTCTACCATATCGTCAGCAGGATGCTTGCCTGTCATGATACCAAGCTCTTCATCCTTTGTAACAGACTGACCATGACCAATGTGATCATGACCTACAACGACGTATCCCTTTGATGCAAGGAATGTAGCGAATTCGTCATATCTTTCAATATATTCAACCATGCCGTGAACAAGCTGTAAAACAGCTACTGGCTCTCTGTCTGGAAGCCACTTTCTACAATGTATTACAGAATGTCCATCCTTTGAAACAAATGTGTAAGTCTCCTGGTTTCCCATAAATATATCCCCCTTATATTTGCATTTATATTGATTCTAAATGATTTAACAGCGAGATTCAATAAATCACACGCAATCTATTGAAACTGTTCAATCATAATTTGTACACTGCGCTGGCCTCTAAATTCATTAATAGATGGCTCGTATACAATATCCATTTTAACGCCTGTATTTCTTCCTGAAAAGAGTCCTTGCCAACTGGAATCTCCATATTTTTGGATAACAGCGTTTTCGAATTCAGGAACATTTCTAAACATAAGAGCTGTTATATTTTGGCCTTTTTCTGTAAGTAATGATAAGCGTAAATACTGACCTTCCTTACCAATATAAGCCGCCCTGGTTATAGGTATATTTTTCAAAGCAAACAATGGCTTTGTATTACCTGTACCAAATGGAGCAAGTAAGTCTATTGAATCTACAAGCTCCTCAGTGATGTACCCTAGAGGCATATCGCAATCAATATTAATAATTTCCTGCATGTCATCATCTGTCAATTTACAGTTTGCATTAAGTCTTTGGCGAAGCTCATCTATTTTTTCTGTTGGAAGGCTGACACCTGCTGCCATTGGATGTCCACCGAACTTTGTAAACACATCCTTAACTGCTGTAAGCTCCTCAAACATATTGTAAGCCGGAATTGAACGGCCACTTCCCTTTGCTCCATCCTCAGCATCTGTAATCACAAGTACAGGCTTGCTGTAGCTTTCTCTAATACGTCCTGCCACGATACCAGCCAAGCTTTCGTGAAGTTCAGGAATGTACACTACTAGAACTCTATCATTTACAATGTCGGTAGTTTCGATAAGCTCTCTAGCTTTATCAATACCGGTTTGTGTCATTGCCTTTCGTTCCGCATTAAGTTCCACCAACTCATTTGCCATTGCAAGCGCTTTTGCCTGATTTTCTTCCATCAAAAGCTCTATTGCTTTAGCTGCAGTATCCAAACGGCCGCTGGCGTTAAGGCATGGTCCAATTACAAAACCAAGATGATAGCAGCTCAATGGTTTTCCTGAAAGCTCCGTTCTAGCAATAAGAGCGCTTAAGCCGATGTTGTCAGTAGTTTCAATTGCCTTGATTCCGTGATATACAGTGGAGCGATTTTCACCCTTTAATTCCATAACATCGCAAACCGTAGCAATGCTGGCAAACTGAAGGAACTTATCAGATTCTTCTTTTTCAATTCCAATGAACTCGTAAAGAACTTCCACAAGCTTCCATGCTACCTGTGCTCCACAGATTCCTTTAAATGGATATTGGCAATCCTCTCGCTTAGGATCGACCACAGCATCTGCATTAGGAAGAATTTGCTTTCTAGTAACTCCATCATCTGCCAATTCGAATGGCACCTCATGATGATCCGTTACAACAACTGTCATACCTAGTTCTTTCGCCAAATTGACTGCTGGAGCTGCTGCAATACCATTATCACAAGTAATAATGAATCTAACACCTTCATCATATGCTTTTTGAACCATATCTGGATTTATGCCATATCCATCAATCATTCGGTCAGGTACTGCATAGTCTACATCTCCCCCTGCCTCCTGGATAGCCCTGGTAAGAATGTATGTAGACATGATGCCATCTACATCATAATCACCTACAACGCGAATCTTTACTCCTTCATCAATAGCTTCCAGAAGTAGTTCACAAGCATTATCCATATCAGCCAAAAGATGAGGGTCAGGAAAATTATTTAAAGTAGGATGAAGATACTCATTCATCTCCTCATATGTTTTAAGACCGCGATTTACCATAAGGCGCACAATAACAGGGTCCACATTTAATTTCGAACTTAAGCCTGCATAGTCTGCAGCTTTTCTTTGTAGAATCCATCTACTCATAACAATTTCTCTCCGTTAAAAAAATTCCGCGACTTCCGTCGCGGAATTTAGTCGTTCTATAAATATTAAGCAAGAGCGGCAGTAATAATAGCCATTGAATATACTTCCTGAGCATTGCATCCACGAGATAAGTCGTTGATTGGTGCGTTAAGTCCAAGAAGGATTGGGCCATAAGCATCGAAACCACCAAGACGCTGTGCAATCTTGTATCCGATGTTACCAGCATTGATATCTGGGAAGATAAATGTGTTTGCGTGACCAGCTACTGTAGAGCCTGGGCACTTTGTCTTTGCAACACGTGGTGAAACTGCTGCATCAAACTGAAGCTCGCCTTCGATGTCAAGCTCAGGATACTTCTCCTTAGCCTTTGCTGTAGCTTCACGCATCTTATCAACATCCTCGCCCTTTCCAGAACCAAGTGTTGAGTATGAAAGCATAGCAATCTTTGGATCGATACCGAAGATTTTTGCACATGCTGCTGTCTCGCCAGCGATTTCTGCAAGCTCATCAGCGTTTGGCTTGATGTTGATTGCGCAATCACCCATAGCAAGAACTTCTCTATCGCCTGTAGCAGAGTTACGTACCATGATGAAGCATGATGATACGATGCTGTTACCTGGCTTTGTCTTAATAACCTGAAGTGCTGGACGTACTGTATCAGCTGTTGAGTATGTAGCGCCACCAAGAAGTGCATCTGCAACGCCCATCTTTACAAGCATAGTACCGAAGTAGTTTGCCTGCTTACATGTAGCAGCTGCCTGCTCCATTGTAACGCCCTTGCTCTTTCTAAGCTCACAGAAAAGCTCGCACATCTCATCAAATCTGTCATAGTTATCTGGATCAATGATAACTGCTCCACGGATGTTGAAACCAGCATCTTCTGCAGCTGCTGCAACCTCTGCTTCCTTACCAATAAGAATTGGCTGAAGGAAATCTGAACCAAGAAGACGGCTAGAAGCCTCAATAATACGTGGGTCTGTACCTTCTGTAAATACGATTTTCTTAGGATCCTTTTTAAGGATGTCAATTAATGCTCCAAATCCTGCCATTTTTAATTCCTCTTCTTTCTTTAACTATTTATTTAAAATTTAATTAGTTACTACAAACCATAGCTAGTGTACACCTTTTTTGTGAAAAATGGATGGCTTTTTTTATTGTTCTCGATTTTGTACTTTATTGTATTTTTTCTGATATAAATCCATTCTCATCAACGGCTACATTGCTAGAAATACTTTCAACATATGAATAGCCTGATTCATCTATTGAAGTCACTGCATTTGAGGCGCTGATTGGTACTATTCTGTAGCTAATAGCATCATTCTCATCAATTGTAAATTGAACTGCACCACCTCCACCTGACTTGATTGTCTGGTTAAAAATGAAGTTGCCCAAGCTGTAGAAAATAGGCTTGCCATTGTAGTATTCAACTGGCTGCAAGCAGTGGCTGTGCATGCCTATTACAGCATCTGCGCCAGCATCAATCATTTTGTAGCCATCATTAGTCTGGTAATCCTCAAGCTCAGTTGTGTGCTCCACGCCCCAGTGAACCATTACGAATAGATAATCCACCTGACTGTCTGCCTCTGAAATAGCATTCAATAAATCTGTCTCATCATAGAAGCAGAATTCCCCTGGCTGTGAGTTTAGAACATTCCAGCTTCCTACTGGTATCACATGGCTGGCTGCTAAAAAGCCGTAAGTTCTGCCCTTCGCATCTGTTTTAACAATAAGTTTACTAGCCTCTTCAAGACTGTTTCCAGCACCTGTATATTCAATACCGGCATCCGAAAGTGTTGTAAAGGTGTCTGTCAATGCATCCTGACCATAATCAAGTACATGATTATTTGCAAGCCCTGCTATATCTACACCTAAGTCATTAAGAATTGTCACGTAAGTAGGATTTACTCTAAAGGTGTATTGCTTATCTGGCGCCTGCTGTCCTCGCTCCGAATAGCAAAATTCATTGTTAATCATGGTAAATGTGGCGTCATTTAAAAGTGACTGTATCTCAGCTGATGCAACACCATCTATTCCCTGACTATCATAATTTGACTGAACATATTCGCTAAGCTCAACATCTCCAGTAAAGACAATTGATGTTGTTAAATCCTCTGTTGTAGGTTCAGCCTCTGATGTATCCTCAGTATCTTCTGCCTCCGTGGCAATAGGCTCATCCTCAGTGGTTTCCGTCTCACCTATTAGCCACTGAAGCTCATCTTCCATTCCCTGCTCTTTGGCAAAGGCTTTTGCCTGCTCATTAAATGGCCCATTTTCACCGAATGCATACCACATACCAGCACCGATTATTACCAGTACTAGTACTGTTTTAATTAATCCTGCAAAAAATTTTTTCATAAGCTTATTCTCTCTATTATCTGAATTTGTTCTTTTCAGCGTCGTAGTGATAATCAATCATTGCAAGCTTTGCAATTATTTCATCACCATCAATTTCATTATCCTCCACCAATGCATCAAAGCTTGAATAATAATCTCTTAATGCAGTATTTACTACAGAAAGAAGCATCACTGGATCTTTTGGAAAATTCATTTTGCGTCTCCTCTAAACTGTTATTCTGTAGTATTCTACCACATTAAATAGGGACCAGCAAAAAGCCGGTCCCACTCGTGATAAATCTTTTCAATTAAAGTTCAGTAAGAGGAGCAATCTGCTCAAGAACATTATTCATATCCTCAAACATGAAACCCTTCTTAGTAATTTTAACTTTGATATCTTCGATGTCATCTGAAACTGTATCGAAGTATCTCTGAGAGTCGTCAATGTTGTCAGAGATTTCATTGATTGATGATTCGCAGTTCTTAAATACATCTGCCATCTGAGCACTCTGGCCTGTTACCTCATCTGCAACGTCCTTAATCTTTCCAACAACTTCCTGCGTTTCAACTACTCTCTCATGAGAAGCACTAATAGCATCCTTTGTATGATCAACTGATTCAACCAAGCGGTTATTATTCTCATCAAGTTCTTTCATACTATCAAAGATAGATGTTACAACGCTTTGGATTTCAGTAGAAAGATTTGTTACTTCATCAGCAACAACGGCAAATCCTCGGCCTGCCTCACCTGCACGTGCAGCTTCGATTGAAGCGTTAAGGGCCAAAAGGTTTGTCTGCTTTGCAAAGCCACCAATCTGTTCAACCTTTTCACGAATGTCATCAAAGCTCTTCTGGAATGCTTCAAACACTTCCTCAACCTCTGCGATTGTATCTGAAACTGCACTAGAGCTTCTATCTACATTTTCCATACCTTCATGGGAATCGTCAGCTGTAATTTCAAGCTTCTTTACGATTTCATCAAAGGCTTGTGTAATCTCCTCAATTGTTTTGAATTGATCCTGGAATCTGGCAACTGAATCTGAAATGTTACCATACTTTTCCTCAACAACTGAGAAAGAATCTCTGATTGTCTCAATACCCTGAATAGTATTTGCCTCTTCTCTCTGAAGCATATTCTTTTGCTCAATCGAGAACCTACCAACCTCTTTTAAGGCAATCATTTTATCTTTTAAATTAACAGCTTTCTCACTTGCTGGCGTAGTTGTTGCAACTTCCTGCTCAACTACTTTCTTCTTACCAAAAAGTCCCATATCGTCCTCCTATCTGCCCTACTCAAATACTGCACATACCATTGTCTGATTAACATGTTGTTTCTTGTACTGCTCACCACCGCCGATGATTCCAACATGTGGGCCAACTCCCTTCATGGCTGTCAAATATTCGGTTAGATAATTCCTCTGAGTGTAGAGTAGATGACGATAGATACAATTTACAGAGAATACAAATGATATCTTCTTATTCTCTTCTTTAATTTGACGTCTTGTTTCTGCACCAATCTCGTCGTAATCCATCAGTTCCATTATCTGAATGGTATCATTTTCATTGATTTTTTTGTAATTAATCAATGAACCGTTCTCACCAATCGCATAAGGGCTACTGATGAAGATTTCATCACCGATTACACGACCAAGCGGACTAACCAAAACATTGTCTACTAACTCGCTTCTACTAACGCCAGCATCCTCACAATACACATCAGCTGCCGGTCTACCATCCAAAGAAATAAGTTCCTTCTTCGCCAGGTTAACCTTTGTTGCAATATGTGTATTTGCCCCTTCTATAGGTCTAAAAATCAGCTCAGAATATGTTCTAATCTTTCCTGTTTTATTTTTAATTAAAGCATAACAACATGCATCTGGATAAAGAACACCATTAAGCATTGCATATCCTGTTGCATCTGCTGGGTATCCAAAAATTGTACCACCAACAATAGGAATGTTAGCTTTCTCTAAAGCCACATTCATAGATGAAACCAAACGTTCCTCATCATTAGTACAGAACTCAATGCAAACTGTGTTGCCATCTCCTGCCCCAATCTTAGAAACCTTCTGTTCCATTGATGCAATATCCTGAAGAGGTGCCTTCGATAGATTTCGCAAGATTCCTACTTCAACCTCTGCATCTGCACCAAACGAAATCAAAACCATTCGCTTATCTGATGCTTCTGATTCATAATAAGACGTTGTACTTGTGCCGATTAAATCAACACCAGGGAACTTATTAGCAATTTGTTCCGAAGCGTCTTTCAAGTGTTCATATGCGCATAATAAAATTAATAATTTAGGATTATTAGCCTTCCCAATAACTTCGGCTACGGCTGAATTGACATCAGCCTTCATTGATGTACCAATTGATATTTGCATAATTACCCCTTTCTGACAATATATTCCCCAGCAACCTAACTGTATCACAAATATTTTCTGTTTTCGAGCAAGTTCACACAATTTCCATGAAATGTTGTTTTTTTTTCAATATACTAATAGTGTCACGTTATGTACCATAGTGACAATATTGACATATCGTTTTAGGAGGCAAGATGAAGCAAAAAACTATCGTATTTGACAAAGCTGACGAAATGAACACTGTTGCCCTTCAGCTTCTAAATTTTATTGAAGAAACTCCACATAAAAAAGTGCTTTTTCAAGCTGTGGAACCTAGTGGCGATATTGATTATATAAAAAAAGGATTGGAGTATGCTCATATTGCACTTCCAGAAATAACAATCATCGGTATGACTTCTCACTGCGCAATGACCCATGATACTCATGCCGCAAAATTTCCGGTTGTGTCCGTTCTTTTATTTGAAGAAAACGATTATACAGCCTTCTCTTATGACTGTAATATGTTTACACCTAAGGATGTAGGTCTTGAATTATGTAAAGAACTTGAAAACATCAAAGATGTAAAAGGCATTCTAATAATGGGCTCCGATATTACGCTGACTCCTCAGGATTTTATAGATGTAGTAACAGCGAAGTATCCTAATATTCCTTTGTTCGGAGCCTTGGCTGGCACTTCAACTTTAAAATCAGACGAGTCTTTGGTTTTCCATAACAACAACGTATATGAAAGAGGTATGGTAATTGTGGTATTTCACGGACCTACTCTGGAGATAACCACCCACTATAGTTTTGGCTGGAAACCTTTAGGAAACTCCTTTACTGTTACAGAAAGCTCATCTGATGGAAAAGTTTACAAAATAAATGATAAGCCTGCTGTCACTGTATATAATAAGTATCTAGGGGTTCCTATTAATGAATACTTTTTCGAGAATACAGCAGCATTTCCTTTTATTTTTAAGCACAATAATAAGCTGGTTGCCCGTGTTGCATTAAAGCACACAGTAACCTCTCTTCAGTTTGGAATTGAAATACCAGAAGGTACAAAATTCAGTTTAGCTTACGCTAAAGCAAATTATCTTTTGGATGAATCGCTGACCTGTGCTAATAAGATGAAGGAGTTTAATCCTGATGCAATATTAATTTATGCATGCATGAGCCGTAGAACTCTTATGGGGGATGAACTAGCTGAAAGAGAATTTTCATACTTTAAACAGGTTAATCCTAATGTAACCTGGTCATGTGGATACGGAGAGCTTCTTTACGACGAGCATGGCGATGGCCTATTAAATGGTTCTCTTGTTGCTGTAGGTATAAAGGAAGGTAACAAACCAGTCGCAGATACCTCTCCTATTACAGACCCACGATTACAAGCTGAGCCTGAGGTTATAGATTTAAGAGATCGACTTATTTCATTCCTGGAATCAACAACAGAAGATTTAAATGAGAATATAAACCTTCTTGCAAATATGGCTAGTCATGATCAGCTTACAAAAATCTATAATCGGGCAGCTCTTGACTATTATTATGATGAGCTAGTCCACAATATTTCTGCCTTTGATACCATCGCTATGATTATGTTTGATATTGATCACTTCAAGCGAGTTAATGATACCTATGGTCATGACGTAGGAGATCAAGTAATTACAGGAGTTGTAAATACAATAAAGGAAAGACTTCCAGACAATGCAATTTTTGCACGTTGGGGTGGAGAAGAATTTATGTGTCTTCTTCCAAATTGCGATAAAGAAACTGCTATTAATGTGGCAGAACGTATCCGCATAAGAGTATCTGTAACTGATTTTACGCCTGTTGATCAGGTAACTATAAGTATCGGTGTTTGCCTAATAAGCAAGGATATGGATAAAATTGAATCCTTTGCCAAAGTCGACAAAGCCTTGTATGAAGCCAAAGAAACTGGCCGCAACAAGGTTGTCTACTCTGAGTAATACTATTATCAATTACCAGTTTTTCTCAAATCCATCTGAGATAAACTGGTAATTGTCTTCTGTGCCATCTTCACTTATAAACAATTCTGCTATGGCGCAGTTGTTGAAATCCACATCCCAATACTGGCTTCGTGGAGTATTTTTAATAGTCTCAAAAATAGCATGACTAAGTGCCCCATGGCTTACCAGCATAACAATGTCATCATCATTAAACTGACCTGTTTTTATAGCACTTCTGATTTTTTCTATCACACGTCCTGCTCTTGCTATAACCTCGTCATAGCTTTCACCACCCTCAGGAGGATTATAAGTTTCAGGTTTATCGAAACATTCAACAAGAAATTCCGGATTTTCCTGTTCCATATTTTTCTGTTCATATATTCCAAAAGACATTTCTATTAAATCTGGCTCAATTACCACATCATCAGGCTTATTGTCCTTAGTTATTTCATTTTCCTGATAGTCACTAATATCAATTCCAGCTACTACACAGCCTGTCTCAATTGCTCTTCCCAGTGGACTGGTTATTAGTTTTGTTGGAATAAGGCCAAGACTTTTCACTAGCTCATGTGTCTCTCTCGCCTGCTGACGCCCTCTTTCATTAAGGGGGATTTCAGAACTTCCCTGCAATCTTTTTTGTGCATTTAAATCTGTCTGTCCATGTCGTACTAATAGTATTCTCAAAATATTGTCCTCTTTTATCTGCTATTTTATTCTCATGACATAATAGTCCATGTTACAGATTGATGCAATGACTAGCAACTCATTCCTATACGTGATACCATGGTAAAGATTTATTTTAGAGGTATTTTTATGATTTACAGAAAACAAAAAGATTTTGATAACTTCAAATGCATTGCCGATAAATGTCCCAAAAGCTGCTGTATCGGTTGGCAAATCATGATTGATGAGGATAGTCTTGATAAATACGCTACCACATCTGGAGACTTTGGACATAGATTAAAATCTTCTATTAATTATGAAGAAGGCTCTTTTCTTCAAAACAATACACGCTGTAGCATGCTTAATGAAACAGGTCTTTGTGATTTGCAATCTACTTTAGGGGAAAGCTATCTTTGTAACACCTGTGGCAAGTATCCTCGTCATGTAGAAGAATTTCAGGACATCCGCGAATATTCACTATCTCTTTCATGTCCTGAGGCAGTTAGAATGCTTATGGCCCCTGACTATTCTTTTTCATTTGAGGAAACTGAGGATGATATTTTCGACGACCCAGAAGAATTTGAAGACTTTGACTTTCTGCTCTTTGACAAGTTGGAATATGCTAGAGATAAAATGATTGAGCTTGCAAAAGATAGCTCTCTTCCTTTTTCAGAACGGTTGGAACGCATTAGAAGTTCTGCATTTGCCTTGCAGAATCTCTACGATGAAGGTGAAATCTTTGAGATGGATAACATCTCCTATGAAGATAAGTCCACCATTTCATTAGAATATGCCATGAGTGGACTCGACACCCTTCTTGAATTAGAAGTGTTAGAAGAATCATGGCATGAAACTATTAGAGAAACAATATCCTATTGGAATAACAATCCAGCAAAACAATTTTCAGAGGATGCAACCTTTGTTTTTGAAAAGATACTTATTTCTCTTCTATTTAATTACTTCTGCGGCGCTGTATATGATGGACAGATTTATGCCAGAGCTATGATTGCCATAATGAGCACTCATTGGATTATGATGATTCAAGCTGCACATCTTAATATGGACTTAGCCCAAAACATATATCTATATTCTAGAGAAGTTGAACACTCCGACACTAACGTAAATACGTTAATATCATACTTTGAACAGGAATTGGATTAAAAAAGGAACTCTCATTGGAGAGTTCCTTTTTTCTACTTAATCTTTATATGTCTCATCTAATACATCTGAGAACCATCTTCCATTCATTACATGGTCAATCATAAGATTCTTAACATCATCTGAAATACTGTTGTCTGCTTCCATCTGACCAATTATCTGCTTGTAAGATGAAGTTGTGTTTTCTACAGTGACAATAGCATTCGAATCATCAGCATCTAGTACTAATGATACAGGATTTGCTGGTGTCCAATTATTCCATGTAGCAAGTGAATCACCATTTGGATTTCCTGATACCAGGAAGTTGCTCAGATAGCTGTCAAATACTGTTGCCATATTCTGATATCCTGGATTTTCAAAGTTTGCAAAGCTTCCATATGAATGATTATCGGTAAGCATTGGGACAAAGATTCCATGGAATGATCCCATCATTGGGATTTGGGTTGCACTGTCATCACTACCATATCTAACCTGACAAATATAAATATTGTCATCATAACTTGCATACATCTTTTGTGCTGAACACTGTGCATTAAATATTCTGTACATCTCAGAGCCATATTCAATTGCAAATGACTTTGCTAAATCCTGTGTTTGAGAATCTAATGCCATCATGTCTGGACTATAGAAATATCCATCAAATGCCGAGAACAAACTAAACTCTGTCTCGCCTGTGAGCATTAGAATTGGTACACTATTGTAATTAGTAGTATCAAAGCCTTCTGAAGGAATTACCACATCATCCGTATAAAGATGAGGGAACACACTCATTCTTATTCCTGCATTTGACATAAGCTGACATAAACGATCTGCATCAACAGACTTCATATATGTAACTACCGCTGGGTCACTAGATAGTAACCACGCCTTTGCCAGCTCCTCATTTGATGCTAAGCCATCTTCTACAACAAGTGGAGCAACTGCTTCTGCTATTCTATCAGCACTTGCATCTTCGTCCGCAACTGTCATACCACCTGAATATACTACTGCTTTATCAAATTTGCCTTCAAAGACAGGACTGATGAGCATTGCCATAACATCACGTCCACCAGCTGAAAATCCTGAAACAGTAATATTGTTTGGGTCTCCTCCAAACTGTTCGATGTTTGCACGAACCCAATCTAGAGCTTTTGCAATATCAAGCATTGCGTAATTTCCTGTTGAATCTGCATCAGTCTGGAATGCTGGAAGTGCGTTAAATCCTAATATTCCAAGTCTGTAATTTAAAGATACATAAATGCAGTTCTCATCTACAACAATCTGTGATCCCTCAATTTCTGATGAACTTCCGGTCTGATTATTTCCACCGTGAATGTATACAAGCACTGGCAAATCCTTTGCATTATTTGGCGCATATACATCTAAATTCAAGCAATCTTCAGAGCCAGATACAACTGTCTCACCTGTTGCATAATCTGTTCCTGCCTGAATTGCTTTATTGCCTAAAGAGGTGCAATCTAATACATCTGTCCAAGCTGATGGATCTTGTGGTTCTTCCCAGCGCAAATCTCCTGTAGGTGCAGCTGCATATGGAATTGAATACCATACATTACAATTATCTTTACTTGTTCCTTCCACTGCTCCAAACTGTGTGTTTTTCACTAAACTAGCTGTTGCGGTCTGGTTTTCCACAGAAACGTTCGTAGCTGCATAAACATTAATGCTTGAAAACCCTGTTGCTCCTAGCGCTAAAACTAGAGCTAATGCTAAAAAAATCTTTCTCTTCATATTCATCCTTCTCCTTTGATAAATTATGATTTTCCTTGATTATATTGGCCGGTAGTTACTACCGAGCAAGGAAAATATGGTCGTTGATATTTGTTAATTCTGCCTATATAATGGCTAAAGGAGAGGTTTTAATGTTATGTCAAAATCATTTATGTCTATTGGTGAATACGCCAAAATGGTAGGGGTATCCCCTGAATATCTCAAGTTCTACGATAAAAAGAATTTAATAAAACCTATATGGAAGGATGACAGAGCCTACAGATATTATGCTGATTTTCAAATCATCCATTTTATTGAGCTACAACAGTTAAATAACATGGGGATATCACTGGAGGATGCAAAATCAATTATTGATACATCAAGTCTTGAAGAACGTCTTGATGTCTATAAAAATGCTCTTCAAGCCAAACGCGAAGAAATCATTAATTTACTGTTTTTAATGAATCAAATTGATGACACCACTTCTGCTCTAGATAGAATTAAAAACAAAGAAAGCTGGCGCATAGAAGAATTACCATTGTCCTATTTTACATTTATTGATTTTGATAAACGAAAACAAGGAAGAGATTCTGCTATTTGGAAAGACAACTTTAGTATGAATGCCACCCAATATGTCAAAATGCAAGATTCTTCAGCATACCAATTAGAACCTGGAAAATTCGAAAGAATGTGGGGTGCAATCCAACCAGATTTAACAGAACAAATTTCCACTGACGATAAACAAACAATAATTCCTGTTGGCAATTGTAAATGTTTTGTATATGAATATAGTATTCCTACAGAATACGACGATGAGGGCAAACTCTGTGAAAAGATTTGGGATTTGTCACTTCCTCTAACAATCATGAAAGAAAAAAATATTAAGCATAAAGGAGAATTCTTCCAGAAACGTCTATGTACCACTCATGAACCTGAGGGTGAATTTCTTCATGTGCAAACAATAGCGCCTATCTATTGATAGACGCTATTGTTTACATTTTTTCCAATTTCATATAAGCCACAGCACCGTTTTGTTCCATGGTCTTTAGTTCCGTATAATAGAATTTATCATTATGAGCTTCTATTGCATCCATAAGAAGATTCACTTTGTAGCCCTTTTCTAATGCATCCATAACTGTTCTAGATACACAGCACCTTCCATCAACTCCAACAACATTTATAGTTTCAACCTTCATTTTGTTAAGAAACAATTCAAAGTCAGCATTAGAAAAAGCACTAGGTAATCTTTTCTTAAATATACAATCCGATTCAATTAATAGTCCTTCGGCTAAATCAAAATTATCATCCTTGCCACTTCTTCCTGTATTTCTAACATAAACTACAGGAATATCTTTTTTTATTGCCTCAGCTATTCTATTATTTACCCTCTCAACCAAATCTGGTTTATAGTTCTTTAAATATCGTTGTTGTACATCAATAACAAGTAATATTTTCATAAACCACCTACATTAAGCATTTCTCCCTACATATCTACTATCCAAAGTATATCATAGTGCTTTAATAAAATGGGACTTAATTAAGTCCCCTGAGGTTAGTTGTAACTAATTTTTGTTCTGTTTTTTCATAAAAATTTCATTAATGTTCGGGATTGAAAAACACTTCTTTAGGGTGTATCATCTGATTACAAAAAGCAAACATATTTTCGGAAATTATGTTCGATAAATGGAGAATTATTATGTGTACAAGATATGCTTTAGAAAAAAGCCTTACAGGATTAAAAGATATTATTGAAATAGCAGAGCGTTCTTCTCTCACAACAAAGTTTATCGATACCCATGCCAAGCCACTTATCACTGACGGCGAAGTACGTCCAACTGATATCGTTCCCGTTATAGCTCCTAATTCAAAGGGAGCGCGAAGTGTCTTTCCAATGCAATGGGGGTTCATCGGCAGAGATAATAAACGATCAATCTTCAATGCTCGCTACGAAACTGCCAGCATAAAGCCCACTTTCAAAGAAGCCTGGCGAACTCACAGATGTATTATTCCAGCATCATACTATTTTGAATGGGAACATTTTAGAAACCCAGATGGTCGAGTCAAAACTGGAGACAAATACGCAATACAGCCAAATGGTTCTACTATCACCTGGCTTTGCGGTTTATATAATATTGAAAATGGATATCCAGTATTCGTTATTCTTACAAAAGAACCAACAGAAAATCTTAAGCAAATACATGACAGAATGCCCTTAATGCTACCTGAAAATAAAATTGATGAATGGATAAATCCTTCCTCAAGTCCTGAAGAATTAATTCCTTATGCATTATCAGATGTTGTTGCAGAGAAAATACTATTAAGTCGTTATTAGACTTATCCTCTCTTTGATGGGAGTAAATATGGACACCTTCATAAGTTACTATATACACAGTTAATACAGTAAATAGCAACATATACGGAGGTGTTTTTATGAAAGGATACATTATTGACGCAGGATATATGGGATATGTTGATGGCGAATACGAGTTATTTGCTACAGAGGACGATTATTTAGAATACATAGCTGCATAATCTCATATACAAATACAAACATGGAGAGAAAGCCTATGGAACTTGCAAATCAAATCATTGCAGTAGATTTCGATAATACACTATGTTTCAGTGATTGGCCTAATCTAGGCAAGCCTAATCTACCGCTAATACAATACCTAAAAAAACAAAAAGCATCCGGAAGCAAAATCATTCTTTGGACCTGTCGCGCTGGCAAGCCTCTTGAAGATGCTACTGACTGGTGTAAAAAGCACGGCCTTATTTTTGATGCAATCAATGATAACCTTCCAGAAATAGTTGAGCTTTACGGAAATAACAGTAGAAAAATAACTTGTGACATCTACATCGACGATAGAAATATGAAAATAGAAGAATTGCTTACAGCTAATAGCTAAAAAAAAGACTTTGGAATTATCCAAAGTCTTTTTTAGCGTGCGTGAGAAGATTCGAACTCCCGACACCTTGGTCCGTAGCCAAGTGCTCTATCCAGCTGAGCTACACACACATAATAAAAAGTAGCGAGAGGGGGATTCGAACCCTCGACACCGCGGGTATGAACCGCGTGCTCTAGCCAACTGAGCTATCTCGCCATATTAAAATGCGCGATCAGGGGTTCGAACCCTGGACACCCTGATTAAGAGTCAGGTGCTCTGCCAGCTGAGCTAATCGCGCATGATATTAATGTAAGAGCGGGTGATGGGAATCGAACCCACGTATTCAGCTTGGAAGGCTGATGTTCTACCATTGAACCACACCCGCAAATATTCAATTAGTCGGGGTGACAGGATTCGAACCTGCGACCCCCTGGTCCCAAACCAGGTGCTCTAGCCAAACTGAGCCACACCCCGATGTTTTAGGATAAGCTCCCCAAGTAGGACTCGAACCTACGACAACTCGGTTAACAGCCGAGTGCTCTACCAACTGAGCTATTGAGGAATAATGGAGACGGAGAGATTCGAACTCTTGACCCCCTGCTTGCAAGGCAGGTGCTCTCCCAACTGAGCTACGCCCCCAAATAGTGGTTTCTCTACGAAAAAAGCAAGCTCTTGCTTGCTACTTCTCTTATAGCAACCTCAAAACTTCACACAGTATTCCGATACTACATATCTTCTTTTTAGAATAAACCTTCGATCTATTAGTAT